>CAKNKY010000015.1 GCA_930987725.1 uncultured Anaeromassilibacillus sp. | reverse complement strand
GAACGCGAATTTTGCCTGTTCGGAGGGGTTTTTCTGCGCCCGGCGTGCCGCGCCGCCTGCCGGGGCAGCCGCTTTTTCGAAGCCTGCCGCTGTCTGGCCTGTTGGCTTTTGCGCCCGGTGTTTCGGCGTGAGTTCCCTGCTGCAGCCCTGGCGGCTGTGCGTGCGCTTTGCCGCAGGTGGGCCTGCGTTCTGTGGCTTTGTTCCCGGTCTGAGGGCCTCACTTTCTGCCGCTTTTGTTGCGGCTTTTGTGCCTGGCCTGCGCTGCTGCCTGTTGCTTTTGTCCTTCGCCTGCGTTGCTGGGGTCTGCTTGCCGTCTGCGCGGCTTTTCGCTCTTGTTTTTTCCCTTTTCCTGCCTAACTTTTTCCTCTCAAAATTCTTTTCATTTGTCGCTCAGGCCGCGACGGGCCTCTACTTTCTTCCGAAAAGAAAGTAGACAAAGATTCGCGAGGGGCTTTGCCCCTTCGAACCCCATTCCTGCGCCCTGCGGCCAATCTTCTCCTCTTCCACGCTGCTGGCCGGCTTAACGGCCCTTCGGGCCGCAAACCGCCGGCTGACAGGGAAACGCTTGAAAAGCCAAGGAGCAAAGCTCAGCTTTTCAAGCGTTTCTGTGCGAAGAGGAACGCCTGCGCCCTGCGGCCAGTCACCCCCTTTTTCTCGCTGCTGGCCGGCTTAACGACCCTTCGGGCCGCAATTCGCCGGCTGACATGGGAAACGCCCGAAAAGCCAAGGAGCAGAGCTCAGCTTTTCAAGCGTTTCTGTGCGAAGGAGTACGCCTGCGCCCTTTTGCTGATCTCCCCCTTTTTCTGGCTGCTGGCCGGCTTAAGCGGCCATTCGGCCGCAAACCGCCGGCTGACAGGGAAACGCTTGAAAAGCCAAGGAGCAAAGCTCAGCTTTTCAAGCGTTTCTGTGCGTGGGGGACGCGCCGGAGCTTTTTCCCCGCCCGGGAAACAGGAGCCGTGCGTGGGCACGCACTCGGAAACAGCCGCGTGCGTGCGCGGCTGGGCGCAGGCACAAACCCGGTGCGCGACTTGCCCGGCGCAGCCGCGCGACTTGCTTGCCGCAGGCGCGCGTGCGTGCGAGACGCGGGGAAGAAAAGACCCGGTGCGCGACTTGCCCACCGCAGGTGTGGGCTTTTGCCCGGCCGCAGGGAACAGAAACCAGGCTTTCTCCCTGCCCGGGAAAACAGAAGCCCGGTGTGGGCCCACACCCGGAACCAGACGCGTGCGTGCGAGACGTGGGGAAGAAAAAGACACGGTGCGCGACTTGCTCGGCGCAGCCGCGCGACTTGCCCACCGCAGGTGTGCCCGGCGCAGCCGCGCGCCCGGAACCAGCCGCGTGCGTGCGCGGCTTGGTGCAGGCACAAACCCGGTGCGCGACTTGCCCACCGCAGGCGCGCGACTTGCCCGGCGCAGCCGCGCGACTTGCTCACCGCAGGCGCGGGCTTTCTCCCCGCCCGGGAAACAGGAGCCGTGCGTGGGCGCGCACCCGGAACCAGCCGCGTGCGTGCGCGGCTGGGCAAAGGAACAAACAGGGTGCGCGACTTGCCCGCCGCAGGCGCGCAGGTGGGGGGGATTTGAGAAAAGGGCGGGGATGTGGTAGAATAAAGGAAAACGCCCTCTGTCATATTTTTTGGCTCTGTCCCATATGGTTGGAAGGGAAAGGGGAGGGCGGCTATGTTTGTCATTTCATTCAAAACGGGAAAACGGAAGATTGTGCTGGCGCTGGCGGTGACGCTTGTGGCCCTGACCGCGGTTCTGGTGGCCGCGCGCGTGTCCTCGCACAGCATGAGCGGCCTGCCGGCCGGCGAGACGAACGAGGAGCGGCTCTCCTTTCTCGCCTCCTGGGGCTGGCAGGCCGAGGAGGAGCCCCTCGAGATGCGCGAGGTGCTGATCCCTGCCGAGTTCGATGACGTTTACCTGCGCTATAACGAGGTCCAGATTGCCCAGGGCATGGACCTTCGCCCGTTTGCCGGGCGCACGTGCAGCCAGTGGGTGTACCGCGTCACGAACCACCCCTCCGGCAGGGAGGTGCGCGCCTCCCTGCTCGTGCTCGACGGGCACATCGTGGGCGGCGACCTGAGCACCGCGGAGCTGGGCGGGTTCCTCACGGGCTTCTCCGGCGAGGGCGGTGAGCAGGCACAGACCGCTTCGGAACCGGCACAGAGCGCAGAGCCCGCACCGGGTGAACTGCCGGCACAGACCGCTTCGGAATCGGCGCAGAGCACAGAACCGGCAGAGGCTGCTTCGGAACAGGAGCAGAGCGCCGCATGATGCGCGCGCCGGGACAAGACAGGAAAGGAAACGGAAAAAACATGGAACGGCTCGATAAAATTCTGGCGCTGCACAGCGTGGGCAGCCGCAGGGAGGTGGGCGCGCTTGTGCGCCGCGGCAGCGTCACGGTGAACGGCCTGCCGGTGAAAAAACCGGACGTCAAGATCGACCCGGAGCGCGACGCGGTGTGCGTGAACGGCACGATGCTTTCACTGCACAGCCGCGTGGTGCTCATGATGAACAAGCCCGCGGGCGTGCTCTCCGCCTCGCGCGACACCCGCGCCGAGACGGTCGTGGACCTGCTGCCCGCACAGTGGCAGCGGCGCGGCCTCTTCCCCGCCGGTCGCCTCGACAAGGACACCGAGGGCCTGCTGATCCTCACGGACGACGGCGGCCTGGCGCACCGCATGCTCGCGCCGAAGAGCCATGTGTCCAAGCTCTATGAGGCTGAGCTGGACAAGCCCGCCACCGCGCAGGACGCTGCGGCCTTCGCCGCGGGGCTGCAGGCCGGGGAACTCACGTGCCTGCCGGCGGAGCTGCTGCTGCCGGAGGCGGGCGGCGCCACCGTGCGCGTGCGCGTGTGCGAGGGAAAATTTCACCAGGTGAAGCGCATGTTCCACGCCGTGGGCAAGGAGGTGCTGCGGCTGCGCAGGCTCTCCGTAGGCGGCCTGTGGCTCGATCCGGCGCTCGCGCCGGGAGAGGCCAGGCTCCTCACACCGGAGGAGATCGCCCTGATTTTTGATTCCGCCTTTCGCTTGCAAATTTAACTGAATTTTCGAAACCAAATTTGGCATTTATCAGATTCTCACAAGGTTTGCCCGGAAACTTTGGGTAAAAACAGACTTGTTCCGAAAGTTTCAATTCTGGTATGATAATACCAGTCTAAAGTGGTCCGCAGGGGGCTGCTTCCCATAACGCTTTGATTCAGGAGGATTATTATGGCAAGCCTATCGTTAAAAAACATTTACAAAATTTACGACGGCGGTGTAACTGCGGTTACGGACTTCAACCTTGAGATTGCCGATAAGGAATTCATCATTCTGGTTGGTCCTTCCGGTTGCGGCAAGTCCACCACGCTGAGAATGATCGCCGGTCTGGAAGAGATCAGCAAGGGCGAGCTGTACATCGGCGACACCCTTGCCAACGACATAGCCCCGAAGGATCGCGATATCGCGATGGTGTTCCAGAACTACGCCCTGTATCCGCATATGACCGTGTTTGACAACATGGCGTTCGGCCTGAAGCTGCGCAAGACCCCGAAGGACGAGATCAAGCGCCGCGTGGAAGAGGCCGCCCGCACTCTCGATATTTCCCACCTGCTCGACAGAAAGCCGAAGGCTCTTTCCGGCGGCCAGAGACAGCGTGTTGCCCTGGGCCGCGCTATCGTGCGTAACCCGAAGGTCTTCCTGCTTGACGAACCTCTTTCCAACCTGGACGCCAAGCTGCGTGCCCAGATGAGGACGGAGATCTCCAAGCTGCACAAGAGACTCGGCACCACCTTCATTTACGTTACCCATGACCAGACGGAAGCTATGACGATGGGCGACCGCATCGTGGTTATGAAGGACGGCTTCATCCAGCAGGTTGACACCCCGCAGAACCTCTATGATTATCCCTGCAACATCTTCGTGGCCGGGTTCATGGGCTCTCCGCAAATGAACTTCATCAACGCCACCATTTCCAAGAGCGGCTCCGATTACGCGATGAGCTTCGGCCAGTACTCCATCAAGATTCCGGCCGACAAGTGCAAGGACGTCGATCTGAGCGCTTATGTGGGCAAGGAAGTTGTCTTCGGCATCCGTCCTGAGGACGTGCACGACGAGCCCGACTTCCTCGCGAAGGCCACCGAAGGCATCGTGGAAGCCGACGTGGAAGTCACCGAGCTGATGGGCGCCGAGACGTATCTGTACCTCAACTGCGAGGGCAACGCCATCACCGCCCGCGTGGAGCCCACCTCCACCGCCAAGGCCGGCGACAAGATCAAGATTGCCTTCAACCTCAAGAAGATGCATCTGTTCGACAAGGAAACGGAAAAGACGATCCTCAACTAAGATCGAAGCGTTATACAAGGTATGTGGGAAAGCCGCGCCGCAGGGCGCGGCTTTCTTTTTGCCCGGTGCTATAGTTTTCCTGCTTTTTCAGGCCCCGCACTTCATTTTTTCATTTTTCTTGCGCGAAAGTGTTGAAAACCATTTCTGTTTTGTGTAGAATAATAGATAGAATACCATCATACCCGCAAGGCAACGAGCGCCATCGGGCGGTCTGTTCCGGCTGTTGCCTTCGGCGGCGGCGCGCCGTTTTCCCGGCCGGCGCTGCCTCATCTCAATGACAAAGTGAGGGAGATTCATGTCAAACAGATTGTTCCAGGGCGTGATCCATCAGATGCGCGACGCCATTGACCGCACAATCGGCGTGGTTGACGAGACGTCTGTCATCATCGCGTGCAGCGAGCTTGGGCGCATCGGCGAGGTCAACGACAACATTACGGCTGAGGTTATGGCGACTCCCAGCACCTTTGTGCTCAACGGCTACACCTATCGCTCGTTCGGCACGCATCCGCGGCCGGAATACGCCGTGTTCGTCTCCGGCAACGATCCGGAGGCGGGGCGCTATGCTTCCCTGCTTGCCGTGTCGCTCAACAGCATCAAGCAGTATTACGACGAGAAGTACGATCGCGGCAACTTCATCAAGAACGTGATCCTCGACAACATCCTTCCGGGCGATATTTACCTCAAGGCCCGCGAGCTCCGCTTCAATTCCGATGTGAGCCGCGTGTGCATGCTCATCAAAATCACGAACAAGACGGACGTCTCCGCCTATGACGTGATCCAGAACCTCTTCCCGGACAAGACGAAGGATTTCGTGATCAACATCAACGAAACCGACATCGCCCTCGTCAAGGAGATCCGCGGCGGGATTGAGCCGCGCGACCTCGATAAGCTGGCCGGCTCCATTGTGGACACGCTCTCGAGCGAGTTCTACACCCACTGCGTCGTGGGCATCGGTACCACCGTCACGGGCATCAAGGATCTGGCGCGCTCCTTCAAGGAAGCGCAGACGGCGCTGGAGGTCGGCAAGGTGTTCGACACCGAAAAGACGATCGTCAGCTACGACAACCTCGGCATCGCCCGCCTCATCTATCAGCTTCCCACCACGCTGTGCGAGATGTTCCTGAAGGAAGTCTTCAAGCGCGGTTCCATCGAGTCGCTCGACCACGAAACGCTGTTCACCATCCAGCGCTTCTTCGAGAACAACCTCAACGTCTCCGAAACGAGCCGCAAGCTCTTCGTGCACCGCAACACGCTTGTCTACCGCCTCGAAAAGATCAAGAAGATCACGGGCCTCGACCTGCGCGAGTTTGAGGACGCCATCGTGTTCAAGGTGGCCCTCATGGTCAAGAAATACCTCACGGCCAACCCTGTGAAGTTCTAAGGGCCTGCCTTGGTGCGGGAAACGCGAGGGTGGTTACAAAATAATTACAAATTTATTCTAAAAAAGAATAAAAAGCGCGCCGCCCCTTGGTATTATGGAAACGATCCGGAAAAAGGCGGCGCGCTTTTTTTCGGCTGTTTTTGCGTTCCCGCCCGCGGCGGAAGGTGCGGCGGCACGGAGGAGGTTTCCCATGATAACATTTCAGAATGTCAGCAAAATGTATCCGAACGGCACACATGCGCTCAACCATGTGAACCTGAACATAGATAAGGGCGAGTTCGTTTTCATCGTCGGTTCCTCCGGCGCAGGAAAGAGCACGTTCCTCAAGCTCATCATGTGCGAGGAGCGGCCCAGCGAGGGCACCATCATCATCGGCGACACGGTGGTCACGGAGCTCAAGCGGCGGCAGATCCCGTATCTGCGGCGCATGATGGGCATCGTGTTCCAGGATTTCCGGCTGATCGGCAACATGTCGGTCTATGAGAACGTGGCCTTCGCCATGCACGTGGTGGGGGCTTCCAGCAAGGAGATCCGCCGCCGCGTGCCGTATTTCCTGAGCCTTGTGGATCTGCAGGATAAGGCCCAGTGCAAGCCCGCGGAGCTTTCCGGCGGCGAGCAGCAGCGCGTCGGCCTGGCGCGTGCGCTCGTGAACAACCCGAAGCTCATCATCGCGGACGAGCCCACCGGCAACGTGGACCCGGCGCTCTCGTTTGAGATCGTCGATCTGCTCAGCGAGATCAACCGCCACGGCACCACGGTCATCATGGTGACGCACGAGCACAGCCTCGTGAAGCATTTCCACCGCCGCATCGTGGAGATCCATGACGGCAGAATTGTGGCCGACACGGGAAAGGTGGAGATGGCGGAATGAAGCTGAGCAGCCTTGGATACCTCCTCAAGGAGGGCGCGAAAAACATCTGGACAAACCGCACGATGAGCTTCGCCTCCGTGGGCGTGCTGATCTCGTGCCTGCTGCTCACGGGCGCGGCGGTGCTGTTTTCCATGAACATCGATACCGCCATGCAGAGCGTGGAGGGCAACAACTCCGTCACCGTCTACTGCACGCCGGGCCTGCCCACGCTGCGCGCCGTGCAGGTGGGCGAGGAGATCAAGAACATCGACAACGTCGCCACCTGCGAGCTTGTGCCGAAGGACCAGGCGGTGGAGGAGATGCTGGAGATGCTGGGCGACAACGGCACGGTGCTCGAGGGCCTCATGGGCGACGACAATTTCCTGCCGGATTCCTACCGCATTTCCCTGGCGGATCTCGAGCAGTATGACGACACTGCCGCCCAGATCAGCGCGATCGACGGCGTGGAGCGGATCATCGACTATTCCGAGATCGCCGACCAGCTCACGGAGCTGGACGACATGGTCACGAACGTGTGCTTCTGGATCATCCTGCTGCTGGGCGTGGTGTCGCTGTTCATCATTGCGAACACGATCCGCGTCGCGCTCTTCTCGCGCCGGCTGGAGATCAGCATCATGAAATCGGTGGGCGCCACGAACTGGTTTGTGCGCGTGCCGTTCCTTGTGGAGGGCGTGCTGATCGGCCTCATCTCCGGTGCGGTGGCGAGCCTCATCCTGATTCTGGCCTACAACAGCGTGATTTCCTCGCTTTCGTTCATCAGCTTCTTCACGCCGATTGCGATTGAGCCGTACCGCGGGCGGATCATCCTCATCTTCCTGCTGGCCGGCACGGCGTTCGGCGCGCTCGGCGGCCTCATCTCCATCGGCCGCTATCTGCGCAGCGACGTGGGCTCGAAGCTGAATCTCGACGCATAACGGCAGCCGTTTCTGCGCACGCTGGAAAGGGGTGCGCGCGGCGAAAAAGGCGCGGCTGTGGGGGACGGCCGCCATCCGGATTTGGAAAGGAGCGTGTCCTTTGTGAGAAAAAGACGTTCGATTTGGCGCCGGGCGGCCAAAGCGGCCCTGGCGCTCGGCCTTGCTTTCTGCGTGGCGCAGGGCGCCGCCATGCCTGCCGTGGCCGAAACGCTCTCCGAGCTGCAGCAGCAGCAGAAGGAGCTGGAGCAGCAGGAGGAGGAAAACCGGCAGAAGCTGGACGCCCTCAAGGCGGATCAGTCGAAGCAGCAGGAGTACAAAGACGCGCTCGACGCGCAGATGCAGAACCTGCAGAGCCAGATTGACGCGCTCAACACGCAGATCAGCGGGCTGGACGCTTCCATCTCGGAAAAGGACGACGCCATCGCCGAAAAGCAGCGCAGCATCGACAGCGACATCGAGACGCTCAAGGAGCGGCTGTGCGCCATTTACATGCTGGGCGACGCGAGCACGCTCGAGATCATCCTGCAGTCCGAGAGCGTGATCGACATGGCCCAGAAGGTGGAGCTGCTCAACATGATCACGGAGCACGACACGAAGATGATCCAGCAGCTTGCCGCCGACATGGAATCGATCGCCGCGGAGAAGGCGGAGATCGAGAGCGAGAAGCAGCAGGTCTCCGCGGCGCGCACAGAGCTCGAGCAGAAGGGCAGCGAGCTGGCCGAGGTGCAGGCGGAGGCGGAACGCGTGCTGAGCGAGCTCACCGCGAGCGTGGCCAGCGTGCAGGAGGAGCAGGACCGCATTGCCCGCGAGAAGGAGGAAGCCTCCGCCGAGATTGACCAGTGGTGGAAGGATTACTATGCGCAGCAGGCGGCCCAGCAAAACAGCGGCTCCTCCGGTTCCTCCGGCAGCAGCGGCAGCAGCAATGCCGGCAGCGGCGGCTATGTGAGCACCGGCAACTTCACCTGGCCGATCCCCGGCTTCACGAACATCAGCTGCAACTACAGCAGCGGCCACCGCGCCATCGACATTTCCGGCGGCGGGCGCAACATCTACGGCCAGCGCATCGTGGCCGCCGATTCCGGCCGCGTGGTCACCGCCACTTACCATTACAGCTACGGCAACTATGTGATGATCGACCACGGCGGCGGGTACTCCACGCTGTACGCCCACGCCAGCAGCCTGGCCGTAAGCGCGGGGCAGACCGTCACAAAGGGGCAGGTCATCGCCTATGTGGGCAGCACCGGCAATTCCACCGGCCCGCACCTGCACTTTGAAGTGCGCGTGAACGGCACGCGCCAGAATCCCTGGAACTGGTTTGGCTGATTGAGAAAACGGCGGCGGCGCGGTCCCCCGGCGGGCATCGCGCCGCCGCCCTTCTGACAAGGGGGAAAAGTCCATGAAACACCGGAGGATGCGCGTGCTTGCGCTCGCGCTGGCGGCCGTGCTCGCGTGCGCGCCGCAGACGTTCGCGGCCACGCTGGACGAGCTCAAGCAGCAGCAGTCGCAGCTCGAGCAGGAGCAGGAGGAAAACCAGCAGAAGCTGGATGCCCTCAAGGCGGATCAGTCGAAGCAGCAGGAATATAAGGATGCGCTCGACGCGCAGGTGCAGAACCTGCAGAGCCAGATTGACGCGCTCAACGCGCAGATCGGCGAGCTGGACGCTTCCATCTCGGAAAAGGACGACGCCATCGCCGAAAAACAGCGCAACATCGACAGCGACGTCGAGACGCTCAAGGAGCGGCTGTGCGCCATCTATATGCTGGGCGACGCGAGCACGCTCGAGATCATCCTGCAGTCCGAGAGCGTGATCGACATGGCCCAGAAGGTGGAGCTGCTCAACATGATCACGGAGCACGACACGAAGATGATCCAGCAGCTTGCCGCCGACATGGAATCGATCGCCGCGGAGAAGGCGGAGATCGAGAGCGAGAAGGAGCAGGTCTCCGCGGCGCGCACCGAGCTGGACAGCCGCCGCACGGATCTGGCCGCCGTGCAGGCGGAGGCCGACCGCGTCCTGCGCGAGCTCACCGCGAGCGTGGCCAGCGTGCAGCAGGAGCAGGAGAAGATTGCCGCCCGCAAGGCGGCTGCCGACAAGGCTGTGGATGACTGGCTGGCCGATTACTACGCCCAGCAGCAGGCGCAGCAGAACGGCGGTTCGTCCGGCGGCGGCAGCACGGGCAGCGGCGGCTATGTGAGCACCGGCAGCTTCACGTGGCCGTGCCCCGGCTTCACGCGCATCACGACGCAGTTCAACGAGTGGACGTACGGCGGCTACCACCACGGCACGGACATCGCCAGCACGGGCGGGCGCAGCATCTACGGTGCGCCCATCGTGGCCGCCGATTCCGGCCGCGTGATCCGCGCCGGGTGGGACAACTCTTACGGCAACTGCGTCTATATCGACCACGGCGGCGGCTACGTGACGCGCTACGCCCACGCCAGCAGCCTGGCCGTGAGCTACGGCCAGACGGTCACAAAGGGCCAGACGATCGCCTATGTGGGCAACACGGGGGATTCCTTCGGCGCGCACCTGCACTTTGAGGTGATCCTGAACGGTGTGCGCCAGAATCCGATGAACTATTTCTCGTAACCATGTCCGCGCGGTGCGGTCCAAGGAGATGAAGACGGTTTGAGCAAGAAAATATCACTCGGCGCGGGGCTGGCCATGGCAGCGGCTGCAGCGGCCGTCACGGTGTCCCTCACATATGTGTACGCCATGAACAGCTTCAACAGCAAGGTGGCGGACGTGAACGAGCGCCAGGCCATGTATGCCAAGCTCAGCGAAATTGACCAGAAGGCGCGCCAGGATTATGTGGGCGAGATCGACGAGCAGGCGCTCACCGACGCCATCTGCGCCGGCTACGTGGCGGGCCTCGGCGATTCCGGCGCAAAATACTACTCCGCCGCGCGCTATCAGGAATACCGCGCCGGCCTCACGGGCCGGAACGTGGGCGTGGGCGTGAGCACCGTGCAGGACGAGGACGGCAATATGGAGATCGTGGATGTCCTGCCCGGTTCCGCGGCGGAGAAGGCCGGCCTGCAGGCCGGCGATGTCGTGCTGGCCATCGACGGCCGGGAGGTTATCCGCCTCACGTACGGCGAGGCCGTGAACAAGCTCGACGGCACGGCCGGCACCACGGTGGAGCTCTCCGTGCTGCGGCCTGCGGCCGGGGAGGGCGGCCAGGCGGAGACGCTCTCGTTCACCGTGACGCGCGCGGAGTATGTGCAGCGCAGTGTGACCTCCGCCGTCATCAACGGCAACGTGGGCTATCTGGCAGTGTCGCAGTTCCGCGAGGACGGCAGCAGCGCGTTCAGCGAAGCGCTCTCCTCCCTGCTCAGGCAGGGCGTCGTGGGCCTCGTGATTGACCTGCGCAACAATTCCGGCGGCGATATGCAGGCCATGGCCGAGTCGCTCGACATGCTCGTCCCGGCGGGCAGCACCGTCACGAGCCGCGACAGCTCCGGCACGGAGACGGTGGAATACACGAGCTCCGCCAACGAGATCGGCGTGCCGGTGAGCGTGCTCGTGAACGGCTCCACCTACGGCGCGGCCGAGCTCTTTGCGGCGGATGTGCAGGATTACGGCAAGGGCCTCGTCGTGGGTGAGCAGACGGCCGGAAGCGGCGAAAAGCTTGAGATCATCCCGCTTTCCGACGGCTCCGCCATGATGCTGCCGATCGCGGAATACCTGCGCATCGGCGGCGGCGAGATCACCGGTTCCGGCGTGACGCCGGACGTGGAGAAATCGCTGGACGAGGACCAGGCGGCTTTGCTCCTGCGCCGCCGGCTCGAGCCGCAGGACGACGCGCAGGTGCAGGCAGCCGTGACGGCGCTCGTGCAGCAGGGGGCGGCCGTCTCCGAGCAGCCGGGCGGCATGACGGCCACGCCCGCGCAGCAGGCTGCCGCCTCCTCGCAGGCGGCGGAGTCCCAGCCTGCGGAATCCCAGGCCGCCGATTCCCAGGCGGACGGTTCTCAGCCCGCGCAGGACGGCGCATCCGCCGAACCCTCCGCCTGACTCCCCGTTTTCCGCATTCCGCGGCAGCGGTTCCGCGCCCGTTTCGGGCCGGGATCGCCGCCGTTTTTTCGTGCATCAGCCGGGCGGCATGACGGCCACGCCCGCGCAGCAGGCTGCCGCTTCCTCGCAGGCGGCGGAGTCCCAGCCTGCGGAGTCCCAGCCCGCCGATTCCCGGGCGGACGGTTCGCAGTCGGCACAGGACGGCGCGTCCGCCGAGCCCTCCGCCTGATCTTCGCTTTCCGCATGCTGCGGCGGCGGTTCCGCGCCCGTTCCGGGCCGGGCTTGCCGCCTTTTTTTCGTGCGGCGAACCGCGAAAAAAATTTTTTGAAAAAATTTCAAAAAATTAGCACTTACCTATTGACAGTGCTAAAAAACGTGCTATACTATAGATGTACCTTGAAAGAGGGGTACGAAAGAAAGACAATAACAAAAATGCCCGGCCAAGCCGGGCAGGCAGCAACGCTCGCGGAGCTTACCACCCTCACGAGATCCAGTTGCAAGTGAATGGAGGAATGACTTATGCTGCCTCGTATTTTTGATGAAAATTTGTTTGATGACTTCTTTGACGATGCGTTCTTTGCCCCGGTTCTGCCGGCTTCCCGTGCTCTGTACGGCAAGCGTGCGGCCCGTGTGATGAAGACGGATATCCGCGAAAAGGGCGACCGCTATGAGCTGGACATCGACCTGCCGGGCTTCAAGAAGGACGAAGTCAACATCACGCTGGAAAATGGCTATCTGACCGTCTCCGCCGCCAAGAGCGCGGAGAAGGACGGCGAGAAGAAGGAGGAGGGCAATTACCTCCGCCGCGAACGCTTCACCGGCGAGTGCAGCCGCAGCTTCTATGTGGGCGACAAGCTCCAGCCGAATGACGTCACCGCCGCGTTTGAGGACGGCATCCTGAAGCTCACCGTGCCGAAGGAAGCGCCGAAGCGCCTGCCTGAAAAGACGGCCATCGCCATCCAGTAACAGTTTCACAGAACGAAAGCCCGGCTGCCGGGCATAAAAAAGGGGCCGCTCCCGCGAGGGAGCGGCCCCTTTTTGCTTGTCCGAACAGGCGCGGCTCGTCCGCCTGCCCGGCCGCGCAGAGCGGCCCGGCTCAATCGTCAAGCCGGAGTTCCACCACATGGGATTCCTTACGGGCGCGGCTCGTCCGCCCGCCCGGCCGCGCAGCCCGGCTCAATCGTCAAGCCGGAGTTCCACCACATGGGATTCCTTACGAGCGCGGCTTGTCCGCCCGCCCGGCCGCGCAGAGCGGCCCGGCTCAATCGTCAAGCCGGAGTTCCACCGCGCGGCCCTGGCGCTGCGATTCCTTCACGTCGATCAGCCGCTGGTTGGCGCTGCCGCGGAAGGTGAGCGTCAAATCCCGCTGCTCGAGCAGGAACGGGCCGTCCACGAGCACGTCCGTCTCGCCGAGCAGCGCCTGCACGTCCGGGTCCGGGTTCTGCAGCAGCTGCTCATACGTGTAGCCCGTGTAGCAGTAGACGTCGCCGCCCGCCTCATGCACGAGGCGGCCCAGCTCCGCCAGCGGGCCCGGCTGGCAGAAGGGCTCCCCGCCGGAAAACGTCACGCCGCGCAGCAGCGGGTTTCCCGTGAACCGGCCGAGCAGCTCCTCCACGGTCATGAGCGTGCCGCCCTCAAACGGATGCGTCTGCGGGTTGTGGCAGCCCGGGCAGTGGTGCGGGCAGCCCTGCACAAACACGGAGAAGCGAAGGCCGGGGCCGTCGACGATCGAGTCGTCCACAACCCCGGCAACGCGCAGCGTGTGCGCGGGAAGCTGTTCCCGCGCGGTCTCTGCGTCCTGCATCGCGCGCCTCCGCTCAGAGGCCGTGTTTCACGCGGTCATGCTCTTCCGCGCGCTTCGCGTTGTTGAAGCGGTCCAGCGTGCCCACAAGATACCCGGTGATGCGGCGGATTCTCTCGAATCCCACGCCCTCGCCCACCATGTTCGTGCTGCTGACCGCCTGTGTCTTCTGTGTCATACTTCCGTTCTCCTCTCGTGTTGTGTGTATGGTTTGCGTGATAGTTTTAAGATTTGGTTGGAAACAATCAGGCTAAGCCTGAACGGGGAACGCCGCGCCGGCGCGCCCCGGGATATGCGTCATTCCAGGCCGACAAACTGCGGCATGGAGGGGAATTTCTTGCGCAGCTCGCGCAGCTTTTCCACGCTCACGCCCTCGCCCTCGCGGCGGCCGCAGCGCGGGCACACGTCGCCGATCACGCCGGTGTAGCCGCACACGGGGTCGCGGTCCACGGGATGGTTCACGCTGCCGTAGCCCACGCCGCACCGCTTCATCCAGCGCACCACGCTCTCAAACGCGTCCAGGTTGCGGCACACGTCGCCGTCGAGCTCCACATAGCTGATGTGCCCGGCGTTCGTCAGCGCGTGATAGGGCGCCTCCAGCTCGATCTTTTTGAACGCGCTGATCGGGTAATACACCGGCACGTGGAACGAGTTCGTGTAGTAATCGCGGTCCGTGATGCCGGGCAGCTTGCCGTATTTTTTCTGGTCCATGCGCAGGAAGCGGCCGGAAAGGCCCTCCGCCGGCGTGGCCAGCAGCGTGAAGTTCAGGCGGCGTTTGCGGCTCTCCTCGTCCATGCGGTCTCTCATGTGGCCGATGATCTTCAGCCCCAGCTTCTGGCTCTCCTCGCTCTCGCCGTGGTGCTTGCCCGTGAGGGCCTTGAGCGTCTCCGCCAGGCCGATGAAGCCCACGCTCAGCGTGCCGTGGCGCAGCACTTCCTCCACGCTCTCGTCCGGGCCGAGCTTGTCGGAGTCGATCCACACGCCCTGCCCCATCAGGAAGGGGTAGTTGTAGACCTTTTTGCCGCACTGGATCTGGAAGCGGTGCAGCAGCTGGCGCACCACCAGATCCATGCGGTCGTCCAGCATGCGGAAGAACGCGTTCAGATCGCCCTTCGCCTCGATGGCGATGCGCGGCAGGTTGATGCTCGTGAAGCTCAGGTTGCCGCGGCCGCACGTCACCTCACGATCCGGGTCATAGACGTTGCCCATCACGCGCGTGCGGCATCCCATGTACGCCACCTCGGTGTTGTAGTCGCCCGGCTTATAGTACTGCAGGTTGAACGGCGCGTCCAGGAAGCTGAAGTTCGGGAACAGCCGCTTGGCGGACGTCTTGATCGCGAGGCGGAACAGATCGTAGTTCGGGTCGCCGGGGTTGAAATTCACACCCTCCTTGACCTTGAAGATCTGCACCGGGAAGATCGGCGTCTCGCCGTCGCCCAGGCCGGCGTCCGTGGCCAGCAGCAGGTTGCGGATGGCCATGCGCGCCTCGGGGGAGGTGTCCGTGCCGTAGTTGATCGAGGAGAACGGCACCTGCGCGCCCGCGCGCGAGTTCATCGTGTTCAGGTTGTGGATGAGCGCCTCCATGGCCTGGTACGTCGCGTCGTTCGTGTCGGACCAGGCGGTGCGCATCGCGTAGTCGTGGGCGCGGCGCGCGTCCTGCTCCGGGATCGGCTCAAAGCCGTTCTCCGCCTGGTGGGCCGGCAGCCAGCGGGCGAGCGCCTCGCCCAGCGATTCGCCGTGCTCCATCACCGGCTCCTCCGGCACGCTCCGCTTCACGGCCTCCGCCAGCAGGCGGGCGTCCTCGCGGGCCATGCCGTGCGTGACCTCAAAATACTGGGCCAGCGCCTTGTAATACGACTTGCGGAACGTCTTGCGCACGCCCTCCGCCATGGCGTAGTCGAAGTTCGGCACGCTCTGGCCGCCGTGCATCTCGTTCTGGTTGGCCTGGATCGCGATGCACGCGAGCGCCGCATAGCTGCGGATGTCCTTCGGCTCGCGCAGGAAGCCGTGGCCCGTGCAGAAGCCGCCGTGGAAAAGGCGCAGCAGGTCGATCTGGCAGCACGTTTCCGTGAGCATGTAGAAGTCCTCGTCGTGGATGTGGATGTCGCCGTTGATGTGGGCGGCCGCCACGTCCTTCGGCAGGACGTAGTTGTTGATGAAGTATTTGCTGCCCTCCGAGCCGTATTTGAGCATTGTGCCCATGGCGGTGTCGGCGTCGATGTTCGCATTCTCACGCTTGATGTCGGCGTCCTTCGCGTCGCGGAAGGTCAGCTCCTTGTAGATGTCCATGAGGTCGGACTGTGCCTGGCGGATCTTCGCGTGCTCCGCGCGGTACAGGATGTAGGCCTTCGCCGTCTTGGCGTAGCCCGCCGCGATGAGCTGTTCCTCCACGCGGTCCTGCACCTGCTCCACGGTGGGGATCTCCTTCCCGTTCACGGAAGCCGCGATCTGCGAGGTGAGCGAGCGGAGCCTCCCGGCCTCCATCCGCTCCGCGCCGCCGCCGGGAGCGGCGCACACGGCCTCGTTGGCCTTGCGGATCGCGTTCTCTATCTTTTCCGGATCAAACGGGACGATCACGCCGTTCCGCTTGCGGATTTTCGTTGGCATTCCTGTCATTCTGTTCTCCCTTTCGCCGCCGCGCGGCCGGAAATTCGCTTCGCGCCCTTGTGGTTCTCATTCGCGAACTGTATTTGATTGTACTACATCTAGTTGTCTGTGTCAATTAGACCCCGCCGGAACAACTAGATGTTGAAAACCGGTGGAAAAGCGGGAAAAGGCCGCGCCCCACCTGCAAAGGTTTTCCACAGAGGGCCTTCCGGCATTGGGGAGAGGAAACTTTTTCCAAAAAAAATTTTTGAAAAGCGCAGAAAAGCCCCGCCGTCCGCAGAGGGGCGGCGGGGCCGGAGGGGATGCCGCATGGGCGGCCTATTTCATGTATTTGCGGAAATTGCGCCTTGTTTTCCAGTAGCCCATCTGCGTTTTCAGGCGGGCAAGGCCGCTGCCGCCGAAGAAGATCACGACGTTCACGAGCGAGAGCAGGATGGCCGCCCGCGAGGCCCACGTGCCGAACACGAAGCCCAGCAGATAGAGCACGCCGTCGAGGATGGCGAGGTACTTGATCTTCACGGGAAGGATGAAGAAGATCAGCAGCTTGTAGTCCGGGTAAAAGGCGGCGAAGGCGAAGAACAGCGAGAGGTTCAGGTAGTTGTTCGTGCCGTAGCCGGTGAGCAGCGCGGCCAGGATGGCGCCCACCATGCCGCACAGATAGTAGAGGTTGAAGCGGAACACGCCCCACTGCTGCTCCAGCCCGCGGCCGAGCAAACAGTTGAAATAGAGCTGGAAGAGGATCCACAGGGGGGAGGTGGTGGGCGGCACGAACAGGAAGGTGAGCAGCCGCCACACCTGCCCGCGGAAGAGCGCGGCGCGGTCGAGGCTGAGGAGCCCCGTCAGGTGCGGGAAAAGAAGCGAGAGAAGATACACAAGCAGCATGCCGCCGGAGATGAAAAACATCAGGTTCGGCACAGCCAGCCGCCTTGCTCTGCGCTCCAGGCGGTCGATCCAGGTCATGGGGGACAACTCCTTTCGAATCTTGGCAGGACGGTGCAGATCCCCCGCGCCGCAGTCAGGGGCGCGCGCCTCGCGCGGCGCGCATCCGTCGTTGTTTTCTCCATTATAGCGGCATGCGGGAAAATTTGCAACAATTGCTTGACATCGCGGGCCGGGAACGGTATACTGTCTTTGTTCGCTGCCGGTTTTGCCCCCGGCGGCCCATCACAAAAAAACTGAGACAGAAAGGAGGCGGGCGAAATGATCAATCTGGTGTATACGTGCAAGGAGAGAGATCTGCTCTTTTGGGTTCCGGCCACGGGGATTCGCCTGCCTGCAAACCGCTTTTGTCTGATGTGACAAAGGCTCTGTTTTGCCTGCTTCAGCGCCTCCGGCCCGGCCGGCGGCGCTTTTTTTGTGTTGTGAAACCGGGCGGCAGCGCCGCCCGCGGGCAAGGAGGAAAAAAGGAGGGGTTCTTTTGCAGCAGACCAGAAAGGAGCACTTTGCGCTTGTGTGGCGCTTCCTGAAGCCGCACGTGTGGATTTTCGCGCTGGCGCTCCTGTTTTCCATGCTGAACACGGTGTTCAGCTCGCTCACGCCGCAGGTGGTGCGCACGGCCGTGGACTGCATCCTGGGCGGGGAGCCGTTTCCCGCGCCGGTGCAGGCGGCGCTCGCGGCCTTCCCGCAGGCGGCGGGCAGCCCGATCACGCTGCTGCTGTTTGCGGCGGGCGCGCTGCTCCTGGTGTCGGCCTGTTCCGGCCTGAGCACCTACATGAGCCGCATGCAGACGGCGAAGGGGTCCGAAAGCTTTGTGAAATCGCTGCGCGACGCGCTCTACCGCCACATCCAGCGGCTGCCCTACGCGTGGCACGTGCAGCACAGCACGGGTGAGATCATCCAGCGCTGCACCTCGGACGTGGAGGTGGTGCGCAACTTTGTGGCGAACCAGCTGCTCGAGGTGTTCCGCACCGTGTTCCTGGTGGCGTTTTCGCTCTTCATTATGTTTTCCATGAACTGGCGGATTACGCTGATCGCGTGCTGCTTTTTGCCGGTGATCCTGCTCTATTCCGGCTTCTTCTATTCGAAGATTGCGGCGCGCTTCCGCACGGCGGACGAGGCCGAGGGCGATCTCTCCGCGGCCGTGCAGGAAAACCTCACCGGCGTGCGCGTGGTGCGCGCCTTCGGCCGCGAGGCGTACGAGGTGGAGCGGTTCGACAAGAAAAACGAGCGGTTCGCCTCTCTGTGGATCCGCTTGGGGCAGATGCTCAGCGCCTACTGGGGTGTGGGCGATCTCATCACCGGCCTGCAGATCCTCACCGTGATCTGCTGCGGTGTGGCCGAGGCCGTGAACGGCTCCATCACGCTGGGCGAGTTCCTGGCCTTTGTGTCCTACAACCAGTCGCTCGTGTGGCCGGTGCGCGGCCTGGGCCGCATCCTCTCGGAGATGAGCAAGGCCGGCGTATCGATCGAGCGCGTGTCCTACATCCTGCGCTCCGAGCCGGAGGAGGATCTCCCCGGCGCCCTCACCCCGCCGATGGACCGCGACATCGCGTTCCATCACGTGTCGTTCGCCTATGAGGGCCAGCCCGTCCTGCGCGACATCAGCTTCACCATCCCCGCCGGGAAGACGTTCGCCATCCTGGGCGGCACGGGCAGCGGCAAGTCCACGATGATGCATCTCATCGACCGGCTCTACGATCTCCCGCACGACTGCGGCACCATCACGATCGGCGGCGTGGACATCGCGCGCATCAGCCGGCCCTATCTGCGGCGCAACATCGGCATGGTGCTGCAGGAGCCGTTCCTGTTTTCGCGCACCATCCGCGAGAATATCGCGGCCGTGCGGCCCGGCGCTTCGCTCGAGGAGATCCGCGCCCAGGCCGGCACGGCCCACGTGGACGAGGCCATCCTCGAGTTCAGCGAGGGCTATGACACCATCGTGGGCGAGCGCGGCGTCACGCTCTCCGGCGGGCAGAAGCAGCGCGTGGCCATTGCCCGCACGCTCATGCAGGACGCGCCTATCCTGATCTTCGACGATTCGCTCTCCGCCGTGGACGCGGAGACGGACGCCGAGATCCGTGCCTCCCTGCACAAGGCGAAGGGCAGCGCCACGGTGATCCTCATCTCCCACCGCGTGACGACGCTCATGCAAGCCGACTGCATCCTCGTGCTCGACGGCGGCTGCGTGGCCGAGATGGGCACCCACAGCGAGCTGCTCGCGAAAAACGGGATCTACCGCCGCATTTACGACATCCAGATGAGCAGCGCGGACCGCGATCTCCTCGCGGAGGGCGGGAAAGATCCCGGCGGCGCGCAGACGGAAGAAAGGGGGCGTGTGTAATGGGGCACGACGAACAGGAATATACAAAATCGTTCGAATGGGCGTCCTGGAAGAAGCTGCTTCCCTTCGTGCGTCCGTTCCGCAAAACGATCCTCATGGTGCTGATCCTCAACCTGATCTGCGCCATGGTGGACATCGCGCTGCCGCTGTTCCAGCGGTATGCCATCGACAATTTCATTGAGGCCGGCACGGTGGAGGGCCTTGTGCCCTTCGGCCTCGTCTATGCGGCCGTCATCGCGGCGCAGGCGCTGGCCGTCATTCTGTTCACGCGCGGCTCCATGCGCATCGAGATGAAGCTCGGCCGCGACATGAAGCGCGCCTGCTTCGTGCATCTGCAGGAGCTCTCGCTCTCGTTCTACAACGTGACGCCCGTGGGCTATCTGCTCTCGCGCATCATGAGCGACACGAACCGCATCGCCGGCATGATCGCCTGGAACCTGTTCGACATCCTCTGGGCGCTGTTCTATGTGCTGGGCGTGTTCGTGGCCATGTTCTTCCTGAACCCGGGCCTGGCGGCGGCGGTCGTGCTCATCGTGCCGATCCTCTCGCTGCTCACGGCGTATTTCCAGAACCGCATCCTGCACTGGAACCGCCGCGTGCGCAAGATGAACTCGCGCATCACAAGCGCCTACAACGAGGGCATCATGGGCGCGCGCACGTCGAAGACGCTCGTCATCGAGGAGCAGAACAGCCGCGAGTTCGAGACCGTCTCCGGCGAGATGAAAACGGCCTCGGTGCGCGCCGCGCGCCTCTCGGCCGTCTATATCCCGCTCGTCATGTTCTTCAGCTCGCTCACCACGGCCATCGTGCTCGCGCGCGGCGGCTCGCTCGTGCTCTCGGATCTGCTCCTGATCGGCACGCTCTCCGCCTTCACGTCCTACGCCGTGGGCATCTTCGAGCCGATCCAGCAGATCGCCCGCAACATTGCGGACCTGCTCTCGCTGCAGGCGAACATTGAGCGCGTCATGGGCCTGCTCGAGGAGGAGCCGCTCATCCGCGACACGCCGGAGGTGATCGAGCGCTACGGCACGGCCTTCGAGCCGAAGCGCGAGAACTGGGAGCCGATCCGCGGCAGCGTGGAGTTCCGCGACGTGAGCTTCCGCTATCCGGACGGCAATGAGGACGTGCTGCACCACTTCAACCTGAAGATCCCGGCCGGCTCCACCATCGCCATCGTGGGCGAGACGGGCGCGGGCAAGAGCACGCTCGTGAACCTGGCCTGCCGCTTCTTTGAGCCCACCGAGGGCCAGGTGCTCATCGACGGCCGCGATTACCGCGAGCGCAGCCAGCTCTGGCTGCACAGCAGCATCGGCTACGTGCTGCAGAGCCCGCACCTCTTCTCCGGCACGGTGATGGAGAACATCCGCTACGGCCGCCTCGACGCGACGGATGAGGAGGTGATCGCCGCGGCGAAGGCCGTCTCGGCGGACCAGGTGGCCGCGAAGCTCGAGCACGGCTACGAGAGCGACGTGGGCGAGGGCGGCGACCGCCTCTCCACGGGTGAAAAGCAGCTCATCAGCTTTGCGCGCGCCGTGCTGGCCGATCCGCGCATCTTCGTGCTCGACGAGGCGACCTCCTCGATCGACACGCAGACGGAGCAGCTCATCCAGCAGGCCACGGAGAAGCTGCTGCACGGCCGCACCTCGTTCCTCATTGCGCACCGCCTTTCCACGATCCGCAAGGCCGATCTCATCCTCGTGGTGCGCGACGGCCGCATCGTGGAGCAGGGTACGCACGAGGAGCTGCTGCGCCGCAAGGGCTATTACCGCGAGCTGTATCAGAAGCAGTTCGCCCAGGAGGCCCAGCAGGCCGTGATTGCGGGGTAATGGAAAGGGTGCAGCTCCCTTTTTTCACAGGAAACCGCTTCCTCCCCCGATGTGGCGCAGGCCTGCCGCCTGCAAACCGCACCTGAACGGCGAAGGGGTTCCCCGCATTTTCCCCAGACAAACGGACCGGCGGGCGCACAGGCGTCCGCCGGTCCGTTTGTCTATTAAAAACATTATTTTGGAAAATTGGGAATGAGAAAAATGGATTACAGCATTATCAGACTAAAAGACAAACCGGCAGATAAAGAAAAAGCGGCGCAATGGTTTCACGAAAAATGGGGGATTCCTCTGGATGCGTATTTGCAAAGTATGGAGGACTGCCTTTCCGGGGATGGTGTTGTGCCGCAGTGGTATCTGGCCATGGCGGGCGACAGAATCATCGGAGGGTTGGGAGTCATTGAAAATGATTTTCACGATCGAAAGGATTTGACGCCCAACGTCTGCGCCGTTTATACGGAAGAAGACTGCCGCGGGTATGGTGTTGCAGGTACGCTGCTTCATCATGTGTGCGCGGATATGAAAGAAAACGGGATAGATACGCTCTATCTTGTCACGGACCATACCTCGTTTTATGAGAGATACGGCTGGAGCTTTCTTTGTATGGTTCATGGTGAATCCGGTATGACAAGAATGTATTTTCACAGAGAAGGGGATTTCAGGGGAGACAATGAAACTTGAAATAAACAGGGGCTGACCATTATAGGATTTACACCAGATATGGCGCAGGCGGTTCATCTGCAGTCTTTGGATGAGGATACCCGACGTTTTGTTCCGGATGAAGTGTTTGAAACCGAAGAGGAAGCCGCGGAAACACTGGAATTTCTGATCGGATGCTACACCTCGCGTGAAGGACCGCTGGTGTATCCTGTTCTGCTGAAGGACGGCACATACATCGGCTATGTACAGGCCGTTCCTTTTGACGGCGGCACATATGAAATAGGATACCATATTGGCCGCGCTTAACCAAAACAAGGCGATGCAGCCGAAGCGGTTTCTGCCCGTCATCATGAAGCGGCTTGGGATACGGGAAATCAAAGGGATTTGCCTTGCCGCCAACAAGGCCTCCGTGAAAGCGCTGGAGCGCCGCCCTATGGCGGCCTTTGCGCAAAAAACGCCCGGAGGGCGCCATGCACAGGTGCCCTCCGGGCGTTTTCTCTTTTCCTTTAATAATTGCGGCTCACGAAGTCGGTTTCATCCACGCCGGCCAGCTCGTTCAGATAGAGGGCGAGCGAGAAAAAATAGCCCGAGAGCAGGTTCGCCACGTCGAGCGTGAGCGGCTCCACCTCGTGGCCCTGCTGCACATAGCGGTACAGCAGGCGCACAAGCTCCTTTGCCTGCACGCGCAGCACGTGGGCCGTGCAGGCGGCCTCACAGCCGGCCGGCAGCACAAAGCGGTGGCAGCGGCTCCCGGCCTGGCGCTGCAGGCGGTCCACCGCGCCGCGCAGCCGGCCGCATTCCGCCTGCGTCACGGTCAGCCGCGTGCGCAGCGTCGGGTTCAGGTGATATACGATCTCGCACACCCACAGCAGTTCCGCACGCAGGTCCTCCTGCTCCGTCCGGGCGCGGAGCAGGCCGGCGCCGCTCGCGATTTTGTCGGTGAGCAGCTCAAAGTCGCAGCGCAGGTCCGCGCCCGCGTCGCACAGAAACGGATACGCCTCATACGGGCTTCTGTAAACAGCCATTTCGATCCCCTTCCTTTTTTCGTCGCAGGTCAGCCCTGCCAGCGGGCGAGCACGCGGCGCATGTACGCGGCCACGTCCACGTCGTAGATCTCGTCGAGCATCCGGGTGGAAAAGCCGTCCGCGAGACAGCGGCTCACCACGCGCCCCTCCTTCATGAGCAGGAGCGTGTCGGCAAAGTCAAGCGCCAGGTTCACGTCGTGCAGCACGCCGACGACGCAGCGGCTGCCGTCCGCCGCCCAGGCGCGCAGATCGTCCGCCAGCGCGAGCTGGTATTTCAGATCAAGGTGGTTCGTCGGCTCGTCGAGCAGGATGATCTGCGGCTCCTGCGCGAAGGTGCGCGCCAGAAAGACGCGCTGCAGCTGCCCGCCGGAGAGCTCCGTGATCGGGCGGTCGCGCGCCTCCCACAAACCGGTGCGCCGCAGGCATTCCTCGGCCACGGCCGCGCCGCGCGCATCGTCCTGCGCAAACACGGCGCGGCGGCTGTGCGCATAGCGCCCCATGAGCACCGTCTCATACACGGTGTAGGAAAAATAGACCTGGCCCGACTGGCTCATGAGCGCCATTTTCTGCGCGAGCTCGCGGCGCTTCGCCGTGCGCACGTCCAGCCCGCAGGCTTCCGCCTTCCCCTCAAAGGGGAGCAGGCCGCACACGGCGCGCAGCAGCGTCGTCTTCCCGCAGCCGTTCGGCCCCAGGATGCACAGCCGCTCGCCCGGCGAGACGGAGAAGCTCACGTCCTTCACCACGGGGTTCTGCAGCGGCTTCGGCCCGTAACCGCAGGTGAGATGTTCCACATGCAGCATGTTTTCCTCACCTCCGGCGATGTGAAAAATAGACGTAGAGGAAGAACGGGGCGCCGATCAGGGCGGTGATGCTGCCCACCGGGATCTCCGAGGGCGAGGCCAGCGTGCGCGCGGCCAGATCGCACACCGTCATGAACGCGCCGCCCAGCAGCGCCGCCATGGGCAGCACAAGGCGATGGCGCGCGCCGATAAAGCGGCGCACCACGTGCGGCGCAATGAGGTCCACGAAGCCGATCACGCCCGCGAACGCCACGGACGTGCCCGTGAGCGCGGCCACCAGCACGATCAGCACCCACTTCACACGGCGCAGCTCCACGCCGAGCGCCCGCGCCTGTTCCTCCCCGAAGGTCATGGCGTCGAGCTCCGGCGAAAGGCGCAGGAAGCCGACCAGGCACACGGCGGCCACGGCGGCCACCATGGCCGAGGCCTCCCACCCGCGGCCGGAAAAGCTGCCGAGCTGCCACAGCAGGATGCGCTGGCTGTATTCCGGGTTGGCGGCCGAGACGGTGCTCATGAGCGCGTTCGTGAACAGGCTGAGCACCATGCCCGTGAGGATGATCGTGTTGTTCGAGAGCGAGCGGTCCAGCCGGGAGGAGAGGAAGATGGCCGCTCCCACCGTGGCCAGGCCGAAGGCGAGGCTCACGGCCGGCAGCGCCAGCGTGCCCAGCGCCCCGGCCCCCAGGCCGGATACAATCACGAGCGCCGCGCCGAGCCCCGCGCCGGAGGACACGCCCAGGCCGTATGGGCTGGCGAGCGGATTCTTGAGCACGGACTGCATCACGACGCCGCCCATCGCGGCGGCGGCCCCGGCCGCGAACGAGAGCGTCACGCGCGGCAGGCGGATGTTCAGCACGAGGCCGGGCGTCACGCTGGAAAAGTTCTCAGGCAGGGGCGAGCCGAAGAGCCGGTTCGCGAGCACGCGGCAGATGTCCGCCGGGCTGACGAACACGCTGCCGATCCCCGCGCCCGCAAGGAGGGACAGCACGGCGGCGAGGATGACGATCCCCGCCTTCGTGCGCGTCCTCACACGCCTTCGTACAGGTCCGGGTAAACGGCCTTCGCCATCTCCTTGAGCGCCTGTACGATGTTCTCGTTCGGCAGGGAGGAATTCTTGTTGTCAATCGTGTAGACGCCGCCGTTCTGCACGGCCGTTACGCCCTCCCAGCCGGGGCGGGCCAGGATCTCGCCCACCGGGTCCTCGATGTAGTTCACGTTCGTGAGGATGACGTCCGGGTTCGCGGAGACGACGGACTCCTCCTCCACGCTCAGCCAGCCTTCCTGGCCGGCCAGCACGTTCTCGGCGCCGATGAGATCGATCATCTCGTTGAGGAACACGCCCTCGCCGAAGCTGTAGCAGTACGGCGCGGCGGAGATCTCAAAGTACACGGTCTTCCTGTCCGTCACGGTCTCGCCGATGGCGGCAATCGCGTCGATCTCGGCCTGCATGTCGGAGACGATCTGCTGGCCTTCCTCGGCGCGGTCCAGGCAGGCGGCCAGGAAGGTGATGTCCTCCTCAACCGCCGCGATGCTGCTGCTCGTGGGGATGGAGACGATGCACACGCCCATGTCCACGAGCGGCTGGAACATGTTTTCGCCCTCAATGACGCTCACGCCGGAGACGAACACCACGTCCGGCTCCAGGGCGGCCAGGGCCTCGGTGTCGGGGGCCTGCATGTCGAAGGCGGGCAGGCCGGCCGGCACGCCCTCGAGCGCATAGGCTTCCGTCTGCGTGTCAATGGCGGTGATCAGGTCGCCGCAGCCGAGGTCCACCACCGTCTCGGCGATGGAGGGGGCCATCACGGCGATGGAGTCGATCTCGTCCGGCAGGGAAATCGGCGCGCCGGAGCGATCCTCCGTGGGCTTTTCGGCCGGTGCGGCCTCGGAGGCCGTTTCGGACGCGGCCTCGGAGGAAACCTCGGACGCGGTTTCGGAGGAAGCCGCGGCGGAGGAAGTGCCCGAACCGGCGGGTGTGCCGCAGGCGGCCAGGCTCAGCGCGAGGGCGCCGGCGGTGAGGAGAGCGATCCATTTTTTCATGGGCAAATCATCCTTTTTCAAGAATTCAAAACAAAAACCGCGTTTTCCGGCAGGAAAACGCGGCGCAGCTTCAAAGCCCCCGCGTGCACGCGCGGGAACGGATTGAAAAAGCGGCAGGGCTTCATACATCGTGAAGGCTGCGCCCGCCGGGCTCGGCGACCCGGCTTATGGCCCGAAGGCCCATCACGGTGGCGGGACCGCGCAGGCATTTCACCTGACTTCCCCGAATACGCCCGGCGTTGTCGTTCTGTTTTGTCGTCGATTAGCATAACACAAAACGGCGGGCTTGTAAAGCCTGCCGTTTCCGTTTCACGCTCAAGGGCGCGGCTGCTTGAAGCCGTGCTGGATGAGCAGGTTTTCGATTTTCTCGTGCGGATCGATGAGGGAGCTCATCGACATGTCGTGGTTCAGCGCCGCGATGAGGTAGGCGATGTACTTGCTGCAGTCCACCTCATAGAACCATTCGCGGCTGCGCAGATCCTCGGTGCGGTAGGTCAGGTTGGAGCCCAGCACGCCGGTGATCACGCCGCGCTCATACGCCTCGTCGAAGCGGTCGAGGCCGTTGGTGAAAATGGGATAGGTCGCGTAGCAGAAGATGCGGCGCGCCTTGCGCTTTTTCAGCTCATAGCCGATGTCGAGCATCGACTCGCCGGAGGAGATGATGTCGTCCGCGATGAACACATCCTTGCCCTCCACGGAATCGCCCAGGTATTCATGCGCCACAATGGGGTTGCGGCCGTTCACCACGCGGGAGTAATCGCGCCGCTTGTAGAACATGCCCAGGTTCACGCCCAGCACGGAGGCGTAATACATGTTGCGGCTCATGGCGCCCTCGTCCGGGCTCACCACCATGAAGTTGTCCCAGTCCAGCTTGAGCTCCGGCACCTGGTTGATGAGTGCCTTGAGCACCTGATAGGTGGGCATTACGTTGTCGAAGCCCATCAGAGGAGTGGCATTCTGCACGCGCGGGTCGTGCGCGTCGAAGCTGATCACATTGGAAACGCCCATGGACTGCAGCTCCTGCAGGGCCACGGCGCAGTCCAGGCTTTCGCGGTAATTGCGGCGGTGCTGCCGCCCGCCGAACAGGATGGGCATGATCACCGTGAGGCGGTGTGCCTTGCCGCCCACCGCCTGAATGAGCCGCTTGAGATCCTGGAAATGATCGTCCGGGCTCATGAGGTTCTGGTGGCCGAACATGTTGTAGGTGCAGTGGTAGTTGCCCACGTCCACAAGCAGGTAGAGATCCATGCCGCGCACCGTGTCGCGGATTAGGCCCTTGCCGTCGCCGGAGGAGAAGCGCGGGCATTCGCTCTCAATCACGAATGTCTCCTTTTCTTCCGGGCTGTTGGCTGCCATGCGCACCAGGTGGCCGTTGACCTTTTCTCCCAGCTCGCGCGCGCCCTCCGATACGATGAGGCCCAGCGCAGCCGTGCGCCTGCCCATATGGAATACCGCCTGAGCGTCCATATGCTCCACCGATACCACTCCTTTCAAAGTCGTATCCTCATTTTACACGATCTTTACCTTCGCTTGCAATCCTCCGGCGCAAATTCTAAAAACCTGTGAAAAAAATGACTTTTTTCGCGCGGTTCTCAGTCAAAACAGCCTTTGCGCGGCCGGTTCCCGCGCGCAGGGGGACGCAGAAACCGGCGCGGCCGGGGCCTTTACAGCCCGGCCGCGCCGGTCACATGTCAGAGAAAACAGATGCTCAGGCGATGCCCAGCAGCGGCTTCGTCTCGCGGCGCAGCGCGTCGATGACGCCGGCGCTCTCCTGCGGCGTCGCGCCCTTGCCGGAGAGATACACCTTGATCTTCGGCTCCGTGCCGGAGGGGCGCACGATGATCTTCGCGCCGTTTTCCAGCCGGTATTCGAGCACGTTCGACTTCGGCAGCGTGATGGCCGATTTCTCTCCGCCCTCGCAGCGCACGGACTGCTCGTAGTCGCTCCAGCCCGTCACCTTCCAGCCGGCGATCTCGGCCGGGGCCTGCGCGCGCAGGGAGTCCATGATGTTCGCCATGGCCTTCATGCCGTCCTCGCCCTCGAAGCCGAAGTTCTCGACCTCATTCTTGTAATAGCCGTACTGCTCATAGAGCGCGTCCATCGCGTCGGCCAGCGTCATGCCCTTCTGCTTGTAGTACCACGCCATCTGGCAGATCAGCATGCTCGCGTCCACGGCGTCCTTGTCGCGCACATAGCCGCCGGAAAGATAGCCATAGCTCTCCTCAAAGCCGAGCAGGAAGCGGTCCTCCTCGCCCTTTTCCTCGAGCAGGGCGATCTGGTCGCCGATGTACTTGAAGCCCGTCAGGATGCGCACGCATGTGGCGCCGTAATGCTCCGCCACGGGGGTGGCCATGTCGGTGCTCACAATCGTCGTCACGGCGATCGGGTCCTTCGGCATGTCGCCGCGCTCCGTGCGGCGGCGCGCGATGAAGTCCAGCAGCAGCACACCCACCTCGTTGCCCGTCATCAGGCGGTAGGCGCCGTTCTGCTTCACGGCAATGCCGCAGCGGTCGGCGTCCGGGTCGGTGGCCAGCAGCAGATCCGGGTGCACCTGCTCGCACAGGTCGAGGCCCTTCTGCAGCGCCTCGCGGATCTCCGGGTTCGGGAAGGGGCAGGTGGTGAAGTTGCCGTCCGGCTGGGCCTGCTCCGGCACCACCGTCACGTCGTCCACGCCGATCATGTCGAGGATGCGCGTCACGGGGATGAGGCCCGTGCCGTTGAGCGGCGTATACACAACCTTCAGCCCCTTGCAGGGCTCGTCGATCATGCTCTGCGCTTTCACGGCCTGCAGGAAGGCGTCCATCACGCGGTCGGGAATGTAGGAGATCAGGCCCTCCTTCATGCCGGCGTCAAACGGCATCACCTTCACGCCGTCGAAAATGTCGGTGGCGGCAATCTCGGCGGAAACGTCGTTCGCCATCTCGGAGGTGATCTGGCAGCCGTCGCTGCCGTATGCCTTGTAGCCGTTGTACTTGGCCGGGTTGTGGCTGGCCGTGATGCACACGCCGGCGTCGCACTTGAGGTAGCGCACGGCGAACGAAAGCGTGGGGGTCGGGCTCAGGCGGGGGTAAAGGTGGGCGTGAATCCCGTTTGCCGCGAACACGGCGGCCGTCTCCTTCGCGAAAAGCTCCGAGTTGATGCGGCTGTCGTACGCAATGGCCACGCTCGCGCCGGAGCCGTGCTTGTTCAGGTAGTTGGCGATGCCCTGCGTCGCCTTGCGCACGGTATAGATGTTCATGCGGTTTGTTCCGGCGCCGAGCACGCCGCGCAGGCCTGCCGTGCCGAAAGCCAGATCCTGATAAAACCGGTCGTTGATGGCTTCCTCATCCCCACGGATGGATTCCAGCTCGGCCGTCAGCTCCTTGTCCTCCAGGGGCTGGGCAAGCCATCTCTCATATTCCGTCATCCAATCCACACTCCTTTTCCGAAATCGAACCGCCCCGCGGCGCAGCGGCCGGGGGAGATCCTTTCCCTTCTAGCTTACCACCGGCAGCAGGAGATGTCAATTTGCCGCCCAAAGTTTTTGGAAAAGTATTCCGCTCAGAAGGCCCGCAGCACGTTCGTCACGATGCCGGCCGGCGTGATGTCCACAATCCCGAACGTGCCCTCGCTGCCGTGCAGCGTGCCGGGGTTCAGAATGTAGAGCCCTTCGTCGTATTCCTGCAGGGCGTTGTGCGTGTGGCCGAAGAGCAGAATGTCCGCCTTCCGCTCCCGGGCTGCGCACACAATCTGATACAATCCGTATTTTACATTATAAACATGACCATGCGTATAAAAAATACGCTTGCCCTCGAGCGTGATTTCGCCCACGCTCGGCAGCATGGAGCCCCAGTCGCAGTTGCCGCGCACCTGCAGAAACATTTTTTCGGGGAATTCCGCCCGGGCCAGGGCGGCCTCCTCCTCGCCGTCTCCCAGATGGATGACGACCTCGGCTTTCGGCTGGCGGCGGATGGCGGCGCGCAGCGCGAACGCATCGTGGTGCGTGTCAGAGACCACGAGAATCCTCATGAAAGATTCCTCCAATCGCATAGAGCGGGGACATCCCGCATACAGTTAAAACAGCGCCGCCCCGGCCCAGCCGGAGCAGGCGGCGTTTCCACACGGGGCCGCGCCCCGAATGAAAACGGGAAAGGCGTGAAGCATTATGAAAGAAATCCGCTCCGACGCGGACCGCCGCGCTTTGCTCGAGCAGCTCCGCAGCCAGCTCAGCGCAGAGGACGAGGAATCCCTGCGCCGCATCCTGGCCGACAGGGAGGCGCAGCAGAAGCTGCTGAGCACACCGCAGGCCCGCGAACTGATGAAGCGGCTGTTCGGCAAGTGAGGGGGCGCGCGCCATGCCCATGGAAAACCTGAGCGAACGGCTCAACAGCCTGCTGCAGAACCCGGAGGCGCTTGCCCAGCTGCAGAGTTTGGCGGCCTCGCTGGGCGGCGGGCAGGCGCAGCAGCCCGCGCAGCAGCAGCCCGCCCCGCAGCCGGAGGGCGAGGGCCTGCTCTCGGCGCTTTCCGGCCTGCTCGGAAACAGGCAGGAGGGGGAGCCGCTGCTGCGCATGGCGCCGCTGCTCTCCGGCCTGCACCAGGAGACGGACGCCACGCGCCTGCTGCACGCGCTGCGGCCGCTGCTCTCGCCCGCGCGGCGGCAGCGGCTCGACGCGGCCGTGCGGCTGATCCAGTTTATGCGCGTGCTGCCGCTGCTGCGGGGCAGCGGCCTGTTGTAAAAAAAAGGGGGAAAGCGTATGCCGCAGGAACAGGAATTGCACCGGCTGCAGCAGGAGGCCGTGCGCCGCGTGCGGGAAATGCAGTCGCGCGCGCAGATGGCGGCAAACGGCGCCGCCGGGAACGGAGGCCAGAACCAGCCGCAGAACCAGCCGCCCGCGCAGGGCCGCCAGGAGGGGCGTCCCCGGCAGGAGGAGCCTGCGCAGGAGCGCCGGCCGGAGCAGAACGGCGGACCGCCCGCCTCCGGGCAGCCCGCCGCGCAGAGCCTGCCGCCGGATGTGGCCCGCCTGCTCTTTGAACAGGAGGACCGCACGCTGATTCTGCTGCTTCTGCTCCTCATGCTCGAGGAAAATCAGGACCCTTCGCTGCTCATGGCGCTGCTCTATCTGGCGCTCACGCCGTGAGGCGTCACGAGGCGGGCTCGCGGATGGCGCTCACGTATTCCGCGCCCGTTTCCGGGTTGGTTTTCATCACGTATTCCATCACTTTCTGCGGGGAGGGCTCATCCGGCGTGCCGGAGGAGCCCTCCTCCGTGCGCCACGGGTCGGTGGGCAGCACATAGCCCACGGTGAGCACGGTGTCGCCGTTTTCCTTCCGGCTCGAGAGCGTGTAGGGGGTGAGCGCGCTGTCCGCGCTGAACACGGAGACGTGGTAGGCGTTTCCCACCGTGTCATACGTGTAGAACGTCTCCTCCGAGGGGTTGGAGGGGCTCAGCGCGCAGTCCGGCCCGAAAAGCTCCTGCGCGGAGGCGGCCACCACGCCCAGCGGGATGACGGCCAGGCCGTTGTCGTCGTAGCCGGTCCACTCGGCGCGCTTTTCGAGGATCGATTTCCACAGCGCGGCGTTCTGCACGAAGAGCGGGTCGGCCGATTCGATCGACTCGAACGGCTCGGGATCGAGCATGACGATGCAGGACAGCTGCGTGTCGTAGGCGCGCAGGGCGGAGTCGTCCGTGGCGCGGCGGTAGATCTGCGAGCCGAGCAGCCCCGCCAGCGAGACCACGCCCACGAGCGCCAGCAGCAGCACCGCCGCGCCCAGGGCAATGCCGTAGCGGCGGCGGCCGCGGCGCCGGGCCGTGCGCGGCAGGGGCGCCGGCGCAGGGGATTCCGGTTCCTCCGGCTCCGGCCGGGGCGCGCCGTGTTTTTCAAGCGCTTCGTCCCCGGCGGGCAGCGTTTCCCCTTCCGGCAGGAAGTCGTCCAGCTCCGTGTCGTCGCGGTCCTGCACGGGGTTCTCCGTGCCGCGGCGGTAATCCGCCGAAAACGCGGCGGGTTTTCCCTTGTTGCGTTTCTTCTGTGTTGCCATGTTCGCGTGGTCCCCTTCCGAATCAGGGCGCGTCAGCGGATCTGCCCGTCGCCCTCAATGATGAATTTGGTGGAAGTCAGCTCGTTCACGCCCATCGGGCCGCGGGCGTGAAGCTTCTGCGTGGAGATGCCGATCTCCGCGCCCAGCCCGAACTCGCCGCCGTCCGTGAAGCGGGTGGAGCAGTTCACATACACGGCCGCGGCGTCGATCTCCGATGTGAAGCGGTTGGCGCTGCGGTAGTCGTTCGTCACGATGCACTCGCTGTGGCCGCTCGTGTGCGCGGAGATGTGGTTGATCGCTTCGTCGAGGCCGCGCACGACGCGCACGCCCATGATGAGGTCGAGGTATTCGGTGTCCCAGTCCTCGTCGCAGGCCGGCACGGCGGGGATACCCGCCTCCTGCAGGATGGCGAGGGCGCGCGGGTCGGCGCGCAGCTCCACGCCGCGCGCGGTGAGCGCCCGGGCGACGCGCGGCAGCAGCTCCGGCGCGGCCTTCTCGTGGACAAGCAGCTTCTCCAGCGCGTTGCACACGGAGGGCCGCTGCGTTTTGCCGTTCACGGCGATGGCCTCGGCCATGTCGCCGTCGGCCGTCTCGTCGAGGTAGAGGTGGCAGTTGCCCACGCCCGTCTCGATCACGGGCACGCGGGAGTTCTCCACCACGGAGCGGATCAGCCCGGCCCCGCCGCGCGGGATCAACACGTCCAGATAGCCGGTGAGGCCCATCATCTCCACAGAGGAAGCGCGCGAGGTGTCGCGCACGAGCTGCAGACTGCCCTCCGGCAGGCCGGCCGCGCGGGCGGCCCCGTCCATGCAGTCCAGAATGGCGCAGTTGCTGCGGATGGCCTCCTTGCCGCCGCGCAGAATCACGGCGTTGCCAGCCTTCAGGCACAGCGCCGCGGCGTCCGCCGTCACGTTCGGGCGCGATTCATAGATCATGCCCACTACGCCCAACGGCACGCGCACGCGGCGGATGCGCATCCCGTTCGGCCGCACGCCGCCGCTCACCACCTCACCGATCGGGTCGGCCTGCGCAGCCACCTGCCGCACGCCCTCTGCCATGGAGGCGATGCGCGGCTCCGTCAATGCCAGCCGGTCCAGCATCGTCTCGCGCATGCCGTTTGCGCGGGCAGCCTCCAGATCCTCGCGGTTCGCTTCGAGGATCTGCTCCGTGTGCGCCACGAGCGCGTCTGCCATCGCGCGCAGCGCCTTGTCCTTGCGCGCGCCCGCGCAGGCAAGGAAGCGCGCGGCCTCCTTCGCCTTCTCTCCCATTCGCTGCAGTTCCGTCATGATACACCCTCCCTGTCCACAATCGAGGCAGTGACCGCCTCGTCCTTATTATAGCACACGCGGGCCGCCCGTCACGCCTTCTGTGTCGAAGGACGCTTCGTGCCGAACACCGTGCCGATCTGCTCGCCGTCAAACAGGCGGTAAAGATTCTCCGGGTTGGCCCCGCTCATCACGCAGCAGGGGATGCCCCCGCGGTTCACGCGGGCGGCGGCGCGCACCTTCGTGGCCATGCCGCCGGTGCCGCGGTTCGTGCCCGCCCCGCCGGCCAGCGCAATCACGTCCTCCGTGACGCCCGCCACATAGGGGATGCGCCTGGCGTCCGGATCGGTGCGCGGGTTGGCGGAGTAGAGGCCGTCGATGTCTGTGAGCAGGATGAGCAGGTCGGCCTGCGTGAGCTGCGCCACGATGGCGGAGAGCGTGTCGTTATCGCCGATGTGGCTGCCCACGAGTTCGTCGGTGCCCACGGTGTCGTTCTCGTTCACAATCGGAATCACGCCCATTTGAAGGAGCTGTTCGAACGTGTTCACCACGTTGCGGCGGCTGCGCTCATCGTCCACATCGCCGCCCGTGAGCAGCACCTGCGCCACCGTGCGGCTGTATTCGCTGAAGAACTTGTCGTAAATGAACATGAGCTCGCACTGGCCCACCGCCGCGAGCGCCTGTTTCTTTTCCGTTTCGGAGGGGCGCTCATGCAGGCCGAGCTTGCCCATGCCCACGCCGATCGCCCCCGAGGTGACGAGGATGATCTCGCGCCCGCCGTTCTGCAGGTCGCTGAGCACGCGGCACAGCGATTCCACGCGCCGCAGGTTGAGCTTTCCGTTTTCATAGGTCAGCGTGGAGGTGCCCACCTTCACCACCACGCGCCTGGCCTGTGTGATTTCAGACATGATCCGATTCCTCCCAAAATGAGGAAAGAGCCGCCGCAAGCCAAACGCTCCGGCAGCTCCTTTCCCTGGCTGGTTTATTCCTCGCCGCCGTTTTCGCCGCCTTCCTGGCTGTGACTGCGCGGCTTGTTCGTGTTGGCATAGAATCCGTTGCTCGCGCGCGGGCGATCCTCACGGCGCGGCCTGTCGTCGCGGCGCGGGCCGTGGTCGCGGCGGGGGCGGCGCGGCGCGTCGGAGATCTCGTTCTCCGGCACAAGGCCCTCCACCTCAATCAGCGCGTCGCGGCGGGAAAGGTTCAGGCGGCCCTTGTCGTCGATCTCGAGCACCTTCACCATCACCTCGTCGCCCACGTTCACGGCGTCCGTCACCTTCTCGGTGCGCTTCACGTCAAGACGCGAGATGTGCACGAGGCCCTCCTTGCCGGGGGCGATCTCCACGAACGCGCCGAAGTCCATCAGGCGCGTGACCTTGCCCTTGTAGATGGCGCCCGGCTCCGGATCGTTCACGATGGTGTCGACGATCGAGAGCGCGCGGCGGCAGTTCTCGGCGTCCAGGCCGGAGATGAACACGTGTCCGTCCTCCTCCACGTCCATCTTCACGCCGCATTCGGCGCAGATCTTCTGGATCACCTTGCCGCCGGTGCCGATGACCTCGCGGATCTTCTCCACGGGGATGACGGTGCTCATCATCTTCGGCGCATAGGGCGAGAGCTCCTTGCGCGGCGCGGGGATGGCCTTGAGCAGCACCTCGTCGATGATGTAGTTGCGGGCCTTGTGCGTCTTTTCGAGCGCTTCCTTCACCATTTCCGGCAGCAGGCCGCTGATCTTCAGGTCCATCTGGATGGCCGTGATGCCTTCCTTCGTGCCGGCCACCTTGAAATCCATGTCGCCGAAGAAGTCCTCGAGGCCCTGGATGTCCACCATCGTCATCCAGCGCGCGCCCTCGGTGATGAGGCCGCAGGAGATGCCGGCCACCGGCGCCTTGATCGGCACGCCCGCGTCCATGAGGGCGAGCGTAGAGCCGCACACGGAGGCCTGCGAGGTGGAGCCGTTCGAGCTGAGCACCTCGGAGACGAGGCGGTAGGCATAGGGGAACTCCTCCACGGAGGGGATGACCGGCAGCAGGGCGCGCTCTGCCAGCGCGCCGTGGCCGATCTCGCGGCGGCCGGGGCCGCGGCTCGGCTTCGTCTCGCCCACGGAATAGGAGGGGAAGTTGTACTGGTGCATGTAGCGCTTGAACTCCTCCTCGTCGATGCCGTCGAGCATCTGCTGGTCGCTCACCGGGCCGAGCGTGGCGATGGTGAGCACCTGCGTCTGCCCGCGGGTGAAGAGGCCGGAGCCGTGGGCGCGCGGCAGCAGGCCGACTTCCGCGGCCAGCGGGCGCATCTCGTCCATGCCGCGGCCGTCCACGCGCTTCTGGTAGTCGAGCAGCCAGCGGCGCACGACGTATTTCTGCGTTTTGTAGAGGCACTCGTCGATCTCGGCCTCCTGGCCGGGGTAGAGCTCGGCAAAGTGCTCGTGCACTTTTTCGTAAACGGGTTTCAGGCGCTCGTCGCGCACATTCTTGTCGTCCGTGTCGAGCGCGGCCTGGATGTCCTCGAGCGCATAAGCGCGCACGGCGTCCTGCATTTCATCGCTGGCGTGCACGGCCGGATACGTGAACTTCGGCTTGCCGATCTGCGCCTGGATCCCCTTGATGAAGGAGATGATCTTCTGGTTCGCCTCGTGGCCGGCCATGATGCCCTCATACATCTCCTCGTCGGAGACGATGTCGGCTCCGGCCTCGATCATCGCGATGCGCTCGTCCGTGGAGGCCACCGTCACGGCCATGCGGCTCACGGCGCGCTGGGCGGAGGTGGGGTTGATCACATAGGCGCCGTCCACCAGGCCGACGGAGACGCCGGAGATCGGGCCGTGCCACGGGATGTCGGAGATCGAGAGCGCCACGCTCACGCCCACCATGCCGGCGATCTCGGGCGAGCAGTCTTGGTCCACGCTCATCACGGTGCACACCACCGAAACGTCGTTGCGCATGTCCTTCGGGAACAGCGGGCGGATCGGGCGGTCGATCATGCGGCTGGCGAGGATCGCCTTGTCCGTCGGGCGGCCCTCACGCTTGAGGAAGGAGCCGGGGATTTTGCCCACGGAGTAGAGCTTCTCCTCGAAATCGACGGAGAGGGGGAAGAAGTCGATGCCCTCGCGCGGTTTGGCGGAAGCCGTAACCGCCACGTGCACGACCGTCTCGCCGTAGCGGACGAGGCAGGCGCCGTTGGCCAGGCCGGCCATCTTGCCGGTTTCAATCACGAGCGGCCGGCCGGCGAAGTCTGTTTCGAACGTGCGGAAATTTTCAAACACTGGGGGATCCTCCTTTTCTTTCTCAGATAGCGGGAGATTCGCCCTGTTTAGCAATAAAATCCGCGCCCCGCGCAGGGGCGTGCATTTCACTGCTAAAGCAGGTCCATCTCCCGCCTGTTCGCAGCGGGGCAGAATCGCGCAGGGCAGGCCGTTTCCGCCCCGCGCGGCGGCCCGTGCCAAGCGGCCGCGCGCCGCCTTAATGCCACAAAGGCAGGCGGGGTCTGTGCCCCGCCTGCCCGGCTGTTGCGTTTTGTTTTACTTGCGGATGCCCAGACGCTCGATCAGCGAACGGTAACGCGTGATGTCGACGCGCATCAGGTAGTTGAGCAGGTTCCTTCTCTGCCCGACCATCTTCAGCAGGCCGCGGCGGCTGTGGTGATCCTTCTGGTGCGTCTTCAGGTGCTCGGTGAGGTCGCTGATGCGCTTCGTCAGCACGGCAACCTGAACCTCCGGGGAACCGGTGTCGCCCTCATGCGTGGCGTACTCCTTGATGATCGCAGTCTTTTCTTCCTTCAGCATTGGTATTCCACCTTTCCAAATTCTTGTCTCCCACCGCGCAGAACAGGGCCGGTGAAATTCCCCGTCCGGGGCTTGCCCCCTGATCCGCGGAGCGGAGGATGCTGCTGCTTCGCTCAAAACGCGCACCCGGCGCGGGGCCGGTGCGGCTTGTGCGGCGCTGCCTTAGTATAACACAGATCTCAAAGCTTGTAAATCATTTTTTTCGCCGTTTCGCGGTCGCGGAAAATCTGCTCGCGCAGCTCCGCCAGGCCGGGAAACCGGCGCTCGTCGCGCACGAAGCCGTGCAGCTCCGTGAGCAGCGTGTCGCCGTAGAGCTCGCGCCCGCGGTACTCCGGCATCCACGTCTCGCACACCGGCCCCGGCGAGCCCACCGTAGGCTTCACGCCCACGTTCGTCACGCCGTAGTATTTTTCGCCGTCCACGTGCACGAGCGAGGCGTAGACGCCAAAACGCGGCAGCACGAAGCCCGCCGGGATGTTCTGGTTGATGGTGGGGAAGCCGAGCTGCCGGCCGAGCTGCCGCCCGTGCACCACGGGGAAGGTGTAGGAGAAGGGGCGGCCCAGCAGACCGTTTGCCTCCTCGATCTCGCCCTCGGCGATCAGCGCGCGGATGCGCGTGCTGCTCACCGGCCGGCCGCCCGCCTCCACGGGCGGGACCACGCACACGCGGAAGCCGAACTCCTGCCCGAACGACGTGAGCGATTCGGCCGTGCCGAGGCCGCCTCTGCCGAAGCGGAAATTGTAGCCGCAGCACACCGTGGTGGCGCGGCACACGCCGGCCAGCACGTCGCGGGCGAAGTCGCGCGCCTCCATCTCGTGGATGGCGGCAAACGGCACGGCCCAGCAAAGTTCCACGCCCATCTCCGCGAGCAGGCCGATCTTCCGCTCCTGCGTGAGCAGGACGGGCGCGCGCTTGCCGTCGCGCAGAATGTCCGTTTCAAATGTGAACACGGCCGGCGACACGCCGCGGCCGATCGCCGCGCCGATGACGCGCCGGTGGCCGAGATGCAGGCCGTCGAACACGCCGATGGCCACGGCCGTCTCGCGGTCGGCCGGGTGCAGGTCGTGATAGAGCTTCATCCTTCTGGTTCCCCCTTTTCCGCGGCCGCTTCCTCCGGCAGGCAGAACAGCCGCAGCACGGCGAGCGCGCCGTCTCTTTCCTCCGCCAGGCCCAGGAACACGCCGCCCGGGCCGTAGAGCCGGAGCCGTTCCCCGGGCGCGGCCGGCGCCGTGCGCAGCGCGGTGCGCTGCGGGTCGAGCGCGCCGCCGTTGGCAAACCGCACAGCCTGCGCGCCGCTCACCGCCACCCGCCGCAGAGCGGGGAAGAGGCTGTCCACCGGGCGCACAAGCGCGTCGAGCTCCCCCGATTCCGCGAGGCCCCGCGCCGTCTCGAGCGGCACGGCGTCCTCGAGCGAAAAGCCGCAGGCGGCCGTGCGCCGCAGCGATGTCATCATGCCCAGCGTGCCGCACGCGCGCGCCAGATCGCAGATCAGCGTGCGCACGTACGTGCCCTTGGAGCAGCGGATCGAGAGCGTGCCCGTCTGGCTTTCCGCGTCGAAGGACGTCAGCTCCAGCCGGTCCACGCGCACGGGGCGCGGCTCGCGCTCCACCACGAGGCCCTCCCGCGCGAGCTCGTAAAGCCGCCGCCCGTCGCGGTGGACGGCCGAATACATCGGCGGAATCTGCAGAATGCCGCCGCAAAAAGCGGGCAGGGCGGCCCGCAGCTCCGGTTCCGAAACGCGCGCGCCCGTCCGCTCCGTCACGCGGCCGGTGCTGTCCTCCGTGTCTGTGGCGGCGCCCAGCGCGAAGGCGGCGTCGTATTCCTTTTCCGTCTCCGGCAGAAGGGCTGCGGCGCGCGCCGCCCTGCCCAACAGCAGCGGCAGCACGCCCGTGGCCATCGGGTCCAGCGTGCCGGTGTGGCCGATCCGCTTTTCCCCGAACAGGCGGCGCGCCGCCGCCACCGCGCCGAAGGAGGTCATGCCGGCCGGTTTGTCGAGCACGAAAACGCCCGTCATTGCGTCTCTCCCTCCTTTGCGTGGATGCCATGGCCGCGCAGCGAATCCCCCACGGCCTCCACAATGCGGCGCAGCGCCGTCCCGCAGGGATCCGCGCCCTCCGGGCGGCGGATTGTGCACCCGGCGGCGCTCGGGTGGCCGCCCCCGCCGAATCGCTCGCAGATCTGCGCGGCGTTCAGGCCGGACTGCGTGCGCAGCGAGACGCGGTAATCGCCGTTCTGCTTTTCGCGCAGCGTCACGCCCACGAGCACGCCCTCCACCTGGCGCGGCAGCGCCGGCAGCGGATCCGTCTCCTCGTCGCGCACGCCGCACGCGTCGATCATCTCGCGCGTCAGGCACACGGCGGCGCACAGCCCGCCGAAGAAATAGCGCAGCGAGCCGAGCGCCCGGCGCTCCAGCTCCAGGAAGCCGCGGCTCTTCAGATCCAGCAGAAGCCGGTTGAGCCGCGCCGCGTCCACGCCCCGCTCCATGAGATCGGCCGCGATCCGCATCGTGCGCGGCGTCGTGTTCGGCAGGCGGAAGCCGTTTGTGTCGGTGATGAGGGCCGTGTAAAGGCATGCGGCCGCCGGCTCGTCCACCACGGCGCCCAGCAGCGGGATCAGCTCATAGATCACCTCCGCCGCGGCGGCCGCGGAGGTGTCCACATACGTCAGGCGCGCATACGGCTGGCGCGAGGCGTGGTGATCGAGGCAGAGATCCACCCTGGCGCCGTAGCGCGAGAGGATCGGTTCGCCCAGCAGCGAGGGGGCCGCCACGTCCACCGTCACGACGGCGCGCGGCGAAAAGCTCTCGCGCTTCACGGCGTCCTCCAGAAAGCGGTACTGCCGCCCCGGTTCGTGGGAGCAAGCCACGGCGGCGTGTTTGCCGATCTGCTGCAGCGCGCGGCAGAGCGCATATGCGGAGCCGAGCGTGTCGCCGTCCGGGAACTGGTGGCAGAGCACCAGGATGTTGTCCGTCTGTTTCAGGAATTGCGCTGCCGCCCGCAGCCCTGCCATCTCGCCGCCTCCTTTGCTTCAAGCCCTGGCCTGTGTCCCCAGTGCGCTCAGGTCCCCTCTTCTTCCTCTTGTCCGTCTTTTGGCTGCTGTTCCGGCTCCATCCCCAGATCGTGCAGGATGCGGCTGATGTTCGCGCCGTAGGCGATGGAATCGGTGGCCTTGAAGATCAGCTCCGGCACATGGCGCAGCTGCAGCCGCCGGCCCAGCTCCCGCCGCAGGAAGCCGGAGGCGGATTTCAGGCCCTGCACGGCCGTTTTGGCGCGGTCGAGGCCCTCCATGGCGCTCACATACACCGTGCAGTAGGAGAGATCGTTCGTCACCTCCACGCGCACGATGCTCAGCAGCATGTTCTGCGTGCGCGGGTCCTTCAGCTCGCGCAGCAGGGCGGAAAGCTCGCGGCGGATATCCTCCGTCGTCCTTCCCAGCTTATGGCTCGGCATAAGCGCACCTCCCTTTTTCTCAGGCTTCGCGGTATTCCTCTATCGTGAAGGCTTCCAGCATGTCGCCCACCTTCACGTCGTTGAAGCGCTCCAGGCCGATGCCGCAGTCGTAGCCGCCGGCCACTTCCTTCACATCGTCCTTGAAGCGGCGCAGCGAGGCGATTTTGTCCTCGGCCACGACGATGCCGTCGCGCACGACGCGGATCTGCGCGGTGCGCGTGATCTTGCCCGTCGTCACGTGCGAACCGGCGATGGTGCCCACGCTGCTGATCTTGTAGACCTCGCGCACCTCGGCGCGGCCCAGCTCCACCTCGCGGTACTTCGGCGCGAGCATGCCCTTCATGGCAGACTCGATCTCGTCGATGCAGTCATAGATGATGCGGTAAAGGCGCATGTCCACGTTGTCGCGCTTCGCGTTCTCCTCGGCCACCGGGTCGGGGCGCACGTTGAAGCCGACGATGATGGCGTTCGAAGCGTTCGCGAGCATCACGTCGGACTCGTTGATCGCGCCCACGCCGCCGTGGATGACCGCCACGCGCACCTCGTCGTTCGAGAGCTTCTCGAGCGACTGGCGCACGGCCTCCACGGAGCCCTGCACATCCGCCTTCACGATGATCTTGAGCTCCTTCATCTCGCCCTGCTGCATCTGGTCGAACAGGTTGTCGAGCGTCACCTTCGTGCGTGCGTTGAACTGCTCTTCCTTCTGCTCGGTGCGGCGCTGCTCCACGAGCTCGCGGGCGAGGCGCTCGTCGGAGACGGCGTTCAGGATATCGCCGCCCACGGGCACGTTGTCCAGGCCGGTGATCTCAACCGGCACGCTCGGCCCGGCCTCCTGGATGCGGCGGCCGCGCTCGTCCGTCATGGCGCGCACACGGCCCACGGTCGTGCCGGCCACCACGATGTCGCCGGGGCGCAGCGTGCCGTTCTGCACGAGCACGGTGGCCACCGGGCCGCGGCCTTTGTCGAGCCTTGCCTCCACCACGGTGCCCTTGGCCGGGCGATCCGGGTTGGCCTTGAGCTCCTTGAGGTCGGCCACGAGCACAACCATCTCGAGCAGCTCGTCGATGCCCTCGCCGGTGAGCGCGGACACGCGGATGCACGGCGTGTCGCCGCCCCATTCCTCCGGCACGAGCTCATATTCGGTGAGCTGCTGCAGCACGTGGTCCGGGTTTGCGCCCGGCTTATCCATCTTGTTGATCGCCACGATGATGCTCACGTTCGCGGCCTTCGCGTGGTTGATGGCCTCCACCGTCTGCGGCATGATGCCGTCGTCCGCCGCCACGACGAGGATCGCGATGTCCGTCACCTGGGCGCCGCGGGCGCGCATCGTGGTGAACGCGGCGTGGCCGGGCGTGTCGAGGAAGGTGATCGTGCGGTCGTCGATCTGCACGCGGTATGCGCCGATGTGCTGTGTGATGCCGCCGGCCTCGGTGTCCGTCACGTGCGTGTGGCGGATGCGGTCGAGCAGGGAGGTCTTGCCGTGGTCAACGTGGCCCATCACGACCACGACGGGGGCGCGCGGCACGAGGTTCGCGTCGTCGTCTTCGCTGTCGTCGATGATCTGCTCCTCGATCGTCACCACGACTTCCTTCTCCACCTTCGCGTGGAATTCCATCGCCACGAGGGAGGCCGTGTCGAAATCGATCGTGTCGTTGATGGAGGCGAACACGCCGAGCGCCATCAGCTTCTTGATGACCTCGGCCGCCGTTGCCTTCAGACGCAGCGCGAGCTCGCCCACGGTGATCTCGTCCGGCACCTGGATGGTCATGTGCTTCTGCTTGCGCTCAAGCGCGATGCGGCGCATGCGCTCGGCCTCCGTCTCCTTGCGGGATCCCTTCGGCTTGCCGCGGTACTGGCTGCTGCGCTGCGTGAGCTTCTGCTTCTGCACCGTGCTGTCCACGCGGTTCATCTTCTCGGAAGCCAGGCGGTCATACTTTTCATTGTATTTTTCCAGCTCCACATGCGAGGCGCGCGTGTCCACAATGCGGCCCTCGCGGTGGCGCACCGTCGTCTCCTGGCCGGGCTGGCCCTGCGGCACGGCCTTCGGCTGCTGCTGGGCGGCCGGGCGCTGCTGCGGCGCGCGGCTCTGCTGGGCGGCCGGCTGCTGGCGGCGGTCATTCTGGCGGTTGCCGCGCTGGCCGTTCTGCGGGCGGTCGCCGTTCTGCGGGCGGGCCGCGCCATTCTGGCGGCGGTCGTTCTGGCGGTCGCCGCGGTTTCTGTCACGGCCGTTCTGGCGATCGCCGCGCTGGCCGTTCTGCGGGCGGTCGCCGTTCTGCGGGCGGGCCGTGTTGCTCGGGCGGCGATCGGAAACGGCCGCCGCGGCCGTCTTCTGCTGGGCCGCCGGCTGCTGCTGCGCGGCGGGCTGCGGCGCGGGCTGCTGTACCGGCTGTGCAGCCGGCTCTGCCTCCTGCGTCACCGTCACCTTCGGCTCGTTGGCCGCGGCGAAATAGTCGTCAAAGCTCTTCACTTCATGGGACTGGGTGAAGGATTCAAACACCACGTCGAGCTCCTGCTCGGTGAGCGCCGTCATATGTTTCTTCGTCTCTCCGCAGTACTTCTGCAGCGCGTCGAGCACATCCTTATTCGGAACGTTCAGATCCTTTGCCACCTCGTGGACCCTGTATTTAATCATCAATCGAATCAAACCTCCTCAAGCGCGCGCGGCCGGATCGGCCGTGGCGAGCATCGTCGTCAGCTTTTCGGCGAAACCGCCGTCCGTCACGGCGAGGATACCGGTCCGCTTCCCCACCGCAAGGGCGATTTCGTCCATCTGCACGCCGGCGCAGAACGCCGGTACCCCACTCGTTTCGGCTGCGGCGCGCATCCGCCGCTCCGAACGGGGGGAGAGATCCTGCGCGAGCAGGAGCAGCCGCACCCGGCCCGTTTCCATGGCCTTGCAGGCTTCGTCCGCCCCCATGGAAAGCTTCCCGGCCTTCCGGGCGATGCCCAGGAAGGAGAGAAACCGTTCCCTCTCATTCATTCCGGCTCAATTCCTCCTCCATGCGTTCGTATACCTCGTCTGGAATCTGGCAGGAGAAGGCTCTCTCCAGCCGGCGGGCCTTGCGCGCCAGGCGCAGGCAGTCCGCGCTGCGGCACACATACGCCCCGCGCCCCGGCTTGCGGCCGGTTGTGTCAAGGGAAATTTCCCCCTCCGGGGATTTCACCACCCGGACAAGTTCCTTCTTCGGCTTGTGTTCGCCGCAGCCGGCGCACATCCGCATCGGTATTTTTTTCTGGCGCATTGCGGGCCACCTCGCTCCCTATCGGTTCTGGCCGCCCCGCGGGGCGGCGCCTCGTTGTCTGTCTCCCACGCCGGCCCTGTCTTCCGGGCCGTGAGAACGTTTTCTATCTCTTATTTATATGTAAGGGCGGTTCCGGTTTTCCGGCTGTTCCGGCCCGGAACCCCCCGGTTACGCCTGTGCGTTTTCGCTTTCGGGCGCGGCCGCCGCTTCCTGCGCGGGCTGATCGGCTTCTTCCTCGCCATAGAAACCGCTTTCCGGCTTGATATCGATCTTCCAGCCCGTCAGCTTTGCGGCCAGGCGGGCGTTCTGGCCCTTGTTGCCGATCGCCAGGCTGAGCTGGTTGTCCGGCACGGTCACGCGGCACGTGCGCGAGCCGTCCTCCGCGATCTTCACGGAGAGGACGTCGGCCGGGGAGAGGGCGGAGGCGATGAACTTTTCGGGGTCGTCGTTGTATTCCACGATATCGATCTTCTCGCCGCCGAGCTCCTCCACGATGGCGGAGACGCGGCTGCCGCGCGCGCCGATGCACGCGCCGATGGCGTCCACATCCGGGTTGTGGCTGATGACGGCCAGTTTCGTGCGGGAGCCGGCCTCTCGGGAGACGGCCTTGATCTCCACCGTGCCGTCATAGATCTCCGGCACCTCGGCTTCAAACAGGCGCTTGACGAGATCCGGGTGCGTGCGCGAGATGATGGCGCGCGGCCCGCGGTCGGTTTCGCGCACGTCCACGACGTAGACGCGGATGTGGCGGCCCTCCTCGAGCGTTTCGCCGGCCACCTGCTCGCTGCGGGGCAGCACGGCCTCGGCCTTGCCGATGCGCAGCGTGGCCGCGCCGGTGCGCGGATCGATGCGCTCCACCAGGGCGCTCACGAGCTCCTGGTTCTTGCTCTGGAATTCCTGCATGAGCTGGCCGCGCTCGCCGTCGCGGATGCCCTGGCGGATGATGTTGCGCGCCGTCTGCGCGGCGATGCGCCCGAATTCCTTCGTGTTCATCGTCACATACACGTCGTCGCCCACCTCCACGGTGGGATCGATCTTGCGCGCCTTCTCGAGCAGCACTTCCTTGCCCGGCTCATAGACGTCGTCCACGGCCACCATCTTCAGACGCACCTCAAACAGGCCGGTGTCGGGGTTCAGGTCGATCACGGCGTCCTCGTTGTCATAGCTGTTTTTGCACGCCGTGAGAATGGCCTTCTTGATTTTTTCCAGCATGAAATCCACGGGAATGCCGCGCTCTTTTTCCAAAAGCGCCAGCGCCTCAAAGATTTCGTTTTTATTGTTCTCCGGTTTTTCGGTTTTCTTTCTCGATCTCGCAGGCATTATTCGTTCCCTCCATCCAAATCCTCGTCGTCAAGCAGGCGGATCTTCGAAGCGGCGGCGCGGTCGAGCGCCACGGGGTCGCCGCCCTCTTCCGGCTGCACCGTCACCACGCCGTCCTCAAGGCCCAGCAGCGTGCCGCGCAGCTCGCGGCGGCCGTCGGGAAGCGGGCGGATAAGCCGCGCCAGCACGGGCGCGCCGGTGAAGGCGTCAAAATGCTCCGGCCGCGTGAGCTCGCGCCCCAGGCCGGGGGAGCAGACCTCCAGGCAATATTCCCTGTCGATGGGGTCCAGCGCGTCGAGCGGATCGTTGAGCGCGCGCGTCACGTCCACGCAGTCGTCGATGCTCACGCCGCCAGGCTTGTCGATGAAAACGCGCAGGAACCACTCTGCGCCCTCCTTCACGAAGCGCACGTCCCAGAGCTGGCAGCCGAAGCGCGCGGCGATGGGCTCAGCCAGCTCGCGCACCAGGGCGGCGGTGTTTCCGCCTTTCTTTTTTCCCGCCATTTCTCCGTCTCCTTTCCCTGCAGAAGTGTTCTATACAAACAAAAGAGCGGGTCGCCCCACTCTTTCATCCTCCAACATATCATTCCATGTTATTGTATCACGCCCGCCGTGAAAAATCAAGAAAAAAGCGGTGCGTCTTTCGCCCCGTTCCTTGTGCTCTTTCCCGAAAAACCGGGGCGCGGCAAGGGGGCCGGGGCAATGGCTGCCCCGGCCCCCCTTGTTCACCGTGCGCTGCGCGGGCGCAGGAACCCTTTTATTTCAGGGCGCTGCTCATGTTGCCCAGCATGTCGCCGGCAGCCTTTTCGGCGGCGTGCACGGCGCGGTGCACGCTGCGGCGCAGGCGGCGGTTGTCCTTCATCATCTTCGCGCCCACGGCCGTCACGGCCGCAGCGGCCGCCATGCCGATGCCGATGCCCTTCACGATCCCCATTGTTTCCCGTACCATCTGCGAAAACCTCCACATTTTGTAAATTCGGATTGCAGCCTGCAGTCCTTCCATTAGCTTTCCCCCCGTTTTCCGGTTTATGGCGGGCAGTTTTTGTCAGTTGAAAGATACCCGCCTGTTTGCTATAATGAAAATCCAGCCCCGGCGTTTTGCCGGCGCCCTGCCTATTTTTTGAAATGAGGTGCCGTTTTATGCCTCTTCTGAATATCGTCCTCGTGGAGCCGGAAATCCCGCAGAACACCGGCAACGTGGTGCGCACCTGCGCCGCCACCGGCGCGCGGCTGCACCTGGTGGGCCCCATGGGCTTTCGCATCGACGACAAAAAGCTCAAACGCGCCGGCCTCGATTACTGGCGCCTGCTCGACATCGTTCTCTATGAAAGCCTTTCCGATTTTTTTGCAAAAAACAGCGGGAATTTTTTCTATTTCACGTCGAAGGCGCGCCGCCCGCACGCGAGCGTATCGTATCCGCGCGGCTGCTACCTCGTGTTTGGAAAGGAGACGGCCGGCCTGCCGGAAGAGCTGCTGGCGGCCTACCCGGAGTCGTGCGTGCGCATCCCCATGATCCCCGATTCCCGCGCGCGCTGCCTGAATCTCTCGAACAGTGTGGCCGTGGGTGCGTATGAGGCGCTGCGCCAGTGGGGGTTCCCCGGCATGCAGACGGCGGGCGAGCTCAGCCGCCTTTCGTGGGACTGAGCCGCTTTTTCCGTTATGGAAATTGCACAAAAACGTCCTGTGGCCGCGCGGCGGCAGAAAGCGGCGTGCGCCGCGCGCTTCCGCGCTTTTTGCCCGTTTTGCCGCTGCACAGGGCGCAGAATTTGTGTAGAACAGGGAATTCACCTTGACAGTGGGGGCACCGCAGGGCTAAAATAAAAAGGAAAAGGGGCGCCGGCGGGCGTCTCTGCGCGCCGGGCGTGACGCCCCCGGCCGGAACTGATTTTTCACAACGATTCCATTCACATTTTCAATCCAGGCCATGCCGTGCCGTTTTGCGTGCGGGAAGGGTGCAGGAATTTTTTTGGTAGACGAAGAAAAAGACAGGGCGCAGCGCGGAAGGGAGCGACGTTCCGCCGGGCCCGTTATCCGAGGAAGAATTACCCTTTTTTGTAAACTACAGCAAAAAATTTTGCAACCTGTTTGCGAAACATCCCGTGAGGGGAACGTACGGCGCCGCCTGAGGACGCAGGGAGGTGTCCAAACGGTTTGATGCCGATTACAGTAGCCGTCGTGATTGCCGTTGTGTGCGCGGCCGTTGCCGGAGCCGTGTGCTTCGTGCTCGGCGGCATTCACCGGAAAAAGACGGCCGAATTTACCATTGGCTCCGCAGAGCAGGAGGCCAAGCGCATTGTGAGCGACGCCATCAAAACGGCGGAAGCGAAGAAGAAGGAAGTTGTGCTGGAGGGCAAGGATGAGCTCCACCGCCTGCGCAGCGAGAACGAGAAAGAGATCAACGACCGCCGCAAGGAGATCCAGCGCCAGGAGCGCCGCGTGCAGCAGAAAGAGGAAAACCTCGACAAGAAGCTCGAAAGCCTGGACCGCAAGGAGGATTCCCTGAATGGGAAGATCAGGCAGGCGGAGGAGAGGCTGGCCGAGGCCGAGGCCGTGAAGAGGAGCCAGTTCGAAATGCTCGAGCGCATTTCCGGCTACACGGCGGACCAGGCCAAGGAATACCTGCTCAAGAACCTCGAAAACGAGCTGGCCCACGACAAGGCTGTGAAGCTCATGGAATTTGAGCAGCAGACGCGCGACGAGGCCGAAAAATCGGCCAGGGAGATCATCTCCATGGCGATCCAGCGCTGCGCCGCGGATCATGTGGCGGAGGCCACCATCAGCGTGGTGCCGCTGCCGAACGACGAGATGAAAGGGCGCATCATCGGCCGCGAGGGCCGCAACATCCGCGCCATCGAAACGCTCACCGGCGTCGATCTCATCATCGACGATACGCCGGAGGCCATCACGCTCTCCTGCTTCGAGCCTGTGCGCCGCGAGGTGGCGCGCATTGCGCTGGAGCGCCTGATTGCGGACGGCCGCATCCACCCTGCGCGCATCGAGGAGACGATCGAGAAGGCGCGCCGCGAGGTGGACGCCACCATCAAGCAGGAAGGCGAGCGCGCCGTCATCGAGGCCGGCGTGAACGGCATCCATCCCGAGCTGGTCAAGCTGCTGGGGCGTCTGCGTTACCGCACCAGCTACGGCCAGAACGTGCTCAACCATTCGCTGGAAGTGTCCTTCCTGGCCGGCATCATGGCCTCCGAGCTGGGGCTTGATCCCACCGTGGCCCGCCGCGCCGGCCTGCTCCATGACATCGGTAAGGCGCTCGATCACGAGATCGAGGGTTCGCATGTCGACATCGGTGTGGATGTAGCCCGCAAGTACAAGGAGAGCGAGGCCGTCATCCATGCCATCCAGGCCCACCACGGCGACGTGGAGGCCAAGACGGTCATCGCCTGCCTCGTGCAGGCGGCCGACGCCATCTCCGCCGCAAGGCCGGGTGCGCGCCGTGAAAACCTTGAAAATTATGTCAAGCGCCTCGAAAAGCTCGAGGAGGTCGCTTCCTCCTTCGAGGGTGTGGACCGCTGCTACGCCATTCAGGCCGGCCGCGAGGTCCGCATCATGGTCAAGCCCGAGGTCATCAGCGATGACCGCATGGTGCTGCTGGCCCGTGAGATCTGCAACAAGATCGAGAGCGATCTCGAATATCCCGGCCAGATCAAGGTCAACATCATCCGCGAGAGCCGCGCCATCGAGTACGCAAAATAAGCCTGCCCTTTCCAAAGGGCCCAACGCATTCCTGTCTCGACAGGTTTGGGCCGCCGCTCCTGCGGCGGCCTTTTTTTGGAGAAAAGAGGTTCGCACATGAATATTCTTGCCATTGGGGACGTGGTGGGCAGCGTGGGCTGCCGGTTCCTGCGCAGCCGCCTGCCGGCGCTCAAGAAGGTCAAGGGCGTCGATCTCGTGGTCTGCAACGGTGAAAATTCCGCCGACGGCAACGGCATCACCCCCGCCAGCGCAGAATACCTGTTCCAGAGCGGGGTGGACGTCATCACCACCGGCAACCACGCCTTCCGCCGCCGCGAAATGTATGCTGTGTTCGATTCTTGTGAGACGGTGCTGCGCCCCGCCAATTATCCGGGGGACGATGCGCCCGGCCGCGGCTTCCTCGTGTATGACATGGGCCGCGTGCAGGTGGGGATCGTGAACCTCATGGGCGTCGTCTACCTTGACCCGCTCGATAATCCCTTTGACACGGCGGACCGCATCCTCGGCGCCGGCCTGCCGAAGATCACCGTCGTCGATTTCCACGCGGAGGCCACCGGCGAAAAGAAGAGCCTTGCTTATTATCTGGACGGCCGCGTCTCCGCCGTGTTCGGCACGCACACCCATGTGCAGACGGCGGACGAGCAGGTGCTCCCGCAGGGCACCGGCTACCTTTCCGACCTCGGCATGACGGGGCCTGTCCATTCGGTGCTCGGCGTGAAGCCGGAACTTACCATCCGCAAAATGCGCCGCCAGCTTCCCGTGCGCTTCGAAACGGGAGAGGATCCCTGCGAGATGGACTGCGCGCTCTTCGATGTGGACGAGAAGACCGGAAAGACGCGATCCGTGGAACGAATTCAGGTAAAATAAACAAAATTTTATAAAATTGCCGCCAAAAACTTGCATTTTTTCCTTCAATCCTGTATATTTATGGTATACTTAATTATCTACCTTCCGGCACTTCCGGCAGGGGGGTAAGGTTGGAGGCGGCTTTATGGAAATTCTAAAAGTTTCTTCAAAATCTGCGCCCAACTCTGTTGCAGGCGCCATCGCGGGAGTTATCCGAGAATCCGGGTCCGCCGAGCTCCAGGCAGTCGGAGCGGGGGCTGCCAATCAGGCCATCAAGGCGGTTGCGATCGCCCGGGGTTATCTGGCCCCATCCGGGATCGATCTGGTGTGTGTCCCGGCCTTCGTCAGCGTAGAGATTGACGGGGAGGAGCGCACGGCCATGAGGCTGATAGTCGAACCGAGATAACAGAGAGCGCCGGCCTTTCCCGAAAAGGCCGGCGCTCTTCTTCTGTTCACGCACAGGGCGCAACTGAAATTTTCTTTTCGCGGGGGCTGGACAAACGCACGCCGCCATGCTATCCTAACTTGTGCGAATGGGTCAGGTGCGCAGTGCCTGACCGCAGACCCGGGGCTTTGCCCCGGAAAGGGAGGGTATTTTTCATGGCGGCGAAACAGTCGGCGCAGGAGAGGATGAACGGCATCACGGAGGGCGTGATCTGGAAGCAGCTCCTGATCTTCTTCTTCCCCATCATGCTGGGCACCTTCTTCCAGCAGCTTTACAACACGGTGGACGCCGTGGTGGTGGGCCAGTTCGTCAGCAAGGAAGCGCTGGCGGCTGTGGGCGGCACCACCGGCACGCTCATCAACCTGCTCGTGGGCTTCTTTGTGGGCCTTTCCTCGGGCGCAACGGTTATCATTTCACAGTACTACGGCGCGCGCCGGCCGGCCGAGACAAGCGAGGCCGTGCACACGGCCATGGGCCTGGGCATCGCGGGAGGCGTCGTTTTCATGGCGGTGGGCCTGCTGCTCGCGCCTGCGGCGCTGCGGCTCATGGCGACGCCGGACGAGATTTTTGAGCCGGCACTTTCCTATATCCGTATCTATTTCCTCGGCATGGTGTTCAACCTCGTGTACAACATGGGCGCGGGCATCCTGCGCGCTGTCGGAGACGCGCGCCACCCGCTGTATTTCCTCATCTTCAGCACACTGCTCAACATCGTGCTCGATCTGCTCTTCGTCGTGGCGTTCCACATGGGCGTCAACGGGGCGGCCGTGGCAACCATTCTGTGCCAGGCAATCAGCGCCGTGCTTGTGCTCTTCACGCTCATGCGGGCAGACGACGTGTACCGCGTCCGCCTGCGCGACATCCGCCTCTCCATGCGCATGATGCGCGACATCATCCGCATCGGGCTTCCGGCGGGGCTGCAGTCGGTTATGTATAACATTTCCAACATCATCGTGCAGGCCACGATCAACGGCTTCGGCACCAACATCATTGCGGCCTGGACGGCCAACGGCAAGGTGGACGGCATCTTCTGGATGATCATGGGCGCGTTCGGCACGGCCGCCACGACCTTTTCCGGCCAGAATTTCGGCGCGCAGAAATATGACCGTATCCGCCGCTGTGTGCGCGTGTGCACCGCCATGGCCATGGGGGCCGCGGTTCTCTTCAGCGCCGTTGTGCTGCTGTTTGGGCCGTATATCTACCGCATTTTCACACCGGATGACGAGGTGATTGCAGACGGGATGCGCATTGTGCGCACGCTCGGCCCGCTCTATTTCACCTACGTGTGCGTGGAGGTCATCTCCGGAACGGTGCGCGGCACAGGCGATTCCCTGTGGCCCATGATCATCACCTGCCTGGGTGTGTGCGTGGGCCGCATTCTGTGGATTCTTGCGGTCGTGCCGCAGATCCACACGCTCGAAACGCTTGTGCTCGGCTATCCCCTTTCCTGGGCGCTCACGAGCATCCTGTTCATTGTGTATTACCTGCACGGCGGCTGGATGCGCCGTTCGATTCAAAAGGCCGGCTTTGCGCCGGAGCAGCGCCGGGAGCGGCGCGCGCACCGGGCGTGAAAGCCGCTCACATCGCCTGAAGCGTCTGTTCTGTGCGGAAGTCTTCAGCCAGCTCGCGGAGATTGTCGGCAAACACGCTGCCGCGTGCCAGGCGGGCGGCGAAGTCGGTCGTTTTCTCCAGGTTTCCCGGGCCGGGCGGCAGCAGATGCTCGAACACGCTCCGCACAGCCGTTTCCCGGATTTCCACTCCGTAACCGCTCTCATCCTGCCGCACAAGATAGTCCATCGTCAGGTTTTGCCATTTGGCCTGCCCTGCAGCTATCGCCGTCATAAACAATCACACACCTTACCTTTCTCTTTTTCCTTCTCAATCAAGGAGGCTGATCGGCGGCGCCGCGTCTGTTAAGTGAGGCGGCAGCCGCCCTGTTTTCAAACGTTCGCAGTTGCGTTTTGTTTCGGCCGTTCACAAAACGTTAATCATTTTAGCGAAGCGAAAAAAGGCCGTCAAGGTAAAAGTGCGAAGAAGCCGGAAGTGAAAAAACATCACACGAGGAAATTTTATCCAAAAACAGATATATTTTGTTTCAAATGAAACAAAATATCAGCCTGTAGAAAAACCTGCTCCGGCAATTAAGCCAGAGCAGGTTTTTTGCTTG
>CAKNKY010000014.1 GCA_930987725.1 uncultured Anaeromassilibacillus sp. | reverse complement strand
ACCGAAAAACGAAAATGGGAGCGCTGCAGGTTTTCATTCTGCAACGCTCCCTTTTCATTTCTTGCCGCACACGTGCCTTCCCTCACACGGCGGGGTAACAAACGATTTGAGTCAGCCTGCAAGGAGGAATATCTATGAAAACCGCTGTCTGCTACTATTCCCACCACCACGGGAACACACTGAAGGTCCTGCAGGCCATGGCGCAGGAGGGTGAGATGGATCTCATCGACGTGACCGTCCGCCAGACGGTGCAGCTTGACGGCTATGACTGCGTCGGCTTTGCCTCCGGGATTTACGGCTTTGCCTTTCAAAAAGCTGTGACGGCGTTTGCGCGGCACTATCTGCCGCAGGGCAAACCGGTGTTTTTCGTTTACACATACGGCGGAGCCAAAGGCACAGGCGCAAAAGAGCCTGCAGTGATTGCCCGGGAAAAGAACTGCCCGGTGCTGGGAGAATTCTCCTGCAAGGGATATGATACCTTCGGTCCCTTCAAGCTGATAGGCGGCCTCTCCAAGGGACACCCCAATGCGCACGATCTGGAACAGGCCCGCCGCTTTTACCGCGACCTGCAAAAAGCCTGGGAAAGGATGGAGGAAGAATGAAACTGATCCTTCTCTCTGACACGCACGGCCTGCTGCGGCCGGAGGTGGCGGAGCATTTGAAAACGGCTGACGCCATTCTCCACGCCGGAGACATCAACCGGCAGGCCATTGTGGACGAGCTGCACCGCTATGCCCCGCTCTATGTGGTGCGCGGGAATAACGACAAGGAATGGGCGGAAGCCATCCCCCATGATCTCACGGTCACACTGGGCGGCGTGACATTTTATCTCGTGCACAACAGGAGGGAAATCCCGGCGGATCTCCCCGGCGTGAACGTTGTGGTGTTCGGCCACTCCCACAAATACGGGCAGGAGGAAAAGGACGGCCTGCTCTTTCTCAACCCCGGCTCCTGCGGGCCGCGCCGGTTTCACCAGGAAATCACACTGATGGAGGCCGAAGTCGAAAACGGGGCAATCCGCATCAGGAAAATCACCATTCCCCACGAGGAAACGGCAGCGGGCGGACAATGCCCGGCACGAACACAGAGATGACAGGAAGACGCCGTGCGGGCGGGAAAAGACGCTTTTGCGCAGCCCGGGAAAAAGAAAAGGCAGGAGGACGAGACAACATGTTTTTCAGAAAAAAGCAGGAAACGTACCCATATGATCGGGAAAAGGAGAAGCCGGTGATCCGCTCAAGCATCTGCACCGGGGAAAAGACGGCCGGCTTCCGCGATTTGCGGACGGGAAAATTCACCGAGGTGATGCCGATCCGCACGCCGGAGGATCTGGAGATGTTTCGGAACCGCTATGGCATTGGCGGGGACGACATTGCCGTGGAATACTGACACAAAGAAAAGCACAGATGAAAGGAGGCCCGCCATGCGCATCCTCATGCTGGGCAACAGCTTCATTTTCACAAACGATCTGCCGAAAATTCTGGCTGATCTCACCGGCGCGGAAGTGGTGCAGCACACGCGGGGCGGAGCCCGCCTCTCCGAGCAGCTGAACCCTGCCACGGCGCTCGGCGCGTGCACGCAAGCCGCACTGGCCACGGAACGCTGGGACTACGTGGTGCTGCAGGAGATGAGCCACGGCCCCATCACCGCCCCCAAAAGCTTCTTCTCCAGTGTAGCGCGGCTCTGCGCCCAAATCCGGGCGAACGGTGCCGTGCCGGTGCTCTATGCGACATGGCCTTATGAGAAGGGCGGCGCGGCGCTGACGAAGAAAGGCTGGGACTACGATGAAATGGCGCGCGGGCTGCAGGAAGCATACCACCGGGCGGCGGAGAAAAACAACGCCCTCCTCGCCGATGTGGGAGAACGGTTTTGTGCGCTGTGCACCACACAGCAGCTTTACGCCGCCGACGGCGTTCACCCTAACGAGCAGGGCACACGCGTTGCGGCGGAAACCATCGCGGCCGTCATTCTGCAGCACAGGGAGGGACAAACATGATTCGCACCATCTGCAGGGACGAACGGTTCCTGGCGCAAACGGCGGAGCTTGCCTTGCCGGAGGATCTCCCGGTGGCCGCCGACCTGCTGGACACGCTCGCACACCATAAAGAGAGCTGCGTGGGCATGGCCGCCAACATGATCGGCGTGAACAAGCGCATCATTGCCTTTGACAATGAAGGGACATACATGGCCATGTTCAACCCGGAAATTGTGCGCAAATCCGGGCCGTATCAGGCCGAGGAGGGCTGCCTCTCCCTCACCGGCACACGCACGGCACGGCGGTGGAAGTCCATCAAGGTGCGCTGGCAGAATGAATCCTTCCAGGTGCGGCTGAAAACCTTCACTGGCTGGACGGCGCAGATCATCCAGCACGAGATCGACCACTGTGACGGCATTTTGATCTGAGTCATGACCCCCGGCAAAGCCGGGGGCTTGGGAAAGCCCTAGAAGGGCATCGTACCGGCAAGCCTCTCAAGAGGCACTGAAAAATCCGTCTCTTGCATCACTTGCCCCACAGCCCGTAAACGGGCACTGTTCATCTAAGATCAACTTCCTGATAATAGTAATGTTGTTGATTTTTTCTCGCTTCGCTCGATGCTTGAATCTAAAGCTTTTTTACTCTCCCCGGCCTAGCCGGGGGTTGTCGTTTCGCTAAAGCATATTAAAACAGCAAAGGCCGGCAGGAAAACCGCCGGCCTTTGCTGTTTTTTTGCTTTTTTACTGTTACTGCACCATCAGCTCGCAAATGTCATTTGAGAAAGCGAGCGGATCTTCGATGGACATGCCCTCGATGAGCAGCGCCTGGTCATAGAGCAGCTTGGCGTATTTTGCGACACGGTCTTTGTCGCCGTCTGCGTAGAGCTTTGCCAGCTTTTCAAACACGGGGTGCTTGGCGTTGATCTCGAGTACGCGCTGCGCCTGCACCTTTTCCCCACCCTCAGGCTGCGGCATGGCGTTGAGCACCTTTTCCATTTCCATGGAAATAGCGCCCTCCGTGGAGAGGCAGACCGGATGGCTCTTGAGCTTCTGCGAGAGGATGACGGCCTTCACCTTGCCGCTGAGGGAATCTTTCAGGAAGGCAAGCAGATCCTTATTCTCCTCCACCTGCTTGGCGGCTTCCTGCTTCTCCTCCTCCGTCTCGAGGCCGAGATCGTCCGCGGAAACGGAGCGGAACTCCTTGTCGTCCACCTTCATCATCATGCGCAGGGCAAACTCGTCCACATCGTCGGTGAGATACAGGATCTCGTATCCCTTTTCCTTGAGCGCCTCCGTCTGCGGCAGCAGATCGATGCGATCCACACTTTCGCCGCAGGCATAGTAAATGTATTTCTGGTCTTCCTTCATGCGGGAGATATACTCCTTGAAGGTGACGAGCTTCTTTTCCGAAGAGGAATAGAACAGCAGCAGATCCTGCAGCAGGTCCTTGTGCATGCCGTAGTCGGCGTAAACGCCGTACTTGAGCTGCAGGCCGAAATTGCGGTAGAACTGCTCATATTTCTCCCTGTCGTGATTGAGCAGGGATTCCAGCTCGGACTTGATCTTCTTTTCGAGGCGGCCCTCGATCAGCTTGAGCTGGCGATCGTGCTGCAGCATTTCACGCGAAATGTTCAGCGAGAGATCCTGGCTGTCCACCAGGCCGCGGACGAAGCTGAAGTAATCCGGCAGCAGATCCGCACACTTCTCCATGATCATGACGCCATTGCTGTAAAGCTGCAGGCCCTTTTCGTAATCGCGGCTGTAGTAATTATACGGCGCCTGCGAAGGGATAAACAGCAAAGCGTTGTATGTGGCCGTGCCCTCCGTGCTGCTGTGGATGACGAGCAGAGGATCGGAGAAATCATGGAACTTGTCTTTATAAAACTGATTGTACTCTTCCTCTTTGATCTCGTTCTTGTTTTTGCGCCACAGCGGCACCATCGAGTTGAGAACCTCGTTTTCGGTGTATGTCTCATATTCCGGCGTCTTGTACTTGCCGTCGGCGTCCTTGTCGGTGCCCTCGATCATGCGGCTCTTTTCCACATCCATGCGGATAGGGTAGCGGATATAATCGGAATATTTGCGCACCAGCTCACGGATGCGGTAGGTGTCGAGGTATTCGTCGTAATTGTTTTCCTCGCTGTTGGCCTTGAGCTGCAGCGTGATGGTGGTGCCGTTGCCGCTGCGCTCGGCAGGCTCCATCGTGTAGCCCTCCACGCCGCTGCTCTCCCACTTCCACGCTTTATCGGAGCCATAGGCACGGCTCACAACGGTGACCTTGTCCGCCACCATGAAAGCAGAATAGAAGCCCACGCCGAACTGGCCGATGATCTCGATGTCTTCCTTCGGCTCGTTTTCCTTCTTGAAATTCAGCGAGCCGCTCTTCGCGATCGTGCCGAGGTTGTTTTCGAGCTCCTCCTCCGTCATGCCGCAGCCGTTGTCTTCAATCGTGAGCGTGCGGGCTTCCTTGTTGGGAATCAGCGAGATGGCGAAATCATCGCGCGAAAGGCCGGTGTCGCCGTCGGAAAGCGTGCGGTAATACAGCTTGTCGATGGCGTCGCTCGCGTTGCTGATGAGCTCGCGCAGGAAAATCTCCTGGTGTGTGTAGATAGAATGGATCATCAGGTCCAAAAGCCGCTTGGACTCTGCCTGGAATTGCTTCATTGCCATGGTGAAAACCCTCTTACCTGTTTCGAATTTTAGCACTCTCATGCGCTAATTGCTAAGATTCATTGTAGCCTCTTCCCGCAAAAATTACAATGAATAAATTATGAATTTTCCTCCTTTTTTGAGGGGGTGCGGGAAAATTTGTATTCCGCCTTGCTTTTCCGGGCGCAACCGCCTATAATAAATGGGAAATTTGCGCTGTATCCTTCGGGAACAGCAGCAGGAGGTTTTTAATATGAGCAAAGCGACCGCAAAGTACCGTGATTTCGTCCTGTTGGCGCTGTTTACAGCCATCATCTTTGTCCTTGGCTTCACCCCCCTGGGCATGGTTCCGCTGGGGCTGATTAAGGCGACAACATTGTATGTCCCCGTTATCGTGGGTTGCCTGCTGCTCGGGCCAAAGTACGGCGCCGTGCTGGGCTTTATGTTCGGCCTGGTCAGTTTCCTGAGCAACACACTGCAGCCCGCCGTGCTTTCCTTCGCGTTCAGCCCGCTGGTTCCCGTGCCCGGCACGCCGAACGGCAGCCCGTTGAGCCTCGTCATCTGCTTCATCCCCCGCATTCTAGTGGGCATTGTGCCGTGGTTCGTATACCGTGGGATGCAGCGCCTGATGAAAGAGAGCAGGAAGGGTGAAATCCTTTCCATGGCTTTGGCTGGCGGATGCGGCGCTCTGCTGAATACCGGGCTGGTCATGTCGCTCATTTACATTTTGTTCCGCGATGCATACGCCGCCGCCAACGGCATTGCTGTGGACGCCGTGGCCGGTGTCGTGCTCGGCGTCGTTGGGTCAAACGGCGTAGCGGAAATGATCCTTGCCATCCTTCTGGTGCCGGCCATCGGCAAAATCCTCGTGCAGCTCAAGCGCCGCGGCGCCTGAGTGTTTTTTCCGCCAAGCGGCATCCGTGCGGCAGCACAGGCAACATACAAGAAAAAAGGACTGTCATACGCCTATGATTTTAGCAATTGATGTGGGAAACACGAACATTGTTCTCGGCTGCATGGACGCGGACACAGGCAAGCTGCATTTCACGGCGCGCCTTGCCTCCGATCGGCTGAAAACAAGCGATGAATACGCTGCTGTGATGCGCAACATGTTCATTCTGAACCAGGTAGAGCGCCACAGCATTGAGGGCGGCATCATCTCCTCCGTCGTGCCGCCGCTGACGGTGACGATGAAGGACGCGGTGCGCCAGCTCTGCGGCCGGGAATCCCTCGTGGTGGGCGCCGGGCTGAAAACGGGCCTCAACATTGTGATGGACAACCCCGCCCAGCTCGGCAGTGACCTTGTGACGGACGCCGTGGCGGCCGTGGCGGAATACCCCAAGCCGATCCTGATCTTCGACTTGGGCACCGCCACCACCCTTTCCGTGGTAGATGGGAAAGGCAGTTACATCGGCGGCATGATCATGCCCGGTATCTCGCTTTCCCTGGAAGCACTCTCAAGCCGGACCTCCCAGCTGCCGCACATCAGCCTGGAGGGGCCGAAGCGCCTCATCGGCACAAATACGGTGGACTGCATGAAGAGCGGCATCGTGTACGGCAGCGCCGCCATGCTCGACGGCATGATCGCCCGCGTCACGCGCGAGCTCGGTGAAAAACCAACCGTTGTCACCACGGGCGGGCTGGCCCCCCATATCACAAAATACTGTGAAAGCGAAATCATCTGCGATAACACGCTGATCCTCAAGGGCCTTCGCATTCTTTACAATAAGAACAAGGCATAACACACTGTTCTGCGCTTTTAATGGACCGCTGCATCCTCAAAACGGGGCTGCAGCGGTCTTTTTTGCCTGTCTGCGGGTAAACTTCGGGTGGAGTGTGAAGATTTCGTAAAATATTTGTTACAATGATTGACAATCTGAATATTTTAATATATAGTATTTAATACTAGATAAAGAACTTTCGGGCACCTGTTTTCACAAGCAGGCGCCCGCAGGGAAAATGTAAGGGGGCTGCTTTATGAGCTGTTCTGTTTGTCTGTTCGGAGATTCTGTGGCGAAGGGCGTGATCTTTGACAGCATCCGGCAAAAATACCGTGTCCTCAAAGACTGCTTTGCGGCCTCGATCCAAGCGAAGGAGCACCTTGCCGTGACGAACTATTCGAAGTTCGGCTGCACGATCGACAAAGGACGCGAAATTCTGGAACGCCACGCGGAGGAACTCCCTTCCTATGATTTTGTGGTGTTTGAATTTGGTGGAAACGACTGTGATTTTGACTGGCACGATGTGGCCGAGCACCCGGACCAGCCGCACGAGGCCAAGACGCCGCTGGAAACATTTGAGCGCAGCTATCGCGAAGCAGTGCGCTTTGCCCGCGCCAATGGCGGCAACCCCGTGCTGCTCACACTGCCGCCCATCGACGCCCGGCGGTATTTCAAGTGGATCTCCCGCGGCGAGGACGCCGGAGCCATTCTGAAATGGCTCGGGGATGTGGACCGCATCTACCGCTGGCATGAGATGTACAACCTGGCCGTGTGCCGCGTCGCCATGCGCGAGCACGCGCTGCTGCTTGACATCAGCAGCAGCTTCCTGGAGCGCAGCGGCTATCAGGATCTGCTCTGCGAGGACGGCATTCACCCCAACGAGAAGGGACACGACGTTATTTTCGAATCGCTGCGCCAGGCGGCACACAGCGCCGCTCAGCTGGGCGGGCACAAAACGCCGCGCCTCGCGCTTGCGTAAAGCATTTCAAAAAATATCAGCAGCTGCGTCGGCTGCCGTTTTGCCGCGCCGGGCTTTGGAGGAAGCCCGGCGCGGTTTTTTGCTGCATGGGGTGCACGATGGCCCGTGCAAAATATCTCTTTCCCCTGCTTGCCCGCCCCTCAAAAAAATTTGCGGGCGGGCCGGAAAAGTGCTTGACAGGGGAAGAAAGGGCTGTTATACTCAAACTGTACTAATCAAACTAGAACAGTGGAGTACACAGAATACAGTTCTTCGCCCCCTGCACACCGGCAGCCGCGCGAAGGGCGGAAAGGGAGGTGCGCCATGATTTTGATCGACGTCAAAAGCAGGCAGCCCATCTATGAACAGCTCTACAACGGGATTGTGCGGCTTTCAGCGCTGGGCGCCATGCTGCCGGGGGAACAGCTTCCCTCCGTGCGATCGCTGGCGCAGGAGCTGGGCGTGAACCCCAACACGGTGCAGAAAGCGTATCAGCTGCTGGAACGGGACGGGTTGATCGTTTCCGCGCCGGGAAAGGGCTCTTTCCTGGCGGACCAGGGCGGCAAGCTGAACGAAAAGCGGCTCAAGGCGAAGGAAACGCTGAAGCAGGCCGTGGAAGACGCACTGGCCAGCGGCATGAGCGGCGAGGAAATCCGTTCCTCGGTTGAAACAATCCTTTCGGGAGGTGACCCACATGATTGAAGTCAATCATCTGACAAAACGGTTCGGGTCGGTGACGGCGCTGGACGACATCAGCTTTCAGGTGGAGAGCGGCTCCATCTTCGGCCTGGTTGGCAGCAATGGAGCGGGAAAATCCACCTTCCTGCGCACGGCCTCCGGCGTTTACAAGCCGGATATGGGCTGGGTGGCGATCGACGGCTTCAAGCCGTTCGAGAATACGGCCGTCAAGGGCAAGGTCTGCTTCATCTCAGACTATCCGTATTTCCCCCGCACGGCCACCATCGAGGACATGGCGGACCTGTTTTCCCACACCTATCCGGGCTGGGACAAAGATCTGTTCCAGAAGCTGTGCGCCTGCTTCCCGCTGGACCGGAAGCAGCGGGTGAACAACATGTCGAAGGGCATGCAGCGGCAGGCGGCCATCCTGTGCGCGCTGGGCGCGCGGCCCACGCACCTGCTGCTCGACGAGATCTTCGACGGCCTCGATCCTGTGATGCGCCAGCTGCTCAAGCGCATTCTCTCTGGTGAGGTTTCGGAGCGCGGCATGACGATTGTCATCGCCTCCCACAACCTGCGCGAGCTGGAGGACATCTGCGACCACGTGGGCCTGTTCCACCGCGGCGGCGTGGTGTTTGACCGCGATCTCGACGACCTAAAGCTCGGCATCCGCCGCGTGCAGGCTGTGTTCCGGCCGCTGCCGGAGCGGAGCGCGTTCGACTGCTTTGATCTGGTGACACTGCGCACGCAGGGATCGCTCGTCGATTTCGTGGCGCGCGGCACGCAGGAGGAAATCCTGGCGAAGCTGGAAACCCTGCACCCCATCTTTTCCGAAATCCTCCCGCTCACGCTGGAGGAAGTCTTTATCAGTGAAATGGAGGCGGCCGGTTATGACATCGACAACATTCTCTCCTAAAGCGGGCGGCTTCTGCCAGGTGTTCCGCTCCTCGTTCCGGCAGATCCGCGGTGTGGCGCTGCTCTACACAGCCCTGCTCACCGTGACGTTCCCGCTGCTGCTCGCCCTTTCCCTGGCGCAGGTTTCCGCTGCCCCCTATAGTTTGATTGAGGAACGGAGCAGGCGGGCCATGGAGTATCTGAACGGCGCGCTGTACTTTACTCTGCCCGCCTTCCTGTGGACCTTCACCATCGTGTTCGCCGTGTCCCTGTTCCACTATCTGCAGAACAAGCGCAGCGTGGACCTGTATCACGCGCTCCCGATCCGCCGGGAAACGATGCTGCTCGGCCGCGTCTGTGCCGCGTTTGCCTCGCTGGCCGTGCCGTTCGTGGTTCTCTTTCTGCTGAGCCTCGCGATTGCGGCCCTGTTTGGCGTGCAGATGCAGTGGACTTATGCTCCCGAGGCCGGGTGCGCCGTGGGTCCGCTGTTCTCCAAGCTGCTGTTTTCCTTGCTCAACACGCTGGCCTTCCTCTGCCTGGTGGTCTTCTTCCTGGTGTGCTGCGGCACGGTATTCGACGCAGCGGTGAGCGCCATCGCCTTCTGCGGAGGCCTTCCCCTGCTCCTGCTGCTGTGCTCGGAATATGTGCACATCGCGCTGGCCGGGTTCGGCTCCCACAACATCCCGCTGATCGTCTATGAATTGACAAATCCGCTGGTGGCCATCCCGGTGATGTTCCAAACCGGCACCATGGAAGGCACATCCCCTGCGCTCACTGTGTGGATGCTGATTTATGCCGCGATCTGCCTCGCGCTCTCCCTGTTCCTCTATCGCAAAAGGCGGAGTGAAGCGGCGGAAAATGCATTCGCCTTTCCCCTGCCGCGCATCATCATCCGTTTTCTCGTCTCTGCCTGCAGCGGCCTGCTGCTTGGCTTCCTGGTGAAATCCCTGGCACCCGGCTTCCCCATGCCGATCAGCGTGCTGATCGGTGCGTTCCTCGCCCATCTGGCGGTGGAAATGGTATACAACCGCGGAGTGCGCGGCCTGTGGAAAGCAACGCCCGCCTACGGCGTGTGCGCGGCGCTCTTCCTCGTGTTTACCCTGATCTGCGCGACCGGCGCATTCGGCTACACCTACCGGATTCCCGCCGTGGACGATGTGCAGGCGGTGGAAGTCACGGACGTGGTGGGCCACAACCACAAGGTCTCCCTCTTCACGCAGTCTGACCTTGGCCCCAACACGTATCTCTCCAGCTACGAAATTCTGCTCGGCGAACCGGAAAATGTAGAGGATGCGATTGCACTTCATCAAAGCGTCCTGGACAGTCTGCGCGCCCGCGGCCCCCTGCTGCCCGTGACAAACGACGCAGACGTTTCCTTCCGCTATATTTTAAAAGACGGTTCCGTGATGACGCGCAGTTTCTCCTATTCCCTTGTGCCCGAATCGTTCTATGATGAGACAGAGGCGCTCAATACACTGGAGGAAAACGTGCGCAACACCATCGACTGCTTCTACATTTCGGCAGACAGCTTCAATTCCATCTTCCTGCACACCTACTACGATGACACGATGGATGCCGTGCCGCTCGATGAAGCGGACCGCGCCGATCTCCTCCAGGCGCTGCAGACTGACTACCTGGCCGGCGCCGATTCCGACACCGTCTGGGATGACAGCTCGGTGATTCTCGATCTGCTCAACGTCTCAAACCTCCAGTATTCGAGCTACCAGCTCCGGGCCACCCTGCCGGAGGACTCCATCCTCTTCTCGCTGCCGGAATATGATGTGCCGGAGGGTGAGCCGCTTTTTCTCAACGCGGACAGCTATGCGCTGGACGCACAGACCTTCCCGAACACCTGGGCCTGCCTGAAAGAACTGGAGGCCGAGGGCAAGATCTCCTTCCCCGAAGAAGGGACCAACATCGGCTGAATGTTTCTGGCTGAAACGAGAGGCGGCGGAAAGCACAGTGCTTTCCGCCGCCTCTTTTGTTTATATGATTCAGGATTGCTGCGCAAGCTCGTGCAGCACGCGGCGCACGGCGCCGGGGCCCTCATTGAGGCGGTTGAAATCCGCCACCACGCGGTCCAGCAAGCCTGCTTCGCGCAGATCCACGCCCCAGACGGCCGTCTCCTCCAGCAGGCCACCGAACGCACCGGCCGAAGCCTGCTCCCCGAAGGGAATGGCGCGGAGGACGGGCTGCCATTTGGCGAGCAGCGGGTCCGGCGAACACTCGAACGGGGCGCCACCGTCATCCACACCGCGCAGGTAGCGCAGCCAGCCGGCCAGCACGAGCGGCATCCGCACGAGGGAACCGGCATCCCCGCGTTCCAGGTGCAGGCGGAGATCCACGCCGTAGCGGACGGGGATCTTCTGGGACGTATCTGTGGCGATGCGCTGCGGCGTATCCGGCAGGAAGGGGTTCGGGAAGCGCTGTTCGAGCACCTCCCGCAGGAAATCGGCCGGGCGGATCACGCCGGGATCGATCACCACAGGCATCCCCTCCTTCCAGGCCATCTCCGTGATGAGGGAACGGAGATCGCCGTCTTGCATCTCGGCCGCGATGGATTCATAGCCCAGCAGACAGCCGAACACGGCCAGCGCCGTGTGCAGCGGGTTCAGGCAGGTGCACACCTTCATGCTCTCCACGGCGTTCACGGTGTCGCGCGTTGTGAACAGCACGCCTGCCTTCTCGAGCGGCGGGCGGCCGTTCGGGAAATCGTCCTCGATCACGAGGTACTGCGGTTTTTCCGCGTTCACAAAAGGAGCCGTGTAGCTGTGCTTCGCTGTCACGAGGATCTCCATGTTCTCCAGGCCGTCCGTTTCCAGCACATGCTCCACCGCCTCGCTCGGGCGTGGCGTAATCTTGTCGATCATGCTCCATGGGAAGGATAAATTTTTCCGCGCCCAGCCACAGGCATCCTCGCTCACAAAGCCGTGCGCGCGCCAGCCGTCCAACACCGTGAAAAAGGCCTGGCTCAGCTTTTCGCCGTTGTGGGAGCAGTTGTCCATGGAGACGAGGGCGAGCGGCGCGCCGCCGGCCTCAAACCGCCCCATGCAGCAGGCGACAAGCTGGCCGAGGAACGTGCGGCATGACTTTGGACCGCTCTCCAGATCGGAAGCAACGGCGGGAAGGAGCTCTCCGTCCCCGCCGCGCACAGCGTAGCCCTTCTCCGTGATGGTGAACGAAACCATGCGGAGACTGGGCCGGCGGAACAGCTCCTGCACGCGAGGCAGGTCCGCCGGCAGCGTGAGGCTTTCCGCAATGGCCCCGACGATTTCCTTCTCCACCGAGCCGTCCGGCAGAAGGGTGACGGCGGCCGCAAGGTTGTCAAAGGGGCGCAATGACTTTTCCACAATCTCCCCGTCGTAGCCCTCGCAGCAGATGACGCCGGTATCCCACAGGCCGTCGTTGAGCAGCCGCTGGCAGAGCACAGCAGGAAACATGCGGAAGATATTGCCGGACCCGAAGTGAAGCCACGTGGGGGCTTCCGCCGTGCGGCGGAGCATGGCGGGACGGTCAAACGCCGGCATACGGTAGCCCGGCAGCGCGCCAGGCGTGTTCAGGATGGCATGGTTCAGCTTCATATCGCATTCCTTCCTTTCAGCTTCTGTGCGTGACATCGAGCGCCTGCATCTGCGCGCGGACGCAGAGTTCCGCCGCCTTGAGGATGTGTTCCTGCGTCATGGCGTTCTCCGTGCGGTTGATGCAGTCCAGAATCCACTCGCCAAAGAAGGGAAAGCCCACCTTTCCTGTGACATTCACATAGTGCTCGCCCTTGCCGTCCACCCAATAGACGTTGTTTTCCTCCGGGCTCCGCGCCACATCCACATATTTGCGCAGCTCCAGATAGCCCTCCGTGCCGAGCAGGAAGATGCGGCCGTCGCCCCAGGTGGAAAGGCCGTCCGGCGTGAACCAGTCCACGCGGAAATAGCCCGTGGCCCCGTTGTCCGCCACAAGCGTGGCGTCGCCGAAGTCGTCGAGCTCCGGGTATTCGGGGTGGTTGTAGTTTGCAATCTTGGCGTTCAGAATTTTGGCGTCTTTGGCGCCGGTGTAGAACAGGAACTGCTCGATCTGATGGCTGCCGATGTCGCACAGGATGCCGCCGTACTTTTCCTTTTCGAAGAACCAGGCCGGGCGCGAGGACGCGCTCAGGCGGTGCGGCCCCATGCCGATGACCTGCACCACGCGGCCGATGGCTCCGGCCTGGATGAGCTGGCCGGCATAGACGGCAGCCTCCACATGGAGCCGCTCACTGAAATAGACGCCGTATTTGCGGCCTGTCTCCGCGATGGCCTTTTTCACGTCGGCGAGCTGCTCAAGTGCGGTGAGGGGCGCTTTGTCGGTGAAATAATCCTTCCCGGCCTTCATCACACGGATGCCGAGGGCGGCGCGCTCACTCGTGACACACGCGCCGGCCACGAGCCTTGTCTCCTCGTCCGAGAGAATCTGCTCCTCCGAATCGGCCGCCTGAGCCTGCGGAAACGTACGCCGGTAAACCGCAACCTTTTCCGGGTCCGGATCATAGACGTACCGCAGCGTAGCGCCGGCCTCCAGCAGGCCGTTCGTCATGCCGTAAATATGGTTGTGGTCAAGGCCGATAACGGAAAAGACAAACTCTCCCGGCCGCACCACCGGGGCGGGTTTCCCTTTGGGTGCGTAGTTCATGCCTTCCTTTGCTGCCATCTTTCTGCATACCTCCTGTCCGTATTCCTGACGCGCAGGCCATGTTCACCCCTGCGTTTCCTTCTTGTTCCTCATCAGGCGCCAGGCTTCTTCGTCGATCTCCTCTTTTTTCCACAGGATGCGGCGGTCGTCCTCCGTGATGGGGCGCAGCACACGGCAGGGATTGCCCACCGCCACCACATTGGAGGGAATGTCGTGTGTGACGACACTTCCTGTGCCGATGACAACATTGTCGCCGATTGTGACGCCGGGCAGGACGGAAACATTCCCGCCCAGCCAGCAGTTGCTGCCGATTCGGATTGGCTTTCCATACTCATAGCCGGTGGCACGCGCCGCCGGATGCATGGGATGGCCCGCTGTGCAGAGAAGGACGCCGGGGCCGAGCATGCAGTTGTCACCGATCTCAATGGACGCCACGTCAAGAAACGTGCAGTTCACATTCGCCGAAAAATTCTTCCCCAGTGTGATGTTTGTGCCGTAATCACAATAAAACGGGGGCACGAGATACAGATCCTGAGAGTGCGGAATGACTTCCTTCTCCGCTTCCACAATCTTCTCGTAATCCCACGGGTCAAGATCGTTTACTTTTTTCAACCGGCGTTTGCACGCGGACATCTCCGCAAGGAGCTCTTCATCCACCAGATAGGCAAGCCCGCGATCCCGCCGTTCCCGATTCGTCATGCCGGATTCTCCTTTTCTTTATGCCCCTGCGAAAGGGCTTGGTTTTATTTTACTACAGCGTGCACCGCGCCGCAAGCATGGAAGCCGGGAAAGCATTTTTAAAAAATACGTTGATTTTCCTAATAATTCTTGACATGATTTCTCATAAACTGTACAATAAATGTAAATTTCCAGAAAAGGGGGCGCCTCCATGGCCGAGAAAAATCCGCTTTTGCTTCTTGACAACAGCAGCACCATGTCCGTTTTGAACGAAGGGGAATTCAAATGCCAGAACCTCACGTTTGAGGAAGCGAGAGGGATCATCGACCTGCACGATGAAACCGATATTCTTCGCTGCTTCAACAACGCAGACATTGAAACGATCATCTTTGACTATCTGGGCATCTCAAAACGGAACTTTGTCTACAAGCACATCCGCAACATGCGCCCCGGGCAGGACGCGATTGTGTTCAAACTCTACATCACGCGCTCCGATTCGCAGCCTGTGATTCAGGCGGATGACGGCGTGGAGGCGAAGAAAATCCAGAATGTGTTTGTGTACTGTCAATATCTGATGCGTCTCTCCTGAAACGCGAATGAAGCACGAATAGGAACCCACCAGCAAAGCTGGTGGTTCTTCAGAAGCGGGCAAAGCCCTAAGATACTGGCCACGCCTAAAGGCGTTGGTACGGTCTGCCACCTGCAAAAAGATTATTCCTTGCTACCCGTAAACGGGTCTATGTATTCTTTAATTGTCATCTGGTCTTCAATCTGATCCTCTTTGAGCTGGTTTTGGATATACTCTGCAATCTTTTTTGCATTCTTACCTGCTGTGTCGACGTAGTATCCTCTGCACCAAAACTGCCTGTTTCCGTATTTGTATTTCAAATTGGAGTGCCTCTCAAATATGATCAGACTACTCTTTCCCTTGAGAAAACCTACGAAACTGGATACACTCATCTTCGGCGGTATCTCTACCAACATATGAATATGGTCGGGGCATACTTCTGCCTCCACTATTTTCACCTGTTTCCAGTTGCATAATTCTCTCAGTATTTTCCCTATTTCCACTCTATTTTCTTTATAAAAAATCTTTCTGCGATACTTCGGCGCAAATACTATATGATATTTGCAGTTCCATGTCGTATGTGCTAAACTATTGTTGTCATTAGGCTTCATGCCTCTTGTCCTCCTTTTGATACTTTAGTGCAGTTGGCAGACCGCATCTTTATTGTATCAAAAGGAGTTTTTCTTTCCTATGGAACGCTAAAGCTTTTTGAGAACTCCCCGGCACAGCCGGGGGTTTTCGTGGGACAAAAAACAGGCCGGGAACGTGCAAACGTTCCCGGCCTGCCTGCGTATGCAAAGACGATCAAACTGCCGGATCAGGCAAGGCCGATGCGGGTGGGGTCGTAAACCATGCCGCCGATCTCAAAGAAGGCACAGCGCATGGGTTTGCCGCCGAACGGATAGGGAACGCCCTTGTCTTCCCCGGAGACAATGCGGGCTGTCCCCTGCGCATACAGGGAAAGGATGCGCGGCGGCAGCTGATAGGGAGGGAAACCGCACGGATCCACCCAGTGAGCCGGGAACACCTTGTCCACCCGGCTTTCATACTGCGCAAGGCGCTCGAGCGACTTCTGGTAAACACACAGCGCCGTGGAGCCCTCGAGCTGGCCCCAGACCTCCCACGTGAGGAGGAGATCGCCGGTGAAGAGCCAGCGGTGCGTTTCCTCAAACAGGGCGATGGAGCCGGGCGAGTGGCCGGGGCACTCCAGCACCTCAAAGGAGTAGCCGCCGAGATCGATGCGGTCCCCGTCGCAAAGGACGGCGACACACGGCGCGGGGCCTGGATTCCACTCCGGCAGGCTGCCTCCCTGGGCGGTAAACTGCTCAAAGAACATCTGCTGAAACTGCACGCGATCCTCCGGTGTGACAATCGCATGGGAAGCCGGTTCATCAAAACGGCCGACGTGCACCACATCAAACTGGTTGTTGCCCGAATTGTGGTCGCCGTGGCCGTGGCTATTTACAACGACAACCGGCTTCTCCCCGCACAGGCTGCGCACGACCTCCCGAAGCGGCACAAAGCCGAAGCCGGTGTCCAGCAGCAAAGCCTTTTCTGTGCCGTTGACCACATACATCACCGTTTTGCCGATCTCATCGATCGCCCACAGGTTGTCGCTCAGGGGAACAATCTTATAGATTTCCATTTTTTCTCCTCCCTCTTGATGGGCAGCCTTGCTGCACTCGATTCACGTTTTCCTCTATTTTATCCTGTTTTCATTTGTATTTCAATCAAATTTCGTTCTGATTTCACATAAAAAACGCCATTTTCTCCTATTTCCCCCGGTGCGCGATTTACAAGCTCCGCACCGCCGTGCTATAATCAGATCTGTGTACAAAAGCCGCAAGGAGGCGTTTATAAAAAAGATGCAGACAGGGAATTTCGTGCTGGCGGGGGAAGCCATGGCGCTGTTTATCGCGCAGGAGGAAGCCCCGCTCGAGGAGGTCAATCTGTGGAGCTCCGGCATTGCGGGCGCGGAGCTGAACGTGGCGATCGGGCTGGCCAGGCTGGGGCACCGTGTGTCCTATCTGACGGCGTTGGGGGACGACACGTTCGGACGGAAAACCCGCGCCTTCCTCACCGCAAACCGCATTTCCGATGAACTGGCGTTCTGTGACCCCAAGAGGATGACGGGCTTTATGCTCAAGGGAAAGACAAGCCGCGGAGACCCGCCGATCCAGTATTTCCGCAAAGGGTCTGCCGCCTCGGCGCTGGGCGTGGAGGAAACGTCCCGCTGCCTGGAGGGGCGCGCCGGCGGTTTTCTGCACATGACAGGCATCTTCCCTGCCCTCTCAGAGCAGACGCTGGCCGCTTCCGAAGCGATGATGCGCCGTGCCCGCGAGTTGGGCATGACGGTGACATTTGACCCGAACCTGCGCCCGCAGCTCTGGCCGGATGAGGGGACGATGGTGCGCACACTCAACCGCCTGGCAGAGTATGCCGACGTGTTCCTGCCCGGTGTGAAGGAGGGCCGGATCCTGTGCGGCGAGGACACACCGGAAGAGATCGCCCGCTGGTATCTGGCACGCGGCGTGAAGGCCGTGGTGGTAAAGACGGGAGCGCAGGGCGCCTATGGAGCCACGGAAACGGAAGCCTTTGCGGAGCCCACGTTCCGCGCGGAGCGGATTGTGGACACCGTGGGCGCGGGCGACGGCTTTGCAGCCGGTGTGATCTCCGCGCTGGCGGAAGGACTGCCGCTGCGCGAATGCGTGCGCCGCGGCAACGCGATCGGCACGCTGCAGATTATGAGCCCCGGCGACAACACCGGCCTGCCCAACAGGGAACAGCTTGAAACATTCATGCGCAGCACACCGCAGGAGGGATAACCGATGACTTTTTTTGAAAAACTGAAACAGGAACGCATCATTCCCGTTGTGAAAATCCAGGACGCCTCAAAAGCGCCGGCGCTGGCCCGCGCGCTGCTGGACGGCGGCATCTCCGTGATGGAACTGACCTTCCGCACCGACGCCGCGGCGGACGCCATCCGCGCCGTGTGCCGGGAAACGCCGGAGATGGCTGTGTGCGCCGGCACGGTGCTCACGCCCGAGCAGGCGCAGGAAGCGCTGCTCGCCGGGGCGAAGGCCATTGTGAGCCCCGGCACAAACGAGGAGGTCGTGCGCTTCTGCCTGGCGCACGGCGTGCCGGTGATCCCCGGCGTTGCCACGCCGACGGAGGCGGAAGCCTGCATGCGCATGGGGCTCGACACGGTGAAGCTCTTTCCGGCCGAGGTGCTGGGCGGCACAGCCATGCTCAAGGCGCTCGCCGGGCCGTATGCCAAACTTCGCTTCATGCCCACCGGCGGCATCAACCTGCGCAACCTGCCGGAGTATCTGCGCCTGCCGAACGTGCTGTGCTGCGGCGGAAGCTGGATCGCGCCGGAAAAGCTGATCGACGCGGGCGATTTCGGCGCCATCACGGAGCTGGCGCGCGAAGCGGCGCAGACGGCGCGCGGCTGAATTTTCCTGCACAATCTTCTGGCCGCACAGGCGTGAAAAAATCATCTCTGCGCTCCTGTCAAAACGGGCCGGCCTCAGGAAGAGGCCGGCCCGTTTTGACGTTTCAAGATATACTTTTCTGTTTTCAGGCGGCGGCCGGTTTTACTCCGCCGGGCGAATGACGGCGCGCATGCCGGCGGGAACCTCCGCCTGCACCTCCAGCCTGCCGTTTTTGCGCTCGCACGAGACGGTCACGCTTCCGTATGGAGTGGCCACGGAACCGCGCATCCGCGTAAGGCCCTGCGGCATCCAGGGGGCAATGAGCGTTTCGGCAAAGCCGGGCTGCAGCGGGCGCACACCCAGCACCCACGCGCTCAGCCACTCCTTCACGTGCCCCATCATGGCGTGATTCCGGCTCCGCACCATGCCATACCACAATTCGTCGCAGTTCCAGTATTCCGGCAGCGTTGTCATCCCGCGGTCCGCGAACACGCGGTAGCTCGGCGCCGTGGGGTTCATAACCATGCGCCATACGACGTCGTTCCTTCCGTTTTCGGCCAGGGCGATGAACACCTGCTTGAGGCCGACTTCGCCGGAGGAGAGATGATCTTCCCGCTGCTCCACGGCTTCCACAAGCTTCTGCACGGCGGCATCCTTCCGCTCCTCCGGCACAAGCCCGCTGAACAGCGCACAGCCATAGCTGGCCTGGCTGCCGTTGCCGTAAACGCCCGTTTGAGCGTCATAGCAGAGCGGGTGGCGGTGGAACGCATCCCTTGTGGCGTCAGCCTCCCGGGAGAAATCGTCCGCTTCCTCCTGTTTCCCCAGCATGGATGCCACGCGGGACGCAATGCGCTGCATGCGGTAGAGCGAGCAGGTGGCCACCAGAACGGCGGGCGTGGACTCGTCGATCTGGCCCCACTCCCCCATCTGCGCATAGTCCTCGAGCACGCCGTTTTGCAGGAAGCCGGCCAGGTACTGCAGATAGCGCCGCATGACGGGATAGGCGCTGCGGAGGACGGATACATCGCCGTAATAGCCATAATACGCCCAAGGCGTGAACACACAGGCGCCGCTCCAGTTCGGATCGCGGTGCAGGCCCACAATGCGCTGAAATTCCGGGATGATGGCGGGCACGTAGCCGGCAGGCTCATTGCCGGGCAGCAGGGCCTGCGCTTCGTCCACCTGGGAATCGCTGATGTCGTGCAGGATTTTGCGCATCCAGCCGCTGATGTCGTAGGTGGAGGCGAGCGACGCAAACATGAGATGGCTCGTCTCAATCCAGCCCAGCTTCTCAATCTGCGGGCAATCGGTGAACGCGCCGAACATGTTGCTCTCCATCGAGTGATCCACCATGTCGCTGATGCGGTCCAGCGCCTGGTCCCCGCACGCAAAGCCGCCCTCCTTTTCGCAGCAGGTGCGCACGATGCAGAAGCGGAACGCGTCGGGGGTGAGCTCCTCCTCCCAGCCGCGCACCTCCACATACTGAAAGCCCTGGTAGCAGAACGAGGGGTGCCAGATCTCCTCGCCGCAGCCCTTCACGCGGTAAGAATCGAGGATCTCGCAGCTGTAGCGCTCGCTCCAACTCTGCGTGCACGACGATTGATCGACGCTCTCGCCGTCGTCCGCAAGCAGCTCGGCAGGCTTCATGTGAATCCATGCGCCGCGCTGCTCCGGCTTTGTCCCGGAAAGGCGCAGCTCCGGGAAACCCGCCCCGTTGCGGCCCATGTCGACCAGCCAGGTTCCATGCGCCGTTCTGCGCACAGAGACAGGCGCGATGCGCTCCACAATACGGATCGGCGGGAAGAAACGGCCCGTGAGCGCGCCGGCCGGCGGCTCCATCTTCTGCGTCGGAAGCCAGCCCGTGCGATCCGCACCGGGGGCATCCCAGCCCGGCTGCTCCAGCGTGGCGTCATAATCCTCGCCGCCATACCAGTTCTGGAAGACGACGGGGCCCTCGAACCAGCTCCAGGATCCGTCCGAGAGGGCGGCCAGGCGGCGGGAACCGTCCTTTCCGGTGATTTCCAGCTGGGCAATGAGCTTCTTCCGCCCGGAGATCCCTGGTTTCACAAAGCCGCCGTCGTCCTTTTGGTAGCGGTGCGGCGGGAGCAGCGCGCCGTCCGGCAGGCTGCGCATGACGGGGTTGAACTGGAAATTCGTGTATTGGCCGTTGCCAAGCACAATGCCGATCGTGTTGGGCCCCTCGCGCAGCAAGCTTGTCACGTCATAAGTGACATAGTAGACGGAGCGCGTCGCGTCACATTCGCCGGGATCGAACAGCGTATCGGCGAGCGGCGCGCCGTTGAGCGAAGCGCAGAACAGCCCCAGGCCGCTCACATAGAGGCGCGCGTGATCCATTTCCCCGAGCGGCGACTCGAAATCGCAGGCGAACAGCGGCGCGGCGGAGGGATCGCCCTCCCAGCCGTCCCCCTGGCCGATCCACGAGGCCTCCCAGTCCTCCGGGAACAGCCCCATCTCCCAATAGGCAGGCTCGCTCCAGCCGCAGTCACGGCCGCCGCCGTCCCACACCTGCACCTTCCACCAGCAGCGGCGGCGGGCTTCCAGCGCCCTGCCGCCGTATACAAAGCCGGAAACCGCACCCGTGTGCAGAACGCCGGAATCCCACAGATCTCCTTCCCCTCGCGCAAGCTTCTCCGGCGAAGAAGCCACGAGAATCCGGCAGGCGCTCTGCAGCGTTTCCTTCCCCGTTTCCCCGCCGGAACAGGCCAGGCGGTAGCTGAACACCGGCGCCTGTTCCGTCAGGCCAAGGGGATTTTCCAGCCCCTGCACGCGCAGCCGTTCGATTTTCATTTCAATCATCCTCCCCTTCGGGCAGCGGCTCGTTCCCGGCCAGAACATCCGGCTTGTGAACCATGCTGTCTTGTTCCGTGATGGTGCGGATCACGCGGCAGGGCACGCCGGCCGCAAAGCTGTTTGCAGGAATGCTGCGCGTGACAACGCTGCCGGCGCCGATCACGCAGTTGTCCCCGATGGTGACGCCGGGGCAGACGGTGACGGATGCGCCGAACCAGCAGTTGTTTCCGATGTGGACGGGCTTCGCGTAAACCATGCGCCGGATTTCGCCGGAAGCGGTGCGCATGGCCAGCCGCTCGCTCGCCACCATGGGATGCAGCGGGGTGACAATCGTCACATTCGGGCCGAAATCGCAGTGGTCGCCAATGGTGACCTCCGCGTCGTCCTCTATGGTAAGATTGAAATTCCCGAAAAAATGGGCGCCGATGTGCGTATGCTTGCCATAATGGAAGGCGATCGGCCCCTGGATGAACCCTCCCTCGCCGAAGGAGCCGAGGATTTCCGCCAGAATAGCGGCGCGGCGCTCCGTCTCGTCCTCCCGCGTGATGTTGTACGCCACGTTCAGGTTATGCGTGCGCAGTTTGATTGCCTTGAGTGCAGGATCGGCCGGGCAAAACAGCACGCCCGCCGCAAGTTTTTCTTCTTCCGTCATCAACTGAAAAGGCCTCCTTTTCCATCAGAACAAAACTCTTTGCGCCGTTGGCTGGCTCACTGGAAAGCCTCGCCCGCTCAGCCTGCCAGCAGGAAGAGCAGGGCGCGCTTCCACAAGGGCAGCGTACGGGCCGCCTCCCGCCGCATCCTGTCCAGAGCGGCAAGCGCGGCGCGGCGCTCCTCCTCGTTCACGCCGAAACGGCTGAACTTGACTTTCTCCGCCAGGCGGCGGAGCTCGCCGTCCATCGGCACGCCGAAGCGCGCAAAGGAAAGCGCATAGCGATACATGGACCGCACCGCCCGGTTGGGCGGCAGGCGATCGAAGCGGCGGTCGCGCACGGCGCGGCGCAGCAGGAACAGCAGCACAAGCAGACCGGCGCAGAACAGGGCCGCAAGCGCGCGCAGCAGCACGCCCCAAACGGGAGAGGGCGCCCCTTCCTCCTTGCCGGACGGATCGCCGGAGACAACGGGCCGCGAGGAAACGGCATCCGCCGCCGAAGACGGCGCTTCCGGCTCGGAGGACGGCGCGGCGGAGGACACAGGCTCCGGCAGGGAAACCGGATCCTCCACCTCTGTGGGATCGACAAACACGGCGGTGCCGCCGGGCGTGGCTTCCACGGGAACCCAGCCGAAGCCGGGGCAATAGGCCTCTGCCCACGCATGGGCACGGCTGTCCGTGATGGACGCCCAGCCCCCACCCCCTGCCTCAAACAGTTCCTCCGCCGTGACGGGGAACCCCTCCACATAGCGTGCGGGAATGCCGAGGGAGCGCAGGAGCAGCACGGCGGAACTCGCAAAGTGAACGCAGTACCCTTCCCTGCTGGTGAAGAGGAAATAGGAGACAAAATCTTCGCCCCCCGGCGGAAGCGGCGCGTCAAGCGTATAAGTGCCGCTTCGGCGGATCACATCCTCCACCCAGGTGATGGCGTCGTTAAATTCGAGCGGGCCGCTCTCCATAGCAAATGCATCGAGCAGGCGGGTGCGCAATTCCTCCGGCACGTCAAGATAGTGGTCATAGACAAAGGAGGAATAGGTCGCCTCCTCCTCCAGAAGGGTGGCTACCGGCTCCGGCAGGGAAAGCGACGCAGGCACAGGCTCCCGGTAAAGGGCTTCCATGGCCAAGCGGGAACCCTCGCTGCCGTCCAGATAAAAGCCTGCCACCCGATAAAGCTGCGTACTGTTTTCCCCCAGGGCGTTTTGGGCATAGAGCTCCGCCGCCACAGAGCGGCTGCCGGCCAGTGGAACCGCCCCCGGATCCAGGCAGGAGAGCGTGTACTCCTGCGGCGCAGTGAAAGCATTGCCCCGCAGGGAAGCGTCATCCACATATTGTGCGGCGGGAAACTGCTCCGGCTGGGTTGTGAGATAATAGGGGAAATACAGAATGCCTCTGTCTCCGCCCACATTGCGAACCGAGACCTGCATTTCACCCGCGCTGTACTGCGCGAGCAGACCGGGAAGGTTCAGCGTGGAAAAACTGCCCTGTGCATTCCGCAGCTCCGCATAGGCCTCATCCGGCAGAAGGCCCCAGCCGTCCCCGTTATACACGCTGCCGGTGAAACCGCGCAGATACAGATCCGCCACCTGCGTGCTGCGCACCTCAAGGACGGTCTGCCCGGAAAAATCGGGCTGCAGCTCGGAAAGCTCCGTCTCGTCACGGCTGCCGTGATAGCGGACGGCGTCCACGGCACGGCGGGAAAGATCGCGCGCCGTGTCCTCCAATGCCACGCGCCATTCCTCCACCTGCGGCGGGCGCTCATAGTTCTGCGGAGGCACTGCGAGAAACAGGCCGCCTATCACCAGCGCAAGCAGCAGGGCGGGAAAAAAGGCGCCCGCCGGAAGCCGTTTTGCCTCAGCCGGGTCATGCTTTCCGCCTGAACGGCGGCCCTTGCGGGAAAACAGTGCCTGCGCCCCCCAGAAGAAGAGGAGCAGCGCCATGGCCCGCAAATCCGGCGTGATGGTGAACGAAAGCGCCGGAAGCACGAACGGAAACGTGAAGAGAAAGCTGAACACAAAGCTGCGGCGGCGCACGGTCGCCCAGGAAAGCGCGCCGGCCACCGGCACCATGCACACACCCACAAAGAAAGCGGCGCAGCGCGCGGCCTCCTCCTCCCCTGCCGTTTCCGTGACAAAGGTGGGAAACGTGTAGGGCGAATTCGCGGTGAAAGCTGCCATCATGCAGTTTGCCGTGACAAGGAAACCCTGCACGATCTCCTCCTGAAAGCGCCACAGAAACACACACAGACCGGCGGCCAGCACAAACAAAATGACATCCGCAAAGCGCCAGCGGTACGCCGCCGTAAAGAGCAGGGCAAACGATGCGGCAAGCACAAGCGGGAAAATCGGATCGATGGGCAGGGAAAAAGCGCTGAGAAATGCCCATGCTGCACCGAACAAACCGAAAAAGAGCAGAAGGCAGTCCATCAGGAAGGCTGTCCACCCCTTGCCCGGGGAAGCGGAAAAGGCAACAGGCTGCAGGAACAGGCCGGTCCCCGCCCCGCGGGCCTCTTTGTTTTGTTTCACATCCTTCACGATTTACAATTCCACCTCCGAAAGGCAGGTTTCCAGCTGCTCCGGGACCATGGGGATCACAACGGGGCTGTGCGGCTGCTCCCCGGCGGGAGGCAGGCACTGCAGCACCGTGAAACGGGAAGCGCTCTCCTCCCCGATCAGCAGGGAAAGCTGATCCGGCTCAAAACAGGGTGTGACATAGAGAAGGTGCGCGCATTTCCAGCGCTCCTCCCCGCGGAACAGCTCCAGCGCAGAACCGGACGGCCGCACGGAGAGCAGGCGGCGCAGCAGAAGGGAAACGCCATCCTCGTCTTCAAATGTTTCGCTGGCGATCTCCCCTCCGGAAACCCAGCACACCTCAGCCGGGACACCCCGGCCCGCCAGCAGAAAAGCCAGGCGGGAAAACACCTCCAGCATGGCGTCGCTGCCCTCCAGCTTGTCGCCGTACTCCAAAAGGAAGCGCAGGGAACGGCTGGCCGGTCGGCTTCCCTGGCGGACCACGAGCGCACCTGTCTTTTCCGTGAGCTTCCAGTGCACGCGGTGCAGCGGATCGCCCTCCCGATACGCGCGCGTGCCCGTGAGCTCCGAAAAATCGCTGCCGGGCCGCGTGGGAAGCGTGAGCTCCCCGAATCCCTGCAAAAGCGAATTTTCCGAGAGGACAGAGGGCGCAGGCTTGCGCGAGGGCAGCACAAAAACCTCCGCCGCGTGCGCGGCGCGCACAGGCAGAGAGAACAAGCGAAGAAAATCGAGAGCACGCGCCCGCCTGATCTCAGCGCGGACACAGCCGCAGCAGGCAGAACGGCACGCAAGCTCCGCCGACGATTCGCGGCCGGAGAACGGGAAATAGAGCTCGCGCCGCTCCACGCCGCCTCCCAGCGCATTGCACAGGCGGAGCGACACACGCACACAGGGCACGGGAAGCGCCCGCCGGGACGTGACACGCACGCGAAACACGAACGATTCCCGCCGCTCGGCGGCAAGCTGATCGGCCTCCAGGGAAACGCGCAGCGGCAGCCACGAAAGGAGCAGCCACACAAAAGACAGGACCGGGAGCGCAACCAGGAACAGCAGCGTGAAAAATGAGAGATAGCCGCGGAAAAAGAGAAAAAACAGGCCGCCCGCCGCAAGGGCGGCCAGGTAGGCCAGCCGTCTGCTCCACATGGCCGTTACCGGTGCAGCGAAGGCTGCGGCACAGAGCGCAGGATCTCCGCCAGGACGTCAAACGGCGTTTTGTTGCTGATGCGTGCCTTCGGGCTGAGCTTGACGCGGTGCGTCATCACATCCAGAAAGACAGCGGCGGCATCCTGCGGCACGGCATAATCGCGGCCTTCCAGGTAAGCCCCGGCACGGCACATGGCGGCAAGGGCCAGCGTGGCGCGCGGGCTGGCGCCCAAACGAAGATCCTCGCTCTCGCGCGTGGCGTTCGCGAGCCGGACCAGATAGCGGCTCATCTCGCGCGAGAGATAGACGGCCGCCGTCTCCCCCTGCATCCGCAGCAGATCCTCCCTGCGGATCACGGGCTCGGCGGAGCGCTCCGGCGCGGCACCCGGCTGGGAGCGCATGAGGATGCGCTCCTCATCCTCCGGGCTCGGGTAGCCCATGCTCAGCCGCACCATAAAGCGGTCGAGCTGGGATTCCGGCAGCGGCTGCGTGCCGGCGGAGCCCTCCGGGTTCTGTGTGGCAATCACGATGAACGGCGGCGGAATCCGGCGCGTCACACCGTCCACCGTGATCTGCCCCTCCTCCATCACTTCGAGCAGGGCGCTCTGCGTTTTCGGGCTGGCGCGGTTGATCTCGTCGCCGAGAAAAAGGTTGCACACTGCCGCGCCGGGGCGGTATTTCAGCGTGCCGGCAGCCAGATCCGGCACAGAATAGCCTGTGATATCCGAAGGCGTCACGTCCGGCGTGAACTGAAGCCGCCGGAATCGGAGATCCATCGCCCCGGCAAACGCCAGGGCAAGCGTTGTCTTTCCCACGCCGGGAATGTCTTCCAGCAGGATGTGGCCTCCGGCCAAAATGGTCATATACACCTTGCGGACAACGTCGTCCTTGCCGACGACGGATTTCTTCACTTCTTCCAAAATACGGAGCGAAAGTTCCTGCATAGGGGTTCCTCCAAAAACAACGGTCTCACGGGCTTTCAGGGCAGCCCGCACAAAATGTATGGCAACACAGCCCCGCGGTATCCGGGCAAAGCTGACGATGCTGTCTTTTTTGGGCATACGTTTTGCGTTCTGCAGGCCCAATGAGGTTATTATATCAAATACAAAAAGCCGGCTCAACCAATTTTTCGTGAACTTTTCCTGAGCGCAGCGGAAAAAATCTTGCAATCAGGAGTCACCGCGTCTACAATAAGAGATACTAGAATAGCTGCGCACATTGCGATGGAAAAGGGGGAAACAGCCAATGGATCGCATGCAGGAGATGCAAAAGCGTCAACAGGAATTTTTTGAAACGGGCATTACGCGCTCGGCCGGTTTTCGCCGGGCAGCGCTCAAACGGCTTCTGGATGCTGTGAAGCGCTGGGAACCGAAGCTGCTCCAGGCCTTGCAGGAGGATCTGGGAAAGGCGCCTTTTGAGGGCTATGTTGCCGAACTCGCCGTCGTCTATGAGGAGATCCGCACGCTACGCGATCATGTGAGCGCCTGGATGCGCCCACGCCGTGTTCGCTGCTCCAAGCCGCAGTTCCCGGCACGCTGCTTTGTGCAGCCCGATCCGCTCGGTTCCGTGCTCATCCTCTCCCCGTGGAATTATCCCGTCCAACTCACGCTTGCCCCGCTGGCCGCGGCGCTGGCGGCCGGGAACTGCGCCGTGGTGAAACCCTCGCGTTTTGCGGAAAAGACGGCCGCCGTGCTGGGAGAGATGCTGGAAACGTCCTTCCCGCGCGGCCTGGTGGACGTTGTCCCCGGCGGGGAAGGCTCAAACCGTGAGCTGCTGCGGCTGAAATGGGACCACATTTTCTTCACCGGCAGCCCGGCTGTGGGCCGTGCCGTGATGGAGGCGGCCGCCGCGCACCTGACGCCCGTGACGCTCGAGCTGGGCGGGAAAAGCCCCTGCATTCTCGATGAGACAGCCGATCTGAAGCTGGCAGCCCGCCGCATTGCATGGGGAAAACTGATCAACGCCGGGCAGACCTGCGTGGCGCCCGACTACGTGCTCCTTCCGCAGGGAATGGTGCATGATTTTGTGCGGGAATTCGGCCTTGCCGTGGCGCGCATGTACGGCGAGGAACCGATTCGCTGCCCGGATTACGGCAAGATTGTGAACGAAAAGCACATGGAACGGCTGAAGGGACTGCTGCAGAGCGGTTTTGCGGCCGTGGGAGGCGTCTACTCCGATGAGGATCGGAAGATCTCCCCCACCGTGCTCACGGATGTTTCGTGGGACAGCCCCGTGATGCAGGAGGAAATTTTCGGGCCCATCCTGCCCGTGATCCCCTATCAAAGCTTTGCGGACGCACTGCATCAGGTGAAAAGCCGGCCGGAACCGCTCGCCGTTTACCTCTTTACGCACGATCGGGATCATGAACGCCGTGTGCTGGAAGAACTGCGCTTCGGCGGCGGCTGTGTGAACGACGTTGTGGTGCATCTGACCAATCCGCGCATGCCCTTCGGCGGCGTGGGCGAGAGCGGCATGGGCGCCTACCACGGCAAGGCGGGCTTCCTGACCTTCTCGCATCTGAAAAGCGTGATGAAGGCACAGACGGCGCTGGACCTGCCGCTGCGCTACCCGCCCTATTACGGAAAGCTGCCGTTCGCGCGCTTGCTGCTGCGCTGAGCCAAAGGAGGAATGTGCCATGACGGATATGGAAAAGCTGCAGGAATGGGTGGACAACAGCCACCGGATTGTCTTTTTCGGCGGCGCGGGCGTCTCCACGGAAAGCGGGATTCCCGATTTTCGCAGCACGGACGGGCTCTATCACCAGAAATACAAATACCCACCGGAGGAAATGCTGAGTCACACCATGTATGAGCGGCACACAGCCGAGTTCTACGACTTTTACCGCGACAAGCTTCTTTACCCTGACGCAAAGCCGAACGACGCCCACAAAAAGCTGGCCGAGCTGGAGCGCGCCGGGAAACTTTCGGCCATTGTGACGCAGAACATTGACGGCCTCCACCAGGCGGCCGGCAGCAAAACCGTCTACGAGCTGCACGGCTCCGTGCTGCGCAATTACTGCCGGAAATGCCACAGGGAATACGGCCTTGATTTTATCCTGCACAGCACGGGCATTCCCCTGTGCCCCGTCTGCGGCGGCGTTGTGAAGCCTGACGTAGTCCTCTATGAGGAAAGCCTGGATCAGCGCACGCTGGAAGGCGCCGTGCGCGCCATTTCAAACGCCGATATGCTGATCATCGCCGGCACGTCTCTGGCTGTCTATCCGGCCAGCGGCCTTGTCAGCTACTACGACGGCGACCGCCTCGCCGTGATCAACCGCAGCCCCACGCCGATGGATAGCCGCGCCAACCTCGTCATCACCGGCAGCGTAGGAAAAATTCTGAGGCAAATCAAGGTCTGAGCAAAGGCGGGAAAGAGAGGCACCTGCCGCACAAAAGCATTTCAAAGACAAAATCCCCCGCGCCGATCGGGACAGATCGGCACGGGGGATTTGCGTTCCAGTCAGGAGAAAATCAAGCAAAGGCCTCCTGATAGATCTTTTCGAGCTCCTCGTGCTGCGGGGAGACGATCATACTCACATAGGTGCCCTGCTGCTCCACGCTGCAAGCCTGCAGCATGGCAAACTCCTCGGGCTGGTAGTCTTTCATGGTGTTCTCTTTCTGCTGGTAACGCTCGTCCATCTTCTCCTTGAGGCGGGCGGCGGCATCCTCATCCACGCCCTGAAGCAGCACAATCTCGTCGCCCTTCAGGCCGGTGGAGTCGATATAGACGGCAAACTGCTCACAGTCCGCCGCGTCAACGCCATACTGCGGCATGAGGTCGTTTTCCGTGAGATCCATCATCTCAGTGTTTTCCAGCACCGCCTTCATCTCGTCCATCACGGCGGAGAGATCGGCATTTTTCTGCTCCTGCCCGCTGCACGCGGTCATGGAGAACAGCAGGCAAAATGTGCACAGGAATGCGGCAATCTTTTTCATCTTTGATCGGTCCTTTCTCGGCAGCAGCTCTGGTTATTGCGGCGTATGCGTATAGAGGTAATCGATCCACACGCGGCAGCCCTCGTCCGTAAAATGAATGCCCATGTCATCCGGGTCGCTGCAGTAGGAAACGTTGAGGTTGCCTTCGCTGTCCTGCACGGCGGAACAGATATCCACAAGATACCAGCCGTTGCGCTGGCACATCTCCGAAAGCTTTTCGTTATAAAGGCGCATATTGTCGTTGTTGAGCTTGTTTCCGGCAATGTTCTTCGCCTTGACAAGCGGTGTGGCGGTCTCCACAAAAATCTTCGCGTCCGGAGATTTTTCCAGAATCCCTTTGAGCAGCGTTTCCATGTTGGCGGCGGCACCGTCCACGCCATAGACAGCAAGGTCGTTCATGCCCAGCATGATATACACCTTTTTCGCCCCGGCCGCGGCGACGGCATCGGCCAAAGACATCTTGGTGCCGTTGTAGAGCGGGTGAATGGATTCATCCGACACCGGCTGCAATGCGTTGCCGCTGCCCATGCTGCCCGCCGTGAGGAACTGGGCCTTGCCCAGCAGGTTTGGCTCTGTCTGCCGTGTTTTCGTGGTGAAAAGATTCAGCTTCAAACTGACGGAATCCCCGATGAAAATGGCGTCGTCAAAGAAGGAATCAGCCGCGCGGGGCGATTCCGGCAGCGCCCCCGAAACGGAAGCGGAAACGGCCGTGCTCTCCGGCGCGGAGGAGGCCCCGCTCCCGGCGGAAGACGTTTCCCCTCCGGAAGCGGCCGCATCAGACGAAGAAGCAGCGGAGGACACCTCCTGCGCAGAGGATTCCGGTTCGGACACCTCGGCGGCGGAACCGGCGGCAGAGGAAGCGGATTCAGATGACGCGGAAGAGGAGGGGCGCTCCGCACAGCCCGCACTCACCAGCATAACGGCGAGCAGAATCGCCAGAATTTTTCTTTTCATGACTCAGATCCATCCTTTCGGCAGAGGAAAATCCGGACCGCGCAGAGCAGCCTGCGGCGTTTGCCTGGGCTTTTTGGCAGGATTCCGGCAGGAAAAATGCGGCACAGGCAAAAAAGCGGGCCCAACACAGGCGCCCCCGGCGGTTTTCCCGTTTATTTTACCATATTTTCGGAAGGGCCGCAAGACAAGTTACAAATTCGCTACCATTGGGAAACCCTCTTGTGTCAGTATGCCCTGTTTGCGAAAAAACGTGCAAAAGAACAGGGAACGGAAAGCAGGGCCTGCGCCCCTTTCCGTTCCCCGACTGCGATCGCAGGATGCAATCGCAGTAAATTATTTCTTGTTGAAGATGGACATGATGTCCACAAAGTCGCTGTCATCCACCATGGGATTGCTGTCAAGCGACGGCGAGGAAGACTCGCGCGGCGCAGAGTAAGCCGAGGCCGTGCCGGCGGAAGAGCGGGAGGAGACATCCTTCTTGCTCTCTTCCGGTGCAGGGCTGCCGTCGTGTGTGGAGAAACCGGTCGCAATCACGGTGACGCTCATCTCGTCTTCCATCGTCTCATCGAACGCGGCGCCCCAGATGATGTTCGCATCCTCATGGGCCTGCTTCGTGATCATGGAGGAGGCCGTCTCGATCTCCTCGAGGCCGATGTCGGGCGAAGACGTGATGTTGATGATCACGCCCTTGGCGCCGTTGATTGCCGTCTCCAGCAGCGGGCTGGAGATCGCCATGTTGGCAGCGGCTTCCGCCTTATCCTTGCCGGAGGCACGTCCCACGCCCATGTGGGCGTAGCCGGCGTCCTTCATGACAGCCGTTACGTCGGCAAAGTCCAGGTTGACCAGGCCGGGCAGCTTGATCAGATCGGAAATACTCTGCACGCCCTGGCGAAGCACGTCGTCCGCCACAGAGAACGCATTCAGCAGCGTAATTTTCTGCTCGCTCACGAGCTTCAGCCGCTCGTTCGGGATGACGACGAGGGAATCCACATGCTCGCGCAGCGCGGCAATACCGCCCTCAGCCTGCTCCATGCGGCGCTTGCCCTCAAACTGGAACGGCTTCGTGACAATGCCGACGGTCAGGATGCCCATATCACGGGCAATTTCCGCCACGATCGGCGCAGCACCGGTGCCGGTGCCGCCGCCCATGCCTGCAGTGATAAAGACCATGTCGCTGCCGCGGATAGCCGCGGCAATTGCCTCGCGGCTCTCCTCGCCGGCCTTCTGGCCCACCTCAGGCTTGGAACCTGCACCCTTGCCGTGCGTCACTTTTTCGCCGATCTGGATTTTCTGCGTTGCTTTCGAGCGTGCCAGGGCCTGCTTATCAGTGTTTACCGTGATAAACTCCATGCCCTTCGCACCCATGGTGACCATGCGGTCGATCGCATTTCCGCCGCCGCCGCCGACACCAATTACCTTTATGATAACGCCAGTGTTGTCAAAGTCGTTGTCGATCTCAAAAGACATTGCCGCGTCCCCCTTATTTGAAGTTCCGGCAGCGCGGCCATGCGCCGCCCGCCTTTCACGAATTCTCAGAACAATATAACATTACTGTACCATGTTTTGCATGTAAATTCAATAAAGAATTTGGGAATTGGGAAAAAAACCCTGTATCCCGTTTTTCCAGCCGCCAAGCGGAAAAACCTGTTTCAAGGATAGCACACGCGCCCTGAAAATGCAAGCCGCACCGGTCACCCGGCGGCCGGCGCCGCAGCGGAAGAATCACCGCCGGAAGAAGCCGAACCGGGGGAAACCGTGTCTGAGGATGCGGGTGCGAAAGAAGCCGGCGCAGAGGAAGGCAGCCCCTCCTCAAAATAGCCGTGGTTTGTCTCCGCCGCCAGGCTGAGATCAAACGTGCCGGAATCCGTTTCGGAAATACGGCCCTGCTCAAGCAGCGCCGTGAAGAAACGAAGCTTTTCCTCATAATTTGTGGGAGCCCCCAGCTGCAGCGAGATTCTGCCGTCGTACAGCACGGAGACGCGGTAAAGATCCGTGAGATCGATCTCGGAAACAGGCGAAACGCCGACTGCCGAGAGGGCGGATGTGAGCCGCTGCAGAACGGTGCTTGCCTCCTCGTCCGCAAAGGCGGCGGCGGAACCGGGCTCCGCCTGCTGCATCACCACACCCTTGATGACAGGGCAGTTTTCCGGTGCGGCGGACGCCAGCTCCAGCACCTTTCCGGAAGCGCCGAGCACAACGTACTGCCCTTCCCAGAGGATGGCGGAGGCGGCCGGTTCCTCCTGCACGGAGATGGAAAGCTCCGACGGGAGCACGCGCGAAACCTTCGCCTCGCCAATGTAGGGCAGCGCCTTCTCAATGGCAGCAGCCGCCGCTCCTGTGTCCGTCAAAAAGAGGTTGCCACCCGTCTCCAGACCGGAGGCCTGCATAATCTGCTCGGCGGAATACCGGCTCTCGCCCCGCACTTCGATGCGCTCCACGCGGAACAGCACCGTGAGGGAAAGAGTGACAGCCGTGCCGATCACGGCGAGGAACAGGAAAATGTAAAAGAAAAACATGCGCCTGCGGCGGCGTCTGCGGCGTTCCGCCGCGCTGAGAGGCGGCCGCCGTCTGACAGGCTTGGGCGGCGGCGCCTGCTTCGGCCTGCTGCGCGGCTGCTGCGCCGGACGGCGCATGGGTGGCGTTTGCCTGACGCCCGTGTGCGGAAGGGAACGCCCTGCACCGGCCTGCACCGGCCTGACGCCTGTGCGGGGAATGGGACGGCCCGCGCCGGGCTGCCCCGGACGGGAAGCGGGACGGCGCGAAGAATCACCCGGCCGCCTGTCCCCGGAGGGACGGCGAACCGGGGGCCGGTCAGGCCGCCTGGTCGGCTTTCTCGATTCTCCCATCTCGCTTTCACTTCCTTCTTTCAAACCTTCCATTCAGCTGAGAGGCCTTCCGCTCAGCTGAGCGGTGTGAAGGTCCCGTTATTCATATTCCCGGCAAATATCGGCGCCGAGCTGGGCAAGGCTGCGCTCCAGATTTTCATACCCGCGGTCAATGTGGCGCAGCCCCGTCACCTCCGTGAGGCCGCGCGCGGCCAGACCCGCCACCACGAGCGCTGCGCCGCCGCGCAGATCGGCTGCCTCCACAGGCGCTCCCGATAGACGAGGCACACCCTCCACCACGGCAACGCGTCCCTCCACCTTGATGTTTGCTCCAAGGCGAAGCAGTTCGCCCACATGCTTATAACGGCTTTCAAAAATAGTCTCCACAAAAATGCTCGGCCCGGAACCAAGGCACGCCGCGGCCATGAGCGGCGGCTGGGCATCTGTGGGGAAACCGGGATACGGCATGGTGCGCACGCTCTTGATCCGCCCCAAGCGCCCGGGCGCCGTAATGCGAAGGCTCGTGTCATCCCACTCCATGGAACAGCCGAGCTCCTCAAAGGCGGGCAGCACCGGCTCCAGATGCGCCGGGAGCACGTGATTCAGGCGGATACATCCGCCTGTGGCGGCCGCAGCACTCATAAAGGTGGCCGCGGCAATCCGATCCGGAATCACGCGGTGTTCACAGCCGGAAAGCTTCTTCACGCCTTCCACCACAATGGTGCTTCCGCCCGCGCCGCTCACATGTGCGCCGCAGCGGTTCAGGAAGGCGGCAAGGTCACAGATTTCCGGTTCCCGCGCGGCATTTGTGATCACGGTGGTGCCCTCCGCCGTGGCGGCTGCCAGAAGAATGTTCTCTGTGGCGCCAACGCTCGGGAACGAAAGGCCAATGGCTGCACCGCGCAGCAGCCCCTGCACGGAGCAGGAAAGGCAGCCGTAATCCTCCGCAATCCTTGCGCCCATCTTTCGCAGCGCCCGCAGGTGCAGATCGATGGGACGCGGGCCGAGCTCACAGCCGCCGGGGAAAGAGAGCACAGCCCGTCCCGTGCGGGCAAGGATCGCCCCCAAAAAGACGATGGACGATCGCATTTCTCGCATGAGGCCGTCCGGAATGTCGCACTGGGAAACAGCGCGCGGATCGATCACGAGGCTCCCGCCCTGCCAGTGCACGGTGCAGCCCAGATGGCGCAGAATGCGCGCGGAAACGTCCACGTCGGAAAGGTGCGGGCAATTATGTAACACACACTCCCCGCGGCACAGCAGCGAAGCCGCCATCAGCGGCAGCGCACTGTTCTTCGCCCCGTGGACACTCACCTCCCCCGAAAGGCGGTTCGGGCCGTGAATCCGTAATTTCACCATCAATATTCCCCGCTTCCATTCATAAAGTACCCCATACTATGCGGGAAGCGGGTGCGCGGTGCCGGAGCCGGACTCAGGAAACGGAGCGGCCCAGCAGCTCGCAGATCAACCGGTAAATGCGCTCGTTTGCATCCGTGATCGCCATCTTGCCGGCGTTTTCCGAAAGCGCGCGGATGGTCTGCGGTTTCTCGAACAGCTCCTCCACAAGGCGGCACAGCGATTCGCCGGAGAGATCTTTTTCCTCCAAAATGCGGGCCGCGTTGCGGGAAACGAGTGCCATCGCATTGTGATACTGATGGTTTTCCGCCACATTCGGCGAGGGGATGAGAATGGAGGCCTTCGCCTGCGCCTGCAGCTCGGAGAGCGTGATCGCACCGGCCCGGCAGATGACGAGGTCAGCAGCGGCAAGACAGTCCGGCATATTGTCGATGTACTCGCGGATGTCCATCTCGGGATGGGCCGCCAGATCAATCCCCTTTTCCTTGAGCAGATCAGGGAACCAGCGGCCCCACTGGCCGTAGGCATGGATGTGCTGGAATGCGCCCGTTTTTGCGCTCCACTCCAGCAAGCCGGCTACCGCCTCGTTGATGCGGCGCGCGCCCAGGCTGCCGCCAAAGCTCAGGATGAGCGGGCGCTCATCGAGGCCCAGCTTTTTGCGGGATTCCTCCCGCTTTGCGCGCAGCACGGCGGGACGGATCGGGTTCCCCGTCAGCACACAGCGCGCCTGCGGCGGCAGATAGCGCTGGGCATCCGAGACGGCCAGCATCGTGTAGGCAGCCTTCCGGCTCAGCGCCTTGTTCGTGACGCCCGGGAAGGCGTTCTGCTCGTGGATGAGGCTGGGAATTCCCAGCTTCATCGCCTCGCGGATCACCGGGCCGCTCACATAGCCTCCCGTGCCGACACAGACATCCGGCCGGAAATCACGCAGGATGTTCTTTGCCTCCTGCGTGGAGGTGAACAGGTGGGCCACCGTGACCAGGTTCTTTTTCAGGTTGGCCCAGCTCGGTTTGCGCTGAAAGCCGGAAATTGTCACGCTTTTGAACTCGAAACCGGCTTTCGGCACAAGCCTCTCCTCCATGCCGCCTTTTGCTCCCACATAGAGCACGGCGGCATCCGGCTCATGCTCGCGGACCGTGCCCGCGATGGCAAGCGCCGGATTGATATGGCCGGCCGTTCCGCCGCCCGCAAAAAGAATCCTCATGGAAAACCACCCTTTTCTCACAAAATCCGCCGCGGAGCCGCCCCATCACAAGGCCGCGCCGTTTCATGGAAACGGCGCGGAAAGCGGGACAGGAGCGCCCGGCTACAGTTTTTCAATGGAAGAATTTCGGCTGATGGAGAGAACAATGCCCATCTCCGCCAGCAGCATGATGAGCGATGTGCCGCCGTAGCTGAAGAACGGGAGGCTGATGCCGGTGTTGGGCAGCATGTTGGTGACCACCATCAGGTTGAGCACCACCTGCAGACCAACCTGAAACATAATGCCAACTCCGAGCAGCATGCCGAATTTATCCTTTGCTTTGAGCGAAACGGCCACACCGCGCCAAATGAGCATGGCAAACAGCAGCAGGATGATCAGCGCGCCGATGAAGCCCAGCTCCTCGCAGATGACGGCAAAGATAAAGTCGTTCTGCGGCTCCGGCAGGTAAAGGTATTTCTGGCGGGACTGGCCAAGCCCAAGCCCGAGAAGGCCGCCGGAGCCGATTGTCATGAGCGACTGGCGCGTCTGCCAGGTGTCGACACCCTCCGGCGGATCAAACGGGAACAGCCATCCGTAGATGCGCGTCATGGCGTAGGAGAACACATCGGTGAAAAAGAGCAGGTAAAAAGCCACAACGCCCACAATGATGGCAGGCAACAGAATCCAGCGGAGCCGCGTGCCGCCGATGAACATCATGAGCACACCGAGAAAGACCAGAATCACGGTGGCGGAAATGTGCTTTTCCAAAATGACCAGACCGGCGATGGAACCGAGAATGATGGCATAAGGCACCACGCCGTAGCGGAAAGTCTGCATTTTTTCATAGTTGAGGGAAATGAGATGGGAAAACACGAGAATGAGTGTGAACTTCGCCACCTCCGAGGGCTGAAAGTTGATCGGCCCGATATAGAACCAGCGGTAGGCACCGTTCAGATTCGGCACGAAGTTGCTGCCGCGCAGCACAAGCATGGCAATGAGCAGCAAATAGGTGACAAGCAGCAGCGGAATGGCAAGTTTGTGAAAATGGTGGTAATCAAAATAGGAGACAGCGATCATGATGACCACACCAAGCACAGCATACATGGCCTGGTTGCGGATGAAGTGATAGCTGTCGCCGTCCATGTTGTAATAGGCATAGGGGTAACTCGCGGAAAAGAGCATGACCAGCCCGATGGTGAGCAGGACCAGCAGGAGGAAAAAGAACGGCAGATCCATTCCCGCCCGGATGGAAAACAGGCGGAACCGCTTGCGGACACGCCGCAGCACAGAACCCTTCCTCCTCTTTTGTCCCCGATCCTGCGCGGGGGCGGCATTCTCCCCTGCCGCGCCCGCAGATATATTGGCCGCCATGGCAGTCTCCTCCTTTCCGGAACCATCAACTCTCAAAAGCCGAAAGCCTTCCTAGTATTTTCCGGCACTTATAAAACATACACCACGCTCAGCACGGAGAACGCGCCGAACACGAGCGTGACAGCGCTGAACACAATGCAGATCTTGATTTCGCTCCATCCGCAAAGCTCAAAATGGTGGTGAATGGGCGTCATTTTGAAAATGCGCTTACCGTGCGTCGCCTTGAAATAGACCACCTGCAGAACCACGGACAGGATTTCACACAGATAGACAATTCCCACGGGGAAAATCAGCACCGGCATGTTGACGCCGAAGCCAAGGGCACAAACAGCGCCGCCCAGGAAAAGCGAGCCGGTATCCCCCATAAACACCTTTGCAGGGTTGAAATTCCACACGAGGAAACCAAGGCAGCCGCCTGCCACAGCAGCGGCCGCAATGCTCATGCCGCCGTTCTGCAGGATACCCGCCATCACCATGAAGGTGACCGCCACAAAGAAAGTGACGGAAGCATTCAGCCCATCAATGCCGTCGGTGAAATTCACGGCATTCACAATGCCGACGATGCCGATGGCCGAGAGGATCCAGAACCAGATCTCGAGATCCACACTGCCGGCAAACGGCACATAGGTGGCGGTTCCCACACCGGAAAGGGAGAGCGTGAGCAGGTAAGCACCTGCCACAAGGAACTGCAGAACCAGCTTCTGTTTCACATTCAGGCCGAGATTGCGCTTTTTCACAACCTTAATGTAGTCATCGATGAAACCGACAAGGCCAAACCCCAGCGCCATCAGCAGGCCGCCCACCGCCTTGGTGAGCGACTGGCTGCGCAGAGCGGGGTCCTGGGAAGGCTGCCCGTAGTAGAGCGGCAAGCAGACGGCCGCGGCCAAAAAGACGCCAATGATGAAGAGAAAACCGCCCATCGTAGGAGTCCCGTTCTTCTTTTTGTGCCATTTGGGTCCGACTTCGCGGATGGTTTGCCCGAAATTGATGCGCCGCAGCAGGGGGACCATCCATTTTCCCATTAAGGCGGAGACCAGGAAAGAGATCGCCGCCGCAAGGAGGACCAACAGGTTGTTTTCCAGATTCATATGATTTCACACCCTCAGATTCAGTTTGCCTGCCCTCAATGGACCGCTTCCAATTCTACAAAGTTTACGGTGATAACCGTGCCGGGCGGCACTTCTGTGCCTTCCGCCAGATCCTGTGTATCCGAAACGGCACTGCTGCCGGAAGCCGCCGCGCCGGTGATGCTCAGATTCAAACCGGCCTGTGCCACGCGCGCGTTCACCTGGCTGAGCGAGAGGCCCGTGAGCGAAGGCACCGTCACCGTTTCAGACGTGCTCGCCTCGTCGAGATAGAGCACGACCGTGCCGCCCTTTGGGATACTCTTGCCCTGCTCGGGAATCTGCGAGACGACGGTAGAGCCGCTGCCGTATGTCTTGTAGGTGAGGCCGGCATTGCTCACCTTCGTCTGCGCTTCCTCCACACCGAGCCCCACGACACCGGGCGTGGAGATATCAAGCTTGGCAAGCTCCTCCTCCGTGTACTTCGGTTCCACACCGAGATACGGCAGGATTTCCGCCATTGTTTCTGCGAACGGCGGGCCTGCAATGGCGCTGCCGAAAACCTCCCCGTTCTGCGGGACCGGTTCGTCAAAGAACACGAGCATGATGACCTGCGGATCGTCTGCCGGTGCGTAACCGCAATAGGAGGCAATGTATTTTTTCTCGCCCTCGCGCCCGGCGGCATTCCACTCATCGATCTTTTCGGACGTGCCCGTTTTGCCGGCAATGCGGTATCCTGCCACATAGCCGTTCTTTGCGGTGCCGGTGGTGGCCGTCTCCTGCAGCATGGCGCTCACGCGGGCGCTCGTGTCTTCAGAGATGACCTGCCGCTTCACTTCCGTCTCGATGGTTTCCACAATGTTGCCTTCGCTGTCCAGAATCTGGCTCACCACGTGCGGCTGCACGAGATACCCGCCGTTTGCCACGGCGGCGGCGGCCGTGATCATCTGGATCGGCGTCACACGGAAGCTCTGGCCGAAGGAGGAGGTCGCAAGCTCCGTGGGGCCGAGGCCCTCCGCGTCGTAATAAATGCTGTTGCTTTCGCCGATCAGGTCGATTCCCGTCTTTCGCGTGAGGCCGAAGGCTTCAAAATAGCGGAAAAACGTGGTGGCGCCAATTTGCTCGCCGAGCTGCATAAACACCGGGTTGCAGGAATTGCTCAGGCCCTGGGCGAACGTTTCCGTGCCGTGGCCCGCCAGCTTCCAGCAGCCGATGTTGCGGTCCGCCACACGGTAAGAACCGCCGCAGGAAAACGTGGTGTTTTCATTCACGATTCCCTCTTCAATCCCCATGGACGCCGTGAGCATCTTGAACACGGAACCGGGATTGTAGGTATCACTGATGCATTTGTTTCTCCACTGTTTTTCCTGCGCTGTGCGCAGCGCCTGCGCACGTTCCTCCGCGTGCTCTTCGTCGTCCGGGATGGCATTGATCGTCTCCAGATCCGCCTCGTCCGTGATGGTGTAGGGATCGTTCGGATCGTAATCCCCCTTGACGGTCATGGCCAGAATGGCGCCGGTGTCCACATCCATCACTATACCGCAGGCACGGTTGCGCACACCGCAGCTTTCCGCCGCCTCCTCCACGCTCTTTTCCAGGAAATGCTGCACCACCTCGTCGATGGTGAGCACAAGGCTGTAGCCGTCCTGCGCTTCCACGCGCTGTTCATACTGGAAGGGCATATCCACGCCCCGTGCATTCTTTGCCGTTACCAGCTTCCCCGGCACGCCGGAAAGGTATTCGTTATAGGAGGCTTCCACGCCTGTGACGCCCTGATCCTCACTGTTCGTGAACCCCAGCACACTGGAGGCAAACGCGCCGTAAGGATAATACCGCTTGTAATCCGGCTGGAGCTGGATGGCGTTTCCCAGGCCGAGCTCTTCTTTCAAATCCAGGATCTCGTCTTTTTTATCGGTCTCCACCTCATCGGCCACTTTGGCGTAATACGTCTGCTTTTCCATGAGCTGGCGGATCTCTGCGCTGTCCTCCCCCAGGATCTGCGCCAGGCGCTGGGCGATCGTATCCTGAATGGAGGCGTCATCCGGCACGAGTTCCTTCCTGATGAAGTTCGGGTCAAGCACCACCTGCCACACGTCCGCACTGGTGGCCAACACTTTCATGTTGCAGTCGTAAATGGTGCCGCGCTTTGCGGAGAGAGAGGTATCCTGCGTCTGCTGGTTCACGGCACGCGTTTCCAGTTCCTCCCCCTCGAGGATCTGCAGGCGAAACAGGTTGACCGCAATAGCGCCGAAGCAGCCGACAACCAGAACAAGCAAAAGGCCTATCGTTTTTCTCCACATCTTAACGGTCGTACCTCTGGCCATTTCTGTTTTTCCCCGCCTTTCCCTGCAAATGTGAAAAATGGAAGTCAAGATCTTCTCTTAACTTCCATTTTTCTTCCAACCAAACAATCTATCTCAACAATCTATGAAAAGGAAACTGTCTGCATAGTGCTGTATAACATATTGGCCGGCAGAAAAATTTATGCCTGCCCCTCAGTTCAGGAGCTGACTGAACCAGTTCCAGATTTGATCCAGAATGCCTTCTGGACCGCTCTCCTGCAGAACGACGCCTTCATCTCCCTGCGACACGCTGAAATATTCCACCTGGCTGCTCTCCACCTCACGCATCCCAAGCGACTGGCTGGCATACTCCTCAATGGAAGCGGCGTTCAGAATGGCGTCTGATTTCATCTGCAGCTGTGTATAGACGCTCTGGCTCTCCGCAAGCTGCGTTTCGGCGGTGTTGATGGCATCCGTCAGCTCTGTGAGCTGCACCTGGCCGAACACCAGGCTGCCCACTGTGGCCAGCGTCACGGACAAAACCGCCAGCATCAAAATCACACGGGCCGGCTGAAAACGCGGCCTTGCGTTTTTATCAATTTTTTCCTGGGGGAGCTGAATCACATTGTTCTTTTGTTGGGACTGCGCGGCCTCTTCTCTTCGCTTCGGTTCAAATCGCGCAAAGTCGTAAGCCGCGCTGTTCTGGTTTGCCATGATTCCGTTCCCTCCCGATTTTCCAATGCGCGCCGTCTTTCCGATATCAGATGGCGAAGCGCATTGTCTTTTTCAGTCCTATAAGATAAAATAAAAATAATAGAAAAAATAAAATTCAGCCAAGCTCACGGATCCAGCGCATTGTCCCGCAGCTTTTCGCACACGCGCAGTCGCGCGCTCCGGCTGCGCGGGTTTTTCTCCAGCTCCTCAGGGGAAGGGGAAAGCCCTTTCTTATAGACAAGCTCTGCCCTCGGCTTTTTGCCGCACACACACACCGGGAAATCCGGCGGGCAGGTGCAGCCTTCGCACCAAGCGGCCATGCGCTGCTTTACAATGCGATCCTCCAGCGAATGGAACGTGATCACCGCAAGCCGTCCGCCCGGGCGAAGAAGAGAAAATGCAGCGTCAAGGCCCTCTGAAAGGCGATCCAGCTCACCGTTCACAGCGATGCGAAGCGCCTGGAAGGTCTTGCGCGCCGGGTGGCCCGGTTCTCTCCGCACGGCAGCCGGCACGCTTGCCTTCACGATCTCGGCAAGCTCCAGCGTGGTGCGAATCGGCCTTTCCTGCCGGGCACGCAGAATCCCCTGCGCGATGGCACGGGCGCTCTTCTCTTCCCCGAACCGCTTCAAAATGGAGGCGAGCTCCGAAGCGGGCAGCGTATTCACAAGATCGGCGGCCGTGGGGCCGGACTGGCTCATGCGCATATCGAGCGGGGCGTCCGAATGATAGGAAAAGCCGCGCTCCGGCGTGTCCAGCTGATAGGAAGAGACGCCGATATCGAGCAGGACACCGTCTGCGCGGGAAATACCCGCCTCGGCGGCGACGCGCGCCATGTCGGCAAAATTGGCCTGACGCACAAGCGAACATGGGTTTCCCTCAAACCGCTTTGTGACAACGGCGATGGCGTCGGGATCCTGATCGATGGAGAGCAGGAGACCCGTCTGCAGCCGGTCGAGAATGGCCTGCGAGTGGCCCCCTCCTCCCGCCGTGCCGTCAATATAGACGCCGTCGGGGCGGATCCGAAGGGAATCAATCGTTTCGTGAAACAAAACGGGAATATGCTGAAACGCCATTGAGCCGCCCTCCGCTTACAGTTCCAACTCGTCCATCGCTTCGGCGATCTTGTCCTCCGTCAGCTCTGCGTTGAACGCCCTCCAGCGGGCGGCGTCCCAAAGCTCAGCCCGCCGTGAAGCGCCTACGAACGCGACGTCCTTCGTCAGGCCGGCGTATTCGCGCAGATGCTGCGGCAGCAAGATCCGGCCCTGCTTATCCGGCTCCACCTCGGCAGCGCCGGAAAAGAAGAACCGCTGCAGGCCGCGCGCCTTGCTGATGGGCATCGCCATCACTTTTTCCTGCAATTTGTCCCATTCCACAGGGGATAAAACGAAGAGACACCCGTCCAGACCTTTCGTGACATAAAAGATCTCCCCCAAATCCTCGCGGAATTTGGAAGGGACTATCACGCGGCCTTTCGGGTCGATCGTATGCTGATATTCGCCAATCAACATCGCTGTGACGTGGGATCCCACCGTGTTACCCACTTTGTGGAACTTTCCCCCACTTGCCTCCACATTTTATTGTGTATGATTATACCCTATCCGTTACAGAATTGCAACCCGCGATTTCAGCGCCGTTACCGCTTTTCGGCACACCCTTTCGACGCGCAACCACAATATTTTCCGTTATAAACAGCAAAATCCCCTTTCTGACTACCACATCTTGTGTGCAGAAAGGGGAAAATAATTTTTGTGAGGAAAAAATTACCAAGCCTTCAGTTCTGGCCGGATCGGAGGGAGGCCTTGATGTTCTGGCGGGTCTTGCGCAGCTCTGCCAGATTGGAGGAAAGGCCTTCGTCTGCGCGCTTCATCAGGTCCTCGATGTATTCGTTGGAAGCCTTGCGCATCTCGCGGAAGCGGGCCTGCGCCTGCGCCAGCATTTCGTTTGCCTTCTGCTGGGCCTGCTTCACGATCTCATTCTGGTTGACAAGTGTGTTGGCACGCTCCTCCGCCACGCGGATAATCGTTTCCGCTTCGCGCTTGGCGTCGCTGATGATCTGGGAGCGATCGGCCACAATCGCCTTCGCCTGGCGGATTTCCTGCGGCATGGTCTCGCGGATCTCGTCCAGAATCGTGCGGACCTCCTCTACGTCCAGCATGGCCCTCCCCCTGCTCAGCGGCAGGTTCCAGGCCTTTTCCACCAGCTCATAGAGCTCGTCCACCAGCTCTTCCACGTCCATACGTTCATCGCTCATTTCGGTACGCCCCCTTTGCACAAGCGGTTGCTGATATCTTCCAGGATGGCTGCCGGCACAAAGGAAGAAATATCCCCGCCGAAGCTCGCAATGTCCTTCACCATGCTGGAGCTGAGATACATGTTCTGCGCCTGGGTGGTAAGGAACATTGTATCCAGCTCGCCGTTCAGCTTCTGGTTGATGAGGGCCATCTGGAATTCATATTCAAAATCAGAAACGGCGCGCAATCCTTTCACAATAGCGCAGGCGCCGCGCATTCTGGCATAGTCAGCAAGGAAACCCTCGAAACCGACCACCTCCACGCCTTCCATCCCAGCCGTGGCCTTCTTCAAAAGCTCAATCCGCTCTTCCAGCGTGAAAGCCGTTTTCTTTGCGGGATTCACCATGACAGCGACGATCACATGATCAAAAATCTTCGACGCGCGGCGAATGATGTCCATGTGGCCGAGCGTCACCGGATCAAAGCTGCCGGGGCAAATTGCTGTTTTCATCGCACTTCCTGCCCTTCCTGCGCCTTGCGGCGGTAAATTGTTGTCATAATCTTACCGTAGCGGTATGTCCGTACGGCTTCAAAACTGCCGGCCTCGCGCGGCAGTTCAAGGCCGGCGGGGTGCTCGCAAAGAATCGTGCCGCCCTCGTTCATGAGCGGTGCAAGCAGCGGCAGTGCCTTCGGCAGCAGGCCGGCGGCAAAGGGCGGATCGAGGAACGCGAGGTCGAACCGTTCCCTGCACGAGGAGAGGTAGGCGGCAAAATCCGCATTCACAAGGCGCGCCTTTTCCAGCAGGCCTGTGGCTTTCAGATTCCGCTCCGCAACGGAGAGGGAGCGCTTGGAAGCATCCACCAGCACGGCGCGCGCCGCGCCGCGGCTGAGCGCTTCCACGGCAAGCTGACCGGAACCGGCAAACAGATCCAGCACGGTGCGGCCTTCTATCTCGAACTGGACGGCATTGAACATGCCCTCTTTCACACGGTCAGCCGTGGGGCGCACATCCATGCCTTCCAGCGTAATCAAGCGCCTTCCGCGGGCGCTTCCCGTAATCACTCTCATTGTTTTCCTTCCTTCTGCGGCACGGGCTGCAGGCAAAACCGGCACGCCGCAAAGCCTGGTTCCTATTATCCCATCAACCGGCTTTGCTTGTCAAGTGCCGGATTCCTCTTTCTCGGGGTGGTAATAGCTGTAAACAGCGCGGGCGGCAGGCTTTGTCATGCAGGGCGCGGCCTCGAGCTCCTCCAGATCCGCACTGCGGATGGCCGCCACAGTCTGAAAATGGCGCAGCAGCGCTTTCGCGCGCGTTTGCCCGATGCCGGGGATCTCCAGCAGGGAGGAACCGAGCACCGTCTTCTTCCGCTTCTGGCGGTGGTAGCCGATGGCAAAGCGGTGCACCTCCTCCTGGATGGAGCCGACAAGCGTGAATGCGGCGCGGTTGGACTGGATGCTGATCTCGCCTCCGTCACGGGCGATGGCGCGGGTGCGGTGCTTGTCATCCTTCACCATGCCGAACAGCGGCAGATCCCCGAAGCCCATCTCCTCGAGCACGGGGCGCACGGCGGAAACCTGCCCGCGGCCGCCGTCGAGCAGAATGAGATCCGGCAGGCGGCCGAACCCCTCCCCGCTCTCCTTCTGGCGGAAATACTCCTGGAAGCGGCGGGTGATCACCTCGCGCATGGAGCCGTAGTCATCCTGGCCCTCCACCGTTTTGATGGAAAACTTGCGGTAGGCGCTCTTCAGAGGACGGCCGTCTTCGAACACCACCATGCCCGCCACGTTTTCACCGCCCTGCAGGTTGCTGATGTCGTAGGCCTCGATGTAGGCCGGCGGCTTCGGCAACCCGAGCAGGCGGCTCAGCTCGTCGAGCGCGGCGGCCTCCCGGCCGGTGCGGCCCGTGGACTGCGCCACCTGCTCCGCCGCATTGCTGCGGCACATCTCCAAAAGGTCCTTCTGCTCGCCGCGCTGCGGCAGCGAAAGCGTCACCTTGCGGCCCGCCTTTTCAGAAAGCCAGCGCGCGATCAGCTCCATGGAAGCGGCGGGGCCGTCCAGGCTGATGCGCGGCGGAATGCGGTCGCGCATGGAGTAATACTGGGTGAGGAACTCGGCACGCGCCGTTTTGTCGTCCCCGATATCGCTCAGGAGGAACGATTCCCGGTCGCACAGGCGGCCCTCCTGAAAGCGGAACACTTCAAAGCAGGCCTTTGAAGGCCCCTGCGCAAGGGCAATCACGTCCTGCTCCGGCACGCGCACAGCCACCACCTTCTGGCGTTCATGCACTTTTTTCAGAGCCTCGATGCGGTCGCGGATGCGTGCGGCACGCTCAAAGTCGAGCGCCTCCGCGGCCTCCTCCATGCGCGCGGTGAGCTCCCGCACGCTGCTGCCGCTGCCGCCGCGCAGAAATTCCACGGCCTCGCGCACGATCTCGTTGTATTCTCCGCAGCTGATGGCGCCGCGGCACGGCGCGCAGCACTGCTTGATGTAATAATTCAGGCAGGGCCTCGCTTTTTTGATATCCTGCGGGAAACGGCGCGTGCACGTGGGAAGGCGGAAAATCTTGAGCGCCTCGTCCACGCTCTCCTTCGTGGCCCACGAGCTCACATACGGTCCGAGGTACTCCGCGCCATCGTCAAGCTTCTGCTTGGCCTGGGAAATGCGCGGCCACGATTCGCGTGAAATGCGGATATAGTGATAGCCCTTGTCGTCCTTAAGGAGGATGTTGTATTTCGGCATGTGCTGCTTGATCAGGCTGCACTCGAGCACGAGCGCTTCGAACTCGCTGTCCGTCACGATATACTCAAAATAGCTCACGTGCGCCACCATCTGCCGCACCTTGCGGTTGTGGTGGCGTTCACTGCCGAAATACTGGCTGACCCTGTTTTTCAGCGCCTTCGCCTTGCCGATGTAGATGATCTCGCCCGATGCATCGTGCATGAGATACACGCCGGGCTGCAGCGGCAGACGCATGGCGCGCGCCCGCAGCTCGCGGATATGGCGGCGGTGATCCTCCTCCATGGTTTTCCCTCCTTTCCCGCAAAAGCGGAATAAAAAGATAAAGAAAAAGGCTGCCTCACCCTGCGCGCGGCCCCAACCTGCGCCCACGGGGAGACAACCTTCAAAAAATACGGCAAGCAAACGATGCCCGCTGTGCGCCAGATTACTCGGCAAACCCAGACTTGACCAGCTCGACCAGGCTGTTGACAGCCTCTTCCTCGTCGGAACCGTCTGCAATGATGCGAATGCTGGTGCCGCCCACGATGCCAAGCGACAGAACGCCGAGCAGGCTCTTCGCATTCACGCGGCGCTCTTCTTTCTCCACCCAAATGGAGGATTTGAATTCATTCGCCTTCTGGATGAAAAACGTTGCCGGACGGGCGTGCAGCCCTACTTGGTTTTGGACCAAAACCTCTTTGACACACATGAAATCATTCACTCCTAGCTTAATCAAGATTCTTTCCGCACATCCAACACAGCTGCCGGGGCAATGGAATTTTCAATGGGGGTTTTCTATGAATTCAAGGTTATTATATCACAATCTGTTGCCCCGTCAACCGACTGGTGAAAAGTTTGGATTACTCACCGAATCAGTCGCTTCACGGAAAGTTCTGGTTTGTGCACTTTGCAGCAAAAGTGAAAAATTTTTATACTGATTGACAATATTTCCCGACGGGACTCCAGAAAAAAATATCGAATATGTGGGGAAAAACGAGAATCGTCACGAGTTTTTTCCTTTTTCTTCCACAGGAAGCAAACGCTCCTTTTCCAGGAAATCCAAATCCTCCCGCGTGAGGGGCGCCGTCTCCAAAAGCTCCGGTCTTTTCTGCGCCGTGCGGAGCAGTGATTGCTCATGCCGCCACTTTTTGATGTTCGCATGGTGGCCTGTGAGCAGCACGGGCGGCACCTCGCGCCCGCGCCAAACGGCCGGTCTTGTGTACTGCGGATATTCCAGAAGGCCGTTGAAATGGCTCTCCTCCTCGAAGCATTCGTCTGCGGAAAGCACGCCGGGCAGCATGCGGCTCACGGCGTCCGCCAGAGCGAGGGCAGGCAATTCGCCGCCCGTGAGCACGAAATCGCCCAGCGAAATCTCCTCATCCACATACGCCTGCAGCACGCGGTCATCCACACCCTCGTAATGGCCGCAGAGGATGACGAGATTCTCCATCTGCGCGAGCTCGCGCACGCGCTTCTGCGTCAGCGTTTTTCCCTGTGGAGACATAAACAGGATATGCGGCCTTTTTCCGAGCTGTTCCATGAGGTCGTCCAGACAGGCGGCGATCGGCTCAGCCATGAGGAGCATGCCCATGCCGCCGCCGAAGAGCGTATCGTCCACGCGGTTGTGCTTGTTGCCGGAAAAATCGCGGAACTGGTGGCAGCACACCTGCAAAGCGCCCTTGCGCCTGGCGCGGCCGATGATGCTTTCGGCCATCACCGTCTCGCACATATCAGGAAAAAGGGTGAGCAAATCAATCCGCATCGTCAAAAATCCCCCTGAGCGGCCGGATTTCCACCACGCCGCCATCCACGTCCACGCGGACAATCACGTCGCGGATGGCCGGCACGAGGAAGGAACGTCCGGCTTCGTCCTTCACCTCATACACATCGTTCGAACCTGTGGGAAACACATCGGCAAGCGTGCCGTACACGCGGTCGGAATCGGCGTCCACCACGGAAAGTCCGATGAGATCCTGCACAAAATAGCGGCCTTCCGGCAGGGTCACATCCTCCCGGGCAATATAGAGCACGCGGCCGCGCAGAGCATCGCCCTGATCCACCGTGTCGATCCCCTCAAGCTTGAGCAGGAGCAGGTTTTTGTGCGGCCTGGCTGAAACAGCGCGCACCGCTTCCCTGCCGTTTTCCCAATAAAACGTCCGGATCCCCTTGAGGAACACGGCGGAATCACACCAGGGCTCCACGCGCAGCTCACCGCGTACGCCGTGTGTGCCCACAACGCGGCCAGCCTCAAGAAACGGGTTTTTCATGTTATTTCCCCCTTTGGCGGCCGTTATACGCCGCGCAGCATCACTTCCGGGCGCATGCCCGAATGATAAACAAAAAGGGCGGACGCAACGGCGCCAGCCCTTTTCCCAACTGGAAGCCCTGCGGGATCGCAGCGCGCCCAAGCTCAGTCGATTTCCACGGAAACCTTATCGTTTGTGCGGGTGGCAGCCGCGCGCATTACAACGCGGATCGCCTTTGCAATGCGCCCCTGCTTGCCGATGACGCGCCCCATGTCGCTCTCCGCCACATGCAGGTGATACGTCACATTCCCTTCCTCGTCGGGTTCGTCAGCCGTCACGGAGACGGCAGACGGATTTTCGACAAGGCCGCGGGCAATCGCAAGCAACAATTCTTCCATCGTATCCTCCCGGCTTACAGGACGCCGTGCTTCTTGAACAGAGCCTTGACGGTATCCGTCGGCTGAGCACCGTTGGCAATCCACTTCTTGGCCTTCTCAGGATCGACCTTCACAACGGAAGGCTCCTGCATCGGATCGTACGTGCCGATCTCTTCGATGAAGCGGCCGTCGCGCGGGAAGCGGGAATCGGCCACCACAATGCGATAGAACGGAGCCTTCTTGGCGCCCATTCTGCGCAGTCTGATCTTAACGGACATGAAATTCACCTCCCACCATAGAATCTGAAATGTATTTCGTTCACCGGGCAGGCGCCCGAATGAAGACCTGGGGAAAGACTCAGAACGGCAGGCGCATCCGGCGTTTTCTGCCTTTGCCGCCGCCCATCTGTTTCACAACCTTCTGCATTTGCTCAAGCTGCTTGAGCAGGCGGTTCACATCCTCCACCTGCATGCCGGAGCCTGCGGCAATGCGGCGCTTGCGGGAAGGATTGATCAGCGAAGGCTTTTCACGCTCCTCCGGCGTCATGGAAAGGATCATGGCCGCCGTGCGGTCGAGGATGCGATCGTCAATGTCCACATCCTTGAGCTGCTTTTCCATGCCGGGGAACTTATTGAGGATGTTCTTGATCGGCCCCATCTTTTTCACCTGGGCAAACTGGGCGAGCAGATCGTTGAAATCGAGCTTGTTCTGCAGAAGTTTGCGGGACATTTTCTCCGCTTCCTTCTGGTCGATCTTCATCTGCGCTTCCTCGATGAGTGTGAGCACATCGCCCATGCCGAGAATGCGGGAAGCCATGCGATCCGGGTGGAACACTTCGAGATCCTCGAGCTTTTCGCCCACGCCGGCAAACTTGATCGGCTTGCCCGTGACGGAGCGCACGGAAAGCGCCGCACCGCCGCGCGTGTCGCCGTCCAGCTTGGTGAGAATCACGCCCGTGATGCTGAGCTTTTCATCGAACGCCTTGGCAACGTTCACGGCCTCCTGGCCGGTCATGGCGTCCACGGTGAGCAGGATCTCATGCGGGGCGATTTTTTCCTTGATCTCGCCGAGCTCATCCATGAGCGCCTCGTCAATCTGCAGGCGGCCGGCCGTATCGATGATGACAAAATCGTTGCCGTAATCCTTGGCGCGGCGCACCGCCTCCCGGCAGATCTCCACCGGTTTTTCTTCCGTGCCGCGCTCAAACACCGGCACGCCCACGCGCGAGCCCAGCACCTGAAGCTGTTTGACAGCGGCCGGACGGTACACGTCGGCGGCCACAAGCAGCGGCCGGTGGCCCTTGCTCTTGAGCATGAGGGCAAGCTTGGCGCAGTGCGTCGTCTTGCCGGCGCCCTGCAGGCCGCACAGCATGACGATGGCCGGCGGCGAAGAGGGCGAAGCGAGGCGGGATTCCCCGCCGCCCATGAGGGCGGTGAGCTCCTCATTGACAATCTTCACCACCATCTGCGCCGGCGTGAGACTTTCCATGACCTCAGCCCCGACGGCACGCTCGCTCACGCGCGCGGTGAACTCTTTCGCCACTTTATAGTTGACGTCGGCTTCCAAAAGAGCCAGGCGGACTTCGCGCATCGCTTCCTTGATGTCGCTTTCGCTCAGCTTTCCCTTTGACTTCAGCCGTTTGAACGCGGCTGAGAGCTTATCGGCAAGACCTTCAAATGCCAACGAAATACCCCCTTGCAGCTGTTTGGATTACCGGTTGAGACGGTTGGCCGTGTCGCGGATGAGTAGGGCACGCTCATGAATATCGCGCGAATACGTGAACCGCTTGTTGCAGTCCAGGATCTCCTGCGCGGCCTTCGTAATCTGCTCGAGCCCCGCCTGCATTTCGCGGAAACGGCGGGCAAGGCCGAGCCGCTCCTCCATCTCGAGGAGCTGGGCCTCCGCGCGCTTGATGGAATCCCGCACGCCCTGGCGCGTGATCCCCTCATTGTCGGCGATTTCGGCCAGCGAGAGATCGTCATTATAATAGTATTCAATCACTTCCCGCTGCTTTTGCGTAAGCATTTCCCCGTAAAAATCCAGCAGGAAAGAGATCTTCAGGTCTTTGGCCACCGCCGCGGCCCCCTTATTCGTTAACTGCTGTAAAGAAAACTTCTTTACAGGTGATGATTATACCGGATTTCCGCACTGCTGTCAAGGACAAACACTTGCCATTTTCACTGTCTTTTTCCCCAACCGGGTAAATTCTGTCTTTTTCACAAAACAGACGAGATCTTAAAGCGGCTTCTGGCCGAATTTCCGATAAAAACAGCCGGAAAGGCACAAAGAATCTGCTTTTTCCCCGTTGTATGAAGAAGGAAGATATGATAAAATAAAAAAAATTTCTCTATAGCATGGCGCGCTGCGAGCGTCGCGGCAACATGCGGGAAAGTTTGGAGACGAATCACAATGAGGAAAGGGGAGCCATGAAAAATGGGCAAGGTGATCATCAGCGCTGACAGCACCTGCGACATTGGGCCGGAACTGCAGAAACGCTACAATGTGCAGCTGATCAACTGGAGAATCCTGCTGGACGGGAAAGAGTACATGGATAATGTCACGATCTTCCCGGACGATCTCTACCGCGCCTGGCGTGAAAGAGGCATTCTGCCAAAATCCACGGGCGCAACGTCGGAGGAATACAAGCGCCACTTCAAGCCTCTGGTGGAACAGGGCTACGAGGTGGTTCACGTCGGTTTCGGATCCGGTATTTCCTGCTCCTATCAAAATGCGGTCCAGGCGGCAAAGGAAGTCGGACATGTGACCACAGTCGATTCCCAGAATCTTTCCAGCGGCTACGGCATGCTGGTGCTGGCTGCCGCCGAGATGGCGGAGGAAGGGCTTTCGCCGGAGCAGATCTGCCAGCGGGTGGAGCTGCTCTGCCCCAGAGCCCACACAAGCTTCCTGCTGGACACGCTGGAATTCATGCGCGCCGGCGGGCGCTGCAGCACGATCGCGTCCTTCGGCGCCTCCCTTCTGAAGCTCAAGCCCTGCATCGAGGTGGAAAACCAGGACGGCGCGCACATGCACGTGGGCAAGAAATACCGCGGCAATATGGAGCACTGCCTCATGGAATATGTGCACAACAAGCTTGAGGGACGGGACGACATAGACCTGCGCCGCGCCTTCATCACGCACTCCGGTTCGCCGGACAGCGACATCAAAATGGTGCTCAAGGAAGTCAAGAAGCTGCAGAAGTTCAAGGAGATTTACATCACGCACACAAACTGCACCATTTCCACACACTGCGGCCCCAGAACGCTGGGCGTTGTGTTCCTGACAAAATGAGAAAAAGCCGAATGCGCAAACGGCGCGCCGTCCTGACCGGGCGGCACGCCGTTTTTTTTTGCGCAAGCAGAGCCTGCATCTGCTCAAACGATGCGGGAGTCATGACCCCCGGCAAAGCCGGGGGCTTGAGGAAGCCCTAGAAGGGCATCGT
>CAKNKY010000013.1 GCA_930987725.1 uncultured Anaeromassilibacillus sp. | reverse complement strand
CAATTCGCGCGGCTGCGCCGAGCAATTCGCGCACGCGCCGTCCCGGCGCAGGGCTGTCTGTGTCGGCGGGCGCGTCACCCGCGATGCGGCCTGTGGTGCGTCGGCCGCCCGCAAAGCGGTGCGCCCCGTTGGTTCCTTGGCCCAGCCTCGCACCTGCGGTGGGCAATTCGCGCGGCTGCGCCGAGCAATTCGCGCACGCGCCGTCCCGGCGCAGGGCTTTTTTTCAGGCTGGCGCCGCGGCCTTTTTTCTATTCTATCAAACAGGCGCAGGCTTGTAAAGCAATGCGTTCATTACAGGTTGTACAGCTTTTTTTGTTTACATAAATTTTACATACCCTGTTCCATCTCTTGTGGTGTGTGGAAAAGGACCGTCCTTCCGCAGTGGTTTTCCACATTTTCAACCGAGTTTTCCACAACTCCTCACAGAGTTCTTCACCGTGTGTCCACCCTCAATATTTGAAAATTATGTCAACTTGCAGCAATACAACGCGTATAAGCGCGAAGAAAGAGGAAAAGCGCTCTTTTTTGTAAACTCCTTTTGAATTTCCCGCGTTTTCCTTCCTTTTTGGAAGCTGTCTATGGTATAATAGAAAGCACGCAAAACGGCCTCCTGCAGGCCCCGGCCAACAGGAGCCGTGCGTAGGCCCACACTTGGAAAAAGCCGCGTGCGTGCGAGGCTGAGTGCAGGTGCAAACACGGTGCGCGACTTGCCCGGCGCAGCCGCGCGACTTGCCCACCGCAGGTGCGGGCTTCCACATGGCCCCGGGAAACAGGAGCCGTGCGCGGGCCCGCACGCGGAAAAAGCCGCGGGCGTGCGAGGCAGGGCGAAGGCACAAACACAGTGCGTGAATTGCTCGGCGCAGCCGCGCGACTTGCCCACCGCAGGTGCAGGAGCCGTGCGTAGGCCCACACTTGGAAAAAGCCGCGTGCGTGCGAGGCTGAGTGCAGGTGCAAACACGGTGCGCGACTTGCCCGGCGCAGCCGCGCGTGCGCGTTGTGCCCACCGCAGGTGCGGGCTTTCACATGACCCCGGGAAACAGGAGCCGGGTGTGGGCCCGCACTTGGAAACAACCGCGGGCGTGCGAGGTTGGGAAAAGGCACAAACACGGTGCGCGACTTGCCCACCGCAGGTGCGGGCGAATAAAAGGAAACGGGATTTGGAACGATGGAATATAGGAATCGAAGAGACAGAGAAGGACAGAACGCGGAGCGGGAGCGAAGCGAGAGGAGGGAAGACCGGCCGGCGCGTGGGACGCGCGGGCAGGAAGGCGTCGTCGCGGGACGGAACGCCGTGGCGGAAGCGCTGCGCAGCGGGCGTCCGATCGACACGCTGTATGTGGCGCGCGGCCTGCAGGAGAAGGGCGGCGCGGCCGTCCTGGCGGCGAAGGCGCGGCAGGCAGGCATTCCGGTGAAGGAGGCCGACCCGAAAAAGCTGGACGCGCTGTGCGGCGGGGCCGTGCACCAGGGCGTGGTGGCGCTGGCCGCCGCGAAGGAATTTTCCACAATCGACGATATGTTCCGGTTGGCGGAGGAGCGCGGCGAGCCGCCGTTCCTCATCCTGGCCGATGAGCTGGCCGACCCGCATAACCTGGGCGCGATTCTGCGCACGGCGGAGTGCGCGGGTGCGCACGGCGTGATCATCCCGAAACGCCGGTCGGTTGGCCTCACGTACACGGTGGGCAAGGCGAGCGCCGGGGCGCTGGAGTATGTGCCGGTGGCGCGCGTGGCGAACCTGTCCGCGTGCATGAAGGAGCTCAAGGAGCGCGGCGTGTGGATCTACGGCGCGGACATGGACGGGACCCCCTGGTGCGAAGCCGATTTCACCGGCCCCATTGCGCTGGTGATCGGGTCGGAGGGCTTCGGCATGAGCCGCCTTGTGAAGGAAACGTGCGATTTTATTGTGTCGCTGCCGATGAAGGGCAAAATTACATCGCTGAACGCGTCGGTGGCCTGCGGCGTGCTCGCCTATGAGGCGGCGCGCCAGCGCGCCGGCCTGCGGGCCAGGTGAAGCCTTGGCAAAGGGGGAGACAAGCATGACGGAAAAAACCAACAGCGGTCGGGAGCCCTCCCTGGAGGAGATCCTGGCTGACGTTCGCAAAACGCGGGAATCGGGCGAGCCGCCCAGACGGGCCGACCGGCCGGAACCCTGGCCGGAGAAGGAAGATCCCGCGCCGGTGCAGCGGGAGGAAGCCCCTGCCGCTCAGAAAGCGCCGAAGCACGTGCGGCCGGACCCCGGCGAGCCGGAGGAAGAGCTGCCGGAAGAGCCGGAGGACGCGCAGGAAGCGCCCATCACGGCGGAGGACCTGGCCGGGGAGGAGTGGGAGGAGCCGAAACAGCACCGCTCCCTGCGCTCCCTGCTGCCCTTCGGGCACGGCAGGCGAAAAAAGAAGGAGGAACCGCCCCAGGAGGAGGAAGCCCCCTACTACGGCCTGCACCTGAAGAGCCGCGAGGAATACAAGCGCGAATACGAGCAGACCATGTCGTTCGATACCATGCCGAAATCGGGGGAGGAGGAATCCCCCTATGCCTACCTGTTCCGCGATGACGGCGGGGAGGAGCACGACGACGGCCTGGATGAAAAGGTGCGCCGTATGCGCGAGGAGCGCCGCGCCCGCGTGGCCAAGGTCATGCAGCAGGCCGGGCTGGATGAGAATGAGGATCTCTTCTCCGTCTATCGACGCGAGGAGGCCAAGCGCATCGAGCGCTCCGTGGAGGACGCCCAGGCGCCCTCCCACGTGATCGAGAAGGCCGGCGGCCTGGACGAGGAGGAGCGCGCCGCCCTGCAGCCCGGGGAAGAGCCGGAACCGGCTGCAGAACCCAAACAGGAGCGGCCTGCCCGCCCTGCCGAACAGCGCGGGCAGGCCCCGGCTGCCGAACCGCGGAAGGAATCCCGTGCCGCATCACGCGCGGCGGAACCGGCCGAAACGCAGGAGCCGGAACGCAGCGCGTTTGCGCTGCCCTTTGCGGAGGACGGGACCGGAGCAAAAGTGACGCGGGACGACGCCCCCGGCGACGGCGTGGTGCGCGTGAACCGGCCCGCTCCCTCATTCCGGCCCGCGCCGCCGCCCGTGTTCCTCACGGAGCCCGATCCCGCGGAGGAACCGGAGGAGGAAGCCCCGGCGCAGGAGCCGGAAGCAGCCCAGGAACCGGCCGCACAGCGGGAACCCGCGCCGCAGAAGACTGCGGAAGAACCGGCGGAGGAAACGCCGGCAGCGCAGGCGGAACCGGCACAGGACGAGCCGCACGACGCGGAACCGGAGGACAGCGCCGCGCCGGGAGAGGCGGAGCCCGCGCCCGTGCGCGAGCCGGGCCGCCCGGCCGCCGCGCCAAAGCAGGAACCGGCGCCGGAGCCGGTGCGCGAGCCCGCGGAAAAGAAGCCGCCGCGCGTCCTCTCCGGCGGCCGCCATGAACACAGCTACCGCCACCGCCCCGCCGTCTCCGTCGTGCGCGTGGAGGAGACGGCCGCCGAGCTGCGCGAGGCCTTCGGCAACGAGGCGCGCGGGTATCCGCGGCCGAGCCGCCTTTCCTCCTCGCTGCAGGAGGCGGTACATACGCCGCAGGCGCAGAAGCAGGAGGGAGCCGACGCGGCGCGCGCCGCGAAGAGCGCGCCGCACACCGCCGGGCAGGCGGGTGCGCAGCCCCGCAGCGCGGAGCGGCAGGGAGCCGTGCGCCGCGAAGCGGGCAAACCGGCGGCCGCACAGCCGCACCGCGGCGCATCCCGCGCGGCCGGCGGGGAGGAGAAGGTGATCCGCCTGCCGCAGGCTACCCCCGCCTGGGAGGAGGACGAGGCGGAGCAGCAGCCTCCCGTGAAGCGCCGTGCGCCGGTGAAACGCCGCCGCCGCTTCTCCGTGTTCGGGTCGGAGGAAAAGGAAAACCGGCCGGAGGACGAGTTCCCCGTGGATCCGGGTGAGCTGGAGGATTACGAAAAGCCGGAGGACGCCGAAGCGATCCTGCAGGATCTGGGCGCGAAGCGGCGCACGCTGCTGCTGCGCACGGCCGTGACGGGCCTTTCGCTGCTGCTCATGCTGCTGTTCGGCCTTATTTCGGAATACAGCGGCGTGCTGCCCGCGGCGATCCCCTATTACCTGCTCACGGAGCCGTATCTCATCCTGGAGCTGATCTTCCTCGTGCTGGCGGCCGGGTTCTCGTGGCCCGTGCTGTGGAACGGCGTGCGCGGGCTGTTCCGCCTGCAGGCGAACAGCGATTCGGGCGCCGCCGTGGCCGCGGTGGTGTCGATTGTGCAGACGGCGGCGCTGCTCTTTGCGGCGGACCGCGTGGAATCGGCGGCCGTGCACCTTTACGCGCCGCTGGCCGTGCTGGCCCTGCTGCTGAATGCGCTGGGCAAGCTCTCGATGGTGCGGCGCGTCACGCGCAATTTCAAGTTTGTCTCCTCGAAGGACCCGAAATACGCCGTGCACCTGTTTGAGGACCACAACACGGCGCTGCAGATGGGCCGCGGCTGTGTGGCCGGCACGCCTGTGGCGGCTTACCAGTCAAAGACGAAATTCCTGCGCCATTTCCTGCGCATCTCCTATCTGCCGGACCCGTGCGAGCAGAACTCGCAGGTCATTGCGCCGATCGGCGTGGTAGCGTCGCTCATCCTGTGCGTGGCCACGCTGCTGCTCTTCCGGGACGGTTTGGCGGCGCTCACGGCCTTCACGGCGGCGTGCTGCGTGTGCGTGCCCATGGTGAACCAGCTCTGCGTGAACCTGCCGCTGGCGCAGGTTTCGCGCATTGCAGCGCGCGGCGGCGCCATGCTTTCCGGCTACCAGGCGCTCGACACCTTCAGCGACACGAACGCCGTGCTGCTTGACGCGCGCGATCTGTTCCCGAAGTCGAATGTGATTCTGAGCGGGATTAAGACGTTCGGCGACCAGCACATCGACGACGCGATCCTCGAGGCCGCCGCGCTTCTGGGCGAAGTGGGCGGCACGCTGAGCGAGATCTTCGAGCAGGTCATCCAGAACCGCCGCGATCTGCTGCCGCGCGTGGAGAACTTCACCTATGAGGACGGGCGCGGCATCGTGGGCTGGGTGAGCGGCCACCGGCTGCTCGTCGGCAACCGCGAGCTCCTCAAGGCGTACAAGATCGCCCCGCCTTCGCGCGATTACGAGGAAAAATACGGCGCTTCCGGCAAGCAGGTGCTGTATCTGGCCTCCGGCGGGCAGCTCATGGCGATGTTCCTCATCGCCTATCAGCCGGATCGCCGCCGCACGGCGGAGCTCTGCCGCCTGGAGGACGACGGCGTCGCCTTCCTCGTGCGCACGTGCGACCCGAATATCACGCCGAAGCTTGTGGCGCGCAGCTTCCAGATCGACGAAAAGTCGGTGGCTGTGCTGCCGGAGCGGCTCGGCAAGGTCTATGTGGAAACGTGCGAGAAGGATGCCGCCGCCTCCGCCCCGGCCTGGATGGCCACGAAGGGCCGTCCCGCCGCCATGATGCGGTTGCTGGCCGCGTGCATCCGCCAGCGCGGCAACATCTCGCTCGCCGTGGCGCTGCAGAACGTGGCGGTTGCGCTGGGCTTTGTGCTCGTGGCCTTCCTGGCGTGCTATTCCGGCCTCGGCAAGCTGAACACGCTGTTCCTGTTGCTGTATGAGCTGTTCTGGACGCTGGCCATCGTGCTGCTGCCGAAGCTCCGCCGCCCCTGAGCGAAGGCTGCTTTTTTCCCGGAAACCCTTGCAGACGAAAAAACCCCGGAACGGTCATGAACCGTTCCGGGGTTTTTGATCAGGCGCACAACGGGGCCGATGCGGGGCAAAGCCTGCGCGCAGGCAGGGTCTGCTCAGTCGGCGTACTTGTCGTTGTCGTTCCAGGCATACATCTTGCGCAGCTCCGCGCCCACAGACTCGAGCTGGTGGGAAGCGGCAATGCGGCGGCAGGCGTTGAAGTGGGCGCGGCCGTTCTTGTTCTCGGCGATCCACTTGGAAGCGAAGGTGCCGTCCTGGATCTCGCCCAGGACCTTCTTCATTTCCTTCTTCACATCGTCGGTGATGATGCGCTTGCCGACCTCGTAATCGCCGAACTCGGCGGTGTCGGAGATGGAGTAGCGCATCTTCTTGAAGCCGCCGTTGTAGATGAGGTCAACGATGAGCTTCATCTCATGGATGCACTCGAAGTAGGCGTTCTCCGGGGCATAGCCGGCCTCGACGAGCGTTTCGAAGCCCGCCTGCATCAGGGCGGTGACGCCGCCGCACAGCACGCACTGCTCGCCGAAGAGGTCGGTCTCGGTCTCGATCTTGAAGGTGGTCTCCATCAGGGCCGCACGGGCAGCGCCGATGCCGGCGCCGTAAGCCAGGCCGATCTCCAGGCAGTGGCCGGTGTAATCCTGCTCCACGGCGATGAGGGCCGGAACACCCTTGCCCTCAACAAACTCGCTGCGGACGGTGTGGCCGGGGCCCTTCGGGGCGATCATGAAGACATCGACATTCTTCGGCGGGACGATCTGGCCGAAGTGAATGTTGAAGCCGTGCGCGAACGCAATGGCCTTGCCCTCGGTGAGGTAAGGCTTGATGTCATTCTTGTACATATCGGCCTGGCGCTCATCCGGGATCAGGATCATGATGATGTCGGCAGCCTTGGTGGCCTCCGGAACGGTCATCACGGTCAGGCCTGCCTTGCGGGCGCGCTCCGCGCTCTTGCTGCCTTCATACAGGCCGACAATCACGTTGACGCCGCTGTCGTGCAGGTTCAGCGCATGGGCATGGCCCTGGCTGCCGTAGCCAATGACGGCGACGGTCTTTCCCTTGAGGATGTTGATGTCGCAGTCCGCATTGTAGTAAATCTTGGGCATTGTAATTTCCTCCTTGCCTTGCGGCGGTTTTTTGGAAGGCCCGGGTTCCCGGGGCTCCGGTTTTATGAGAAGGACGCGCCGTTCCGCTCGTGCTGGGCGAAAGCCGGAACCGGCGGGGCGGTCGGGTCCTGTCTGGCTTAATTTTTCTGGGAAGGCGCCGTCACGCCGGAACCCTTCTCCAGCGCAATGGTGCCCGCGCGGCAGATCTCCTTGATGCCGAAGGGGTGCAGCAGCGAGAGGCAGGTCTCCGTCTGATCGGTGGTGGCGGCAAGCTGCAGCGTGAGGCTGTTCGTCGTCACATCGACGATCTCGGCGTTCATGAGCTGGGCGATCTGCATGATCTCCAGCCGCTGCTTTGTGCTGCAGTTGACTTTGATGAGCGAAAGCTCGCGGCTGATGAAGGCCTCCGGCTGAAGCACCTTCACCTTGATGACGGGGATCACCTTGTTGAGCTGCTTTTCCACCTGCTCCACGATGTACTCGTCGCCGTTGACGACGATCGTCATGCGCGAGATCTCGGGGTGCTCCGTGACGCCCACGGCGAGGCTGTCAATGTTGAAGCCGCGCCGGGCGAACAGCCCGGAAACCTTGGAAAGGACGCCGGGCTGGTTTTCCACCAGTACGGAAAGCGTGTATTTCATGTGCAGCGTCCTCCTTCCTCAGATGCTCGGGACTTCCGGGTCCACCCGGCACACGAGCAGGAACGGCCCCGGCTCGTCGAGCATGCGGCGGGCCAGCTCTTTGGCCTGCGCGTTCGATTCCGCGCGCGCCGCCGGGATGCCGTAAGCCTGCGCCAGCTGCACGAAATCCGGGTTCCCGTTCAGCACGGTGGCCATGTGCCGCCTGCCGTAGAGCCGGTCCTGGAATTCCTTCACCATGCCGAGCACGCCGTTCTCCATCACGATGATTTTCACGGCGACGCCTTCCTGGCACAGCGTGCCGAGCTCGCACATGCTCATCTGGAACGAACCGTCGCCGCACACAGCCACCACCTGGCGGTGGGGCTTGGCGAGCTTCGCGCCGATGGCCGCCGGAACGGAATAGCCCATCGTGCCCAGGCCGCCGCTCGTGAGGAAGCGGCCCTCCTTCACGTTGAAGTTGCGCGCGCACCAGATCTGGTTTTCGCCCACGTCCGCCACCAGGATGGCGTTTTCCTCCATCATGGCGGAGAGATCGCGGATGAACACGCGCGGTTCCACGCTGTGCTCCTGCGGCTCGCCGCGGGCCGGATAGGAATTCTTGTATTCCAGCGTGCGGTCAAGCCATTCCTGCGGCACGTTGTTCTCCACCTCTTCGGTGAGCGCGCACAGCACCTGGCGGATGTCGCCCACGATGGGGATGTCCACCGGCATGTTCTTGCCGATCTCGGCCGGGTCGATGTCGATGTGGATCACGAGGGCCTTCTCGGCGATCTGCTGCGGGGCGGAGACGGCGCGGTCGCCCACGCGGGCGCCGCACAGCACGACGAGGTCGGCCTCTTTCATGGAGCGGTTCGCGCTCGTGCGGCCGTGCATGCCGATCATGCCGAGGTAGTGGGGGCTGTCCATCGGCACTACGCCGATGCCCATCATCGTGGCGCACACCGGGATGCCGCTCTTCTTCGCAAAGGCGATGAGCTCCTCGCGCGCGCCGGCCAGCACCACGCCGCCGCCGCAGCACAGAATGGGCCGCTTCGCCTGCGCGATGGCCTGCACGGCCTTGCGGATCTGCATCGCGTGGCCCTGCGTGCGCGGCTTGTAGCCGATGATCTGCGCTTTTTCCGGGTAATGGAATTCCGGGATCTCCGCCTGCTGCACGTCCACCGGCACGTCGATCAGCACGGGGCCGGGCCGCCCGGTGGAGGCGATGTGGAACGCCTCCTTGAACACGCGCGGCAGATCCTCCGCGCGCTTGACGAGGTAGGAGTGCTTCGTGAACGGCTCGCACGCGCCGGTGATGTCCGCTTCCTGGAACACGTCGCGGCCGAGCAGCTCCGAGTTCACCTGGCCGGTGATGGCCACAAGCGGGATGCTGTCCATGTAGGCCGTGGCGATGCCGGTGATGAGGTTCGTGGCGCCCGGGCCGGAGGTGGCGATGCACACGCCCGGTTTGCCGGCCGAGCGCGCATAGCCGCTGGCCGCGTGCGCCGCGTTCTGTTCCTCGCGCACCAGCACATGGCGGATGCCGGAGCGGTAGAGGAAGTCGTAAAACGGGCAGATCGCCGCGCCCGGGTAGCCGAAAGCGATCTCCACGCCCTCGAGCTCCAGGCATTTCACCATGATTTCCGCTCCGCTGATCATGAGAACACCATCCTTCCACAGGCCGGAGGGGTACACCGGCCACTTTACATTATAGAGTGAAATCTGTACCGCGTCAAGGCTTTATCACGCTAAATGATTGAATCAGCCGCCAACCGGCCGCATAAAAACAAAAATCCGCCGTAAGCTTCTGAAAGCTTAGGGCGGATGATAATCCGTGGTACCACCTAAATTCGGGAAGACTCCCGCACTCAACCGGCAGGGCCAATGCCCGCCGACTCCCTCTAACGGGGGAACCCGCCGGCGCTTACTGGGGAAACCCCGTTCAGCCCGGAGCTCGAGGGCCACGTTCGGCGCCCGCCTCCCGAAGATTTTCACCAGCCATCTTCTCTCTGCGCGTCGGCGATCGCTTACTTCTCCCTGTCAAAGCCATTCTGAATTTTTTTCATTGTACCGCGCCTTTTGTGGAATGTCAAGCCCTGGCGCGGGTGCGGGCGCGAAAAAAGGGCGGGTCAGCGGAGCAGGAAGGGGCGCAGCTCCCGCGGGGAGCCCGCCGCGCCCAGGGAACGGCCGGCGGTGAGCTCCTCCCGGCTGCCGTAGCCGTAGGCCGCGCCCACGAAGGCGGCCCCGGCCCCCTCCGCACCCTCGCGGTCGTATTTCGTGTCGCCGATCATCACGGCGCGGGAGACGGGCACCTCGAGCGCTTTGCAGGCGGCCTCGATGAGCCAGGCTTTGCCCTCGCCCTTCTCGTCCTCCCGGTTGCCGGAGAGGAAATCGACGCGCTCGAGAATGCCGAAGTGCTCGCACACGGCGCGCGCCATTTTCGCGGGCTTCGCCGTGGCCACGGCCAGGCGGCACCCGGCGGCGCGCAGCTCCTCGAGCAGCGCCAGCGCGCCGGGGTAGACCGAGCATTCCAGATAACCGCCTTCTTTGTAGCGGCGGCGGTAGAGCTCCACGCCCTTGTCGGCTTCCTCCGGCGAGAGGCCGCAGAACCGCGTGTAGCTGAACCACAGCGGCGGGCCGATGAACCGGCGCAGCTCCTCCTGCGGGGGCACGGGCTTGCCGAGCTCCTGCAGCGAGAGCTCCACGCAGTGCAGGATGCCCGGGTGCGATTTGGTGAGCGTGCCGTCCAGATCGAACAGGACGGCGTCATAGAGCGGGCGCATCGCGTTACGCCTTCCGCCGCGCCTCGGCCTTGGCCGGGAACGTGGCCGCCTTCACGGAAACGCGCTCATGCGTGCCGGAAGCAATCACACCGGCGTCGTCGCGCGCTTCCAGCGCAAAGCGGAACACGCGGCCCTCCTGCGAGGTGAGCGTGGCCTGCGCCCACACGTGCGCGCCCTCGGCCGAAGGGGCGTCGTGCGAGAGGCAGAGCTTCGTGCCCACGGTGGTGAGCCCTTCGCCGAGCTCGCCCTGCGCCAGCGTGCAGGCGGCTTCCTCCAGCAGAGCGGCCACCACGGGCGTGGCCAGCACGGGCAGGCTGCCGCTGCCCACGGCGTCGGCCAGCATCTCGCGCGTGACCGTGGCTTCCTTCACAAAAGACTTCGTCTCGTTTGCCATGGTAAAATTCCTCCGTTATGCGGTTGAGTTTATGCTATAATAGTATAACATACAGTGAGCGAGAGAAAAAAGCGATCTTTTGTAAAAAAAAGAGGGCGGCCGGCAGCAGGCCGGCGCCCGGATCGCACGATGCGGAGGTTTCGGAATGAAGATTGGAAACACAGAGCTCAACGGCCGGGTGATCCTCGCGCCCATGGCCGGCGTCACGGACAGCGCCTTCCGCGCCGTGTGCGCGCGGTTCGGCGCGGCCGCCGTCGTCACGGAGATGGTGAGCGCCAAGGCGCTGCACTACAAGGACAGGCGCACCCCGGAGCTGATGCGGCTGCGCGCGGAGGAGCACCCCGCGGGCATCCAGCTCTTCGGCAGCGAGCCGGAGATCCTGGCGGAGGCGGCGAAGCGCTGCCTGGACTACGGCCCGGATTTCATCGACCTCAACATGGGCTGCCCGATGCCGAAGATCGTGAACAATGGCAGCGGCAGCGCGCTCATGAAGACGCCGGAGCTCTGCGGCGAGATCGTGGCGGCCGTGAAGGCGGCCGTGCCGGTGCCCGTCACGGTGAAGATGCGCAAGGGCTGGGACAGCGCCAGCGTGAACGCCGTGGAGGTGGCGCGGATCTGCGAGCAGGCGGGGGCGGACGCCATCGCCGTGCACGGCCGCACGCGCGCCCAGCTCTACACGCCGCCGGCGGACTGGGAGATCATCCGCCGGGTGAAGGAAGCCGTGCGCATCCCGGTGGTGGGCAACGGCGACGTGTGCACGCCGGCCGACGCCGCGCACATGCTCGAGCAGACGGGCTGCGACGCCGTGATGGTGGGCCGCGCGGCGCTGGGGAACCCGTGGGTTTTCCAGCAGATCAACGCGGCGCTGAGCGAGCAGCCGCAGATTCTGCCGCCGCCCGGCCTGTTTGAGCGTCTCACGGTGATGGCGCGCCACATCGAAGCGCTCTGCGAGGACAAGGGCGAGCGCCGCGGCATGAGCGAGGCGCGCAAGCATGTGGGCTGGTATCTCAAGGGGCTGCGCGGCGCGGCCTCGCTGCGGCGCATGGCCGGTCAGCTCTCCACGAAGGAGGATTTCAAGGAGCTGCTCCGCGCCGCAATTCTGGCGCAGCAGGAGCATTCCTGAAACAAGCGGCCCGCCGTAGAACGGCGCACTTAATCTTGCAAAAAACCGGCTCCCGAAGAAAGCAACACAGCTTCCTTCGGGGGCCGGTTTCTCTTATCTCTTCTGTTTTCTGCGCGGCTTGCGGTGGATTCTTCCTGTTGCGGCTTTCTTTTTGATTGCTGTTTTTTCACCCGGCCGCGTCAGTAGAGCACCACCGTCGGCCCGCTCACGGCGCAGCGGCACTCATAGCTCTGCTGGCTGCCCGTCTTCGCGTCCAGCACCGTGTGGAATTCGAACGAGTCCTTGTCGTCCGCCAGAATGTACCGCGCCACGAGATAGCGGTCCTCCACGCACGCGATCGGTTCGCCGAGCTCTTTCGAAACGTCGAGCGTGAGCGAGGCGCGGAACACCCCCTCGCACCGGCAGAAGTCGCCGCGGTCCTCCACCACATAGGCCCGGAACGGCGCGCTCGACCCGCCCTGCAGGAAGAGCAGACGGCTGTTCTCCCGCTTCGGCAGGCGGCACACGGCCTGCTTCGCACCGTCGCGGCGGCGGAATTCGATGATCCGCTCGTCCTCGTCCGGGAAATATTTCGCGCGGAAGTAAAGGCCCTCCGCGTCCATGCCCGCATAGCGCAGCAGCCCGCTCGTCCCCGTGCTGAGCACGAGCTCCATCGGCGCGCGCGGCTCGCCCGCCTTCAGAGACACCACCAGGTCCAGCAGCGGGCAGAGCCACACGCTGTCCTTCACGTTGTCGCCCAGCCAGCGGCGGTTGCGGTAGCACTTCTCCTTCTCCGCCTCGTCGCCGTGCGGCTCGAGCACGAGCAGCTGGGCGGCGTCCTCCGCCTGGCACGGCACGATGTCCTCCGGCGTGGCGGAGATGAGCCGCGGATCGCGCACAAACCAGTAGCGCTCCTCGTCCAGGTCATAGAGATAGCACACCCGCTCCTGGCCCGTGAGCCTGCGGTAGGTGGAGAACAACTCCTTCACGCCGTCGTTCTCCTTCGTCCACAGCAGCAGGCGGCTGCTGTCGAGCGCCGTGCAGCCGCAGAAGCTTCCCAGCAGGCTCAGCCGCGCCATGCGCCGCTCATGCCCGCTCTCCTTCTCCAGCGCCAGAATCCACACTTCGCTCCCGCCGTCCTCCGTCACCATCAGGATCTCCGAGGGAAAGGCGAAATAGTGGTGCACAAACGAGGGATCGTTCAGGATGTAGTTCGTCACCACGCGCTCGCGCTTCGTGCGCCTGTTGTATTCCAGGAGGAAGAGGCTGTTGTGCCCTTCCTCCACCTTTTCCTCCGCGTAGTAGATCGATTCGCCGCCGAGCTCGATCAGGTCCACGCGGCTGTTCGTGTAAATGTTCCGAAGATCTTCTATTTTCACCCGTTCCGCTCTCCTCTGCCGGATGTCGTTGCTGGTATTGACTGGTATTGTATCTTATTGTAACCGTTCAGTCAACCGATTTCAAGCTTTCCACCATATCAATCCGCTTGAGCTTCGGATACATGGCCGCGTCCACAATCACGGCGAACAGGATCGTGAGCAGCGCGCTCCACACAAAGCTCAGCGGCTGCACCGTGCGGCCGAACATGACCATCTCCACCTCCACCGTCTGGATCACAAACTGATGCATCACGATGCCGAACACAAGGCCAATGGCGCAGCCCATGAGCATGAGCAGCGTCGTTTCGCGGTAGATGTAGCCCGCCACCTCGCCGTCGCGGAAGCCGAGCACCTTGATCGTGGCCAGCTCGCGCTCGCGCTCCGTCACGTTGATGTTCGTCAGGTTGTACAGCACGACGAAGGCCAGCGCCCCCGCACAGATGATGATCACCACGATGATGGAGTTCAGGCTTTCCACCAGATCTTCGAACGACGCGCTGATCTCCTCCGTGAAGCCGGCTGTGGAAACGCCCTCCTGCCGTTGCAGTTCCGCGAGCAGCTGTCCGCGCTGCCCTTCGTCCGCCGTGCAGATCGCCTCCACCTCGTTCGGCTCCGCCTCCTCGTTCATCTCCCATTCGTATAATGCTTTCGGAATATACACATAGTGATAGACATAGTTCTCCGTGATTCCCGTCACGGTGAAGGAGACGCTGCGGCCGCTCTCGTTTTCGATCGAGATCGTGCCGCCCACGCCGACGCCCAGCAGGTGGGCGAGCTTTTCGGTGAGCAATACGCTGTCCTCCCCGAAGGCGACGGGCTCCTTCGTGCGGCGGTCGCGCAGCGTGATGAACTGCGAAAGCCGGTCCGTCTCCTGCGGCACGAACAGATAGGCGGAGATCGTCTCGTCGCCTGCGGTGACGTCGGCCGATTCCTTGAACGCCTCCATCCAGCCGGAGAAGCCGCTGCCGTCGAGCACCTCGCGCGCGCCGTCGCTAAGCCCTTCGTCGGTGAGGCTCACCACGGTGTCGTAGCGGTAGATCCCCTGGTACTGGTTCTCCACAATGCCGGAAATGGAATCCTTGATGCCGAAGCCGGTGAGCAGCAGCGCCGTGGCGCCCGCAATGCCCACGAGCGTCATGAACAGGCGGCGGCGATAGCGGAACAGGTTGCGGCACGTGACTTTCTGCGTGAATTTGAGCCGCTTCCACACGGGCGTGATGCGCTCAAGCAGAATGCGGCGGCCGGCCTTGGGGGCCTTCGGCTGCAGCAGCGCGGCCGGCGTCTCCCGCAGGGAGGAGCGGCAGGCGATGGCCGTGGCGCCCAGCGTGCACGCGATGCTGGCCGCGGCGCCCACAGTGTTGTAAAACGGCTGGAACACCACGGTAAGCGACGGTGCGTCATACATCATGAGGTAGGCGCTCCAGCAGATGCGCGGCAGCGTCTCGTTGCCGATGAGGATGCCCAGCACGCTGCCCAGAATGCTGGGCACGGCGGCGTAGAACAGGTATTTCGAGGCGATGCGCAGCCGCCCGTAGCCGAGCGCCTGATAGGCGCCGATCACGCCGCGCTCCTCTTCCACCATGCGCGTCATCGTGGTGAGCGCCACGAGCGCCGCCACCAGGAAGAACACGGTGGGGAACACGGTGGAGAGCGATTCCATGCGCCCGGCGTCGCCGTCAAAGCTGGCGAAGCCCACGTTGGAGGAGCGGCCCAGCACATACCAGTCGGGCCGTTCCAGCTTGGCGAGCTCGTCGCGGCCGTCCTGCAGCTGCTGGTAAGCGTCGGCCAGCTCCTCGTCCGCCTCGCGCTTGCCGTCCTCGTATTCCTGCCAGCCCTCCTCGAGCTCGCATTTGCCGTCCTCCAGCTCGGCCTTGCCGTCGAGCAGCTCCTGCTGCGAGGCGGCCCATTCCTCCTCGCCGCTGTTCAGCTCCTGCTCGGCTGCGTCGAGCTCCTTCTGGCCGTCAAAATACTGCGCCCAGCCGTCGTCGATCTCCTTCTGGGCGTCGTCGAGCGCCTGCTGGTTTTCCTCCAGCTCCGCGCGGCCGCTGTCCAGCTCGGCCTGGCCGTCCTCCAGCTCGAGGCGGCCGCTCTCGATTTCGGCCGCGGCCTCGTCGAGCTGGGCCTTCGCGTCGTCCAGCTCGGCCTTCGCGTCCGCAAGCTCCTGTTCGGCCTCGGCAAAGCCCTGCTCGGCCGCCTGCTTCTGGCTCTCATAGGCGGCTCGGCCGCTGTTCAGCTCGCGCTGGCCCTGCTCGAGCTTGGCCTCGGCGCTCTCAAATTCCCGGATGCCGTCCTGCATCTGCGTTTCGAGCGCGCGCAGGCCGTTCAGGCTTATCTGGCCGTAGCCCGGCACATCCATTGGCGTATCGGCCGTGATGAGGCCGGCCGCGACGGCCGCCTCCATCCGGGAGACGGCGGCCTGCACGGCGGGCAGGCCGGCCACGGCCTGCTCATAGGCCGGGCGCTGCTCCTCCAGCTGCCTGCGGCCGCTCGCGATCTGCTGCTGCGCGCTGTTGAGCTGGCGCTCCGCGTCCGCGAGCTGCTGCTCGGCGTCCGCCTTCTCGCTCTCATAGGCCGCGAGCCCGTCCTGATACTTCGCAAGCCCGGCCTCGTAGTCTGCGAGGCCCTGATCGTATTCGGCCTTGCCTTCCTCCCACGCGGCGCGGGCGTCGTTGAGCTCCTGCCGGCCGGCTTCATACTCCGCCCAGCCCTCCTCGAGCTGTGCGCGGCCGTCGTCCACCCCGGCCTGCGCGTCCACCAGCTCGTTGTAGGCGTCCTGCAGTTCGGCGCGTCCGTCCGCGAGCTCGGCCCAGCCGTCGTCCAGCTCGGCGCGGCCGTCCGCAAGCTCCTGCTCGCCGTCGGCCAGCTTCTGCTCGTTCTCCTGAATCTCCTGCTCGCCGTCGAGCAGCTCCTGATAGGCGTCGGCCAGCTCCTGTTCGGCCTTTGCTTTCTCCTCCTCATACGTCTGCTCGGCGTCGTCCAGCTCCGCCTGCGCGTCGGCGCGGATGTCCTCATAGCGGATCTCCGCGCGCTCGTCCGCCAGCGTTTCCAGCCGGTCCAGCACCGGCTCGACATACGCGTCGTACTCGTCGGAGAACGTGTTCAGCGCGTCGGCCCCCTCCACGGTGAGGTGGAGGTCGGTGTAGTAGTCCACGCAGAAATCGGCTTCCGGCACATACATGTACCGGCCGAGCTGGCCGCTGCCCACGGTGCTGCTGCCCAGGCTGGCGGAGACATAGTACGGCGAGCGCACGAAGCCCACCACCGTGAACGACCGGCGCGAGAAGGTGTCGCCGATCTCGCCGTCCATCTCCTCCACCGTCACGGTGTCGCCGATCTGCACGCCGCCCTCGCCGCTCAGCGGCGGGTTGCTGAGCACGCATTCGCCGTCGTTTTCCGGCATGCGGCCCTCCAGCACGACGGGGCGGTTCAGGTAATCCCCGTTTGTGTCGGAGGTGTCGGCCGGCAGGCTGTGGATGCGCGTGGCCACGTCCTGGCCGTCCATGCGCACGAGCGCGTCGGCGCTGTAGCCGGGCATCACGTTTGCCACGCCCTGCGTGGTGCGGATGGATTCCACGTCCTCCTCCGTGAAGCCGAAGGTGCTCACGAGGCGGGCGTCCATGAAGCGGTTCTCGTCATAATAGCGGTCCACCGTGGCGCGCATGTCCGGCGCGGTGGTGCGCAGGCCGCTGTAAAAGCCGGTTCCGAGCGCGACGATCACGAGCAGAGCCACGAAGCGGCTCCACGAGTGCGTGACGGCGCGCAGCGTATCCTTCCGAAAAGCTCTTCTGTGCATAGCAATCCCCCTCAGCCCGCGCCGTTTTTCACCATTCGATCGTTTCCGCGGAAACGGGGGAAGGATTCGTCTCCATGGCCGTCACCTTTCCGTTCCGAATGTGGATCACGCGGTCCGCCATGGCGGTGAACGCCTGGTTGTGCGTGATGACCACCACGGTGCGTCCCGTCTGGCGGCAGGTGTCCTGCAGCAGGCACAGGATGGCCTTGCCCGTTTTGTAGTCGAGCGCGCCGGTCGGCTCGTCGCACAGCAGGAGCTTGGGGTTCTTGGCCAGCGCGCGGGCGATGGCCACGCGCTGCTGCTCGCCGCCGGAGAGCTGCGCCGGGAAATTGGCCATGCGGTGCTCCAGCCCCACCTCGCGCAGCACCTCGCGCGGGTCGAGCGGATCGCGGCAGATTTCGGAGGCGAGCTCCACGTTTTCGAGCGCCGTCAGGTTCTGCACAAGGTTATAGAACTGGAACACGAAGCCCACGTCGTAGCGGCGGTAATCGGTGAGCTGGCGGCGCGTGTAGCTGCTGATGAGCTGGCCGTCGAGCCGGATTTCCCCGCCGGAGCACGTGTCCATGCCGCCGAGCATGTTGAGCACCGTCGTCTTGCCGGCGCCGCTCGGCCCCACAATCACGGTGAACTCGCCTTTTTCAATGGAAAAGGTCACGCCGTCTGCGGCGGCGATCTTCTGTTCGCCCATCTGGTAATATTTTGTCACATCCTGAAATTCCACAAACGCCACGGCTCACACCTCTTTCTTCAAAAGAAGCCTTGTCGCACCCGGGTTGAGCGAGATCAGCTTTGCCGCAATGCGCCGGTGGCGTAGCCGGTGCTGCACCATGTCGCGCAGGGCGTGGCCGTTGTGATACCCGTGAATCACGACCAGCTCCTCAAGGGAAGGATCGGCCCGGGAGAGCAGCGTTTCCAGCCGTTTCTTTGCCTGCTCCTCCGTCATGCCGTGAATGTCCACCTCCATCACGCGCGGTTTGCCCGCCGTCCGCTTTGCCAAGGCGCGCCCTCCCTTCCGAAAAAGGAAAAGGGGAGCGATTGCTCATCGGGCGGCGCGGCGCCGGCCGGGCAAATCGCTCCCCTTCCCAAATGTATCTTCATTATACTATACATTTGTACGATTTGGAGGAAAAATAAAAGAATATTTTATGAACAAACTGAAAAAACGGTGCGTTTCCGCTCACGCTTCGGCGATGCCGAAGCCGCGCATGGCGTGCAGGATGTGCAGCTCCATGGCAGCGCGGGCGGCGAGCGCGTCGCGGGCGCGCAGTGCCTCCATGAGCATGTGGTGGTCGGCGCGCGTGTCCTCCACCACGCCGGCATACGATTCCGAGAGGCGCACGCCGGAATCGATCGCCTCATAGATCACGGGCAGCAGCCGCTGCACGAACTCGTTGTGCGCCGCGAGCGCGATCGATTTGTGAAACGCCCGCTCCGATTCGGTGCGGTCCTCGCCCGCGGCGATCTCGCGCTCCTCGCGCTCGCCGTAAAACAGGATGCGCTCGATCTCGCTCTCCGTGCCGCGCCGGGCGGCGTAATAGGCCGTCTGCGGCTCCACCATGAGACGCAGCTCGTAGACGGAGCGCAGATCCACGGGCGTGCGCAGCAGCTCGCGGCGGTCCAGCGGGCGCTCATGGCTGCCGCGCTGCGCCACGAACGTGCCCAGGCCGCGGCGCACCTCCAGCACATTGCGCGAGGTGAGCAGGCGGATGCCCTCGCGCAGCGTGGCGCGGCTCACGCCGAGGCGGGCGGCAAGCTCGATCTCGTTGGGCAGTTTGTCGCCGGGGCGGAATTCCTTTTCCACCGTGATGAGGGAGAGGATCTCCCCCGCGGCCTTCTGGGCCAGGCTGTTGTCCTTCTGATTCATGCGCCGTTCTCCTTTTCGCCGTGCGGGAAAAACGGCTGCCGGGAATGTTTCCATTCCGCGGCAGCCGCCCGCGTGTTCTCAGCCGTGGAAGCGTTTGCCGAGCTTTTCCCGCAGCAGGGCGCGCAGCTCCTCCGCGGTTCCCTGGGTGAAGCCGTCCTTCGCCACAAAATAGGCCTGCTCCGCGGTGAAATAGAGGTAAAAATACGTTTTCGTCTCATAGGCGCCGATGATCTGGAAATACGGGTACACAGAGGAAGCCTGCACGCCCGTGACGCGGAAATCGTCCGCGTGGAAGAGGTATTCGTTCTGCTTCACGCGCGCCTTGCGGAACGTGGCCGCCACGTTGTTGAACAGCTTGCCGGGCATCAGGCACATCCACACCACGGCGAACACGGCCACGCCGCCGAACACCAGGCGCATATACCATTCGAGCTGCAGGAAGATCGCCGCGGCTGCCAGCAGCACGGCCATGATGACATAGAACACGAGCACGCCGATCTGCCGGTGGCTCAGGTGGAAGTGCACGAAGGCATGCGCGGCCTCCTCGGTGTAGGGCGTGGAGTTGCGCACCAGCGGCTCCGGCTCGCGCAGCGGCTCGCCGGCCTCCTCCGCCTCGGCCTCCCGGCGCTTCTGCTCGCGGCGGTATGCGGCCAGGCGGTCCGCCAGTTCGCGGCGCTGCCGCATCAGCTTCCGGTTGCGCAGCTTCACGAGCACAACCACGAGCACGATCACCAGCAAGAGCAGCAGCGGCGAGAGCAGCGAAACAATCTCGCCCGTGCTCAGCGTGGGCCTTTCGAGCACCTCGGTGATGTGGGCGCTGTCGGCAATCTGGCGCAGCAGATCCTTCTGTTCCTGCGTCATCTCGCCGTCCGTCACGCCGTCAATGCTGATGGAAAAGCCGTTCACGATCGTCACATAGGAGAGCTCCTCCATGACGCCGCCGTCCTCCATGGCGTTCGCGCCCTTGCTCGTGTCCACCTTCAGGTGCACCGCCACGAAGGGGCGTTCCGGCTGATCGTCATAGCGCGTCACGCTGTAGTCGAGCAGTTCCTCCCCGGCGCCATCCGTGCTGCTCATCGTGTCGATGAAGCTCTGGAACTCCTCGTCGGAGAGAAGGGTGAAATCAAACACGGACTGCGTGGAGGAGGATTCCTTCTTCGAGATGTTGATCGTCAGCAGGCCGTCTTCCGTTTTCGCCAGAAGATAGCCGCCGTAGTCCTCCATCTCGGAGAGCTGCGTCTGCGCGTCGGTGATGCCGGCGCCGGCCAGATCCGGATCGGGGGAAAGGGGGCTCAGGCTGTCGCGCGTGAAAGCGTACATGCCGGCCGGCAGCTCCACCGTGAGGTCCATCTCCGGGATCTCGAACGTTTCAGCGTCTTCCAGAAGGCCGGCAAACGCCGGGGCGGCGCAGCTCACCGCCAGCAGCAGCGCGCAAAGCGCGGAAAAGATTCGTTTTTTCATCTGGGTTCCTCCCACATCCCGTAAACGGATTTTTCATGCGCCCTCCATGCAGGGCGGGGTCATAACGCTTCCTATTATATCGTAAATCTGATCGGGAATCCAGCCCTTGTTTTTATCTTTTCTGTGAATTGTCGCCCGGGGCCGTTGTCGCTCCCGCAAAATCATGCTATAATTTCAGGGAACCTGACAAAAGGGAGGCCATCACATGCTCTATCCAGTCCCGCAAAACAATATGGGGCCGGGCGCTTACGGCGGCCAGCCGTACCGCCCGCCCTTTGCCGGATCGCCCTGGCAGGGCGATCCCTATGCACAAGATCTGGCGCGCGCCCGCTTTTCGGAAACGGAGCTGATGCGCCGCCGCTGTTCCTGGGCGGCGTGGGCGGTGCTGCTCACGATCCTCTTCATGAACGTCGTGGCCGCCGCCCTGGTCACGCTGGTGCCGTCCACCACCTCCTCGCCGGCTTATTATTTTATCGTCAGCTTCAGTTATGTGGTGTCGTTTGCGCTCGGCGCGCTGCTGCTGGCGCGCGCGCTGCACATGCCGCTGCAGGCGGCCCTGCCCATGCAGCGCCTGCCCGTGCTCACGGCGGTGTCGGCCGTGTTCGTGGGGGCGGCGCTGTGCAACGTGACGAACTACCCCACGAACCTCGTTTCCCTGCTGCTGGAATCGCTGGGCCTTTCCGGCACCGCGCCCTCCTACACGGTGGACAGTTCGCCGCTGTCCTGCGGGCTGCTGCTGCTCTCCACGTGCGTCATCCCCGCCCTGGTGGAGGAGTTCCTGTTCCGCGGCGTCATCCTGCGCTCGCTCATGCGCTTCGGCGCGGGCACGGCGATCCTCATCTCGGCGTTTCTGTTCGCGCTCATGCACGGCAACGTGGCGCAGATCGTGTTTGCCTTCCCGCTCGGCGTGCTGTTCGCGCTGTTTGTGGTGCGCACGGGGAACATCTGGATCACGATCGCCATCCATTTCCTGAACAACCTGTTTTCCTCTCTTTACCTCGTGATTGAAGCCGCCGCCGGCATGGACGCGGTGAACGTGTATTCCATGCTGTTCCCGCCCATCCTGTGGGTGCTGGGCATTGCAGGCCTGCTGTATCTGCTGCTGCGCTCGCGCGGCACGTTCTTCCGGCTTCCGGCCGCGCCGGCGCTGCTGGCTCCGGGGCAGAAGGGAAGCGCGCTGTTCGGCAACCCCGGCATGATCCTGTTCCTGTGCTTCACGGCCGTGAGCTGCGCCCTTTACCTGGTGTCATGAGGGCGGAACGTCCGGTTTCCGATCCGGCGCGCGACGAGCGGTTCATGCGCGAGGCCCTGGCGCTCGCGCGCGAGGCGGCCGCGGAGGGCGAGGTGCCGGTGGGCGCCGTGGTGGTGCGCGGCGACGAGATTGTGGGCCGCGGGCGGAACCGCCGCGAGACGGGCAAGACGGCGCTGGCCCACGCCGAGCTGGAGGCCATCGGGGAAGCGTGCCGCACGCTGGGCGGCTGGCGGCTGTGGCAGTGCGAGCTGTTTGTGACGCTGGAGCCGTGCCCGATGTGCGCGGGCGCGGCGATCAACGCGCGGCTGCCGCGCGTGGTGTTCGGGGCGTCGGATCCGAAGGCCGGTTCCTGCGGGTCGGTGACGGATCTCTTCGCGCTGCCGTACAACCATCATCCGGAGACGGCGGGCGGTGTGCTCGGCGGGGAATGCGCGGCCCTGCTGCAGGACTTTTTCCGCGCGCTGCGCGAAAAACGCGCCGCCAAACAATAAAGTTTTTGGTCAAGCTTTTTTCAAAAAGCTTGCAGGGGCGCGGCGTGCCGGTGGCACGCGAATTAGCGCCGGTCTCATCTCCCGATTCGGTCGGTGCTTCTTGTTTGCCACCGGCAAACCGCACCCGAGCCGGCAGGCGAGACCGCGGGGTGGAACCCCGCAATGCCGCGCAGCGGCAGAAAAACAGCCAGCAGAGAGGGCCGGAGGCCCCGAATCTGCGGCGGGAGCGCGCACACAGGCAGTGCGCACACCCGGCACAGTAAAGTTTTTGGTCAAGCTTTTTTCAAAAAGCTTGCGGAGGGCGGGGCAGAGCCCCGCGAATGCCGAGAAGCACCGCAACAGAAAACCGGGGCTGCCCGGCGCGGGAAACGCGCAGGGCAGCCCCGGCTTTCTGTTTGCCGCCTGTCCGGCGGACAGCCTGGCAGCGGATCTTTTTATACTCTCTGTAATAAAGCTCCTGTTTTATTCAATCCGATCGAAATAGCTGCGCACCGTGTCCTCGAACGACTGGTCCCAGCCGTCCAGATCGTAGCGGCAGTATTCGATCTCATACAGCCGGTCGTCGCGCAGGAAGACGCGCGTCGCGTAGGTGTAGCCCAGGTCCCGGTCCTGCATGGAGTTCTCGCCGAAGAAATCGCCGGCCGGAGACGTGCCGGTGAAGAACGGCACGGCCTCCTCCTCATAGTCCGAATTTTCGGGAAGGAAGGCGCGGTAAAGATCCACAAGCTCCTCCTCCGAGTAAAGGCGCGAACCCAGCGACGTTTCGCCCAGATCATAATAGCCGACCTCCAGCGAGAAGGCCGTCTCCTCGCCGCTGTAGGACCAGAAGCTGTAATCCGAGCCGCCGTACTTCTCCATGTCGCCGGGAAGCGGCAGCGAGAGGCCCAGCCCTTCCGGAGAACGCGTCTCCCAGCCCGCCGGGTCCGGGCCGTCCGGGTCCGCGTGGCCGAAGAGGGAGTCGAGCGCATTTTCGCCGAAGAACCCCTCCGGCTCCCGTTCGGGCGCTTCCGATTCCAGCAGGATCGGCTCCTCCTCCGGCACGGCGCGCGCGGCAATCTCGTTCACGGTGTGATAGACGGTGAACGTGAGCGCCGCGGCGGCCGCGAGACCGGCCAGAAAGGCGAGAATGAACACCACCTTGCCCCACGCGGTGCGCGGCAGCCATCTGGTGGGGTGGCGCGCGCCGAGCGGTTCCCCGGCCAGCACGAGCTTCTGCAGCCGGTGCCAGCGGAACGCGCCTGCCACGCCCACGGCGCCGAGCACGGCCACCACCGCAAAGAGAGAGAGCGGCAGCAGCCTGCCGCCCGCCGCAAGGTGCAGCATGGCGGCCTCGGGAAGCTCCGAAAGGCCGCTTCCCAGCACCGCCAGCGAGAGCACGAGGCCGGTGAGGGCGGCAAAGCGGCTCCGGCGCCACAGCCCCAGCGCCAGCAGGAAGAAAAACACCGGCAGCACGCCGCAAAGCAGCTCCGTCTCCGGATCAAACGCCATCGCCCCGGCTGCAAAGGGGAGAAAAGCCGCGATCAGGCGGTGCGCCGCCAGCGGCAGCAGCAGCGTGCCCATGACGGCATATGTAAGGGCGGCCGCGTTGGCGGAAAACTCCGCCGCCTTGATCTGCCGCAGCACCTCGCTCACGGCGGAGGACTGCTTCGGCCTGGGCTGGCGCGCCGGGGGCCGGCGGCGCGGCTTCGGGGGTGCTTCGCGTTCGCCGTCCAGATATTGCTGGTACTGCGCCGAGGTGTTCGACGTCTCACCGGGGCGCACAATGGGCCGGTCCGGGATTTCCCAGGGCTCGACCTCTTTTTTGGGGGTTTGATCCCAATCCATTCTGTCCCTCCTCCCGAGCGGGAAAACTGCCGGGGCGTTTCCTCAGCTCTCGATCACGCCGCCGCCGAGCACCAGGGAGCCGTCGTAAAACACGGCGGACTGCCCGGGCGTCACGGAGCGCTGCGGTTCCTCAAACGCCACGCGGGCGCGGCCGTCCGCGAGCGGCGTCACCGTGCAGGGCGCGGCCGGCGCACGGTAGCGGATCTTGGCGCGGCAGCGCAGCGGGCCGGGCGGCGCGTCCCACGGAATCCAGTTCACGCCGGACACCGTGCACGCGCCGCGGTACTGGCTGCCCTCCGGCCCCACCACGACGCGGTTGTGCGCCGCGTCGAGCGACACGACATACATCGGCCGCCCGAACGCGCCCAGCCCCTTGCGCTGGCCCACCGTGTAGCGCGCAAGGCCGCCGTGGCGGCCCAGCACGTTGCCCTCGGTGTCCACAAAATCGCCCGGCGTGAAGGGCTCCCCCGCAAAGCGGGAAAGGAACCCGGCATAGTCGCCGTCCGGCACGAAGCAGATGTCCTGGCTTTCCGGCTTCTGCGCCGCCGGAAGACCGGCCTCCCGCGCCAGCGCGCGCACCTCGCTCTTGGAAAGCTCCGCGAGCGGGAGCACGGCGCGGCCGAGCTGCTCCTGCGAAAGGCTGTACAGCATATACGATTGATCCTTTTCCGTGGGCGATGCGCGCAGCAGGAAGCGGCCGCCCGCCTCCTCAATGCGGGCATAATGGCCGGTGGCCACGCCGTCAAAGCCGGCTTCGAGCGCCAGGCGCAGCATGGCCCCGAATTTCACGGCCCGGTTGCACAGCACACAGGGGTTCGGCGTGCGCCCGGCGCGGTATTCGGCGGCGAACACGTCCATCACCTCGCGGCGGAACGTGCCGCGCAGGTCCACGGTTCGGTGGGGAATGCCCAGCACGGCCGCGCAGCGCGCCGCGTCGGCCGCGTCCTGCGCGCCGCCCGGCGCGAGCAGCAGCGTGGCGCCCTCCACCTCATAGCCGGCGCGGAGCAGCAGCACAGCGGCGGCGGCGCTGTCCACGCCGCCGCTCATGCCCAGAAGCAGCCGTTTCACGCTTCGTCGTCCGCCGCTTCCTCGTCCAGCGCGTCCGGCAGGACGGTGAAGCGCACGCGGCCCGTGAAGAAGTCGGAGAGCAGCCCGCCCGAGGAGGAGGCGGCTGCCGGTTTGGCGCAGCAGGGTGTTTTCGGTTCCGCGTTCATCGGCACCTCGCCGCTGCACGGGCCGGGCTGCGGCTTCGGCGCTTCGGCCTGCGGTTCCCCGTCGGGCTCGTCGTCCGCCCAGAGCTCCTCGCGCCCGTCATAGGGGCAGGCGGAGCAGTCGTCCTCGCAGCCGTCGCAGGCGCGGTGCGCGCTCTCGGCGATCTCGTTCATCTTGTCGAAGGCGCGGCGCATGCGCGCGGTGCTCTCGTCCACATCGCGGCACAGCCGCTCCGTCTCCTCGTTGTCCCTGTCGCGCAGGTGGTCGTAATAATATTTGCCCAGCGCCACGTATGCGCGCGCCGTGGTTTCCCGCTCGTTCTTGATCACGATGCGCAGGCGGTTGATCAGGGAGGCGCGGTGGTTCCGCTCCGTGACGGCGTCCAGGCACCTGGCAATGCTGTTGCCCAAAGATTCCAAGAATTTCATGCTGACATTCCTCCTTTGGCGGCAAAAAAGAGTGCCGCCGCACACAATGATTGCCATAATTTCTTCTATTATACCCTATTTTTTCTGTGAAGTCTAGCAATACCGGCGGATTTCCGGCGGCCCGGCAGGGATGCGCGCTCATATTCCGCGCCCTCCCGCGCCATACTGGTCAAAAGAGTTTCTTTTTCCGATCAGGTGTGCTATAATATTTGGAAAAGCCGCAGTCCCGGCAGGGACGCGCGCCGGAGGGGCGCTGCCCCGCGAGGAGGAGGACGGAACGATGTCAACGGAGATCAGCAAGGAAGTCATATGCCCAGGATGCGGCGCGCGGGTGGCGGCGCGGATGTGGACGGGCATCAACGCGGAGGTCAATCCGAACCTGCGTGCCGAGGTGCTCGACGAGACGCTGTTCGACTGGAAGTGCCCGCAGTGCGGCCACGAGGCTACGCTGGCTTATCCGTGCCTTTACCACGACAAGGGGCGCCGCTTCATGGTGTATGTGCTGCCGCAGGAGCCGGACGAGCAGAAGGCCGCCGGCATCGCGGCGCAGTTCCCGCAGCTTCGCGGCGTGCGCAAGCGCGTCACCGGCTCGCTGGCCTCCCTGAAAGAAAAAATCCTCCTTTTTGAAGACGGCCTCGACGACAGGGCGGTGGAGCTTGTCAAGCTCCTGGTGGCCCTGGTGCTCGAGCGCAGCTCCGGCAAGCGCGTGACGCAGGGGCTTTACGTTTCCGGCGACGAGGAGCGCGAGCGCATCGGCTTCCTCTTCAGCCTGGAGGGGGAGGAGCAGCCCGTCCACCGTGTCACCTCGTTCTCCGCCTACCACAAGGCCTCCGCCATCGTGGAGTTTCTGCTCCCGCCGGACGGCGGCGATTTCCTTCTGGTGGACGAATCGTTTGCACGGCGCCTGTTCGAGCGCTACCGCACCGGCCGCGACGAGCGGCAGGAGGAGCAGCCCGAAGATCAGGCGGCGGAGCAGGCCGAAGGCGAAGAACAGGCCGAATCAACAGACAGGAGAGAATAAGCCCATGTGCGGAATTTGTGGATTTACCGGCGAAGTGCTGGATGAAAACGAAAACAGAGAGGCCGTGCTGCGCCGGATGACGGACGTCATCACGCACCGCGGGCCGGACAGCAGCGGCTTTTACCTGGGCGACGGCATCGCCATGGGCTTCCGCCGCCTGAGCATCATCGACATCACGGAAAGCGGCGACCAGCCCATCTACAATGAGGACAAAACGCTCGTGCTCACGTTCAACGGCGAGATCTACAACTACCGCCCCCTGCGCGAGGAGCTGCTGGCCAAGGGCCACACGTTCCGCACGCAGACGGATTCCGAGGTGCTCGTGCACGGCTTCGAGGAGTGGGGTCCCGGCCTGCTCAACCGCCTGCGCGGCATGTTCGGCTTCGCCATCTGGAACACGAAGGAGAAGAGCCTGTTCCTCGCGCGCGATTTCTTCGGCATCAAGCCGCTGCATTATTCTATGCAGGACGGCCGCTTTCTTTACGGCTCCGAGATCAAAAGTCTGCTGGCGTTCCCCGGCTTCCGCAAGAAGTTCAACGCCCGCGCGCTCGACCGCTATATCTCGTTTGAATACATGCCGCCGCCGGAAACGTTCTTTGAGGACGTGTTCCTGCTGCCCCCGGCGCATTACCTCGTGCTCAAGGACGGCAAGATCGAGATCACCCGCTACTGGGAGCCGAAGTTCCGCCCCGAGGAGGGCATGACGGAGGAGGAGGCCGTGCAGGCCATCGCCGACGTGTTTGAGGATTCCGTGGCGGCGCACAAGATCAGCGACGTCGAGGTTGGCTGCTTCCTCTCCTCGGGCGTCGATTCGAGCTATGTCTCCACGTATTTCGCCGGGCAGAAGACGTTCACCGTCGGCTTCGATTACGGCGAGCGGTACAACGAGATCGATTTCGCAAAGGATCTGAGCGAAAAGATCGGCCTCGAGCACCATTACAAGGTGATCAGCCCCGAGGAATACTGGGGCAACATCCGCAAGGTGCAGTATCACATGGATCAGCCCGTGGCGGACGCCTCGTGCATCGCGCTCTATTTCGTGTCGAAAATCGCGAGCGAGTATGTGAAGGTCGTGCTCTCCGGCGAAGGGGCGGACGAGCTCTTCGGCGGCTACAACATCTATCATGAGCCGGACGATCTCGCCGCCTATCAGAAGCTGCCGCTCTTCCTGCGCCGCGCGGCGGCCGCCGTGGCGAAGGCGCTGCCGTTCTCGTTCCGCGGCAAGAGCTTCCTCATCCGCGGCGCGCAGACCATCGAGGAAAACTTCATCGGCAACTGCTCCATGTTCACCATGGAGGAGAAGCGCCGCCTGCTGAAGCCCGGCCTGCCGTGCACGCGCCCGCAGGAGGTCACGAAGCCCGTCTATGACCGCGCCCAGGGCCTCGACGACGTGACGAAGATGCAGCTGCTCGACATCAACGTCTGGCTGGCCGGCGACATCCTGCTCAAGGCGGACCGCATGAGCATGGCCAACTCGCTCGAGCTGCGCGTCCCCTTCCTGGACAAGGAGGTCTTTGCCGTGGCCTCGCGCATCCCGCGCCGTCTGCGCGTGAACCGCGAGAACACGAAGGTGGCCATGCGCAAGGCTGCGCTGCGCCGCCTGCCGCCCGCCACCGCGCAGAAGAAGAAGCTCGGCTTCCCGGTGCCCACGCGCGTGTGGCTGCGCGAGGACCGCTATTACAACATTGTGCGCCAGGCGTTTGAGAGCGAGACGGCCGCGCAGTTCTTCCAGACGAAGGAGCTTGTCGCCCTGCTCGACGAGCACCGCGCCGGCCGCCGCGACAACAACCGCAAGATCTGGACGATCTACGTCTTCCTCATCTGGTACGACATCTATTTCAACGGCGCGACGCATGAGCCGGGCCGGAACCCGCCGATCGCGTGACGCCGGCCGCACGGGCGGGGGACCCGCAGAGCCCTGCCCGGGAAAACGAAAAACCGGCCGGAAGCTTCCGGCCGGTTTTTTACCGCAAAAGGGCGGGGAAAGGCGCCGCCCTTATCCCGGGAAGAGATCTTCCCAGGAAAAGTCCTCACCGGTTGCCGCGTTGACGGTTTCCGGATCCGGGGTGATCAGGAATTCCTCCGAAATATCGCAGGAATATCCTCCCGGCCAGGTTACATGCACGATTTCCGTGAGGGAGCTGCGTTCCCCGCGTGCCACGCCCAGCGTGCTGGCGTCTGCAAGATGGCCCCCCTCCGTTTCTACCATGACGCCCGGCTTTACCCACAGGGGATAGGTTAACACGGATCTCTGTACATTTTCATAGGTTATCAATTCGCAAACCGACATCCAGCGGATCTCATCCGCCTCCGCGTCCATTTTCCCAAGATTTACCAGCGCCCATGTCGTGCAGTCGCAAAACGGACACGGCCCTGCCTGAACCGTCGTGATGACCCATACCAGCTGCCAGGCTGCCATTTCGGTGATCTTCGAGCCAAAAGGGGATCCGAAGGTCGGCTGTGCGTCGAGTATGAGCATAAGGCGCGAGGGCGTGTCCTCTCCCCGGGTCATACGGTAGCTCTCCGCGTCGGTCCCCGCCCATTTCATGGCGTTGTAAATCGTTGGATTTGGGTCAATGATCGTATCGCGATCCCCTACAGCCTTGTCCAGCGCTTCCTTCCCCTCTTCGCCCCCGTATTCGTTCAAATACCAGAGCAATTCGCTGCCAAGGAAAACCCCTCTCTCGCCGAATCTGATGTATTCATTGACGATGGCGAGGGCTTCCTCCACCTTTTCTTCAATCACTTCCGGGTCTGTGGAAGGGGTGAAGGAAAGCTTTCCCGGATCCTGCGCCGCGCTCCGCCGGGAGGAAGAGGTCTCCGGGGCCGCAGAGGAAGGCGTGCCGGAGGAAACGTCCGGCGCACCCTGCCCGCACCCTCCCAGCGCAAGCGCCGCGCAGAGGAAGAGCACGGAAAGGGTTTTCCCTGCGATGCGGCTCCATCCTTTCATTTCGGCATCCTCCTTCCTGCGTTGTTGGGGATTATTGGTAAGAAAGAAGTTTATTACAAAGCCAATCGTCAATTTTGAGAATTTCCCCATGAATTCCGGTTCCTTTTGCAATTCCCATTACATATTGGCCGCTTTCCATGCAGGGGCCTCCGCTCATCCCGTTATGTACCTGGCCCTCAAAGGACATGATTCCTTCCGCTTGACCAAAAATTCCAATTCCGACGATAGGCCCACCGATATTACGTAAATCCTGTTGCAGACTGTCGTCGCTATTATATCCTTCTATGCGAGCCCATCCGTCAATTTCACCCGCGACAACAGGAGTGTAGTGTCCTGCAGAGGCTGGATAGTTTCCGTCTAGACTCATAACTGCCCAGTCATCTGAACGTATTCCACCGTCAATCCATCCGCCGCCAATCTCTATACTGTCAAGTTCCAGATAACTGTACAGGCTGCCATAAGCTCCATTTGGATTGGCCTCACTATATGAAGGAATGATTTTGATATAAGTCGCCCAACTATCGCCGCCAAATAGCATCTCATTATAAAGGCAATGCCCAGCTGTAACCACGTCGTTGCTGGTGAGTAGCCATCCACTTCCGCCAAAGTATGAGCCGAGAGCAGAGGAATACATGATTAACTTACAGGTGGAACGTGTATCGCTGTACTCTTCCGGATTAGTCGTATATCAATCGGTAGGATATGCATCCAGCGGAGTAACCGATTCGGCTGAATTTCTCTCCGGAGCAGGCTCATAAAACCTGTTCCCGTCAACATAAGTGAGTTCCCCGGTATCAGGGTCATAGAGATAGGAATAGCGTTCCCGGCTGGGTTTGGAAACACTGGTGCCTGCGGGAGATTCAGGTTCAACCACCGGCAGAATAACTTTCTGAATAGCCTCCATCCCCTCTTCTCCGCCATATGCCAATAGCGCATAGGCCTCTTCATCTGTCAGGTGAAGAGAAGTGCCGCTTTCTACGGAAGCATTAATTTTCGTAATTCCACTGTTCACAAGAGCAGTTTCGGTAAGTTTACCGTCCTGCGCGAATGCCGTATTGCCATTGATTGTGAGCAAAAAAACTGCCATCAAGAGAACCGCCGCTTTTTTCATCATTTTTCCTTCTTCCAGATTAAACCGGGTTTTCGTATCCGATAAAATGATTTCTGCGGGGAACAGCCGCGCAGGCTTCCTTCTCCATGGGACCCACCTCTTTCGGAAAACAAGGCGAATTCAATAAAAATATAACTGCATATAGATATTTTTACCACTTTTATTATAATACGGCAAGACCGGAATGGCAACAAATTTTTTGGAACAATACTGCCCTGCCGTCCTTCCCCCTGCGGGGCCGGGAAAACGAAAAAGCCGGCCGGAAGCTTTTCGCCAAAGCTTCCGGCCGGTTTTCTGTGAACCGGGTTCAGTTTCGGGGCTGCGCTTCGTCGGAGAAGAGCAGCGCCAGCGTCTCCTCGTCGGCCACGCCCGTCACGAGCATGCCGTTCAGGAGCTGGAAGTCCTTCACGCTCTGCTCCGTGCCTTCGGCATAGAGGCCGGTGGGATTCACGAACAGATAGCCGAGCTCCTGCAGGCGGTACTGCAGGCGCAGGACGTCGTCGCCCTCATCGCCGAATTTCAGCGTGCCTTCCGGCGTACCCTCCGGCAGAGACGACGCGGAGGAGGACGTGTCTCCGTCTCCGCCGTCGGAGGAGGTGCCGTTGTCGCTCTCCAGCAGTTCCGGGTAGGCCGTGCCCGCCATGAACGACACGGCCTGCACAATCCCGCGGCCCTGGCACGTCATCCAGGTGGGGTCCATCTCATAGACGCGGCCTTCCTTCACGGCCGTCAGGTCCTTGTAGCCGTCGGCGGCCTCGAGCTGCGCTTTCACGCCCTCCGGGCAGAAGATGTAGGAGGGATCGGCCAGCCGCAGGTTTTCCAGCGGGAATTCGCCGCCGGTGCAGTCGGTGGCCGCGTTCGTGAGGCCCGCGCTCTCGAACAGCATGCTGGCGAACTGATCGCCCGTCACCGCGCCGCCGGAGGCGTCCGTGAGGTAGCACGCCACGCGCGGCGTGCTCGTCTCGGGGATGACGCGGGCCACGTCGTCGATCGTGATGCACACGTTGCCCGCCGTCTTTTCACCCTTCTCATAGCCCGTCACGCCGCCGTTCAGCGCGGCGCCCACCTGGGCGTAAAGCCGCGTCAGGTCCTCGCGCGAGGTGGCCGGGGCAATGCCCAGGAGCGTCACGCCGGCCTGCGAGGCCGCGTCCTGCTGCTCCTGCGTGGGCGTCCCGTCCTGCAGGGCGAGCGTTGCGCCCGCCGCGCTCATGGAAGCGTAGTCGTCCGCCTCCACCACGGGCAGCACGTCGAGGTCGCTCTGCAGGCAGTCGGCCGTGCGCACCTTAAGCGGCAGCTCATAGTTGAGCGCCAGCACCACGTCCGCCAGATTGGCGGAGAGGGCGGCCACGCCCTCCGGCTTCTGAGAGATGGTTACATCGTTCACCGTCACGGGGAAGTCGGTGCTTCCCACACCTGAGGTCACATCGTTCGAAGGGCTGCAGCCTGCCGCCGTGCATGCGGCCAGCGCGGCCGTGCACACGAGCGCCAGCAGCCGCCGCACCCCGTTTTTCCAAAGCTTCCGCACCTGGCATCTCCTTCCTGTTGCATCATGGCCCCGCAGGGCCGTTTTTCTGTTTTAGTTCCGCTCAGCGCAGCGGTTCGCCGCGGCGGATCCTTGCCTCCGCGTCGTCGATAAACTGGCGCGCGCAGCGCGGGGAACGGCCGCCGCGCTCCGTGGCCCAGCGCTCGGCCGGGGCTTCCAGCTCGTCCAGGTGGTCCTCCAGGCCGCGCTGCACGGCGAGCTGGCGCACAATCTCGAGGTAGCGCCACTTGTCCGGCACGGAGAAGCGGATGCTCAGGCCGAAGCGGTCTGCCAGGGAAAGGCTCTCCTGGATCGTGTCTCCCTTGTGCACCTCGTCGCCCTCGCGGTCCGAGAACGTTTCGCGGACCAGGTGGCGGCGGTTCGACGTGGCGTAGATGAGCGTGTTCGCCGGCCGTGCCGCCAGGCCGCCCTCGAGCACGGCCTTGAGCGCCGCGTACGTGTCATCCTGGCTCGAGAACGAGAGGTCGTCGATAAAGAGGATGAAGCGCATCGGCAGCGGCGCAATCTGATCGACGAGGCGTGGGAAGTCCATGAGCGACTCCTTCGGCATCTCGATCATGCGCAGGCCGCGCATGTAGTACTCGTTCAGGATCGCCTTCACCGTGGAGGATTTGCCGGTGCCGCGGTCGCCGTAGAGCAGGCAGTTGTTCGCCGGCAGGCCCACGAGGAAGGCCACGGTGTTGTCGATCGCCATGCGGCGCTGGATCTCGTAGCCCTTGAGGTCGCGCAGCGTCGTGCGGTCCGGGTGTTCCACCGGGTGAATGCCGTGGTCGCGCCAGATGAACGCGCGGTAGCGCGCATACATGCCGCAGCCGTTTGCCCGGTAAAAGAGCTCGAGCCGGTCCTCCAGGCTGCCGGCGCCCGCGAGCTGCTCCACCGGTTGGCCGCAGCCCCAGGCGGGCAGCGAGAGTTCCCGGGCGCCCGCCGGGCCGTCCTCGAGCAGGTCGGCCGGCGTGAGCGCGCCGAGCTCCAGGATCATGCCCAGGTCGCGGCCGGCCGCTTCGCGCAGCGGGGCCGGGATCTCGCGCCCGGCGGCCGCCGCCAGCGAGAAAGCGTTCTCGTCATAGAGCGCCGCCTCCGTGAGCGAGCCGGTGAGGTTGCCGCTCATGCCGCGCTCGCACAGGGCCGCGAAGAGGGCCCCCCACGCGCGCAGGAACGATTCGTCCGTCTGCGCCCAGAGCAGGTCGTAAAGCGCCTTCGGCACCGTGCGGCGCAGAATCCCTTTATAAATGGAAAGCGAGGCCATTTTCATGGCCGCTTCCAGCCGTTTTCCCTTCATGGATCATTCCCTCTTCCAAAATCCTTGCCGTTTGGCTTTTTGTTACGCTTATTCTACCCCGGGGTGCGCGCCGCTGTCAAGTTTCTTGCCCGCCGGGCGGCGGAAATTCAAAAAAGATTCACACACCCCGCCTTTTGCGCCATTTCCCGCTTGACAGCCGCCGCTTCCTGCCCTTATGATGAAAGGGAAAGGGAAAAATCCCTTCACGGCGGTGAGGCCGGGCACTGGCTGCCCGGCGCCGCGGCACACTGCCCGGCGGGGCGGAAGGCCCGGGGCAGGGGAAAGGAGTTTTTGAAATGGAAGGCATGATGAAAACGGCCGTCATGACGGAGATCGGCAGGATCGAGATCCAGCAGCGGCCCATCCCGCAGCCGAAGGACGACGAGGTGCTCGTGAAGATCGAGTATGTCGGCGTGTGCGGCAGCGATCTGCATTACTATGAATCCGGCGCCATCGGCGATTTTATCGTGAAGCCGCCGTTCGTGCTCGGCCATGAATCCGGCGGCACGGTGGTGGAGGTGGGCAAAAACGTGACCCACCTCAAGGTGGGCGACCGCGTGGCGCTCGAGCCCGGCAAGACGTGCGGCCACTGCGAGTTCTGCAAATCCGGCCGCTATAACCTCTGCCCGGACGTCGTGTTCTTTGCTACGCCTCCGGTGGACGGCGTGTTCCAGGAATATGTGGCGCACGAGGCGGGCCTGTGCTTCCCGCTGCCGGAGAACGTGAGCACGCTCGAGGGCGCGCTCATCGAGCCGCTGGCCGTGGGCTTCCACGCCGCCAACCAGGCGGAGGCAGGTCCGGGGCAGCGCGCCGTGGTGCTCGGTTCCGGCTGCATCGGCCTCGTGTCCATGATGGCGCTGCGCGCCCGCGGCGTGCCGAAGGTGTTCGTCACGGACGTGATGGACAAGCGCCTGCAGAAGGCGGAGGAGCTCGGCGCCGCCGCCACGGTGAACAGCGCGGAAGAGGACGCCGTGCAGGCCGTGATGCGCCTCACGGAGGGCCGCGGCGCGGACGTGATCATCGAGACGTCCGGCGCGCCGCAGGCCGCCCGCCAGGCGGTGGAGATGGCGAAGAAGGGCGCCGTGATCGTGTTCGTCGGCTACAGCAAAACGGGCGAGGTCACACTGCCCATGAGCATGGCGCTCGATAAGGAGCTCACCTTCCGCACCGTCTTCCGCTACCGCAATATTTATCCCATGGCGATCGAGGCTGTGGCCAGCGGCGCCGTCAACCTCAAGGGCATCGTCACGAATTTCTTCGAGTTTGACGACATCCAGAACGCCATGGATCAGAGCGTGAAGGACAAGGCGAACATTGTGAAATCGGTCATCCGCATCGCCGGGGCGTAAGCCGGGCGCTGCGCAGGCGGCATAAGAAAACGGAAAGCCTCCGGATCTTCGGATCCGGAGGCTTTCCGTTTTTTGTCAAAAGCTGCGGGGCGGGGGCGCCGGATCAATAGACTTCCGGCACATCCTGGCCGCTGTAGAGCAGCTCGAGATCCTGCATGGCGAGATCCACGTCGTCCGAAAGCGCCAGGCCCATGAGCTGGCCGTTCTCCACAATCGCGTAGCGGCGGTCGCTCACGCGGTAGTATTCGATGGTGTCGGAGCCCGGCTTATCCTGATAGGTGTAGGTGCAGGTGAGCGCCGGCTCGCCCTCGGGCATGTCCTGCGTGTCCTCGGAGACGGTGATGGAGATGAGCGCGAGATAGAAGTGCTTGAAGTTTTCCTCGTAGTCAAGCGCCGTGCCGTCGCCGCTCGTCACCGTGTAGTCATACACCGTGTCGTCCTCGGTGCTGTCCTCCTCGTTCACCGTGCGGTCGATCGTGAAGCTGTACGTTTCGCCGTTCATGGTGAGCTCCATCGTGTGCACATCCACAATGTTCGGCAGGAGCGTGAGCGTGCTCTGCAGCAGGAAGGGATCGGCGTCCGCCCAGGCGGTCACAGTGCTGTTCGCAATCTGGAACACGGCGTCGATGCCGCTGTAGATCAGATAGCGGTTGCCGTCCGCATCCGTGTCGGAGAGCGTCAGCGTGTATGCCTGCCCGCCGGAGGTGAAGTCACACACCACGGCCGGGTTGTCGAGGCCATACTGCGCGAGCTCGTCCTCCTCCGGGTGGGGCAGGATGAGCGCGTCGGCCGAGAGGCTCGTGAGCGCCGAGGTGATCTCGCCTATACGCGTTGTGTCGGCTTCCGTCTCGCGCGGCTCGTGCATCAGGTAGCCGATCTCCGAATCGTATTCGATGTCGACTTCCTGGTCAAATGCCGTGCCGGAAAGATGGATCGTGTCGAAGATGGCGGAGTCCGTGGCCGTGCCCGTCGCCTGGGCGGTGCTCCCGGCCGCGCTGTCGTCCGTCTCCGTCTCGAGCTGGTAGAGCGAGGTGTCCGCCAGGTCATAGGCGGATTTGAAGAGTGCGCTCGAGACGGCGCCCATGTAGACCTCCTCCGAGCCTTCCGGCTGGATGTAGTACGCGCCGTTGTTCTCCACGCCCACAATGTAGGAGAAGGTTGAGCCGTCGCGGAAGGTGGCTTCCACCGTGAGGGTGGGGTCGGTCAGGCCGAATTCCTCGGGGTCGTCCACCGTGCCGATGGAGCGGTTCGCAGCCACCAGGTAGCCCGCGCGGGCGATGGCGTCCACGTCGGAGGTGTTGAAGGGCAGGCCCTCCAGCTCCTCCACCTCATAGACGATCTCCGTCTCCGGTTCGCTCTCGCTCTCCGTGCCGGAGGCGTCCTCCGCATCGCTGCTTGCCGTGTCGGAGGAGCTCTCCACCGTTTCCTCGTGCGCCAGCACGGTGATGGTGCCCGTCTCGTTCGTGACGGTCACGCTCTCCAGATCCTGCTGCGTCTTTTCCAGCAGGGTGATGGTCTCATCGGAGGCGGAGGAGGCGGTGTCCTCCCCCTCGCTGCCGCCGGTCAGCACGAGCGCCAGCGCCGCGGCGCCCAGCACCGCCACACAGGCCAGCGAGGCGATGAGATATTTGGTGTTTTTCTTCATTTACAGGTGCCTCCTCCGGATAAACACGACAATACCGGAAATCACGAACGCCAGCGGAATGAGGATGGTGAACACCAGCAGGCCGAGCACCATGATCTGCGAGCCGGACATGGCGATGTCGTTCGTGACCAGCTGCTTGGGCGTGCTGTACACGGCCGTCGAGGAACCGGTGGTGCCCGTCACATACTTGGCCAGATCGGTCACGTATGCGCCGTTGCCGAAGGTGGAGGCGCCGGTGAAGTAGCCGTCAAAGAGGAACGGGCTGCCGATGGCGAGGACGCTGGCGTTGAAGTAATCGCCGTCGTCACCGCGCACGGACTTGACGCCGATGGCGGCCAGGTTCTGCACGCCGGTGGCGTCCGGATCACGATCGGGGTCGCCTTCCTCCGTGAGCGTGCTGCCCTCGGTCACGTTGTACACGTAGCTCGTCTCGGAGGAGGTGAGCAGCGGGTACACACTCACGCTGTTGCGCGCATCCCACAGAATGCTGATCGGGTTCGTCGTGGGGGAGACAATGTAGGAATAGGCGCTCTCGCCCTCAAGATCCACGTCCTCCGAAACGGTGGCCAGCAGCGTGCTGGGCGACTGCATGTAGTTCGTGGATTCCTTTTCATACACGATGGCGGGCGTCACGCTCATGCCCCACTCGCCCAGATAACTGTTGAGCACCGGCATTTCGGACTGTGTCGGGTGGTAGAGGAACATCACGGAGCGATTGCGCGTCACGGAGGTGTCGTTCAGGTAATCGTTGATCTTCGCGACCTCTTCCTCGGAGAGATCGGTGGCAGGCACGGGGAAGACGAGGATCTGTGTGCCTTCGGGGATCTCGTCCGTCATGATGTTCACATCGACGGTGTCGAAGTTGTTGTTCTGCAGCAGCTCCTTGTAGGAGGAGATGTCGAGCATTTCGCTGTGGCCCGTGTCGAAGGCCACCACCGGCATCACGTCGGCGTTCACGGCGCTCAGGGCAGAGGCGAGCGCGCCGTTGACGTCCGTGTACTGCACATATTCATACGTGCTCTGGTTCTGGCCCACCGGGAACAGATCGCTCGACGTCACCACGCGGTAGCGCTTGTCGGTGCGCACGAGCACGGCGCCGGAGGTGAGGCCGTCCCCGCCGTATTCGCTCAGCAGAGCGGGCTCGGTGTCCGGGTCAAGGAACTGCACCGTGATGTTGGAGTTGCGCTCCGCCATTCTCGTGGAGATGGAAACCACCTTCTGGTAGTTCGAATCGGCTTCGGCATCCTCGCGGGCGAGCATGACCAGGATCTCCGTGGGCTCGTCCACGGTGTCCACGACCTCGATCGCTTCCTCGGAGAGGCTGTTGTCGCTGTCGGACGTCATGTCGAGGTTGATGGAGGGGAAGCGCTCGCCGAGCACGCCCACAATCACGTTCACCAGGATGACGGCCACAATAAAGATGGCCGTAAGCGCGGTGCTCATGGTGCCGTGCTTGAATTTTTCGCTTCTCAGCTCCTCACGCAGGCTCTTGTGCGGCCTTGCGTTCTTCTTGTCCTTGTTCTTTTTGTCTTTCTTTGCGTCCGCGCCGGCCGGCTCAGCCTGGGCGGCCTCAGGCTCCTGCACAGCGGGCTCTTCCTGCTGCGCGGCAGCCTCGGGGGCCTCCTTCGTCTCGGGGGTCTCCTCCGCCTGCGCGGCGTTTTTCTTCTCGTTCTCGTTCATCATTGCACCCTCCCTTTAGCTCCATCTTCTGCTTTCGAGCTTGCGGGCGGTCAGGAAATTGAACACCACAACCACGCTCAGGAAAAACACGACGCTGGAAACATTGAAAATGCCGTTCGTAAATGGGGTATAGCGGCTCTGGAAGGAAATCCAGTTCACAATCGTCTGGAACACGACGTTGTCGACCAGGCCGGAGAAGGAATCGACCAGCATGAGCAGGATGCTCACGCCCACCGTGGCCACAAGGGCGACGATCTGGCTTTCCGTGAGGGAAGAGATGAACACACCGATGGCGATGATGGCGGCGCCGTAGAGCAGCGTGGCCACAATGTTGCCGAAGATCAGCTGCCAGCTCGGATCGGAAAACGCGCCGATGATGAATACCGGGATGAGCGTGATCAGCATGGTGAACAGATAGACGCAGAAAGCGGAAAGGAACTTGCCCCACACGATGCTCGTCACACTCACAGGCGCGGTGAGCAGCGCCTGGTCCGTTTTGTTCTTGCGCTCTTCACTGAATGTCTTCATGGTGAGCGCCGGCAGGAACAGCATGCACCACGTGAACATGATGGAATACACCTGCGTCATATAATAGGAAGATCCGGACATGACGACCTGCCAGAAATATACGCCGAACAGGAACAGAATCACGCCCATGAACACATAGGCGATCGGGGAATAATAATAAGATTTGAGCTCGCGTTTCCAAATGGCTGTCATGCCTGATCCCCTCCTTTCGTTTCAGAATCGGCAGCTTCCGGCGCAGCCGTGACGGCGGGCTGCTGGAGCGCCTTGGGCACGTAGGTGTCGCTCGTCAGGCGCAGGAACACGTCCTCGAGCGAGAGGTCGCTGTTGCGCAGCGCCAGGATCGGCGTGCCGAAGCGCGTGCAGCAGGCGAACAGATCGCGGCGCAGGTCCTTTTCCGGCGCGCCCTCGATGGAGTATTCATAGACGCCCGGCTCCTTTTCGCCGAAGGACTGCACCTCCACCACGTTCTTGATCGTGCGCAGGTTGTGCAGCACCTCGCGCTCCTCGCCCTCGATGCGCGCCACCAGGCGGTGATCGCTCGTGAGGTCATGGCTGAGCTTGTCCGGCGTGCCGTCCGCCACAATCACACCCTTGTTGATGATCAGGATGCGCTCGCACACGGCCTGCACCTCGGCCAGAATGTGGGAGCTGAGCACAACCGTGTGGTTGCGGCCCAGGTTCTTGATGAGGTTGCGGATCTCGATGATCTGCTTCGGGTCCAGGCCCACGGTGGGCTCGTCCAGAATGAGCACCGGCGGATTGCCGAGCAGCGCCTGCGCAATGCCCACGCGCTGTTTGTAGCCCTTGGAAAGGTTCGCAATCAGGCGGTTGTAAACATCCTTGATCTTTACCAGGCTGCAGATCTCCTGGATGTGCTTTTCGCGCGGGATCGTCACCTTTTTCAGATCATACATGAAGTTCAGGTATTCCTTCACCGTCATGTCCATGTAAAGCGGCGGCATCTCCGGCAGATAGCCGATGAGCTTCTTGACCTCGCTCGGCTCGTCGAGGATACTGTGGCCGGACACCGTCACGGAGCCTTCGCTTGCCGAAAGATAGCCCGTGATGATGTTCATCGTGGTGGATTTGCCTGCGCCGTTCGGCCCCAGGAAGCCCACAATCGTCCCCTCGTCCACGGAAAAGCTCACGTGGTCAATCGCCACGTTGGAGCCGTACCGCTTCGTGAGGTTTTTCACCTCTATCATCTCTATTCCTCCTAATGGGCGCCCGGCCTTCTGCGGGGGAAATGCGGCGGAGCCGGGAAGGCAGGGCATCAAATCGCGGGGATTTGTCAGAATTCAAAATTTCGCTCCGGACGCACGGGATCTATTTTAGCGAACTTTCCCCATAAATGCAATCACCAGTTTATCAGGGCAACGTGATTGTTACGTGATAATAATATGAACAAATTGTTAACAGAGGGGCGGAAGGGCCGTTTTTTCATGATGATCATTTGATCTTAAATTTTGACTTTCGCCAAAATCCATGTGCTGTACAGGGCAAAATGAGGCGTTTTTGCTGATTTTCAGATTTGAGTATGCGTTTTTTCATCTATACTGTTCCCGCGCTGCGTAGAATTGCCTCTTTACACGGTCCGGTATGGGGGCTATGCTGAACCAAACAGCAGGAGGCGCCTTCGGCTGTCTGGATTCCAGTAAAAGGAGGAATAATTCATGAAAAAACAAAAATGGGTGAGCGTTTTCCTTGCCGCCTGCCTTGCCGCTTCCCTGATGTCCGGCTGCGGCAAGCCGCAGGAAACGGAAAGCCCGGCTTCTGAAGGGCAGCCTGGGACGGAAGAAAGCGGCGGAAGCGTCGCGGCGCCCGAAACTGCCGAACCCAGCGATACCATTCAGAAGGTAGCGGACGGAGACGTTACATGGACGATTTTCCGCGGCTCCCATACTGCCATCGGCACGCAGATCAACGACTGGAGCGAAACCCTGCTGTATCAGGAAATGGAAAAGCGCACGGGCGTCCACCTGGAGTGCATTACGCCTGTCCTGGGGCAGGAGCAGACACAGTTCCAGCTTCTTGTCACAACAGATGATCTCCCCGATTTTATTGAAGGGACGCAGGGATACGTAGGCGGAGGGGAAGCCATGATTGACGACGGTCTTGTGGTGGACCTTGCCCCTTACATGGATCAAATGCCGAACTTTAAAAAGCAGCTGGAGATGAGCGATCTGCGCCAAAAGGAGGTTTACAGCGACACGGGGAAGATTTCACATTTTCCCGGCTTTATTGAGAATGACGAGGAAGGCGAGATTTTTGTAGGCGTCCTGATCCGTAAGGACCTTTTGAACGAGGTGGGGATGGACATCCCCGTCACCTATGACGACTGGTACGAAGTGCTGACCGCCTTTAAGGAGCAGTGCGGTATTTCCAAGCCGCTTGTCCCCGGGCCGGAAATGTTTGGGCAGAACAATATGTGGTCGGCCGGTTATGATTTTGGGTATGTCGATTTCTTCGGAACAGGCGTCCCCTTTTACCAGAAGGACGGTACGGTGCGATATGCGCCGCTTGACGATACGGAAAAATTCCGCGCCTATCTGGAAATGATGGCCAAATGGTACAGCGAAGGACTTATCGATCCCGATTTTCAAACTGTGACAGATATCAACGCCCAGATTTCCACCTATTCCAGTACGGACTGCGGCGCCTGCATTACGCCGTACTCGCTTGCTCCTGTGCTGTCCGGTATCGGGCAGGCTGCCAAACCGGATTTCGAGTACACGTGCGCGCCTATCCCCGTTTTGGAGGAAGGCCAGGAAACGCACCTGTATGCCGCCACTTCGCAGATTAATCTGAACCAGGTTGCCATCAATGCGGACATTGACAACCTGGAGCTGGCGCTCAAGTACTGGGATCAGTACTATACGGAGGAGGCGGCCCTGCTTTCCTGCTGGGGCGTGGAAGGCGTCACCTTTGAGTACGATGAAGAGGGGAATCCCCAGTGGATGAAAACCATGACGCAGAATGAGGACGGCTATAATTTCCTCTCCATGCGGATTGCCAATCTCAGCCAGTGCACGCCCAGCGTGTTTGAACGCCGGTCCGATTTTGTAGACGAATTTTCCATCGCCTGCAACGAGCTGTACCACGAGCATGGGGACAATGCATACCGCATCAGCAGCAGCATTACCCTCACGGCGGAGGAAAATGAGATTTATACCATGTATATGACGGATATCCTCACCTATACCGAGGAGCAGTGCATCCGGTACATCACGGGCCAGGAATCCTTTGATACGTTTGACAGCTTTATCGAACAAATCCGCTCCATGAACGTGGAAAAAGTGATGGAGGTATATCAGGCAGCTCTTGATCGTTACAATGCGAGGTAATCGCTGCCCGGCGCAGGGGAGGCGTCCTTCCTTGCGCCGGATTTGAGGGGACTTTGGATATGACACGATTGCTAAAAAATTACAGGCAGCATAAAACCCTCTACTGGGTGGGCGGCCTGATTCTGCTGTATTTTATCGTCTTTTCCTATCTGCCGATGGGCGGCCTGGTGATGGCGTTTCAGAATTTCAAGCTGGCGGACGGGATTTTCGGCAGTGAATTTGTAGGGCTGGCTCAGTTTGAGAAATTTTTCAACAGCCCCTATTTCGAGAGGGTGATTGTCAATACGCTTGTTCTAAGCGGGTATGACTTGCTGTTCAATTTTCCCGCCCCTATTCTGCTGGCCTTTTTGCTGAATGAAATCAGGAACCGGGCATTTAAGCGAACGGTGCAGACCGTGACCTACATGCCGTATTTTATTTCGATGGTTGTGATCTGCGGGCTGATCGTCGACTTTACGGATTCCGAAGGCGTGGTGACGCGGCTGGCGCACCTGTTCGGCAGCGACGCCACCAGCCTTATTGCTTCACCCTCCGCCTTCCGGCCGATTTTCATTATCAGCAACATCTGGCAGTCCATCGGCTTTAACAGTATTGTTTTCCTTGCCGCTCTTGCCGGCGTGGATCAGGATCTGTATGAAGCGGCCAGGATTGACGGCGCCGGCCATTTCCGGCAGTGGCTGCATGTGACGCTTCCGGGGATTGCCCCCACGATTATGATCATGCTGATTCTCCGGATCGGCCAAATCATGAACGTCAATTTTGAAAAGGTGATCCTGCTGTATAATACCTCCACCATGGCCACGGCGGACGTCATTTCATCGTATGTCTATCGGGTCGGTCTTCTGGATCGGCAGTATTCTTACAGCACGGCGGTGGGCCTGTTCAACTCCGTGATCAGCTTTGTTCTGCTGCTGACAGCCAATGCGCTGAGCAAACGGTTTTCACAAACCAGTCTGTTTTGATGGGAGGCGGTTTCCGTGAAAATAAAGGAAGGACCCGGACGAAAGCTGTTCCTGGCCGCCGACGCGGCAGTCTTGGTGCTGCTGGCGCTTGCCTGTCTCGCGCCGGTTCTGCACACGTTTGCCGCCTCGTTTTCCGATCCGGTCGCCCTGGCCCAGAATCACAATCTGTTATTCTGGCCCATTGGGCAGCCGACGGTTAAGGGGTACGAGATTGTTCTGCAAAACCGGTCCATTTGGACGGGGTACCTGAACACCCTTTTCTATGTAGTTGCCGGTACCCTTACCGGCGTTCTGGCAACTGCCGTTGCGGCGTTTGTTTTTTCGCGCCGCAGTTTCCTGCCCGCTAATTTTTGCATGCTGGTTGTCTCGTTCACCATGTTGTTCAACGGAGGGCTGATCCCGACTTATATCCTTGTCGATTCGCTTGGGCTGATCAACACGCGGCTGTCGTTGATCCTTCCTACAGCTATCAATGTTTTCAACCTGATTGTACTGAAAACGGCCTTTCAGGGGATTCCGGATTCGCTGGAGGAATCCGCGAAGCTTGACGGCGCCGGGGATCTGTATATCCTGTTCCACATCTATTTGCCGCTTGCCCGGGCTACCGTGGCCGTTATCGTCCTTTTTGTAGCCGTGTTCCACTGGAATTCCTGGTTCCAGGCTTCCATTTATCTAAATAAGCGGGAACTGTACCCCCTGCAAATCATCCTGCAGGAGATCCTGATGCAGGGGAATATCAGCCTTACGGGGACCTCCGCGGATATTGCCTCCAGCTATTCCCTGTATCATACGCTGGTGCAGTATACAACGATTGTCGTGTCGATTGTCCCCATTTTATGTGTTTATCCCTTTTTGCAAAAGCATTTTACAAAAGGCGTGATGGTGGGGGCGATCAAAGGATGAGCCTTGCCGAGGAACGGGCCGGGAAGCCATTCCAGAGGCCGTATTGGCTGCTGTTTTCGGTCAACCTGCTGCTCTCCCTTACCCTGTACCTTTCTAACCCCCTGATGAACCTGCGCTTGAACCGGGCAGGGATCGAGGCGGGCACCGCCGGGGCGGTGATTGGCTCCATGTCGCTGGCGTCCCTGTTGTTCCGCCCCTTCAGCGGTTGGGTCTGCGACCGTTTCCGGCGCAAATCGCTGCTCTTGATCTTCACGCTCCTGACGGCGGTTTCCCTGGGCGGTTACGGGGCGGTGAACCACGCGGCCCTGTTTTTCTTGCTGCGCATCCTGCACGGCGTCTCCTTCGGAGTGACAACCACCGTTACCATGGCGTGTGTTTCCGATTATTTACCGGAGGGAAAGGAAGGCCAGGGCATGGGGGTTTTCGCCGTCGGCCAGTCGATCGCTACGGCGCTGGGACCCTCGGCGGGCTTAACCATGCGGAGCTTTTGGGGGGAGGAGGGCGCCTTTCTGGCTGCAGCGCTGGTTTCAGGGCTCAGCCTGCTTTTGGAGCTGCCGCTTCCCGGCGGGGACGTCCCGCGGGAACGCGGGGGAGCGGAGCCGCTTTCGGGCCTGATTGCGCGGGAGGCTGTGCCGTATGCACTGCTTACCATCGCGCTTTCGGCGGCAAACGGGGTGGAAAGCGGCTATCTTGCCTCCTACGCCGTATCCCTCGGAATGGAGAATGCCGGCTGGTATTTTACGCTGAGCGCGATTACCCTATTCCTGGCGCGCCTTTTCTTGGGAAAGTGGGGGGACCGTATGGGCTTTTCCGCCGTTTTTTATCCGTCTGCAGCGCTGATCGCTTTCTCCTTTTTGCTCCTTGCCTGGCTGCCGGGGGGCGCGGCCGTGCCTATAATGGCGGTGTCAAGCGTTACAAAGGCTTTGGGCGTGGGCGCGCTGCAACCCGCCATTCAGGCGCGCTGCCTTGCCGGCGTGCCGCCCGAACGCCGCGGCGCCGCTTCCTGCACATATTATATCGGGGCGGATCTCGGGCAGGGAGGAGCGTCTGCCGTTGCTGGCGGGGTACTCGCCTCCTCCGGGTATTCCGGCGTGTTCCTGTGGGCGGCCGCGCCCCTGGCCTTTTCGGCAATCCTGTACGGCGCTTGCCGCCGCTATATGACGAAAAGAAAGAAGGATGTTCCCTTATGAAAACGAAGACGCTCCTTAACATGCGAGTCCCCATGCGGGACGGGGTCAGCCTGAGCTGCAATGTGATCCGGCCGGACGACGGTTGTCCTTACCCCGCAATCCTCCTGCGAACCCCTTACGGGAAAGAGAAGGCGGACGGTATTTACTCCAATTACGAGGAAATGGCTCTGGCCGGATATAATATGGTATTTCAAGATGTGCGGGGAACGGGGCAGTCAGAAGGATTCCTGGAAGCGAACGGCGGAAGCGAACCGGAAGACGGTTACGACTCCGTTGAATGGATTGCCGCCCAGCCGTGGTGCGACGGGAATGTGGGGATGCAGGGGCTTTCTTATTTCGGCTATACGCAAATGGCGGCGGCTTCCCTTCAGCCGCCGCACCTGAAGGCGCTCTGCCCCTTCCAGAATTCTGCCATCGATCCGCTCAGCTACAGTAAGTCCCACCATTTTATGAACTATCACCTCTCCTGGATTCTGGACCGTGCGCGGGAAAACCTGGCCCGCTGGGTGGAGGGGAAGGCGGAGCAGGAGCGCGTCCTTGCAGAAATCAGGCGATGCCAGGAAAACTGGGACGAGCTTTCGTTCCGGCTGCCTGCCGCCGGGCATCCGGCCGCCGCCATTCCCGGTATTCGGCGTTATACGCAGGCGTACCTTGATTTGCTCAGCGGCCTGGAAGAGCCGCAGGCTTTTTTGGCAAAAGCCTGCCGTCCCATCCCGGTGGAGAATATCCGGGTGCCCATGCTTTTCCTCAGTGGCTGGTTTGATCTGGCCTGCTCGGGTACGCTGGACAATTGGGCCCACGCCTCCGGCGTTTCCGCGGAAAAGAAAAAGCTGATCATTGGCCCTTGGCTGCACGGAGGCGAGCTCCATACGAGAATTGACGGTTTTGATTTCGGTAGCGGAAATACGGGCGCGGCTCGTGGGATCCGGAGGCTGGTGCGGGATTGGTTTGACCATTGGCTTAAGGGTATTGAAAACGGTGTGGAGCGCCGCCCCGCCGTAGAATTCTTCACCCTTGGGACGAACGAGTGGCATACGGCCGAGGAATGGCCTCCCAGAGGCGCGCAGGGAACACGCTGGTTCCTGTGCGGGACAGGGGAACGCACCGCCGGCCTCCTTCAGGAAAATCCGCCGTCCTCGCAGGAGCCGCAGCAGTATGTATACGATCCTCAAAATCCCTATCCCTCCTCTTACAAGGATCAAAAGGGGCATGTCCTTTTTGCGGATCCGGCGGAACAGGAGGGGCGTGAGGACGTCCTTGTCTATTACAGCGAGCCCCTGCCGGAGGACCTGGAGGTTACGGGCGAGATTTCTTTTTGCCTGTATGCGTCTACCGACGGGCCGGATACCGATTTCGTCTGCCGGCTGAGCGATACCGCGCCGGACGGGAGCTCTTTCCCGTTGACGGAAGGGGCGGTACGCGGCCGATTCCGCAGTGCCCGACTGGAAGCATTGCCCGAACTGCTGGAGCCGGGGAAGGTTTATCCGTTCACTCTGCCAATGAACAGCGTCAGCGTGGTGTTCCGCAAAGGGCACCGGATCCGGATTGACGTCACCAGCAGCTATTACCCGGCTCATGATCGCAATCTGAACACCGCCGAACGGCTTGGATTCGGCACCGCAATCCGCCCGGCCCGACAGTGCGTGTTCCACGACGCCGACCATCCCTCCTGCCTGTTCCTGCCGGTTCTCCGGAGGGGCTGAAGGGCCGCCCGCAAAACAGGCCCCGGCACGGTTCACAATTTGTCCCGTGCCGGGGCCTGTTTTTTGGCGCGCCGTTTTATTCGCTCCCCTTCTCTGCGCAGGCGCAGCGCCGGTACTGGCCCGGTGTAACCGATTCCATCCGCTTGAAGGAGCGGATGAATGTCTGGCTGTTATGGAAGCCGACGGCTTCCCCTATCTGCGCAACCGAAAGCTGCGGGTTCCGCAGCAAAAGGGACTTGGCGTGTTCTACGCGGATACGGCACAGATAGTCCTGCAGGCCGGCCCCCGTTTTATTTTTGAATTCGTGCGACAGATACTGTACGGAGACGGAGAACTGCTCCGCCAGAAGCTCCAGGCTGAGCTCCGGATTTTTATAATGGATTTGGAGGTAGGAGGCGATGGCATCGGTTTTGTCTTGAATTGCCATGGATTTGGTGTCGCAGCGCAGAATCAGGGTGTCCATAACGGTTTCCACCTGCTGCTGCAAGCCGGCAAAGGTGTCCTGTGCCATTGTGCGGGTAATCATCTCCCGTTTATCAAAGAGCGATTCCACCATGGCCTGATCCAGGATGGAAATGCCGTGAAGGAACATGTCGATGATCTCGTAAATTGCCGTTTTAGCCGTGCGGTTGTTCAGTCCCCATATGCTCCGCAGGGCCTGTAAGTGGGAGAGAATTTCCTCCTTTGCCGCGCAAAATTCCCCCTTGACCATGCAGGAAAGGAACCTTTCCCGGATGTCCGACGTGCGGGGGACAGCAAGAAAAGAGCAGGCCTGCCTGCAAACCTGCCCATAGGACATGGCAGCGCCCTCTTCGCTGTGCAGGTAGCAATATTCCTCTGTATACAGGCATTCGCGGTAAGCGTCCGGAAGCTCAACGAACCGGCCGTGTATGGCGCTCAGGTAGAGGCGGCAGACCTCCCCGATGCGTGCGCTCAGCTGCCGCGCTTTTTCCGCGAACCACTGTTCCGCGTTTTCCTGCGGGAGTTGCAGCAAAACAATTCCGGCGTATTTCCCCTGCATGCGGAACAGGTACGTCTCGCCGGGCGCAAAACACACCTGTGTGAGATCCGTCAGTCCCTCCGAAAACGTCTCTTCATCGGTCCGGACGTCCCGCTTCGCATCCAACAAAAACAGCGCAGCCTGGGAGAAGGAAAGGCCGTATTTCTCGTATTGCTTCCCGTCCGGGTACAAAATCTCTCCTGTTATTATTTTTTTCAGATACCAGAGCTTTGTGTGAAAAAACTCCTCTTTCGCGGGAGAGGGCAGGGGCGGGGGAGGCAGCGCAGCGGGCTGCACCTGCGGAACGGCGCTTTGCCCGGACGCCCGGCTCCCTGCCCGGATTAAAACGAAAAACAGGGCGGCTGTCAAAAAAAGGAAGCACAGAAGGCAGCCCCAGAACAGGCGGCTGGGCATTTCGTTCCCCGAAAAATACATCAGGTAGGTACAGCCGGTCAGTATGGAATGCTTCGCAACAAGCCTGCCGTTTGCGCCGCCGCTTCCCGTTTCCGAAAGCTCCCGCCATCCTTCCGGAAGAGGCGCGCCGGGGCCGCGGTAGCTTAGCTCCTGCCCCGGGATATAAAAGCAGAAGGCGGCTTCCCGGCCAAAGGCCTGCACGCACAGGGCCTGGATTTCTTCCATGGAGAATTCTATCACAGCCGCATAGCGCTCATCCGCGATCTGATACAAATTGGAAAAATAGAAAAAACGCAGCTCATCCTCCTGTGAAAAGAAGAAACCCTCCTGCCACGCCCCTGTTTCCTCCAAGTGCCCGGAAGGCAAAGCGAGCGATTCTGCCAGGGCGGAAAAGCCCGCAGTACCATAATACAAACGGCCGTTCAGATCGGCGGCCTTTTGCTCCGTCAAATTGATGAGGCAGCCCCCTGCGCTGACCGGGCCGCCGCATATTTCCTGTAAAAAAGGGGTAACCGACCGGCAGAAAGAGTCACCGTTCTCCTTTTTGGCCAGGTAGGACAGGAAGGCGCCGTCGGAAAACACCCGCTCCGCTCTTTCTTTGGTATCTTCAAAGGCGGAGTCAAGGTAAATTCTCAGCTGTAAAAAAGAGATTTCCGCCGCCCTGGACTGCGCGCCCCATGCAGAAGACATGGCGCGGTGCAGCGCAATGAACAGCAGGGAAAAACAAAAAAGATACACGGCGCAGAACCCTGCCGTCCATAACGGGAATTTTTTCTTTTTTCTTTCCTTGGTGGTCAAACGTCTCCCCCCTGCCTTTTCGGAAAAGTACACGGCGCAGGCGCTTTTTCGCATTTTCACCGGATTTATCTTCTTGTTCGGCACGGTTTTTCTCTATATTAGCAGAAAAAAGTCGGAAAAGCAATGGAACAACCGTTGGATTTTTTTGGGCGTTTCTCACAGGCTGTCATAGATCGGGGTGCTGCGCAGGGCGTTGGCCGTGAGGCATGCGGCCCACGAAACGGCCAGCAGCGGCAGCAGGCAGGGCATGGAGCCCGTCATCTCAAACAGAAGCACGGCGCCAGTGAAGGGCGCGCGCACGATGGCCGCGAAGTTTCCTGCCATGCCGAGCAGCAGGAAGACGGGCACGAGGCCGGGGTCGAGGCCGAAGAGGTGCACGGCGCCAAGGCCATAGAGGCAGCCGATGAGCGCGCCCAGCACGAGCAGCGGGAAGAAGATGCCGCCCGGCGCGCCGGAGGTGAAGCTCAAAAGCGAAAAGACGAATTTGCCGAGCAGCAGGAGCGCGAGCGCCCAGGCGGCGAAGGTGCCGGCGGCGGCCGATTCCACGAGCTCGTGGCCGGAGCCGAGCAGCACCGGGCAGACGAGCGCCAGCACGCCGGCGGCGAGGAAGGGCAGCAGCAGGCGCACGAACACGGGCAGGCCGCTCTTTTTCTGCAGGAGAGAGACGCCGCGCACCGTGGCGGCGTTGTAGAACGCGCCCAGCACGCCGAGCAGGACGCCCAGCGGGAGGACGAGCGCATAGAGCGCCGGGGTCAGCTCCGCGGAGGGTGCGAACTGAAAGACGGGCTGGACGCCGAACACGCAGGAGGAGACGAGGTCGGCGGAAAGCACGGAGGCCAGCAGCGGCAGCAGCAGCTTCGGCGAAAAGCTGCCGAAGAGCTCTTCCAGGCAGAAGAGCACGCCGGCGGCCGGCGCATGGAAGGCCGCAGCGAGGCCCGCGCCCGCACCGCAGCTCAGCAGCAGGCGGCTTTCCTCGCCCTCGCGGCGCAGCAGGCGGGATACGCCTTTGCCCGCCATGGCGCCGAGCTGGATGCTGGGCCCCTCGCGGCCGAGCGAGAGCCCGCCCAGCAGGCTGAGGAAGCCGCCCGCAAACTTTGCCGCCAGCACCGGCAGCCAGTTGCTGTGCACCTCGCCGCGCAGCTCCTTTTCCACCTGCGGGATGCCGCTGCCGCCGGTGAGCGGCTGCTTTTTCAGCAGGAAGGCGACCACGGCGGCCATGGCCGCGAGCGCGGCGAACCAGAGCACGGCCCCGGCCGCGTTTGCGCGCGCGAAGGCGGCTGCGCGGTCCATCAGACTGGCGGCGCCCTCCAGCGCAAGGCGGTACAGCGCCGCGACGCCGCCCGCCGCGAGGCCCGCCAACAGCGCGGCCGCCGTGAGCCGCAGCGGCGCGGTTTTCTTTTCCTGTTCCATCTGTTTTTCCTCACTCGTTTCAGACTTCCGGCCGCAAAAAGGGGCCGTCCCATGCCGGAAACGGCCCGTGCGCCGGTTTCCATTATTATAGATCCCTTTCGGGGCGTCCGCAAGGAAAACAGGCCCGCCCGGCCGCCGGAAACCGGCCTGTTTCCGGCGGATCTGACAGGCAAAGGCGTCAAACGGACGGGAAACGAAAGGCTAATTGGGAAAATAGCACAAATTTTTGCGGAATCTATTGGCGGTGGATTGTGAAAAATTGTTTGAAGCCGCTTGCCTTTCCTCACAAGGTGCGCTATAATAAATTTTGAATTCCTACAACTATTGTTCAGATTGTACGAATTTCCCGAAGCGCCGGATTCCGGCGCGCACCAGATAGAAAGGGGATCAACCACATGAAACAGTACCCGGCCAAGAATATCATCAACATTGCGCTGGCAGGCCATAGCGGCTCCGGCAAGACATCCATCGCGGAAGCGATGCTCTATCTTTCCGGAGCGACCGATCGCCGCGGTAAGGTGAGCGACGGCAACACCGTGTGCGACTATGACCCCGAGGAAATCCGCCGCAAGGCTTCCGTTTCGGCAGCTGTTGCGCCGCTGGAGTGGAAGAACCACAAGATCAATCTCATCGACGCCCCCGGCCTCTTCGATTTTGAAGGCGGCCTGTGCGAAGCGGTGCGCGCTGCGGATTCCGTGCTCATCGCGGTTTCCGGCAAGGACGGCGTCTCCGTGGGCACGGAAAGGGCATATGAAGCGGCTTCCGCGCGCGGCCTTTCGAAGATCTTCTTCGTGAACGGCCTGGCGGACGAGGACGCCCGTTTCTACCGCGTGTTTGAGGATCTGAAGCGCTCCTTCGGCCCCTCGACCTGCCCTGTGGTGGTTCCCTACATTGTGGACGGCAAGGCCGACATTTACATCAACATTCTGGAATACAAAGCATACGATTACTCGAACGGCAAGCCCGTGGAGGTCAAGATGCCCGACATGGGCGACCGCCTCGAGGGCCTGCGCACGGCCATTTACGAGGCCGTGGCCGAGACGAGCGACGAGATGTTTGAAAAATACTTTTCCGGCGAGCCCTTCACGCCGGAGGAGGTCATCGTGGGCGTGAGCAAGGGCGTCAAGAGCGGCGCCATCACGCCGGTGTTCTGCGGCGACGCGCTGCTCATGCGCGGCATGGAGCAGTTCATGGACGGCCTCACGTGGCTGGCGCCCTCCGCGGCGGAGAAGGCCGGCGAAGTGGGCGCGGACGTGGACGGCGAGCCGGTGGAGATCTCCGTCAACCCGGACGGCGCGACGGCGGCCATCGTGTTCAAGACGATCGCGGACCCGTTTGTGGGCAAGGTTTCGTATCTGAAAGTGATTTCCGGCAAGGTGGCGCAGGATTCGCAGCTTGTGAACATGCGCACCGGCAACACGGAGCGCATCGGCAAGGTTGTGCTCATGCGCGGCAAGAAGCAGGAGGACATGGGGGCCATCTGTGCCGGCGACATCGGCGCGGTGCTGAAGCTTTCCGGCGCGAACACGGGCGACACGCTGTGCGCGCCGACGCGCAAGGTGACGCTTGACGGCGTGGAATACCCGAACCCGACGCTCTCCATGGCGATTCTGCCGAAGAACAAGGGCGAGGAGGACAAGGTGGCGCAGGGCATTTTCCGCCTGGTGGAGGAAGACCCGACGATCCGCTTCTCGAACAACGCGGAGACGCACCAGATGATCGTGTCCGGCCTGGGCGAGCAGCACCTCGACGTGGTGGTGTCGAAGCTCAAGAGCAAGTTCGGCGTGGACGTTGTGCTGCAGAAGCCGCGTGTGCCGTACCGCGAGACGATCCGCAAGAAGGTGCAGGTGCAGGGCCGCCACAAGAAGCAGACGGGCGGCCACGGCCAGTTCGGCGACGTATGGATCGAGTTCGAGCCCTGCGACAGCGAGGGCCTGGAGTTCGGCGAGCGCGTGGTGGGCGGTTCCGTGCCGAAGAACTTCTTCCCGGCGGTGGAAAAGGGACTGCGCGAGTGCATTGCGAAGGGCCCGCTGGCGGGGTATCCGGTGGTTGGCCTGCGCGCAACGCTGTATGACGGCTCGTATCACCCGGTGGATTCCTCCGAAATGGCGTTCAAGACGGCGGCCTCGCTGGCATACAAGGCGGGTATGCCGCAGGCGAACCCGGTTCTGCTTGAACCCATCGGCGCGCTTTCCGCCACTGTGCCGGACGGCAACATGGGCGACATCATGGGCGAAGTGAACAAGCGCCGCGGCCGTGTGCTGGGCATGAACCCGGCGGGCAAGGAAGGATACCAGACGATCGAGGCCGAGGTGCCGGTGGCGGAGATGTCGGACTTTTCGACGTTTATGCGTCAGGCGACGCAGGGCCGCGGCAGCTTCCGGTTTGACTTTGTCCGCTATGAGGAAGCCCCGGCGATGGTGGCGCAGAAGGTCATTGAAGAGGCGAAGGCTGCCGGCCAGGTGGAGTAATCGCACTCGGCCTGAACAGTAAAGTTTTTGGTCAAGCTTTTTTCAAAAAGCTTGCAGGGGATAAAAGG
>CAKNKY010000012.1 GCA_930987725.1 uncultured Anaeromassilibacillus sp. | reverse complement strand
TTTCCTACATCAGGGGTACTTTGTCTATTGTCCGTTTTTACTGGACCTGTTCAAAACGCCTTGCCGGGGCTTTTTGGCCCAATAAACACGCCGTATCCGGTTTTTCCCGGCTTCCTTTTTCCGTTGACAAATTTTTTTCGACCGGATATAATAAAACAAGACAAGGCAGGGCGCCTTTTTGGATGACATGCGGCACAATTTCCCTGTGCCGTACAGCATGCCGGAAATTGTCTTGCCGGATTTGGGCAGAGGAGGAAAGTCGCTATGGACCCTAACAACATGTATTCCCCCAACAACGACCAGAATCAGAACGATCAGGACAGGCAGGCTCAGGACTACGCATCCTCTTATCAGCCGCCTCAGTATCAGCCCCCGCAGTATTCATCCGATTCGCAGCAGAATCCGTATGGTGCGAACGATCCCTATGCGTCTCAAACTTCTTACCAGTCTGGCCAGCAGGGTGGGTATGATTCCAATTCTGCCTATCAGGCCCCGCAATATCAGTCTTCTCCCTATCAGTCTTCGCCGTATTCTTATCAGGCGGAGCCGCTGCAGACGCAGGGCGGAAGCGGACTGGCCATCGGGTCCATGGTGTGCGGCATTCTCTCCATCGTGTTTTGCTGCGGCAGCTGGATTTCCTGGATTTTGTCTGTAGTGGCGATTGTGCTGGGTGCTGTGTCCATCTCCAAAGGGCGCAAGGGAAAAGGCATGGCGATGGCCGGCATTATCACCGGTGCTGTCGGCATTGTGCTGTCTATTTTGATCCTGATTGTGGCAGGCATCATGGGAGCAGCCGGGGATCTTGCCGAATACAGCCATTATTTTGATTATTACTATTGATGAAGCGGATCCGTTCCACGGAAGAAAACCTGTACCGGCTGGGGCTTTGGCTTCTGCCGGTTTTCTTTTTCGCTTGGCTGGCAGTCCGTCTGTTCGGGTCTGAGTTGCTCTCTCTGTTTCCTGCTTGCTGGGTGCGGGAATCCACCGGCCTGTTTTGTCCGGGCTGCGGGGCAACGAGGGCAATCCTTGCGTTGAGCCGGTTTCATTTTCTTGCGTGCTTTTGTTATCACCCGTTTGTGGCTTATTTTGCCGTTTTGTATCTGTCCTTTCTGGCGTGGGAGAGCCTGCGCAGGCGTGTAAAGCTTCCTGCCTTTCCAGTTCTCCCTGCCTTTTGGATCGGCTTTGCCGTTTTGCTGCTTCAGTTTATCTGGAAGAACACCGCTTTGTTTTGCGGATGGAATCCTTATTTTTGGCTTTAGAAATTTAGAGCAAAGGAGAAGATTTGATGAGTTTCGGTGAAAAGATTCTCAAATATCAGGACGACATTCTGCGCGACCTTGCCACGTTGGTGTCGATTCCGTCCGTGCGTTCCGCGGCTGAGCCGGGAATGCCGTTTGGCCGCGAATCCACCCGCGCGCTGCAGACCATTCTTTCCATGGCGGAGGGCATGGGCCTCTCCGTGAAGAACGTGGACAATTATGCCGGCCATGCCGAATATGGCGAGGGGGAAGAGACGGCCGCCGTGCTGGCCCATGTGGATGTTGTCCCTGCCGGAGACGGCTGGGAGGGAGATCCTTTTGTCATGTCCACCTGTGACGGTCATTGCTTTGGGCGCGGCACGGCAGACGACAAGGGCGCAGCCATTGTGGCGCTGTATTGTCTGAAAGTTCTCAAGGAGGAGCAGGTGCCTGCCAAACGCCGTCTGCGCGTTGTGTTCGGCGCTGCGGAGGAAACGGGCAGCGAAGATCTCGCGTATTATTATCAAAAGGAGCCGCTGCCTGTCATGGGCTTCACACCGGATGCAGACTACGGCATCTGCAACAGAGAAAAGGGCCGTGTCATGCTGCGTGTAAACAGTGCTGTTTCTTCCCCTGTGGTGCGCTCTTTTTCTGCCGGCACGGTGGTCAACGCCGTTCCCGGTGAAGCGAAAGCGGAGCTTTGCTGTACGGCAGAGCAGGTGGAGCGTCTGGTGGAAGCTGCCCGCGGCGGCCGCTTTGCGTTTGAGCCGATGGAAGAGGGCGTGCGCGTGACGGCTCATGGCACCTCGGCACATGCCATGCAGCCCCAGGAGGGCGACAATGCGGCCTCCCGCTTGATTACCCTGCTGGCTTCCGTCTTTTCCGAGCAGGAGCTCGGTTCGCTTTTGACGTTCCTGAACCGCCATATTGGCATGGAATACGACGGAACGTCTCTCGGCGTCCGGCTTGAGGATGCGGAATCCGGTCCGCTTACGCTCAATCTGGGCCTCGTTTCCGTTTCGGAGGAGGGCGCTTCCTTCTCCATCGACATCCGTTACCCCGTGACAAAGGACGGAAACTGGATCGCCTCCCGTATTGCAGAGCAGGTGGAGGCAGCTGGCCTGACGGTGGCAGAGCGCCTTATTTCCGAGCCGCTCTATTTGCCGGGTGACAGCCAGCTTGTCCGCTTGCTGAGTGATGCTTATCAGGCTGTGATGGGCCAGCCTGCAGCGCTTTATGCGACGGGCGGCGGTACGTATGCCCGTGCTCTGCGGGGCAACGGTGTCGCTTTTGGCCCCTTCTTTGCAGATGAACCGGATCGCCGCTTGCATAACACCGGGGAGAACATTGAACTATCCCGATTCATGCAGCATGCGCAGATTTGCCTGGAAGCCATGTATCGGATGCTGACGGCCTGATATATATAAAAACGCCCGCCTTGTTCTTTCATGAAGGAAAGACAAGGCGGGCGTTATTTGCCCTGATAAAGGGATTACATGTTGTCGGCCAGTGTGCCGAGCTTCTTCATGCAGTTCTGGCACACATTATAACCCTTGTAGGTCATAATATTGTCCATGCTGTCACAAAAGACGCAAGAAGGCTGATATTTCTTCAGAATGATGCAATTTCCATCCACAAAAATTTCAAGAGGATCTCTCTCATTGATGTGTAGAGTCTTGCGTAACTCTGTCGGAATAACGATACGGCCGAGGTTGTCAATTGGACGGACGATTCCTGTGGATTTCATGTCTGGCACGTTCCTTTCTTCCAAATTCCTGTAGAAAAATGTCAGGGCTCCATTTTTATGATAGTAGATTGTGGAAATAAAGTCAAGTTCAGGATTGTTAACTTTTTGCGAACTGAAATGATTTTTGACGAATCATTTCTCCCCAAAAAGCCCGCTGTCGCTGCATTTTTTTCTTTTTAGCCTGTAAAAAAGCGCGTTGTTGTGAAAAAAATTTGCCTGTTTTTTAAGTGAAAATAATTCACATAACTGCCTGCCGGAAGAAGAGAGTTTCCCATCTGTCATATTTTGCCTGTAAAGTCATATGATTAGCAGAAAAAGGAGGCGGAAGCCTTGCTGAATGTTGTCTGGGCAGGTATGATCCTGATAAGCTTGATTTGCGCGCTTGCAACTGGAAAAATGAGTGCGCTGTCGGAAGCAGTGTTTTCCGGCGCACAGAATGCTGTGGAACTTTCCCTTGCCATGGCTGGGGCCATGATGGCCTGGACCGGCTTTTTGAAGGCAGCGGAAGCGGCAGGAGCCACAAGTTTGCTGGCAAGCATCCTTCGTCCCGGCGTCCGGCGCCTGCTGCCCGGATGCCGGCCGGGCGGAAAAGCAGAACAGGCTGTGTGCATGAATCTCACCGCCAATCTTCTCGGGCTCGGAAATGCGGCGACTCCGATGGGGATCGAAGCCATGCACGCGCTTTCTGAGGAACACGGGGGAAGAGGCGTCAGCCGCGGTATGGCACGATTCGTAGTGCTCAACACGGCTTCACTGCAATTGCTTCCTACCACATTGGGGGCCCTGCGTGCCGCGGCAGGTTCCGCACATCCCTTTGATATTCTTCCGGCCATTTGGATCACTTCCGCCTTGTCTCTGGCAGCAGCTCTGACAGTTCTCTTTGTGTGGGAGCGTTTCCATGGGTGACTGGGCTTCGTTTCTCGTGCCGGTTTTTCTTGGCCTGCTCGTGTTGGCGGCAGTATGCCGGCACGTGCCGGTGTTTGAGCTCTTTTCGGAGGGGGCAAAGGAAGGATTACATGCTTGCGTGTCACTGCTCCCGGTGCTCACAGGGCTTTTGCTTGCCATCTCCATGCTGCAGGCATCCGGTGCACTGGAGCTGGCGGCTTCCTGGGTGCAGCCGTTTGCATCGCTTGTGGGCTTGCCGGCGGAAACCGTTCCTCTTGCCCTTCTCAAACCGGTTTCAGGCAGCGGCTCCACCGCTTTGCTGGCGCAGCTGCTCGAGAGCGAAGGGCCGGACAGCTTTTCCGGCCGTGTAGCTTCCGTGCTGGCGGGTTCCACGGAAACGGCATTCTACTGTATTGCGGTTTATTTTGGTGCCGTTCGTGAAAAGGGAAATGCGGGTATCCTTTTGGCGGCACTGGCCGGCCATCTCGTCTCCTGTCTGTGTGCAGGCTTGGTCATTCGATTGTTTTTCTAAAATACATCGTTTTCCTCTTGACAAATGGGGGAAACGGTGTATTATTGTATTAAGTTCATAATACAATAATACAAAAGAGGTGGTTCCATGGCGTGGAGCTTACAGTCCGATCGGCCTCTCTACGCGCAGCTTGTCGGGCAGCTTCAGCGCATGATTGTCACGGGTGTTTATCCGGCCGGTTCCCGGCTGCCCTCTGTGCGCGAGCTGGCGGCGGAAGCGGCGGTAAATCCCAACACCATGCAGCGGGCTCTCGTCAAGCTGGAGGAAGACGGTCTGATCTTTACACAGCGCACAAGCGGCAGATATGTGACGGAGGAACAGGAGAAAATTATGGAAACAAAAAAAGAAATGGCGGAGCAGCTCATTTTCCAATTCATGGAAGATATGTCCTACCTTGGTTACACGAAAGAGCAAACCATGACCATGATAAATCGAACGGAGGAGAAATCAAAATGACCCCGATCATTGAATGTTGTGATCTCGTGAAAACATTTCCAGGCTGCCGCGCGGTCGGTGGGATCAGCCTGCAGGTTCCCCGCGGGCGGATTGTGGGGCTTTTGGGGCCGAACGGAAGCGGGAAGAGTACGTTCCTCAAGCTTTGCAACGGCCTGCTCACTCCGGACAGCGGCCAGCTTTTGGTGAACGGCCGCACCCCCGGTGTGGAGACGAAAAAGGTTGTCTCCTATTTGCCGGACCGTACTTACCTGAACAACTGGATGAACGTGGCGCAGCTCATCCGCTTCTTTCAGGATTTCTATGCTGACTTTGACACGGCGCGTGCCTATGACATGCTGCACAGGCTGAATCTGGACCCCATGCAGAAGCTGAAAACGATGAGCAAAGGCACAAAGGAGAAGGTGCAGCTGATCCTGGTGATGAGCCGGCGCGCGCAGCTTTATTTGCTTGATGAGCCGATCGGCGGAGTGGATCCTGCCGCACGTGATTTCATTCTGCACACCATCATCACAAACTACAATCAGGAGGGCACGGTTCTCATCTCGACCCACCTGATTGCCGACGTGGAAAATGTTCTGGACGACGTGATTTTCATCAACGGGGGAACCATTGTGCTGAGCGATTCCGTTGACAACATCCGCGATAAGCAGGGGAAGAGCGTCGATACACTGTTTCGGGAGGTATTCAGATGCTGAGAAAATTGATGAAAGCCGAATTTCAGGCCACGGCGCGGTATTTCCTGCCGGCTTATCTGCTTTTGATCGTGCTGGCGGTTATGTCGCGTGTGACGCTTTCCGTCACGCTGCAGAGCAATGAATTCCTGCAGAACATGTTTGTGAACATTCCCACGTTTGTGATTGTCACGTTTTACATTCTGAGCCTCATTGGCGTGTGTGTCATCACATTCCTGGTGGCCGTCCTCCGGTTTTACAGAAATCTGATGGGGGATGAGGGCTATCTGATGTTTACCCTTCCCGTCACCACGGCGCAGCACATCTGGAACAAGCTGATTGTTTCCCTTGTCTGGTCGGTGTGCAGCGTGCTGGTCTGCATCCTGACGTTCTTCATCCTGATGGCGGATCAGAATCTCTTTTCCAATTTGGCAGACTTTTTCGCAGCGGTTGGCGAGCTGTACCGCCAGGGCGGATTTCACGCATGGCTCATTACGCTGCTGCTCCTGCTCTTCCTGCTTTCCTGTGCGGTGCATGGCTACCTGCAGATTTACGGCGCCATCGCCACCGGCAGCCAGGTCAAGAATCACCGTGTGCTTGCCGGCATCGGGTTCTATCTGCTGTTCAGCTTTGCCGAGCAGATCCTCACAGGCTTTCTCATCAGCGGCGGCGTCTTTTTCCTGGAATCCTTCTTCCGTTCCCTTACCTGGAACGGGGAACTGCTTTGGACGTATGAGGCGGCTGTCGGCATGGTGGAGCTTGTGCTCGCCGGCCTGACCGCGTTTGAACTCGTGCTGAGCGCCGGATATTACATCGCCACGCATCAGATTCTCAAATATAAATTGAATCTGGAATAAGCCTTCAAACAAGAAAACGGCCGGGATCGCTTTTCATCATGCGATCCCGGCCGTTTATTCAGCACTGGTTACTCTTTTGTATTCTGCTCCAGCGCCGGCTTTTCGTCATATTTTTTCAGGATGGCCATGAACTCCTCGCCGGTAATCGTTTCCTTTTCCAGCAGGTAGTGCGCGAGCTCATGCAGCGGCGCCATGTTTTCCTTGAGAATGGAAATGGCTTTCTCGTGTGCTTTTCGGATCAGAGAAATGGCTTCCTGATCGACGGCCTGAGCCGTGCCTTCCGAGCACGCCATCGAGCTGTCGCCGCCGAGGTATTTGTTCGATTCCGTTTCCAGCGCGATCATGCCGAACGTGTCGGACATGCCGAGCTTTGTGATCATGGAGCGCGCCAGCTTTGTGGCCTGCTCAATATCGTTCGAGGCGCCGGACGTGCACGTGCCGAACACGAGCTCTTCCGCGGAGCGTCCGCCGGTCAGCGTGGCAATCTTGTTGAAGATTTCCTCCTTCGACATCAGTACGCTTTCATCTTCCGGCACCTGCATCGTGTAACCAAGCGCACCGGATGTGCGGGGGACAATCGTGATTTTGGCAACAGGCGCGGAATTTGTCTGGCGCGCCGCCACCAGCGCGTGGCCAATTTCATGATAGGCCACAATCTGCTTTTCCTTCGGCGGAATGACAGCGCTCTTCCGCTGATACCCTGCAATGACAACCTCCACGCTTTCCTCCAGATCTTCCTGGGTGACGGCGTAGCGGCCCATGCGCACCGCGCGCAGCGCAGCCTCGTTGATGATGTTTGCCAGCTCGGCGCCGGAAGCACCGGCCGTGGCACGGGCGATGGCGGCAAAGTCAATGTCCGGTCCCATCTTGACATCCTGGGCGTGCACGCGCAGAATCGCTTCACGGCCCTTGAGATCCGGCAGCTCCACGGGAATGCGGCGGTCGAAGCGGCCGGGCCGCAGCAAAGCTTTGTCAAGCGAATCCGGGCGGTTCGTGGCGGCCAGAATCACAACGCCCTTGCGTCCGTCGAACCCGTCCATCTCCGTGAGCAGCTGGTTCAGTGTCTGTTCCCGTTCATCGTTGCCGGTAAACCCGGCGCCATCGCGCTTTTTGCCAATGGTGTCGATCTCATCGATAAACACGATGCACGGTGCTTTATCCTGTGCCTGTTTGAACAGGTCGCGCACCTTGGCAGCACCCATGCCGACGAACATCTCCACAAATTCCGAACCGGAAATTGAGAAGAAGGGCACATGTGCTTCACCGGCAACAGCCTGTGCAAGCAGCGTTTTGCCTGTGCCGGGAGGGCCCACCAGCAGAGCCCCCTTGGGCATTGATGCGCCGATGGACTCATACTTTTTCGGGTCGTGCAGAAAATCCACGATCTCCTTGAGCGCTTCCTTCGCCTCATCCTCACCGGCTACGTCGGCAAATGTTTTGCCGGTCTGTGCAGCAACATAGATTTTGGCGTTGCTCTTGCCAAACGACATGGCATTCGGTCCGCCCATTTTTTTCTGCATATTGCGCATCAGCAGATAGCCGGCGCCCCAAAGCAGCGCGGTGGGCAGAATCAGGCCAAACAGCAGGGAAATCCACGGCGATTCTTCCTTCGGCACTACCTTGCCGAAATCAACACCGGCCGTCCTCAGCCGATCCACCAGGTCGGGGTCATCCCATGCTCCCGTCATATAAATAAACGGGTCCTGTTCATCATTTGACACGAATGCAATTGTCTCGCCCTCCATCTGGACCTTGGCAATCTTGCCTTCGTCCAGCATGTCGAGGAAGGTGCTGTAATCCACTTCCTTTGTCTGCATCCTGTTGAGCTGCGGCATCAGGATGGTGTTCAGCAGTGCAATCACGGCAAGAACAATCACACAGTACCACAAAAGGGATTTTCGTGGATTTTTCTTTTGTTCTACCATAGGCGTATGCCTCCTGTTTCTCTTACTGCCTTTTCACGAATTCCAAACCCTGTGCGGATTAGAATTCCCCGTTCGGCTTGAGGTCATTATAGAAGCCCAAAAAACAAATTGCATGAACAAAAAGTAAACTTTTATTTACAATAAAACTTTATGTATTGTTCATGGTTTGTTTATTGACAGGGCCTTCCTGCTCCGCTATAATGTTCGCCAGAAAATCGGTAGGAGATGATGCAGTGAAAGACCTCAGGGATCAGTTGGCGCAGAACAGCCTGTGTCTGATGCCGCTTTTGTTTCGCCGTATCTTTCAAATCAGCCGGAAATGTGTGCTTTCGGATCTTCCGTCCACACAGCTGCAGACGATGATTCTGCTTGACCGCGCGGCGGAACCTTTCTGCATGACACAGCTCGCAGAGGAGCTCTGCGTTTCCCCTCAGCAATTTACGAAGGTTGCGCGTGCTTTGGAAGAGCGCGGGTATGTGCGCCGGGAACAGAGCCGGGAAAATCGCCGCATGGTTTTGCTGGATTTGACGGAAAACGGCCGCGCGGTGTTGGAATCGCTGTTGTGCGATGCGCGGGCCCGGCTTGCAGGCACACTGGAGGAATATGCGGAAGAGGAGCTCCGCACGCTGTTGCAGGCCACGGAGATTCTGCGCACACACTTGGGAAAGGACAGGATGGAGGACAATGAATAACTGGTTTGGACGGTTTCAAATGTGGCTGCAGCGGGTTATGGCAGGCCGCTATGGCGGCGATCAGCTCAACTGGCTGCTGCTGATTCTCTATCTCATTTTATGGGCCGCCGGAATGTTTTCCGGGTTTGTGCTGTTTCCCATTCTTGCCTGGCTGCTGTTCTTCCTGATTCTGTTCCGCATGTTTTCCCGCAACCGGGCGAAGCGATGGGCGGAAAACCAGAAATTCCTGAATATCTGGAATCGTATAAAAGGATTTTTTACAAGCAGAACGGCTCAGCTCAAGGACAGGGATCACCGTTATTTTACCTGTCCTCACTGCAAAAACAAGCTGCGCGTACCGCGGGGAAAAGGGAAAATCCAGATTACCTGCCCGGTGTGCCGCACGCAATTTGTGAAAAAGACATGAGGGGGACCTCATTCGGTGTTTTGCCTTTGAAATTCTTTTTTGATGCGATAAAAGGGCCGGCGCATGCATTTTGAATTGCATGCGCCGGCTTTTTACCGTTTATTTGCTTATTCTTCCGGTTTGGATTCCTCCGGTTTCGCCTCTTCCACTTTTGATTCTTTGGCTGCTTTTTCCGGTTCCACGTCTGGCACCAGATGCAGCTGCGGAGCGGCAGCTTTCGGCATCTCCTCTTTCAGAGGTTCGGCCGGAACCTCCGATTCCGGCACAGTCGGTTCCGTCTTCGGCATCACGTAAAGCTGCGGTCCGTCTGGCTTTTTCGGAGCCGTATAGGTTGTCAGGCGGTCTGTATCTTTGTTGAAGAAAAAGAGCAGCGGAGTAAGCGGATGCGTGCGGTGCTCCGGGTCCTTCATCAGGGCTACACACGCTGTGGCAAGCTGCGGAAGGAGTTCATCCTTTTTCTTTTCCGGGATGAAAATCATGGCCTCACGCACGGGGATCGCAATGATCAGATTGTCGTTTACACGCTTGGCCAGCTCCTTCCACAAACTTTTGATCAGGATGAAGGAAGAAATGTGGTTAGGATTGCCCACAAAAGCATAGCCGCCGAATTTGGTGGCCCGCACCTCAAACTTCACATTCTTTACCAGGTTCTGCACCGCAATGTTAAGCAGGCCAAGCGCGCCCACCGATTGCGGCACAGCGGATTGCTGCACCACGCGGAATGAGCTGCCGGTGTCTTCCACAAAGAATATCTTTGTGGCGGCATGGAAGGGAACAGAGGGAAGAGGAATGTCAATGTTTTTCCCGGCGGCGTCAAAGCGGATGTAGGAGGGCGTGTTAGCCGGTCTCAGATAAGGGTAAATATGCGGTTTGAGCTGTTCAAATTTAGCCTCGACGGAACTCTCATCAGATGGAGCGAGGATCGATTCGCTGCGCTTTTCAGCGGGCTTTTCTTTCTGTTTGCCTTTCTTGTTGAATTTTGAAAACAAACCCATGGGTTTTCATCCTTTCTGTTTTTTCTCGCCGGCGCGCTGCGCCAGGCGGCAGGCGGCGACGGCATCATTGAGCTCGTCGCATGTGACAAGGAAACGGCCGTTGTGGCAGAAGCGAATGGAGGCAAGGCCGGTGAGCTTCTGCAGCTCTTCCGCACTTTTTCCTGCCCATGCAGCCGGAAAATCGATTTCAGGCTCACCGTCTGCTCCGCTGGGCACCACTTGGGCGCCGAAGCCTCCTCTCTGGGAGGGATAGACCACAAACTGCGCTTCGGAGTGGGCGAGTACGCCTTTCCACGGGCAATAGCGGTCGAGCACCACCACACGGTTTTCCATTTGTTTCAGCGCTTCCCGCACAATTCCGGAGGCCCGGCAGACGGCCCAGATTTCCTCAAGCTTATTGCGCAGAATGACCTCGGCAAAGGCAACGGCCTTGAAATATTGCTCATCTGCGGACAGGGAGGAGTCCCAGGTGGGGTTGAAGGAGCCGATGACAGAGGCAACGTCGCTTCCGCAGCCGGTGTTGTCATCCAGATCGAGAGGCTGCACGAAGACTTCATCAAAATGTCCGGCTTCCCGCGCTGCATCCTCCGCACTGCATCCGCGCATAAGAAGCTGCGCGCCGAATGCACGCCACAGCAGGCCGAAGGCCGCATAGGGGACACCGTTTTCGCGCACGGGAGCTCCTTTTTGATGATGGTCGAACGATCCCCAACCTACGTCAAAGGCGAGGCCGTCAAACCCATCCGGCACCTGAAACACGCGCGTGATGCCGATGCCGGGACGCAGAATGTGAAGAAGCGCGCCGGAAAAGACATCGTCTGCATGAAATTTACCCGCGTGTGTCACGGCGCAGGGTGGGAGAGAGGAGAGCTGCATGATTCAATCACCCGTCCTTTTCAAGATGGCGGGAAGCGGTCTGCCGCCTGTAATAGGCGGGGCTGATCCCGTATTTCTTTTTGAATATTTTAGAAAAATTGTAGACATCGTCGTAGCCGACGGAGCGCGCTGTTTCGGCAATGGTGTAGGAGGTTGTTTCCAAAAGACCTGCAGCACGGCTCAGCCTGACGCGCACAAGGTATTCCTTGGGTGTGACGCCTGTTTCGCGCAGAAAAATGCGGGAAAGATAACGTCTGTCGATTCCCAGCATCGCCGCAATCGAGCCGATGGAAATCGGAAGAGCGTAATTTGCTTTGATATAATCAGCGGTGCGTGCCACATAATCGCGCGGTGGGCGGCCGTGTTTTTCCTCCGTGCACAGCAGGCCGAAAAGCTTGAACAGCACTGCGCACAGCGCCAGCTCCGTGGAGGGCTGCCGATCCGGAATTGCCCGCAGCTCCTCGAACAGGCCGGAAGCCTGCGGCGCTTCCACCCAGCAGTTGCCGCCGGCAAAGCCGGTCGTTTCAAGAAGCGAAGGGCACAGTTCGCCATCAAAGCCAATCCACACATATTCCCACGGCATTTTATCATCGGCCTTGTAAAAAGTCAATTCGCCCGGCCGAATCAGGAACAGGCAGCCGCGCCGCAGGGAGTAGGTTTCCTCCCCGCGGGAAAACACACCTCTTCCGTTCATCACGTAGTGAAGCAGATAGTATTCGCGCGACGCATAGCCGTAGGAATGCCCGGGGGCACACTGCTCTTCCCCGTAAAGGATGGGGTTCAGACCGGGATACCCGCGGTTCAGCACCGAACGTTCGATTGTCAAAAGAAATCCTCCCCTTTCCGGTGAAAGGCAAATCTTTCCGCAAAGTGCATGGAAATTTGCCTGGCCCTTTGCAGGGTGAAACCCGTTTTTTGAAAACCACTGGCTGCTGTGCGGCGGTTGTCCTTCGGGCCTTGGTCTGTTCGAAAAACGTTTGACAAAAACCAGTCCTGTGGAACGATTGATACGGCCTTTAGTTCCATAATACCATGAATTGATCCCTTTCTGCAATTCTTTTTGGAAAAAATTGATGGTATAATACTACCCATACGGCTGACCGGTGAAAAAAACACATCGGTAACAGCATGCGCAGAAAAGCTTGCCGCATGCGACACGTTTTATGCTGAAAAGGAGTTGAACATTGTGAAAATTACCTTTATGGGGGCAGGCAGCACGGTGTTTGCCAAAAATGTTTTGGGAGATGTCATGACGTGTGAAAATCTCTGCGAAAGCGAGATCTGCCTTTACGACATTGACGGGGCCCGTCTGCAGGAATCCTACATGATGCTCGATAACATCAATCGCAACTGTAATAAGGGCCGTGCTTCCCTAAAAACGTATCTCGGCGTGGAGAACCGCAAGGAAGCGCTGCGCGGTGCGGATTTCGTTGTCAATGCTATTCAGGTGGGCGGCTATGAGCCTTCCACCGTGATCGATTTTGAGATCCCGAAGAAATACGGCCTGCGCCAGACGATCGCGGACACACTCGGGATCGGCGGCATCATGCGCACGCTGCGCACCATCCCCGTTTTGGAGGACTTTGCCCGTGAGATGGAGGAGGTCTGCCCGAACGCCTGGTTCCTCAACTACACAAACCCCATGGCGATGCTCACAGGCTACATGCTCCGTTACACGGGCGTGAAGACGGTAGGCTTGTGCCATAGCGTGCAGGTGTGCTCAGAGCATCTGCTGGAAAGCCTGGATATGAAGGAATTCCTGGAGGGCCGCCGTGAGCTGATTGCCGGCATCAATCACATGGCTTGGCTGCTTGAGATCCGGGACAAAAACGGCAACGATCTTTATCCGGAGATTCGCCGCCGAGCGCTGCAGAAAAATGATACCGAGCAGCATAACGATATGGTTCGCTTTGAATACATCCGCCGTCTGGGCTATTATTGCACGGAATCGAGCGAACATAACGCCGAATACAACCCGTTCTTCATCAAATCGAAATACCCGGAGCTCATTGACCGTTATCAGATTCCGCTTGATGAGTACCCCCGCCGCTGCATCCATCAGATTGAGGACTGGAACAAGCGTCGCGATGAACTGGTGCACAACACCGCCCTCACCCATGAGCGCAGCCGCGAATATGCCTCCCACATCATGGAGGCGATCGTGACGAATGAGCCTTACAAGATCGGCGGCAATGTTCTGAACCAGGGCCTGATCGATAACCTTCCCTCCGATGCCTGCGTTGAGGTGCCCTGCCTGGTGGACGGCAGCGGCGTGACGCCGTGCCATGTGGGCCGTCTGCCTGTGCAGCTTGCCGCCATGAACATGACGAACATCAATGTGCAGCTGCTCACCATTGAAGCGGCCGTCACGAAGAAGCGAGACCTGATCTACAACGCCGCCATGCTGGATCCGCACACGGCCGCCGAGCTCTCGATTGACGACATCGTGAAGATGGTGGACGAGTTGATCGAAGCCCACGGCTCATATCTGCCCGCCTATCACTGAGAAACCGGTTTCCCTCACTTCATCAGGGGCCGGGCTAGCCATCCGCCAGTCCCCGGCCCGCAAAAAAGCCCGCTCCGGTTTTTCATCGGAGCGGGCTTCCTATTTTCTTACAGCTTTTTGCGCATCATGACGTGCGGGACGCCTTCATCGAACAACTCCCCGCCCCAGGCACGGTAGCCCAGCGATTCATAAAATCCCTGTGCCCGCACCTGTGCGCACAGCACGGACTGATTGCCGCCCAGGGAGCGCGCCTTTTCTTCCAGGGCGGAGACCACCTGGCTGCCCAGGCGATCGCCGCGGCGCTCTTTGCGGACCGCCACTCGTCCGATGGTGTAGCTCAACTCCTCTTCGCCGGGGAAGAGGCGGCCTGTGGCGACCGGTATGCCGTTGTCCCACAAAACGGCATGCCAGGCGGTGTCGTCGATGCCGTCGAATTCCAGCGACTCACTGAACCCCTGTTCCTGCACAAAAACAGAAAGGCGGATTTGACGGCCGCCTTCCGGCAAGCCCTGTGTAATCGTGATCTGCAAGAAAAAGGACCTCCTTCAAACAACCTGGAACAGATAAAATTTCAGATAATTTGTTTCAGGCACATTCCAAAGAATGGGGTGATCGGGCGATTGCTGCCGCGCTTCGATCTGGCGCAGGGAGCGATCCGCATCCGCGGCGGCATGGTGCAGCATTTTGCAGAACAGCTCCTCCGTCATAAAATGGGAGCACGAGCAGGTGGCCAGATAGCCGCCGCGCGGCAGCAGCTGCATGGCCCGCCGGTTGATCTCACGGTAGCCGCGCTCCGCCCCGTGCACCGATCCGTGCGATTTCGTGAAAGCCGGCGGGTCCAGGATGATGTAGTCAAACGAGCGATCTCTGTGATCTGCCATCTCTGTGAGAAAGTCGAAGACGTTTGCTTCCCGGAACGAAATGCTGTCCGTCAGCCCGTTGAGCGCCGCGTTTTTCTGCGCCGTTTCCAAAGCGGCGGCGGAAACATCCACCGCGCACACGTGAGCAGCCCCGGCCCTGGCGGCGTTCAGTGCAAAGGCGCCGGTGTGGGTGAAGCAGTCGAGCACACGGCGTCCGGGCGCCAGCCGTGCAGCCGCCTGCCGATTGTATTTCTGATCCAGAAAAAAACCGGTTTTCTGCCCGTTGACATAGTCTACTTCATAGCGGATGCCATTTTCGCAGATTTCCGTCACGCCGGGCAGATCTGTGTGCAGTCCGTCCAATGCGAGGAAGCCTTTGTTCTGTTCCATGCCTTCCAGCTCGCGGATGCGCACATCGTTGCGCTCATACACGGCGTCAATCGTTTCGCCGCTCTCGCACAGAATTTTCACCAGCAGGCGGAACAGCATCGGCTTGAGCTTTTCCATGCCGAGGGAAAGCGTCTGTGCCACAAGGACATTTTCAAACCGATCCACCGTCAGGCCGGGAAAGCTGTCTGCCTCTCCGAAAATAAGGCGGCAGCAGCGGAAATCCGGTCCCATCACGGTGCGCCGGTAGTCTACGGCATAGCGGAGCCGCCGCTCAAAAAACGATTCGCTGAAGTCGTCGTTCGCATTGCGGGAGAGGAGCCGAAGCCTGATTTTCGAATGCCCGTTGTAGAAAGCGGTGCCCAGCCATTTTCCACGCCTGTTTCCCACAGTGGCAAGGCAGCCGTTTTCACCTTCTCCCGAGAGAATTTCACTGTCGTACACCCAGGGGTGTCCGAGGCGGATGCTGTTTTCTGCTCGTTCCGATACGGTGAAGATTGGGTAATTTCGTTCCATGTTGCTTTTGGTTCCCCTTCCATCCCAAACTCTGCGCCCTTTTTGGCTGTTCTCTCCATTTAGGATACAGATTTCGGGCTGCGCTGTCAATCCGGCTTGCCAATCCGTTTCTCGATTGTGTCAATCACAAGGTTCAGCACCTTCAGCCGCGCGTAGTGCTTGTCTTTTGATTCAATGATATACCAGGGAGCAAACGAGGTACTCGTCTTTTGCAGCATCTCGTTCACAGCCGTCTCGTAAAGCGGCCATTTTTCGCGGTTGCGCCAATCCTCATCCGTAATTTTCCAGCGCTTTTCCGGCGTATTCTGCCGTTCCCGAAACCGTTCGAGCTGTGTATCGGGATCGATATGAATCCAGAACTTCATCACGATCGCGCCCCAGCGTACCAGCTCGCGCTCAAACTCGTTCATTTCATAGTAGGCGCGCTTCCAATCGGCTTCGCTGCAGAGCCCTTCCAGACGCTCCACCATCACGCGGCCATACCAGCTTCTGTCGAAGATCGTCACGTGCCCCGTCTTGGGCAGCCGCGTCCAGAACCGCCACAGGTAATGGCGGGAAAGCTCATACGGTTCCGGTGCGGCAATCGGCTGCACTTCTGCACCGCGTGGGTCCAGGGCGGCGGCAAGGCGCTTGATGTTGCCGCCCTTTCCGGCGGCGTCCCAGCCCTCATAGGCGATGATGAGCGGAATTTTCTTTCGGTACAGCGTGTTGTGAAGCTCCCGCAAGCGTTTCTGCGCGGCTTTGAGTTGTGTGTGGTATGCTTCATCGGATTCCACCGCCCGATCGAGATCCACCTGTGAGAGGAGCGGCATGTCGAGCAGCGGGAATTGCTCCGGTTTCGGCAGCGGTGTAGAGCCGGGCCGTGTCTCCAGCGCGTCGTCGATGGCGCGCGTCACAATGCGGAAGGCTTCCAGTTCTGCGTCCTTTCGGTTGGAAGCGTCCAGCACATGCCACGGTGCCCAGGGCGTGTCCGTCGCTTCCAGACATTTGTCAAATCGCTTGCGGAATTTGTCATAGTGCTCGTTTTGCTGATGGTCGCGCTTGGTCACGCGCCAGTCGGTGTTTTTGTCCTCCTCCAGCCGATCCAGCCTCTTTTTCTGCTCTTCCTTTGAAATGTGCAGAAAGAGCTTGATTACAAGGTAGCCGTTCTCGGTGAGCTGGCGCTCGAAAATCCGGATGCTCTCCAATCGCTCAGGAAGATCCTTCTTATCGAGGTCCCTGTTTTCCACGGCGCGCACGGTTTCTTCTATCCAGCCGGAGTCGAAAATCACAATCTTTCCGGCCTGCGGAATGTCTTTCATATAATGCCAGAGGAACGGCTTGCGCAGTTCTTCGTCGGAAGGAACGCTCCTGGTGCAGACCTTGAAAAAGCGCGGATCTAGGTAGCGGATCAGCCGGCCGATCAAGCTTCCTTTTCCTGCCGTTCCCCACCCTTCAATCAGCAGGATCACAGGCAGCTTCTTTTCCTTTAAGGAGAGCTGCTGCGCCGACAGTTTTTCTCGGTACTGTTCCAAGGCATGGTCGGAAACAACGAAATCCGTCTTGCATGCCGGTTCAAATTCCTTTAACATCCCTGTGAGCTCCTTTCATGCAGGCAAGGCACATCCCGTTTTGCCTGTTTATTCTTTATAGTATAGCATCTTTTCGGGAAATTGGAACGATATTTTTGTGAATAGAAATAAAATTATAGAGAAAATATAAAATATTGCGTGCCATGCTGTTCGGCAGGCTTTCCCCGTGTTATGATGAAAAAAACGTAACGTTGAGAAACGGGAGGGGAGAGCATGGAACAGGGAAAAGCGGTGGTCGGCCGGTTTGCGCCGAGCCCCAGTGGCCGGATGCACTTGGGCAATGTGTTCTGCGCGCTGATCGCCTGGCTTTCTGCCCGTTCATGCGGCGGGCGCGTCGTGCTGCGCCAGGAGGATCTGGACCCGGAGCGCTGCCCGCGACGGTACGCCGACCTGTTGGAGGACGATCTGCGCTGGCTCGGCCTTGACTGGGACGAAGGGGGGAGCGCAGGGGGACCTCATGGCCCGTATTTCCAGAGTGAGCGCACCGCCATTTATCTGCAGTATTATGAATGTCTGAAGGCGAGGGGGCTTGTGTATCCCTGTTTTTGTTCGCGGGCAGAGCTGCACGCGGCCCAAGCGCCTCACCTGGCAGACGGCACTGTTCTCTATTCCGGCCGCTGCCGCTCTCTCTCCCCCGCGGAGCGGCAGGCGCTTGCCCAAAAGAGAAAACCGGCTGGCCGTCTTATCGTGCCGGATGAAGAGATTGCTTTTGACGATCTGCTCTATGGAAGATACAGGGAAAATCTGGCCGCCGCATGCGGCGATTTCCTTGTCCGCCGGTCGGACGGCGTGTTCGCTTATCAGCTTGCCGTTGTGGTGGACGACGCCCTGATGGGTGTGAACCAGGTGGTGCGCGGCCGTGATCTGCTGAGCTCCACGCCGCGCCAGATCTACATTTACCGCCTGCTCGGTTTTCCCGAGCCGTCGTTCGGCCATATCCCGCTTCTGCTTGCGCCGGACGGAACTCGCCTTTCCAAGCGGGATCGTGCACTCGATCTCGGCGCACTCCGCGCCCGCTTTTCTCCCCGTGAGCTCTTGGGGCTGCTCGCATGGTCCGGCGGTTTGCTTCCCCAACCGCGCCTCGTTTCCGCTCAGGAACTGATCCCGCTTTTTTCATGGAGCCGTCTTCCACGCGAGGACATTCGCCTGCCCCGTTCCCTCTGGGAGGAGGACGGGGCCAAAACCGGCTGAAAACGGGGAAAAATCGTGGAAAACCGCTGCTTTTCCCTTGACAAACTTGACGCACTATGGTATGCTGTTTAAGCCGCTTATCACGGGCTTTTGAAGTGAGAGTCCTCTCCGCCCGGGGATAGCGAGTTCAAAGTAAAGGCAGGAATCCCACATGTTTGCAGTAATTGAAACCGGCGGCAAGCAGTACAAGGTTCAGTACGGCGACGTGATTTACGTCGAGAAGCTTGCGGCTGAGGAGGACTCCTTCGTGGAGTTCAAGGTGGTTGCCCTGAGCGATGAGAACGGCGTGAAGATTGGCACTCCTTATGTGGAGGGCGCTTCCGTGACCGGCAAGGTTCTCAAGAACGGCAAGGGCAAGAAGATCACCGTGTTTACCTATAAGGCCAAGAAGAACGAGCAGCGCAAGATGGGTCATCGTCAGCCCTACACGAAGGTGCAGATCGAGGCCGTCAACGCCTGAGAGAACGCGCGATGATTCAGGCAGTGTTTTTTACCGGGCCTTCCGGTGAATTGACCGGGTTCCGTCTCACGGGCCATTCCGGTCTGGCGGAAGAGGGCAGCGACATCTTGTGTGCAGCCGTTTCCTCCGCCGCTTATATGACTGCCAACACCGTGTCAGACGTGATCCGGGCAGAAGCAAGGATCACAGCCGACGAAGGATATATGAACGTGGCGGTTGCTTTGCGCGATGCAAAGCGGTGCCGGGATCTCTTCGAAGGCTTCAAACTCCACCTGCAGGGGCTGGAGGAACAATATCCCGAGAATATTGAAGTGAGTTATCTGGAGGTGTAACATCATGCTGAAGATTAACATTCAGTTGTTCGCCCATAAAAAAGGTATGGGCTCCACCAAGAACGGCCGCGATTCCGAGTCCAAGCGTCTTGGCGTGAAGCGCGCCGACGGTCAGTTCGTTCTGGCCGGCAACATCCTTGTCAAGCAGCGCGGCACGCACATCCATCCCGGTGTAAATGTGGGCAGAGGTTCCGACGATTCCCTGTTCGCCCTCGTGGACGGCAAGGTCAAGTTCGAGCGTCTGGGCCGCGACCGCAAGATGGTCAGCGTTTACAGCGCAGAGTAATTCAGGATGCGAAAAAAGAGACCCGGGCACGTGGGTTTGCCCGGGTCTTTTTCATGACGAATCCCGCGGCGTCCTGCCGGAAAGGATGAAAAATCATGTTCATCGACAGTGCGAAAATTAAAATTAAGGCGGGTGACGGCGGAAACGGGGCCGTCTCCTTCCGCCGTGAAAAATATGTGGCTGCCGGCGGACCGGACGGCGGAGACGGCGGCCGCGGCGGCGACATCATCTTCCAGGTGGACGATAATCTTTCCACTCTGGCCGATTTCCGCTACAAGCGCAAATATGCGGCCGGGCGCGGGGGAGACGGGCGCGGCAAACGGTGCAGCGGCAAAAAGGGCGAAGACCTCGTGATCTCCGTGCCCCGCGGCACGCTTCTGCGCGATGCGGAAACGGGCCGCCTGGTGGCGGATCTTTCCGGAGACGAGCCCCAGGTGATTGCCCACGGCGGCCGCGGCGGCTGGGGCAACAGCCATTTTGCCACACCGACGCGCCAGGTGCCGAACTTTGCAAAGCCCGGCACGAAGGGGGAGGAGCTTGAGCTCTCCATGGAACTGAAGCTGCTGGCAGACGTTGGCCTGGTGGGTTTCCCGAATGTGGGCAAGTCCACGCTCGTCTCCGTTGTCAGCGAGGCAAAACCTCAGATTGCCAACTATCATTTCACCACGCTCACGCCTGTGCTCGGCGTTGTCCGGCTGGGCGAGGGCCGTTCTTTTGTGATGGCCGATATCCCCGGCCTGATCGAAGGGGCAAGCGGCGGTGCCGGCCTGGGACACCAGTTTCTGCGCCATGTGGAGCGTTGCCGCCTGTTGGTGCACATCGTGGACGTTTCCGGCAGCGAAGGCCGTGATCCGCGCGAGGATTTCCGCATCATCAACGAAGAACTTGCCAAATTTGACGCAGATCTTGCCGCCCGCCCCATGCTTGTGGCTGGCAACAAGTGTGACCTTACAGACGAGGAGACGGTGGAGTCCTTCCGCCGTTTTGTCGAGGAACAGGGCTATGAGTTTTTCCCGCTTATGGCTGCTATTTCCTATGGTGTGGAGCCGCTTTTGAACCGTGTTTCAGAGCTGCTCTCGAAGCTGCCTCCTATCCTTCGCTATGAGCCGGAGCCGCTGCCTCTGCTCAAGCCGGAAGATGGCGCGAGTCACGAGGTTCATGTCACGGAAACAGACGGTGTGTATATCGTGGAGGGAGACTGGCTGCCTCAGTTTATTCAGTCCGTCAACTTTGATGATTATGAATCTTTGCAGTATTTCCAGCGCGTGTTGATTTCCTCCGGTGTGATTGACGCGCTCCGCGCCGCCGGTGTGCAGGAGGGAGACACTGTGCGCATGTATGACCTGGAATTCGATTTTATGGAATAAAGGAGCAACCGGAATGGAACGCTTATTACAGCAACTGCCCTGCGATCCGAAGCAGATGAACCCGCTTTCCCTTGCCTTTGTGGGGGATGCCGTGTTTGAGCTTTTTGTGCGGGAAAAACTGGTTTGCGCCGGGAATTGCCCCGTGAAGACGCTGCACCGGCGCGCGGTGGAACAGGTGTGCTGCCAAGCCCAGTCTGCGGCAGGGCAGAGGCTCTTTGATTCGTTCACGCCAGAAGAACAGGATATTTACCGCCGTGGCCGGAACGCGCATGTCAACCATGTGCCGAAGAACGCGGAGCCGGCGGATTACCATGCCGCAACCGCTCTCGAAGCACTTGTGGGGTACCTTTATCTCAAAGGGGATCTCAGCCGCCTGCAGGCCTTGTTTGCCCTGCTGTTTGCGGAAGGGAAGGATGCCGCAGACGGCTGAGATCGTTCCTGTTCCATCACAAAACGGCAAGGAGGATCAACGATGAAACTGCATCGCAAAACACCGCTTCTCCTATTGGGGGACCTCTGCTTTTTCACGGCAGGCAGCGTGATCTTTGCCTGCTCTGTGAAATTGTTCTCGTCTCCGAACCACTTTGCACCCGGCGGCTTAACGGGCCTTTCCACCGTGATCCATTACCTCACTGGTTTTCCCATCGGTATGGCGGCCCTGCTGATGAATCTCCCGCTGTTTCTCTGGGCTGGATTTGAGATCGGCTACCGCCTTGTGGGCAAGACGATCGTGGCCACCGTGCTTTCCTCGGCCGCGATCGATCTGATGGGCCTGCTGGTGCCGAATGTGCTGCCCCCCTATACAAACGAGCCGCTTCTGGCGGCAGTCTGTGCGGGTGCGCTGGAGGGGCTGGGGCTTTCGCTGATTTTCCTGCGCGGCGCCACCACAGGTGGCACCGATCTGATAGCACGGCTGCTTGGACGGCATTTTCGCTATCTCTCCATGGGGCGGCTGATGTTTGCGGTGGACTTTGTGATTGTGGCTATCTCCGCCATTGCCTATCAAAGCCTGGAGAGTGCGCTTCATGCCGCCATTTCCATCTTTGTCTCCACCCACATCATCGACGCCATTCTCTACGGTGCGGATGCGGGGACCGGCAAGATGCTTTATGTGATTTCGGAAAAGAGCGATGAAATTGCCGCCCGCATCCTCAATGAGCTGGATCGCGGTGTGACGAAGCTGAAAGCGCAGGGGGCGTACAGCGGCCGTCCGTTAGACGTGCTTCTCTGTGCCGTCCGGCGTGATGAGGCGCACAGTGTGATGGATCTCATCCATGAGGAGGATGAAAACGCCTTTCTCATTGTGGGCGACGCGAATTCCATTACGGGAGAAGGCTTCCGTCCCGTAAAGCCGGAGGACAAAACCATCCGGGAACTGGCTGCCTCTCTGAAGGAAAAGCGGCGGGCCCGCAAAACCGGAAAGCAGTGAGCGGAAACTGCAAAAAACCGGGGGAAAAGCCAGCCTGGCTCTTCCCCCGGTTTTTGCACACGCGTGCGGCGGTTCAGTTGCAGTTGGTGCCGCCGTTCTTGGCGTTCGTTGCGGCGCCGCAGCTTCCGGACTTGTTGGAGCTCTTCTTGCTCTTCATGTCCTGATTGGTGGCGGAAGTCGTTTGATTGTTGGAACCCATCTTGTTCATCGTTTTGTTTTCCATGTGCTGCGTCTCCTTTGCCTGAGTCTCTGTGCCCCGTATTCGGGGCACATCCCTAGTATGGGCGGAGGAGTGCGCCAATATACAGCATACCGAAAAATTTTCCAGCGCCGCATTTTGTCTGAAAGGAGAATCCCAATGAATTTGCCGGAAGCGTTTCTCGCCAGAATGCGCACGCTCCTAGGGGAGGAATATAAGTCATATCTGGCCGCCATGGAGGAACAGCCGCTGCGTGGCATTCGTCTCAATACGCTTAAGTGCACGGCGGAAACGCTGGCTGCCTCTTTCCCGTTCGCGCTGCAGCGCGCGCCCTTTTCGCCTTGTTCCTATTACTATCCGCCGGAGGCGCCAAAGGTGGGGGCGCTTCCCCTGCATCATGCCGGTGCCTTTTATTCCCAGGAACCCAGTGCTTCCTCTGCCGTGACAGCGCTGAATCCGCAGCCGGGCGACCGTGTGCTCGATCTCTGTGCCGCGCCCGGTGGGAAGTCTTCGCAGATCGCAGCGTGTCTCAATGGGGAAGGATTGCTGTGGAGCAATGAAATTGTGAAAAACCGCGCTGTCGTGCTGCTGTCCAATCTGGAGCGCATGGGAGTGCGAAATGCTGTCGTGTCCTCCAGCCGGCCGGATGCCCTCTGCCCGCAGCTTGCCGGCTATTTTGACAAAGTGCTGGTAGATGCGCCCTGTTCCGGCGAAGGTATGTTCCGGCGCGATCCGCAGGCCATCCGTGAGTGGAGTGAGGAGCATGTGCGCTCCTGTGCCGTGCGGCAGGCTGCTATTTTGGACAGCGCCGCCGAAGCGCTTCGCCCCGGCGGCTTTCTGGCCTACTCCACCTGCACGTTTTCCCCGGAGGAGAACGAACAAACGGTTTCGGCTTTTCTCAGCCGTCATCCTGATTTTTCCCTGTGCGATACAGGGCTTCCCGGCGGGAGGCCGGGATTCTTCGGCATGGAAAAAGCCAGGCGGATTTTTCCGATGGACGGGGGAGAAGGCCATTTTGTCGCTCTCCTGAAAAAAGCGGGCCGGTCGCTTCCCATGCCCGCCTCGCCGCCGGGGCAGGCGCCGCGCCAGCTTCTTGCGGAGGCGGAGAAGGTCTGGCGTTCCGTGTGCTGCGTCCCGTTCCCGAACCGGCCTGTTGCGGCCGCCGGGGAAAAGCTCCTCCTGCTGCCATCCGACCCGCCTTCCCTGCGGGGAAAAGGCGTCCTTCGCGCCGGTATCCCGCTGTGTGAGCGGAAGGGGAAGAGGTGGGAACCCTGCCATGGCCTGTTCCTTGCGGCGCATCCGCAGGATCTCAACCTTTGCCTTGACTTTGCCCCGGATGACATGCGTCTGGCCGCATTCCTGCGCGGCGAGGAGATCGAAGGGCCGCAGGAAGGGCGGGGGTATTGCGGCGTTTCCGTGTCCGGTGTTGTGCTCGGTTTCGGCAAACTGAGCGGCGGGCGTTTGAAGAATCATTACCCGAAAGGCCTGCGTAACCATTGAGCCCTGTTTCGCGCATATGTGTCCCCTTGATGTGCTGCCGTGGGATTCCTGCCAAACGGGCCGGATTTCGGCGTGAAAAACAAAAGATTTTGCAGGATTTCATGAGAAGCTATGCATTTCTTCCTTGCATTGGCGGAAAAAGAATGCTATAATAATCGCAGTAACACGGAAAAGCGCAAAGTCTGGGCGCAGTAAGCGCCGGCGCGCTTTCACGCGTGAAGAACAAATCGGGGCGCAATCGCCCTGGGGAATAAAGGAAAGAGGGCATCCCATTATGCAGGAAATCAAAGTGGAATTGACAAAGAATCCGAAGAAGAAACCGGCACCTGGCGACCCGCTGCCGTTCGGTACCATTTTCACCGATCATATGTTCCTGATGGACTATGACGCCGGACAGGGCTGGCATGATCCCCGTATTGTTCCGTATGGCCCTATTGAGATGGAGCCCTCTGCCATGTGCTTGCATTACGGTCAGTCTGTCTTTGAGGGCATGAAGGCTTACCGCGCTGTGGACGGCCGCATCCTGCTCTTCCGCCCGGAAAAGAACATGGCACGTCTGAATGTTTCCAACGATCGTCTCTGCATCCCCGCCATCGACGAGGAGTTTGCCAAGGAAGCCATTGCGAAGCTTGTCTCCATTGAGCGCGACTGGATTCCGAGCGGCGAAGGGACGTCTCTTTATATCCGCCCGTTCATCATCGGCCTGGATCCGCACATCGGTGTGCATCCGGCTTCTCATCTGCTGTTCCTGGTGATCTGCTGCCCGGTTGGCGCCTATTATCCCGAAGGCCTGAACCCGGTGAAGATCTACGTGGAAAAGAATTATGTCCGCGCGGTGCGCGGCGGCATGGGTTACACCAAGACGGCCGGCAATTATGCGGCTTCCCTGAAGGCGCAGGATGAGGCTGAGAAGCAGAATTACACACAGGTGCTGTGGCTCGACGGTGTGGAGCGCAAGTACATCGAGGAAGTCGGCACGATGAACGTCTTCTTTGTGATCGACGATGAGGTTGTCACACCTGCGCTGCAGGGTTCCATTCTCTCCGGCATCACGCGTATGTCCTGCATTGAGATCCTCAGGCATTGGGGCGTGAAGGTGACGGAGCGCCGCATTTCCATCGAGGAGATCGCGGAAGCTGCCCGCACCGGCCACCTGAAAGAGGCTTTCGGCAGCGGCACTGCCGCCGTCATTTCCCCGATTGGCCATCTCAAGTGGGGCGATGACGTGATGGAAATCAACAATGGCGATATCGGCCCGATCTCCCAGAAGCTGTATGATACGCTGACGGGCATCCAGTGGGGCAAAATCCCGGATGAACTCGGCTGGACCTACGAGGTTAAGTAAAAAAACCGAAATCTTTTCAGCCGGACGCTGAACAGCGTCCGGCTGTTTTCTGTGGGTGGCATATCATGAAAACAGTGTCCTTCACCGTGCCGCCGTCCTATGGCGGTGCCTCGCTCAAAGGTTTTCTGCGCAGCTGGGCAGGTTGCTCGGCCCGTCTCCTCACGGCGGCCAAGCGGATAGAAGGCGGCCTTCTGTGCAACGGGAAACCGGCCACGGCGCGCACCGTCCTGAAAAGCGGGGATTGCGTCTCTTTTTCCATCGCACCGTCTCCCTGTGCGGTGGAACCGCAGGCGATCCCCCTTTCCGTCGTGTTTGAAGATGAAAGCCTGCTTGTCGTGGAAAAGCCCAGTGCCATGCCGGTTTATCCGTGCCCCGGCCATGATCGGGGCAGCCTGGCAAATGCTGTGCTGGGCCATCTCCTCGCGCGCGGGGAGGCGCTGGAGTTTCATCCCGTTTACCGTTTGGATCGGGATACCACCGGACTGGTTGTGCTGGGAAAGAATTCCTTTGCGGCATCCTGCCTGGCAGGAAGAGTCGGAAAGGAGTACATCGCTCTGTGCAGCGGCTATCTGAGCGGGGAGGGGATGGAAAAGGGATGCATCGGTCTTTTGCCGGGCCACAGCATCCAGCGCTGCGTCAGGCCGGATGGACAGCGTGCCGTGACACGATGGAAGAGCCTGCGCGCAGCGCCGGATATGTCGCTTCTCTCCTTTCGCCTGGAAACAGGCCGCACGCATCAGATCCGCGTGCACATGGCTGCCTGTGGCCATCCGCTTTTGGGGGATGATCTCTATGGAGGTCCGTGCGGTCGGATAGATCGTCAGGCGCTTCACTGTGCCTCCGTGCATTTCCTGCACCCGGTGAAAAAAGATGTGCTCTTTTTCCGTTCCCCTCTGCCCGAGGATATGGCTCGGATCCTGCAGAGTGGATAGTTTCCATGGAGAAATCGGGTGGGAAAGGGAGCAGGATTGACAAAAAGGACAAATGTTCATAAATATGCTTGCTTCATGAATATTTATGCGATATAATAGCATAGGATTCAGCTGGGAAACGGCTGGAATCGAAAATCCCCCTCCGCACGCACGTGCAGACGGAGGCAAATGACACGGGAGGCAACAGAAACATGAAAAAACTGGTTAGAATCGCGGCAATTGCGGCCGCAGCTCTCATGGCTGTGAGTGCAGCCGGCTGCAGCTCCACCCGGAGCCTGTCCGACGTGAAGAACAGCGGAAAGCTCATGATGTCCACCAACGCTGAGTTTGAGCCCTTTGAATACAAGGACGGCGGCGAAATTGTGGGCATTGACATTGACATCAGCAAGAAGATCGCCGAATCTCTCGGCGTGGAACTGGAGATCTCCGACATTGCGTTTGATTCCCTGATCCCGGCGCTGCAGTCCGGCAAAGCGGACATTGTCGCAGCCGGCATGACGGCGGACGCGGAGCGCCGTGAGAGCGTGGATTTCTCGGATCCCTATTTCAACGCTTCTCAGGCAATCATCGTTGCGGCGGACAGCGATATCACCGGCCCGGCGGATCTGGCAGATAAGACGGTTGGCGTGCAGCTCGGCACCACAGGCGATCAGTACTGCACAAATGAAGACGGTGACAGCGAGTACACTGTGGCGGAGGTTCGCCGCTACAGCAAGGGCATGGAAGCGGTTTCCGATCTGATGGCCGGCCGCATTGACGCCGTTGTCATTGATAATTTCCCGGCTCAGAAGTTTGTGGAGAACAACGAAGGCGCCATCAAGGTGCTTGACACGGCTCTCACCGAAGAGGAATACGCCATCGCCGTTCCGAAGGGCAACACCGAAATGCTCGATGCGGTCAACAGTGTGCTGGCCGAGATGAAGGAGAGCGGAGAACTCGACGAGATCGTGGCGAAGTACGAATCGGCTCTGTCCTGATTGGCAGGCTGAAATCGAGTCATAACGGGCAGGCGGCAGAGATTGCCGCCTTTTCCGTTTTCGGAAGGGAAGGAAGTGCAGAGTTTGAATGCTTTTCTGATGCAGATTCAAACCTTTTTTCAGTCGCTCCAGCATGATTTTTACCGTTGCTTCATTGAAGAAGATCGCTACATGTACCTGGTGGAAGGTCTGGGCAACACGCTGCTCATCACGTTCGTGGCTGTCATTATCGGCACAATTCTCGGCAGCCTCACGGCTATCGTCCGCATTTCCTATGCGGGAACGGCACGCAAAAGCTGGTGGCTGAAGCTGCTCAACGGTATTTGCGGCCTTTACCTCACAGTGATCCGCGGCACGCCTACCATGGTGCAGCTGCTCATTATGTATTACGTCATCATCACTTCTCCCGTTGTGCCCCCCACCGTGGTGGCCATGCTGGCCTTCGGTATCAACTCCGGCGCTTATGTGGCGGAGGTTGTGCGCAGCGGCATCCAATCGGTTGACGTGGGGCAGATGGAGGCCGGCCGTTCCCTTGGCCTGAACGGCCGCACCACAATGATGCGCATCATTCTCCCGCAGGCGTTCAAGAATGTGGCGCCCGCCATCTTCAACGAATTTATTGTTCTGCTCAAGGAAACGTCCGTTGCCGGTTACGTCGGCATTCAGGATCTCACCAAGGGCGGCGATATTATCCGCAGCATTACATACGAGGCCTATATGCCGCTGCTCATGGTAGCTGCCGTGTATCTCGTGATGGTGATTGGCCTTACGGCTGTTCTGCGGAAACTGGAAAGGAGGCTGGCGAGAAGTGATAAGCGTTAAAAAGCTGGAAAAAACGTTCCATACGCTCGATGGAGATCTGCAGGTGCTCAAGGGGATCGATCAGGAGATCCGGAAAGGCGAGAAGATCGTGGTTGTCGGCCCTTCCGGTTCCGGCAAAAGCACATTCCTTCGCTGCCTGAACCTTTTGGAAACGCCGACTGCCGGGGAAATCTGGTTTGAAGGGAATCAGATCAATGCGCCCGGTTTCAATGTAGATCTCCTGCGCCAAAAAATGGGCATGGTGTTCCAGCACTTCAATCTGTTTCCGCATCTCTCTGTTCGCCAGAATATTACGTTGGCGCCCGTTTGCCTTAAGCTCAAGACAAAGGAGGAGGCAGATGAGCAAGCGATGCGTCTGCTGGAACGCATTGGGCTTTCAGACAAGGCGGATGCATATCCGGCACAGCTTTCCGGCGGCCAGCAGCAGCGCATTGCTATTGTGCGGGCGCTTGCCATGGAACCTGATGTGATGCTGTTTGATGAGCCCACCAGTGCCCTTGACCCGGAAATGGTCGGCGAGGTGCTGCAGGTGATGCGCGAACTCGCGGAAGACGGCATGACGATGGTTGTCGTCACACACGAGATGGCTTTTGCGCGCGAGGTGGCCACGCGCGTGCTGTTCATGGATGGCGGCCTTGTGCTGGAGGATGCGCCGCCTGAAGAGTTCTTCGGAAATCCGAAAAATCCGCGTTTGCAGGATTTCCTTTCAAAGGTGCTGTAAAGGGCGCATATGCGTCCTGCAGGCGCAGGGATCTTCCCTGCGCCTGCTTTTGTCCATTCTGCCTATAGGGGAAGGAGAACCATCATGCCGGCAGCAATCACACATTTTCTTCATAGCCAGCGCGTTCTGGCCGGGATAAAACAGGCAGGGAGGGAAACTTTTTCACCGGAAGCGTTTGCCTGGGGTGCACAGGGGCCGGATTTCTTTTATTGCCATCGTTTTCTGCCATGGTGGCGCGGCCAAAGCTTGGCAGGCTGGGGCGATCGCCTGCACGACGCACCGCCGGCGGAGACGCTCGCCTCCATGTGGCGTTATGTGAAGGCGCACCCGGAAGACAGATATGCACGCTCTTATGCGCAGGGGTTTCTTTGCCATTACGCGGCAGACAGCGTCTGCCATCCGTTTGTGGAATACCGGGCTTCCCTCATGGCAAAGGAAAATCCGCCGCAGACGGAAAGCGTCTGTCACAATGAGATTGAGTCGGCACTGGATTTAATCATGCTGCGCAGTGAAAGGGGAGCACTTCCCTCTGAACTTCCGCTCAGGAGGACGGTGCCCCGCTGCCGCCCTGCCGAGCGTTCCATCGCAAAGCTGTACCAACAAGTCCTGCTGGACCTGTTTCATGAATCTGTTACAGAGAAGCTGCTCCTGCAGTGCCTGAAAGACTGCCGCAAAATTTTTTCCCTGCTCACCGATCGCACCGGCCTGAAAAAGAACATTGTGCGCGCATGGGAAGGCGGAAAAAAGCACACCATCTCCTGCCACATTCGAGGCCTGATGGAAACGGATGAATATGATTATGCCAACATCCATCACGATGTGTGGCGGTGGCCTTTGGACAGCGTGCAGGAGCGCCGTGAAAGCTTCCCGGAGCTCTATGAACAGGCGGTTGCGCTTGCGGTCCGCTATCTGCAGGAGGCTCCGTCCTGCACCGATTTTGCTGCGCTCACGGGAAATCGCCCGTTTGTGTGAAACCCGGATACAATGCATCCCAATGAAGGAGGAACTCAAAATGAAAAAGATAGCCAGTTTTTGTGTCAACCACGACACGCTCACACCGGGCATTTACCTTTCCCGCGTAGACGGTCCCGTCGTTACATATGACATCCGCATGGTGAAACCCAACTGCCCGCCGTATTTGCCGAATGCGGCTCTGCACACCATTGAGCATCTGTTTGCCACCTTTGCGCGTAATTCTGAGGATGCGGATCACGTGATTTATTTTGGCCCTATGGGTTGCCGAACCGGATTCTATTTCCTTGTCACAGACATGCAGCACAACGCTGTAATCGATCGGGTTCGCGATATCTTCCGCCGTATCGCTGCATATGAAGGAGATATTCCCGGTGCCGCGAATTCGGCTGAATGCGGCAACTATCTGGAACATGATTTGGCGGGCGCTAAAGAATGGGCGGCACAGTTTTTGCCCGTCATTGAAAATTGGAAGCCGGAAAATCTTCGCTATCCCTCTTAACAGCTGTTCCTCCTGCTTTTGCAGAAGGCATGCGCAAAACAAAATTCCCGATCCTCTGCTGCACGGCAGGGATCGGGAATTTTGTTTTCAATATGGAGGGAGGAAAATCGCGGCCCGGACTGCTTCAAATAAGCTGTAAACTGGCGCAGTCCGGCGGGGAGCCGCGACGACGTATGCAAGAAAGAATATAGTTAGTTAGTTATTACTAACTTACAACAACAGAATATCACATCTTCACCGAGGTGTCAAGCTGTTTCCATAAAAAATTTTCTGTTCCGACATCTTGGAGGGAAAAGGGGGAATACTCGAAAAAGGGTTGCAAGATTGTAATCTTTGTACTATGATAGACATTAGATTATTACAGCGCTGTAACCTCCTTTGAGGCTGCATCGTGTTTCACATTCCTTCACGCTGCTGAACCGGAACACGGAGTGGCGGGAAAGGGGAGACTTTATTTGCAGAAAAAAGGAAATCATTTGCTGCAGTTGTCACGCACGTTATATGTGGTGGGAATTCAGTCAATGCGCATTTTTAAGCGCGTGCACCGCCGCGCTTCCCGTTTTTTCCGGCCGGTGTTTCGCTTTTTTCGCCGCCTTTGGCAGGCGACAGGCGGGTATTGGCTGCACCGCGTTGCCAGGGAACTGCATTCCGTGCGGGAAGGCTTTTCAATTGCGGCTGCTCGCCTGAAAAAGGCCCGGCGTGTCGGTTTTTTCCCTGCCGCAAGGGAATCGTTCCGCGTGGTGGGGCGTGGCCTTGTGCGTCATAAGCGCGTCTGGTGTACGTTTTTGAATATCGCTGCCCCCATTGCAGCCGCTGCCGCGCTGTTTCTCACAGTGCAGTATTGGAATTCGCTTGATTTCGGCCTCACGCTTTCCTATAACGGCACACAAATTGGTGTGATTGAGAGTGAGAAGATTTTTGACGAAGCCACCCAGATGGTGAGCGAACGCATGGTGTTTGATACGGCAGGCGCGGAAGAGGATGCTGTGGCCATCACGCCCGTGTTTGCCCTCACTGTTTCCGATGGCGAGGAGACATATACCAATGCGGACGATGTCTGCAACAGCATCATTGAACAGTCGAACGGTGTGATTGAGGAGGCTACCGGTCTTTATATTGACGGAGAACTGATGGCTTCCGTGAAAAGCAGCGCTGATATGAGCCATATCCTGCAGGGCATCCTGGATGAAGCAAAAGGGGAGGATGAGGACGCCACGGCTGTGTTTGCTCAGTCTGTGGATACGGTGACAGGCCTGTTCCCAACCTCCACCGTCATCAGTGCGGACGAGCTGGAATCGGAGCTGACATCAACGTCTCAGAAGGCCGTCACGTATGTTGTGCAGGAAGGGGATACGGCCAGCGATATTGCCTCAAAGAACAACATGTCGCTCAGCGAGCTGGAAAGCTTGAACAGCGGTATTTCCGAGGGATTTATCCATGTTGGGGATGTGCTCACGCTGCAGACGGCTGTTCCGCGCCTCGAGGTGCTCCTCATCAAAACAGAAACGTATGAAGAACCCGTGGCATACAGAACCATCACCCAGACGGATGACACGCAGTACACCGATTACAGTGAGGTTATCACGGAAGGGAGCGAGGGCCTTCAGGAATGTGTGGACCGTGTGACGTATCAGAACGGTGTGGAGATTTCGCGTGAGAATGTTTCCACAACCATTATCACGCCGGCGGTTGACCGTGTGGTTGTCACCGGCACAAAAGAGCGGCCGAAGCATTCCGGCATCGGCACCGGTTCCTTCATGTGGCCGTGTCCCACACTTCACACCATTACAACCTATTTCGAATACCGCTGGGGCAGCTTCCATTCAGCGCTTGATATTTCCGGAGGCGGCGCTTACGGCCAGCCGATTCTCGCTTCCGACAACGGCACCGTGACGGCAGCAGGCTATTCCGGAAGCTATGGCTACCGAGTGATCATTGATCATGCAAACGGGATGAAGACACTCTATGCTCATTGCAGTGAGCTTCTCGTTTCCGTTGGGCAGAAAGTGGAGAAGGGGGAAACCATTGCCCTCGTGGGCAGCACAGGCAATTCCACCGGTGCGCACTGCCATTTTGAAATTTATGTCAACGGCACGCGTGTGGACCCACTGCCGTATGTGAGCTGATTTTCATAAAGCCCTGTGTTTTTTATGTCAGGCTGCACGTTTCTGCAGCGGCACAAAAAACACAGGGCTTTTTTCTGGTTTTCCGGCGCAAAGCAGCGCGGAATTGTGTTGCTTTTGGCTGCGAAAAGGCTGATGGATTCAGCTGTTTTGTCTCTTTACAAACATTCCGCAAGTGAATCTTTTCTCTCGCTTGACATTTTCCTGTGGCTGTATTATTATCTAAAAGAATAGGGAGTTCTTTGTGCGTTGCACCGGAGTTTCTCTATCCCAATTTATATTGCCGTTCTTTTTTCCGGATGACGTGCAAACAGACCGGAAATCCCCTCAATCGGAGAGGGAAAAGGGGCCGGGCAGAAAGCACGGTTCCATTTAGATGATTTTGTCACAAATAATTTGCACAGAAGAGAGCCAAAATATTTGCGAATAAATGGATTGGAGCGTAATGCCTTGGATAAATTTTTGATTGCCGGCGAAAACCGGCTCACCGGAGAAGTTTCTATCAGCGGCGCAAAGAACGCTGCTTTGGCTATTATTCCCGCTGCTATCCTTTCTGACGGCGTGTGCCGCATTGAAAATGTCCCCAACATCACAGATGTTTCCTGCATGATTCATATCCTTCAGGACATGGGCGCCAAGGTGCGCTCCATCGGTCGTTCCGCCATCGAGGTGGATGCCTCTGCGCTGAGCACCTGTGTTGCGCCGTATGCACTGGCGCGCCAGATCCGCGGTTCCTATTATCTGCTCGGCGCGCTGCTCGGCCGGTTTCACCATGCGGTTGTTACCATGCCGGGCGGCTGCAATTTCGGCGTGCGCCCCATCGATCAGCACCTGAAAGGCTTTTCTGCGCTCGGCGCGACTTACAGCCTTGACGGTGGGATGGTCGATGTGAGCGTGGACGAGCTTACAGGGGCCAATATTTATTTTGACGGCGTTTCCGTTGGTGCAACAATGAACATTGTGCTGGCGGCCGTGAAGGCGAAGGGAACCACCGTGATTGAGAATGCGGCCAAAGAGCCCCATGTGGTTGATTTGGCAAACTTCCTCAACTCCATGGGCGCCGATGTGCGCGGTGCAGGCACCGATGTGATCAAGATTTACGGCTGCGATCATCTGCACGGCACCACGTATTCCATCATTCCGGATCAGATTGAGGCGGGCACATACATGGCTGCCGCTGCCGCTACAAGCGGCGACGTTCTGATCAAGAATGTCATTCCGAAACATCTGGAGTCCATCTCTGCAAAGCTTGAGGAGATGGGCGTCACGGTTGAAGAATTTGACGATGCCGTCCGTGTGACACGCAGCGGCAGACTGAATAAATGCAACATCAAGACGCTGCCGCACCCCGGTTTCCCCACTGATATGCAGCCGCAGATCGCGGCCCTGCTCGCGACGGCAAACGGCACCAGCATCATCAATGAAACGGTGATGGACAACCGGTTCCGCTATGTGGAGGAGCTCAAGCGCATGGGCGCGCAGATTTCTGTTGACGGCCGTCTTGCCGTCATTGAGGGCGTGGATCACCTGAACGCTGCTCCCGTGAAGGCGACGGATCTTCGCGCCGGTGCTGCGCTGCTTGTGGCGGCTCTGTCTGCACGCGGCACGACGCAGATTGAGGATATAGAACACATTGAGCGCGGGTATGAGGATGTCACCGAGAAGCTGCGCGCACTCGGTGCGGACATTCGCCGTGTCCACGTGCCGGAGCCGGCTGTTCCCTGCGCAATCTAATCGGGTTTCCGCGCAATTTTACTTGGTCGAGAGAGGGTCGTTCTGGTTTATGGCGCGTTTTTGTCCTTTGTTCAGCGGCAGCAGCGGCAACAGCTACTATATCGGTTCCGCAGATCACGGTGTGTTGATTGACGCCGGAAAAAATGCGAAGCAGATCACGGAAGCATTGAACCGCTGTGAGATTCCCGTGAGCGCCATAGAAGCCATTTTTGTCACCCACGAGCACAGCGATCACGTCAGCGGCCTGCGTGTGTTTGCTTCCAGGCATAAAATTCCGGTCTATGCCTCCACCGGCACCATGTTGGCTCTGGAGGAGCAGGGAATCCTGAACGGGAAATTTCCGGCCTTTGCGCTCTCTGAAGAGGGAATGGAGTGCGCCGGCATGTACATAAAGCCTTTTCCCATTCCGCATGACTGTGCCGAGGGCTATGGCTACCGCCTCATGACATCGGATGGGCGCGGTGTTTCTGTCGCAACCGATCTGGGATATATGTCGGCGGAGGTGCGGGAAGCTGTCACAGGCTCCGATCTCCTGGTGCTGGAATCCAACCACGACATTGGAATGCTCCGCACCGGGCCATACCCGTATGCCCTCAAGCAGCGCATTCTTTCGGGCATCGGCCATCTGAGCAATCTTTCATGCGCGGAGGAGCTCTGCCGTTTTGTGCAGACGGGTTCCACGCGTTTTTGGCTGGCCCATTTGAGCCAGGAAAACAACACGCCTGAACTTGCCTATCAGACCTCCCTGTGCAGCCTGAAAATGGCGGGCATGAAGGAGAACCTTGACTTTCAGCTCTTTGTAGCCCCGCGTGTCAACGAAACAGGAAAGGTCATGGTGTTTTGATCATGATGAATGTATCGCTGATTGCCGTGGGCAAGCTCAAGGAATCTTATTGGCGGGATGCGTGTGCGGAATATGAAAAAAGGCTTTCCGCATTCTGCCGGTTTCGTATTGTGGAGCTTCCGGAGACGCGTCTGCCGGAGCGGCCGTCGCAGGCACAGATTGACGCTGCGTTGGCGGAAGAGGGGAAGCGGATCCTCTCTGCTGCGGGCGGGGCCTGTCTGGTGTCCCTCTGCATTGAGGGGAAGGAGCTCTCCTCGGAAGAACTGGCAGCTCGTTTGCGTGATTTGCCGGTGCGGGGAATCAGCAACCTTGCCTTCTGCATCGGGAGTTCCTTTGGCCTTTCGCCCGAGGTGAAGAACGCTTCGTCTCTGAAGCTTTCCTTTTCTCCCATGACGTTTCCGCACCAGCTGGCGCGCGTCATGCTGTGCGAGCAGGTGTACCGTGCGTTTCAGATCGGCGCGAACGGAAAGTATCACAAGTGAATCCAGCTTTGTCGGGCGGCTTGCCAGAATAAGGAGGCCGTCCATGTTTTCCCCGCTTTCCGGCGGGGTTTTGTTTTTGTCACAGTTTGTTGCACGGTGTATTGTGGGGGATGGTTTGTTTCTCTTCCCGTGTAAAATGAGCTGCCTCAAAAAACTGTTTGTTGAGAGCGGGGAAGGAGAGGGGAAAATGCAGATACAAATTGCCCTGTGTGACGACAGGGAGGAGGATGTCCGGTTCCTGGAAAAGGCGGTGCGTGCCTGGGCGGAAAAACGAAAGTTTATGATTGCACTTCGGACATATCCTTCTGCGGAGAGCTTTCTGTTTGACTGCGAGGATCATCCGCCGGAAATCCTTCTGCTGGACATTGAGATGAAAGGTATGAACGGCGTGAAACTCGCGCAGGAATTGCGCAGCCGCGGCTGGGAGATTCCGCTTCTTTTTATCACCGGTTATCCGGATTTTGCCCTGCAGGGATATGAGGTCTCTGCCGTGCATTATTTGCTCAAGCCTGTTGTGTCGGAAAAGCTGGAGGCAGCGCTTGACCGGGCATGGGCGCTTTGCGGCAGACAGGAGGCTTCCGTGCTGCTGCCTGTGGAAGGCGGAAGCCTCCGCGTGCCGGTGGGGCAAATCTGTTTTGCGGAAGCTGTGGGGCACGGCTGTACCGTTACCACAGAAACGGGAGCCATAGACGTGCGGCTCGGCATTGCGGAACTTGAAAAAGTACTGGAACAGGCGGAGCCGGAGCGCTTTCTGCGCACGCACCGCTCTTACCTGGTGAGCGTGCCGCATATCAGCCGGATCGGGCGCGCTTTTGTCACGTTGGATGGCGGGGCGGAGCTTCCCCTTTCCCGCAGCCGTTACCAGGCGGCCAACCAGGCGTTCATCCGGTATTGGAAGGAAGGATTGTCGTGGGACTGAAACAACTGCTGTTTGGCCGGATGATTGAGCGCCGGCTGGCGGCTTACCAAAATGAGCTGATGGAGAAGCACTGCGAGGAAGTGCGCCACATCTACCAAACGATGCGCGGCTGGCGGCACGACTTTCACAACCATATCCAGGCGCTGCTGGCTCTTTCCGGTGAGGAGGAGAAAACAAGAGAATACCTGCTTAACCTCAACGACGATCTTATCCGTGTGGATTCTATTCTGAAAACGGGGAACGTCATGGTGGACGCGATCCTCAATTCCAAGTTGTCCCTCATCCGCGCGAGAAAGATTGAGGTGAACGCCAAAGCGTGGGTGCCGGACAATCTGCGCATTGCGGAGATTGATCTGTGCGTTGTGATCGGTAACCTGCTGGATAACGCCATGGAAGCCTGCCTGCGGCAGCCGCCGGAGGAACACCGCTTCATCCGCGTGTTTTTGGGCGTGCTGAAAAATCAGCTCTATCTTTCCGTTTCCAATTCGATGGCGGGCGCGGCGCGGAAGAGCGGCGGGAAATATGCCTCCACAAAAGGTACGGAAGGGCACGGCTACGGCCTTTTGCGTGTGGATCGCATTGCGGAAAAATATGGCGGCTACGTCAACCGCCAAAGTGAAGAGGGGGCGTTTGCCACCGAGGTGCTGCTGCCTCTGTAACCATTCGTGCAAAAAAAACGCCGTTCGCGTAAAAATCCACACATCCCGGTAGAAGCAGGGTATCATAACCATGGGAGGTGGAGAAATGAAACCACAGAAAGAAAAGCCTGTTTATAATGTCCTGCAGAACATATCATTTTTGCTGGGGCAGATCCGCCTGGGGCACCCGTCTCTGCTGGTGTTCCTGGCATTGGAGCTTGTGTTCTCCGTTGTGTCGCCTGTGTTTGGCATTTATCTGCCTAAAATAGCGGTGGATCTGGCGCAGTCCCAAGCAGGGTTGGAGCAGGTCCTTGTTTCGCTGGGCGGTTTCGGCCTGCTCACAGCACTTTGCATGGGGATTTCTTCGTCGGTTGCGCGCGGCCAGTATATGTTGTACAACGACATGCGCGCTTATTTTCAGCTGCGGCTGCTGTACCAGTCTTTGAGCTGCGATTACCGGGTGATCGAAAGCGAGGCAGGGCAGACAAAGTACCAGCGCGCCTGGAATTCTGTTTACTTTGGGGATTTTTCCGGCACGTCAGTCATGCTGGTCGCCTGCCGGGATATTGCGGTGAACATCCTGTGTTTTCTCCTTTATTCCGGTATTCTGGCGTCGTTCAGCCCGCTTCTCATTTTGCTTCTCACCGGGCTTTCGCTGCTCAGCCTGTTGGCCACGCGGCGCGCCCAGGTTTACGAAAACAGCCGCCGCAACGATCAGGCGCAGGTGGAACGCAAGCTGCGGTATGTGGTCAATACGGGCGGAAGCGTGCCGTTCGGTAAGGACATCCGCCTGTACGGGATGGGCAGCTGGTTCCGCAGTCTGCGCGATCGGCTGATTGGGCAGAGCAGCGCGCTGATTGGCAAGATCCAAAACCGCTATTTTGGTGCGGGTGCGGTGAACGCGGCCGTCCTTCTGGTGCGGGATGGCCTGGTTTATGGGTTGCTGACCGGCGCTGTAACGGGCGGGCGGATTGGCGTTTCCGATTTTGTGCTCTATTTTGGAGCGGTGACCTCCTTTTCCGGCTTTGTCACCAGCGTGGTAAACAGCTTCGGCCAGCTGAACGGGGCAAATCTGCAAATGAACGATCTGCGCGCGTTTTTTGACCAGACGGATGAGCCCGAGCCAGAGCATCCGGCTGTGCTGTCCGATTTGCACGGATCCTCGATCGAATTTCGCGACGTGAGCTTTTCTTACGAAGGCGGCAAACGGGTGCTGGATCATTTCAACCTGACGATCCGTCCCGGCGAAAAGATTGCCCTGGTGGGTGTCAACGGCGCAGGCAAGACGACGCTTGTCAAGCTCCTGTGCGGTTTTTACCGTCCTGATTCCGGCGAGATCCGTGTTGGTGGCGTCCGCCTGGACCGGTTGCGCAAGCAGGATCGCTTCCGGCTGTTTTCCGCCGTCTTTCAGGATGTTTTCCTGCCGCCTTTTTCGGTGGCGGAAACGATTTCCCTGCAGCCTGCCGGCCGGACAGACCGCGCGCGGGTGGAGTCCTGCCTGAAGAAGGTCGGCCTTTGGGAAAGGATAGCGTCCCTGCCTTATGGTATCGATACACCTATGACGCGTGAAACGGAGGAACAGGGCGTAGTGCTTTCCGGCGGGCAGAGACAAAAGCTGTTGATGGCCCGCGCGCTGTACCGGGACGCGCCCGTTTACATTCTGGACGAGCCGACGGCGGCTCTGGATCCCATCGCGGAAAGTGAGACTTACGAGCAGTTCCGCACGATGGCGGACGGAAAGACCGTGCTGTATATCTCCCACCGCCTTGCCTCCACGCGTTTCTGCGACCGAATCGTCCTGTTGGAAAACGGACGTGCGGCGGAAGAGGGAACGCACGATACGCTGCTGCGCAGCGGGGGCCGCTATGCGGAGCTATATGAGATGCAAAGCCGGTATTACCGGGAGAAGGGGGCTGCGGAAAATGAAGGAGCGTAAACAGGACCGCGCGCGTTTTTGGAAAGGGATCCGGATGGTCTGGCGGATGGACCGCGGCCTTGTCGTGCACAGCGTGCTGCGCGCCCTGCTGCAGGCGGCGATCCCCTATGTGGGAATCTTGCTCTCCGCTTATGTGCTGGACGGACTGCAGGCAGGGCTGCGGTTTGAAGAGCTTTTACCGACGGTTGTGCTTGCCCTGGCGGCTGCATTTCTTCTTTCCTGCGCGCAAGCCTATGAGCAGAAGAAGGTCGCCATACATGCGGATCGAAGCGGAAAAACATATGATTCCTTTGTCAGTATGAAAACGCTGGAACTCGATTACCCGCAGTTGGAAAGTCCCGCCGCCAACAACCTGCGCGGGCGGATTCTTCTGGACGCCAACTGGGGAGCGGGCTTTTTCTCTCTGGCATGGGGCATGCCGGAGCTGATGAACGCCCTGTTTTCATGCCTGATTTCCCTGGGCCTGCTGATCCCGCTTCTGGCGGGCGGCGTGCTCGGCGGTTCGCTGACGCCCCTGTGGCTTGCCGCGTTCCTTGTCGTGCTTGTGTTTTCCGTTGCGTTTGGCCGTGTGAAAACAAAGCAGCAGTACAAAATCATCTCCGATGTCCCGGTGGCCAAAAGCAGCACCGCAGGTTATTTTACCTCCATGGATTACCATGTCGGAAAGGACATCCGTCTGTACGGCGCGCAGCCGATGGTGGAACAAGCCATGCAGACTGCGGAGTATCCCATGCAGGGATGGATCCGGAGCATTGTGCGCAATAATGTCGCCTCTGGGTTTTCCTCCGGCTTCTGCGCCGGGCTGATGCAGCTGTTCGCCTATCTGCTGGTTACGCTTCGCACTGCCGCAGGGGCCCTCACCGTCGGCAGCCTGGTGCGTTATGCGGGCGTGCTGTACCAGTTTTCCCAAGCTGCCGCCAATTTGTTCGCTGCCATAACGGAATTTACGGTTGCGGCCGGCCGTCTGGAATCGACGGAATCCTATCTGGATTTGGAAGACGTCCTGCAAAAGGGTTCCCTCCCGGTGGAAAAGCGCGCGTTCTGCGAGGGAGGGGACATGGAGTATGAGATCGAATGCCGGGACGTGTCGTTCCGGTATCCGGGTACCGATACCTGGGCGCTGCGCCATGTGAACCTGAAATTCCGCGTGGGGGAGCGGCTGGCCGTGGTGGGGAAAAACGGCAGCGGCAAGACGACGTTCATCAAGCTGTTGTGCCGACTCTATGACCCAACGGAGGGAGAAATCCTGCTCAACGGCATCGACATCCGCAAGTATGACTACGAGGAGTACCTCTCGCTCTTTTCTGTGGTGTTTCAGGACTTCAAGCTCTTCTCGTTTGAGCTTGGGCAGAATGTAGCCGCCAGCGTGGAGGTGGACGAGGAGAGGGCGAGGGCGTGCCTGGAGCAGGCCGGATTTGGAACTCGATTGCAGGAACTGCCCAAAGGGCTTTACACCAGCCTCTATAAGGATTTTGAGGAGGACGGGGTGGAGATCTCCGGCGGGGAAGCGCAGAAGATTGCGCTGGCCCGGGCGCTCTACAAAGACGCGCCTTTCCTCGTGCTCGACGAACCGACGGCAGCGCTCGATCCGGTGGCGGAATACGAAGTGTACACGGGTTTCAACCGTATGGTTGGGAACCGTACGGCGGTGTATATCAGCCACCGCCTTTCCTCCTGCCGGTTCTGCGACGAGATTGTCGTGTTCGATGAGGGGCAGATTGTGCAGCGTGGCAGCCACGAAGCGCTCGTCTCGCAGGAGGACGGCCTCTACGCCCGCTTGTGGAACGCGCAGGCGCAGTATTACGCGGAGCAGCCGCCGACCTGACCCCGTTCCGTTTCGCTTATCCTGTGCCCGCCGCCCGGACTGGAAGATTTTCTCAGCCTGGCGGCGGGCTTTCTTGCGCGCTGTGCTGTGTTATACTGTGAAAGAAAGCTGCAAAAGGAGGGAGCGTTATGGCAAGGAAAGCAACGCCTCAGCCGCAGGGAATTCTCGCGGCGGACGGCGCCGTTGTTATCCGTTCCATGCGGGCGGAGGAGACGGATTTTCAACAGTATCTGCAATGGATGACCGACCCGGAAACCATGAAATACTGGGAGGGAATGACGGTCCGTTTTACGTACGAAAGGGTTGTGGAGGAATACCGGGAAAACCTGCGGGAACAGGTGTGGCCATGCTTCATGGAGTACGAGGGCCGCGCCGTTGGGTATTGCCAGTTTTGCACGCTGGACGCTGCGTATTTTGAAATTCCGCAGGCTGGGTATGATGCGTTTGCCGGGCCTGAAGACGCCGTGTTCGGGATTGACATGTTCCTGGGGGAAACCGCCCTGCGCGGCCGCGGGCTGGGGACGAGGACGCTGAAGCTGCTGCTTCACGCCCTATTTGACCGCTATGGAGCCGACGCTGTGATGATTGACCCCAAAACCCACAATACGAGGGCGCTCCGCTGCTACCGTAAGGCCGGGTTTCAGGATTTGTTCGTTGTGCCATCCCGGGAATTGCAGGACGGTGTGTACCATGACAGCCTGATTATGGGGATCAGGAAGAAGGATGCCTTTGTGTAGACCCCGGCACTTTTAGGCGGTTCAATGTTGGCATTTATTGCGGCAGCCTTGACCGCGCCGGAAAAGAAGCGTAAGCGTCGCCGGATCATGACGGAGAAGCCATGGATCGGGTGCAACCTTTTTGCCTGAGCTTGACCCACAGCACAATGATCCCGGTGTTCAGGTTGCGGCGGCGCATGTTCAGGATGAGCTTGATTTCTTCCGGTGTGTGCTGGTTTGGATGATGATGCGGCCGGTGAGAGCGGTCTGCCAGCGATTGGAGTGTACCATCGTACCGCTTGCGCCAACGGTAGATATACTGCCGGTTCAACCGGTAACGAATAGCTGCTGCGGTGACGCCGTATTTGTTTGAATACTCAATTACTGCTTGCCTAAACTGCATGGTCTGTGTTATCTTGTTCATAGCGAATAGGGTGACACCTGCCTTTTGGTTTTGTCTGGATAACTCTACCTTAACACAGGTCACTCCTGTTCGCTATTTCTTTCTCTGCTTTGTTGCATATCATTGCAACACCTACGTTGGGCCGCGTTTGTCCGCATTTGTCTTCTTGAATGCAAAGCCATTCTTGATCTACAATGATGATGCAGAGGTTTTCCCGCAAGGGAGCGCCTCTTTTTTTCTGCCCGCTTTCAAGAGGAAGGGAGCTTTCAAATGGGATCCGGCTGTGTGCGGCCCCTGCTGCTCACGGAGCGCAGGGCCGCACACAAAGGGCGCTCACGGGATCTGCCTGCCTCTCTGCGGGGCGAAAAAGCACATCATGCCCGCCGCGGGGGGCACGGGTTCTTCCGAACGTCGTCGTTTGGCCTTGGCGAAGCGCTGGCACAGCTTGTCTCCGACCACACGGACAGCGAGACGAGACGGACGGCGGCGAGGCTCATCCGCTCGCGCATTACGCAGGCGCTCTCGCAGATGGCTGTCTCCGGTGTTTGGGCTCCTGAGGAGGAGGCGGGCGCGTGACGGGTTGGCTTGCCGGGGCACTGCAGGCTCTGCAGGAGCTGGCGGATGGGCGGCGATCAAACGAGCAGCGGAGGAGAAAATAAAAAGGAATAGGATAAGGGAAGGGGCTTGCGGCATGATGTTGCCTGCAAGCCCCTTCTGCTTGTTTATTTCATTATTTTGCGCAGCAATGCGATGATTTGCTGCAGCTGCAGACATAAAATGTTCTGGTTTTTGTTATGATGGAATTTAGATTGACATTGATGCAGCGCAGCACTTCCCGGCTCTTTTTCTTTCTCACGATTTTCACTTTCATATGTATCCCCCTTTTTATGTTCGCACTGAATGGGCAAACATATTATATAATTGGAAAATCAAGGAAAGATACGCTGCGTGAAAAACGGTTTCCCGTTGCAAAAAACGGCTACTATGGCTATGTAAAAGCAGTGTGATGCTGTGTGAATAGCTTATTTCTACCAGCCCCTGATTTTTCGGGTTTTCCGTGGGCTGAAATGTTCAGTATTTCGGCGCTTCGGAGCGTTGCAGAGCATACGAATTTATGTGATAACAAAACAAAAAACGGTTGCCGTGCTTTTCATCTGCACAGCAACCGTTTTTCATTCTTTTGCCCGCTTCGGACATACCAAGACGAATGTACCAGCGAAAAAAATAAATTTTAACTGTGTTCGTCTGGATTGCATTTGGTGGAGCATAGCGGGATCGAACCGCTGACCTCCACACTGCCAGTGTGGCGCTCTCCCAGCTGAGCTAATGCCCCATGCGTTTCCTGCGAAACAGCTTTATTAGAATATCATATGTTTTTTGAAAAATCAACCCCCTTTTTCAAAAAAAGTCAAATTTTTTTTGAATGAAACATGGGAAGCCATCAGGGTGAAAATAAGGACGCAAAAGACGGTTTTCTGTCAAAGAATCCTGGAAATCCAGAAGAAGGCCATGTGATGCGCCGCCGCTGGTCCGCACCCGTCCGCGCAGACGGAGAAAGACGTTGCAATCGGCGCAGGAGGTATGATAAAATAATTTAGTAGTACATGGAATAGGGGCGGCGTGTTTCCTGTGAAGCCGCCTTTGTTTTTCCTGTGCGATTGAATTAAGGGGATATTTCCCCCAAAGGAGTTTGTTTTTATTATGGGCGACCTATCGATCGTCGGCTATGTCGTTGGCATTCTCATCTGTGTGGTGTTTTCCAGTTTCTTTTCTGCTTCGGAAACGGCATTCACCACGGTGAACCGCATCCGCCTTAAAACGCTGGCGGAAAACGGAGATTCCCAAGCGGCGCTTGTGCTGAAAGTTTCCGAAAATTATGATAAAATGCTCACCACCATTTTGATCGGAAACAACATCGTGAACATTGCGTCCGCCACGCTCGGCACACTTGTTTTTACTGCTCTCCTAAAGAATCCGGATACGGCTGCCTCCGTTTCCACAGCGGTGATGACAATCGTGGTTCTGATTTTCGGTGAAATCTCGCCGAAATGTGTGGCAAAGGAGCACGCGGAAGGGTTTGCGCGCTTTTCCGCACCTATCCTTCGGGTGTTGATGACGATTCTCACGCCCATTAATTTTATTTTTATGCAATGGCGCAAGCTGCTCAGCCGTACATTCAAGCACAAAACTGAAGATCCTATGACGCATGAGGAACTCATTACCATTGTGGACGAAGCACAGAACGAGGGCGGCATTGACGAGGAGAATGGGGAGCTCATCCGCTCTGCCATTGAATTCGATGACGTGGACGCCCGTGAGATTCTCACCCCGCGCGTCGGCCTTGTCGGTGTGGACAAAGAAACCCCGTTTGCAGAGATTGCTAAAATTTTTGAGGAGCATTCGTTCTCTCGTCTTCCCGTATACGAAGAGTCGATCGACAATATTGTGGGCGTTATCCACGAAAAGGATTATTTTTGTGCGCTGTATGAAGGCAAGACTTCCCTTGAGGAAATTGAGACGAAGCCGCTTTACATCAGCGGAACGGTCAAGATTTCCGATCTGCTCCGCATGCTGCAGCACTATAAAGTGCATATGGCCGTTGTGGTGGACGAGTTTGGCGGCACCGAAGGCGTTGTCACGATGGAAGACATCATTGAGGAACTGGTGGGCGATATCTGGGATGAACACGACGAGGTTGTGAATTATTTTCAGAAGATCAATGACACGACTTATAAAATTGACTGCCGTGCCGATTTGGATGAGATGTTTGATTTTCTCGGTGTGAAGGCTTCCGATGACGACCATGACTGTGTGACGGTCAACGGATGGGTGATGGAAAAACTCGAGAAGATCCCTGCGGTGGGGGACAGCTTCCATTTTGAAAACCTGCATATCACCGTGACAAGGGGGACTGCCCATCATGCCACGGAGCTGACTGTGACGCGTACGGAACCTCCGGCCTCCCAGAAAGAAAAAGAGGAAGAAGAAAAGCCGGACTAACGGCAAAAAGCCTTCAACCATCGGAAAGGAGTGTTTGAACCGATGGAGCTCTGTACCCTTTCTGTTATTTTGCCCGTTAAAAATTTAGCCAAGGAAATCGGCGGCATCCTACGTCTTGCAGCAGAACAAACCGAGGGCCTCAGCACGGAATTGATTGTGGTGGACATGGCCTCCCGTGACAAAACGGTATGGGAGTCGCTGCGCTCCATCAAGGAGCTGAACATTCCCGGCGCCGTAATCCAAAGCGGTGACGGCACCGTTGCTTCTGCGCTGAACACGGCCTTGTCGCGTGCTTCTGGCAATTATGTTTCGTTTGTGTTTGCCCGGCGGCTGTTCCGCGATTTTCTGCGTCCGTATTGTGAGGCCGCCCAGGCTGCCAACGCTGACATCGTATTCGGCACGGCTGCGGGGGAGCCGTTTGGAAAAGAAGGGGCGCCCGTTCCGGGCTCCGTCTGCTTGCAGGCCATTCTGGAAGATAAGCTTGCCGTTGACATCTCCGCCATTTTGCTGCGGCGAGCTTTTCTGGATCAGCGGCGCATCCAGTTCACGGAATCATGTGAATACGGCTACTCTGAAGAATTCCTGCTTCGCTGCTTTTGCGATGCCGAGTGTGCGGTGCGGTGCGGCGTGGAACTCAGGCGTGACACGACCTATGAGCTGCGCCGCGGGCCGCAGAAGCCGGCAGGCTCCGCCGCGTTCCAACGCGTGGAGGCCCTGCTTCGCGTCACGGAATATGTGGAATCCCGTCTGCCGAACGACATCAGGCTCAGCGCTCTCCTGCGGGAAAGGCGGCTTCCCGAGGCAGTGATGTGGTGTGTGGATCTCCTGCTGCGCGAGGGCAATGGGTATGGTGCTGTGCAGGGCCTGCTGAAGGTGAACGGGGCCAGGCAATTCCTGCGCTGCGGCGCCGCCACGCCGTTTGAGCTGCGCAAGCGTATCCGCCTCTGGCGGACGCTGCCATGGATGTATAAACCGCGCAGGCCCCAGACGGCGTGAGGCCTTTGCGCGAAAAAAGTAAAAAAGATACTTGCTTTTTCCAACTCCTTGTGGTAAAATCTCAATGTTAAGTCGCAGTACACGTGAAAGAGGTGACAACGATGAAGGAAAAGATCCATCCGCAGTATGAAGAGACGACTATTACCTGCGCGTGCGGGAATGTGATTAAGACCCGGTCCACCAAAAAGGATATCCATGTTGAAATCTGCTCCAAGTGCCACCCGTTCTTTACGGGCAAGCAGAAGCTTGTCGACACCAGCGGTCGCGTTGATATGTTCAAAAAGCGTTACGGCATGGACAAGTGATGTCTTCTCTTTCAGGATTTGCATAGGCGGCGCATTTGGGTGCGCCGCCTATGTTTTTATCAGTTTGGAGGGGTTATGGACGAATACAAAACGATCCTTCGCGCAGCCGATGTGGAATTTGTAGAAAAGAAATCGCGTTTTATCGGCCATGTACGCCCGGTTTCCACGGAGGAGGATGCGCTTGCTTTCCTGGCTGAGATGCGTGCCCGGTATTGGGACGCCAGTCACAACGTATATGCATACCGCGTTCGCGAGGGAAGTGCGCAGCGCTATTCTGACGATGGGGAACCGCAGGGCACATCCGGTCTTCCTTCGCTCGATGTGCTTCGCAAATCCGGTGTGACGGATGTGATTGCCGTTGTCACGCGTTATTTCGGCGGCACGCTTCTCGGTGCTGGCGGCCTGGTGCGGGCGTATTCTCACACGGTGTCTCTCGCGCTGCAGCAGGCGGGCATCGCGGTGATGCGCGTCTGTACACTTGCACAGCTGACCTGCTCCTACAGCCAGTATGGACGTGTCGCCGCCCTGATCCCGGAACACGGAGGCGTTTCCGACGGCGATGAGTTTGGAGAAAACGTGGTGCTCCGGTTTCACATTGTGCCGGAAGCTCTGCCGCGCCTGCAGACAGCCCTTGCAGATGCCACCTGCGGCCAGTGTGCGGTGGAAACATTAGGAGAGCAGTTCTTTGCCATGACATGAGGGGCCCTGTTTTCTGTTTTTTTACGCAAAAAAAGGGAAATCGTAAAAAATAGCGTATATAATAATAGAATAAAATGGGGCAGGCTGTGCCCGGAAGATTGGCCTGTTCTGCGGCAGAGGAGGGACGGTTCATGACGGTTCGGGAACGCATTCAGCTGCAGGAGAGGGAAATCCTTGCGGATTGCGCTTCGTTTTCTTCGGAGACGCGCGGCCGCGAAAGGCCGGAGGAGGATAGCCCGCTGCGCACACCGTATCAACGGGACAGAGACCGCATCATCCACTGCAAGTCGTTCCGCCGCCTCAAGCACAAGACGCAGGTTTTTCTTTCGCCGGAAGGCGATCATTACCGCACGCGTCTTACACATACGCTGGAGGTGGCGCAGATTGCACGCACCATTGCGCGCGCGCTTTGCCTCAATGAGGATCTCACCGAGGCCATTGCGCTTGGACATGATCTTGGGCACACGCCCTTTGGCCACGCGGGGGAGCGATCGCTCAACGAGCTTGTGCCCGGCGGTTTTCGCCATTATGAGCAGAGCGTGCGCGTTGTGGAGAAGCTTGAAAAGGACGGCCAGGGCCTGAACCTGACGTGGGAGGTGCGCAACGGTATCCTGTGCCACACAAAGGGGACGGAGGCCGCCACGCTGGAGGGGCGCATTGTCCGGCTGGCGGACCGCATCGCCTACATCAACCATGATATCGACGACGCAGAGCGGGCAGGTGTGCTTCATGAAAGCGACCTCCCGCAGGAGGCGCTCCGTGTGCTGGGAGAAACGAAATCGCGCCGCATTGATACGCTCGTACTTTCCGCCGTGGAGAACAGCACTCCGCAGACGATTGCCATGGATCAGGAAGTGCAGGAAGCATTTGATTGCCTGTATGCCTTCATGTTCCAATCTGTCTATCTGAATCCGAAGGCAAAGAGGGAAGAGCGGAAGGTTCCTTTTTTGATGGAAACACTTTACCGCTATCTCTGCAAACCGGACCACCTGCCGGAAGACATGCGCGCCATTGCGGAGAAAGAAGGCGTGGAACGCGCCGCCTGCGATTACATAGCAGGCATGACGGATCATTACGCTGTTCACCTGTTTCAGTCGCTGTTTGTGCCGAAGCCCTGGAACACAGAAGTCCCGCTGCCGCAGGATTGATATGATTGCCGGAAGAGAAAGGAGGAGAGAGAACAATGCCGCTGCCGGACGCTTTTATCCAAGAGCTGAAACTCCGCAGTGATATCACTGATATTGTCTCCTCTTATGTCACGCTCCGCCGTTCGGGGCGCAATCTTGTGGGGCTTTGTCCTTTTCACGGGGAAAAAACGCCTTCCTTCAACGTCTATCCCGATAACGGTTCCTTTTATTGCTTCGGCTGTCATACAGGCGGAGATGTGATCACCTTCATCCGCAAAATTGAAAATCTTGATTACATGGAAGCTGTCCGTTTCCTGGCCGATCGGGCCGGGCTGCAGGTGCCGGAAAACAATGTGGACGACGGCATGGCGCGGCAGCGCATGCGGATTCTGGAAATCAACCGCGAAACGGCCCGTTTCTTTTTCAGTACGCTGAACAGTGAGGCGGGGCGGCCCGGTTTGGAATATCTCCGGTCCCGCTCCCTCACACAGAAAACCATTCGCCATTTTGGCCTCGGCTTCGCGTCCCCGGATCGATTTTCTCTCGTGAATTACCTGCGAAAAAAGGGATTTACGGAAGAGGAGCTGATCCGGGCAAATGTGGCGTTCCGGGGCCGCAGCGGCGGCGCGGTGGACCGCTTTTCCAATCGCGTCATGTTTCCCATCATTGACCTGCGCGGCAATGTGGTGGCCTTCGGCGGCCGCGTCATGGGCGACGCGAAACCAAAGTATCTCAACACCTCCGATACGCTATCCTTTCGGAAAGGAAGCACGCTCTTTGCGCTGAATTTTGCAAAGGACGCCGCTTCCGGCGGACAGATGATTCTGGCAGAGGGATATATGGACGTGATTTCTCTGCATCAGGCTGGGTTCCCCACGGCCGTGGCCACGCTCGGTACGGCGCTCACGGGGGAACAGGCACGGCTGATGGCGCGCTATGCGCGCGAGGTTGTGCTGTGTTATGATTCCGACGAAGCCGGCCAGCGCGCCACGTCCCGCGCGATTCCTATGCTGCGGGAGGCGGGCCTTCTTGTGAAGGTGCTCACGGTGCCGAACGGGAAAGACCCGGATGAATACATCCGATCCTACGGGGAACAGGGATATGCCCGCTTCAAGAATCTGCTGGAGAACACAGGCAACGATGTGGAGTATCGCCTGCAGAAGCTGCGCATGGAGCATCCGCCGGACAGCGCCGTCGGCCGCGTGGCGTTTCTCACAGCTGCCTCGGAGGTGCTTGCCACGCTTGGCAGCCGCATCGAGCAGGAGGTCTATGCCGGAAAACTTGCGGCTGAGATGGGCGTGGATCGCTCTGCCGTTCTTCGCCAGATCGACAAGGTTTCCCGCAAGCGGAGGAGCGAAGCGCAGAAAAAGGAGTTCCGTACCATTCAGCAGGACGCCGTGGGCCTGCGGGACCGCGTGAATCCGGAAAAAGCCGGCAATCTGCGCGCCGCTGCCGCAGAAGAAGCGATTCTTTCCGCGATGCTCCGCTTTCCGGAGCTTGCCGGGTTTGTGCGCGGCCGGCTTAAACCGGAACGTTTTGTGACAGCCTTTAACAGGCGTGTTTATGAGGCGCTTCTGGGCAAACTGGAAGCGGGGGCTGAGCTTTCGCTCTCCTCGCTCGCCAGCTTCTTTTCAGAAGAGGAGCTTTCCTCCGTTGCGAGGATGATGGCAAGGTATCACGACGTCCCTGCTTCCGAGCGGGATGTCATGGAATACATTCAGGTTTTAACGACAGAACAGGCAGCGCGGAAAGCCCGCATGGCAGCCGAAGGCGAACGGCCGGAAGAGCTGATGGGGTATCTTGACGCGCTGCGGAAGCAGAAAAAATGAGACCAGGGGGAATCGCAATGGGAGCACCGGATAAAAAAACTGTGATCCGTGAATTGATTGAACAGGGAAAGGCGAAAGGCCAACTCACGACGACGGAAATTCTAGACGCTATCGGCGAGCTGGACTTTGAGCCCGAACAGCTCGAAAAGTTTTATGATACGCTGGAATCACAGGGCATAGAACTTGTGGAGAACAGCATTGACGATGCGCCCCTCGATGAAATCGAGTTTCTGGCGCAGAATGAAGACGGGGAGGATCTCGACAACGCTCTCAATACGGACGGCATCGCGATTGACGACCCTGTGAAAGTCTATCTGAAAGAGATTGGCCGTGTGCCGCTTCTCACGCCGGAAGAGGAGATTGATCTTGCCATCCGCATTTCCAATGGAGATGAGGCTGCCAAAAAGCGCCTTTCGGAGGCAAACCTGCGTCTTGTCGTGAGCATTGCAAAGCGGTATCTAGGCCGCGGCATGCAGTTTCTCGATCTTATCCAGGAGGGCAACCTCGGTCTCATCAAGGCCGTGGAAAAGTTCGACTACACGAAAGGCTTCAAATTTTCCACATACGCCACGTGGTGGATTCGCCAGGCCATCACACGTGCCATCGCGGATCAGGCGAGAACGATCCGCATTCCTGTCCATATGGTGGAGACCATCAACAAAGTGAAGAAGGTTTCCAGCCAGCTGCTGCACACGAACGGCCATGAACCGACGGCGGACGAGATTTCGGAAGAGCTCGATATGCCGGTGGACAAGGTTCGTGAAATCATGCGCGTAGCACAGGAGCCTGTTTCTCTGGAAACGCCGATCGGCGAGGAGGAAGACAGCCATCTGGGCGATTTTATCCCGGATGACGATGCGCCCGCCCCGCAGGATGCCGCTTCCCACACGCTTCTCAAGGAGCAGCTTTCCGATGTGCTCGATACGCTTACGCCACGCGAGGAAAAGGTGCTGCGCTTGCGTTTCGGCCTCGAGGACGGCCGTTCCCGCACACTCGAGGAGGTCGGCCAGGAGTTCAATGTCACCAGAGAGCGCATTCGCCAAATCGAAGCCAAGGCTCTGCGCAAACTCCGCCATCCCAGCAGAAGCAAGAAGTTGAAGGATTTTCTCGATTAAGGGTCCCGGAAAGGGTGTGGATAGTGTCATGCACATGACATTGGAGGCAGATTATGCGGTGCGGATTGTTGCCTGCCTGGTGACAGAGGATCAGCGGCGCGATGCGGCATATATTGCCGAAAAGACACAGGTGCCGCTGCGCTTTGCGCTGAAGATCCTCCGCAAACTCGTCCAGGGGAGGCTTGCCGTCTCATTCAAAGGCGCGCGCGGCGGGTATTGTCTGGCGCGGCCGGCGGAGGAGATTACGCTCCGCCAGGTGATAGAGCTGGTGGAAGGGCCTTACTGCCTCAGCCGCTGCGTCCGGGGGGATTCCTTCTGTCCGCGCATGCCGGACTGCCGGTTTTCTGCCGTGTATGCTGAGATTGCCGATGCTGTTCGGGAAAAATTGGAAAGTTACACGTTTGCCGGCCTTTGCGCCGGACCGGCCGGCGATAAATAGGATTTGCGGATTTTCCGCCGGTTGGCTGCCCCAAAAAACCTTTTTGGGCACAAACGCAGAAAAAGCTCCCGTCTCATGAGGGCGGGAGCTTTTTCTGCGTTGTTTCGCTTCTGAAAGGGGAGAAAATAAAAAAAACGCCCCAAAAAATGGGACGAAATTCTAGGGCTTCCCCTTGACAAACGGCAAAACCTGTTATAAAATAGTATACTGCATCATCATGGAAATCTGTGCTCTGGATTCTTTCCTTTATCATAACACAGTTTATTGAAAAAGGCAAGAGGTTCTGCAAAGTGCACGGAAAAACGTAGGGTGCAGGGAAGTTTTGGGCTTTTTATGCCACCGCGGTAAATATAGGAATGGAGTGATTGAGCCAATGGTGAATGTCAAACCGGTGAAGGTTGGCAAGAACACCCGCATGAGCTTTGCCAGGATCGACGAAGTTCTGGGGATGCCTAACCTGATTGAGGTGCAGAAGAATTCCTACGCCTGGTTCCTGAATGAGGGGTTGAAGGAAGTCTTCAAAGATGTCTCCGGTATAACAGACTACACAGGCAACCTTGTGCTCGACTTTGTCGACTACAGGCTTGATACCGACAAGCCGAACTATAGCGTTGAGGAGTGCAAGGAGCGTGACGCCACATACGCCGCTGCTCTGCACGTTACCGCCCGGCTGCTCAATAAGGAGAGCGGAGAAATCAAGGAATCCGAAGTGTTCATGGGTGATTTCCCACTGATGACAGAAAGCGGCACTTTCGTGATCAACGGCGCAGAGCGCGTCATTGTCTCTCAGCTGGTCCGTTCCCCCGGCGTATACTATAAGATGGATTATGACAAGACAGGCAAGGAACTGTTTAGCTCCACCGTTATCCCGAATCGCGGCGCCTGGTTGGAATACGAGAACGATGCGAACGATGTTTTTTATGTCCGCATCGACAAAAACCGTAAAATTCCCGTTACGGTTTTCATTCGTGCGCTTGGCCTCGGTACCGATTCTGAAATCTATGATTACTTTGGCGACGACGATCGCATTCGCGCCACCATCGAAAAAGATCCCTGCAAGTCCACGGAAGAGGCGCTGTTTGAGGTTTACCGCCGCCTGCGTCCCAGTGAGCCGCCCACGCTCGAAAGTGCGCAGTCGCACATCAACGGCCTGTTCTTTGATGCCCGCCGCTATGATCTTTCCCGCGTTGGCCGCTACAAATACAACAAGAAGCTGAACCTGGCAGGGCGCATCATCGGCCAGTGCCTTGCACAGCCCGTAGTCAATCCGCTTACCGGCGAACTCATGGCCGAAGCGGGAGAGATGGTGAGCCACGACAAGGCCGTGCAAATGGATAACGCCGGCGTCAGCGTTGTGTATCTCACCGTAAACGAGCGTGAGGTGAAGGTCATCTCCAATGGCATGGTGGAGATCAACAATTTCCTTTCCTTCGACGCGCACAAGGAGTGCGGCGTCAATGAGCGCGTCCGCTTCTCCGTCCTCTCCGAAATTCTGGACGCCTGCAAGAGCGACGATGAGCTCAAGGAAATGATTACTGCCCGAATGGACGAGCTTGTGCCGAAGCACATCATCATCGATGATATTTTTGCCTCCATCAACTACATGAACTGCCTGGCTGTTGGCCTCGGCAGTCTCGACGATATCGATCATCTGGGCAACCGCCGCATCCGCTCCGTCGGCGAGCTGCTCCAGAACCAGTTCCGCATCGGCTTCTCCCGCCTGGAGCGCGTCATCCGCGAGCGCATGACGCTGCAGGCCCAGGATCCGGATGCCCTCACGCCGCATTCCCTCATCAACATCCGGCCTGTCGTGGCGGCCATCAAGGAGTTCTTCGGCTCCTCGCCGCTGTCTCAGTTCATGGATCAGACGAACCCGCTTGCCGAGCTGACGCACAAGCGCCGTCTCTCCGCACTCGGCCCGGGCGGCCTGTCCCGTGACCGTGCCGGATTCGAGGTCCGCGACGTGCACTACAGCCACTACGGCCGCATGTGCCCAATTGAAACGCCTGAAGGCCCGAACATCGGCCTGATTTCCTACCTGGCAACCTTTGCGCGCATCAATGAGTATGGCTTCATCGAAGCCCCGTTCCGCCGCGTCGATCATAAGACCGGCATCGTCACCCGTGAGGTTGTCTATATGACGGCCGACATGGAGGACGAATACATCGTGGCGCAGGCAAATGAGCCGCTCGATGAGGAAGGCCATTTCCTGCATGCGAAGGTCAACGCCCGTCACCGTGACAACTTCGTGGAAGTGGAGCGCGAGCGCGCCGACTTCATGGACGTTTCGCCGCGCATGGTTGTGTCTGTGGCAACGGCCATGATTCCGTTCCTCGAAAACGATGACGCCAACCGCGCCCTCATGGGTTCCAACATGCAGCGGCAGGCTGTGCCGCTGCTGCGCACGGAGGCTCCTATTGTCGGTACCGGCATGGAATACAAGGCCGGCGTTGACTCCGGTGTGTGTGTCATTGCAAAGCACGCCGGCGTTGTCCGCAGCGTGAGCGCAGACGAAGTCCGCGTCACCCGCGACGACGGGGAAACGGATGTCTATCACATCATCAAGTTTATGCGTTCCAACCAGGCGACCTGCATCAACCAGATCCCTGTTGTGGAAGTGAACCAGCGCATTCAGGCCGGCGATGTGATCGCCGACGGCCCCGCCACGAAGGACGGCGAGATCAGCCTCGGCAAGAACGCCCTCATCGGCTTCATGACCTGGGAAGGCTACAACTACGAGGACGCCGTTCTGATCAGCGAAAAGATTGTGCGCGACGACGTGTACACCTCCATCCACATTGAGGAGTACGAGCTCGAAGCCCGTGACACGAAGCTCGGGCCGGAGGAAATCACGCGTGATATTCCGAACGTGAACGAGGACCTGCTCCGCGATCTCGACGAAGAAGGTATCATCCGCGTGGGCGCTGAGGTGCGCGCGGGCGATATTCTCGTCGGCAAGGTGACGCCGAAGGGCGAGACCGAGCTCACCGCGGAGGAGCGGCTGCTGCGTGCCATCTTCGGTGAAAAGGCGCGCGAGGTGCGCGATACCTCCCTGCGTGTGCCGCACGGCGAGTACGGCATTGTTGTGGACGTGAAGGTCTTCACCCGTGAAAACAGCAACAACGAGCTGAGCCCTGGCGTCAACAAGGTTGTGCGCTGTTACATCGCCCAGAAGAGAAAGATCTCCGTGGGCGACAAGATGGCCGGCCGCCACGGCAACAAGG
>CAKNKY010000011.1 GCA_930987725.1 uncultured Anaeromassilibacillus sp. | reverse complement strand
CGCTGTGCGTCCCGGTGCGGGCCAGCGTCAGCACCAGCACATCGTCCTCAATGCGGTAGATGAGCAGCCAGTCCGGCAGAATGTGGCATTCCCTATGCCCCACCCAATCACCGCCAAGCTCGTGGTCTTTGCTTTTCTCCGGCAGCTTTTCGCCCATGGAAAGCAGTTCTACAACCCGTTCCAGTAACTCGATTTTCAGTCCGCGTTTGATCGCCCTTTTATATTCTTTTTTAAAGGCAGTCGTGTATTTGACGGTGTACTTTGTCTTTCTCATTTTTTCAGCTCCGCAAACAACTCGTCAAGGTCGTTGTAGCCTTTCACGCTGGGATCCTTTGCAATCCGCTCCGCTTCCAGCATGGCGGCGATGGTTTCCTTGTTGGGCTGTTCCAGCCTGACTTCAAAGGGAAAGCCGCCGCTGCGGAGCGACTGGCGCAGGAAGACATTGATCGCCGTGGTGAGGGTCATGCCCAATTCGCTGTAAAGCGCTTCGCATTCCTTTTTGAGCTCGCTGTCCATACGGACACTGAAATTGGTCGTAGCAGCCATTGTAGCAGCCCCTTTCAAGTTTATTGCACTTATAGTATACGCTGTTTGCAATGCAAAATCAACTTAAAAGCCTGGGAATTCACAAATAGTTATCAGATCATGAAAAACACGCGAAAGACACGCGCGGCGGGCGGGCGTCGCCCCGTGCCGGAGGGCGGAGCCGCACGGGCAAAAAAATCCCCGGGCCGCGCGGTTTGCGCAGGGCCCGGGGATGAAATGGCTTCGAAGGCCTTTGAAGGCTCAGATCAGCTCGATGATGGACATCTCGGCGGCGTCGCCGCGGCGGGGGCCGATCTTCGTGATGCGGCAGTAGCCGCCGTTGCGGTCGGCATACTTGGGCGCGATCTCGTTGAAGAGCTTGTTCACGACGTCCTCCTTCGTGACAAACGCCAGCACAAGGCGGCGGTTGTGAAGGGTGTCGTTCTTCGCGATCGTAATCATCTTCTCCGTCAGGGAGCGGACCTCCTTGGCGCGGGTGTCGGTGGTTTCGATCTTGTTATTTTCAAGCAGGAAGGTCACCAGGGCGCGCAGCATGGCCGTGCGGTGGCTGGTGGTTCTTCCCAGTTTTCTGGTTCCTGGCATCGAAATTCACTCCTTTACCTCGTTATGCGTTATTCGTCATCCTTGCGGAGACTGAAGCCGAGCGAGGCCAGCTTCCAAATGACCTCCTCGAGGGATTTGCGGCCGAGGTTGCGGACCTTCATCATGTCATCCTCGGACTTGTTGAGCAGGTCCTCCACGGTGTTGATGCCGGCGCGCTTGAGGCAGTTGAAGGAGCGCACGGAGAGATCGAGCTCCTCGATCGTCATCTCCAGCACCTTTTCCTTGCCCTTGTCATCCTTCTCCACCATGATCTCGGTGCTGCTGCCCTTATCGGACAGATCCACAAAGAGATTGAGGTGTTCCGTGAGGATGCGGGCGGCCAGGGAAACGGCCTCCTGCGCGTTGATCACGCCGTTCGTCCACACTTCGAGGGTGAGCTTGTCGAAGTTCAGGCTCTGGCCCACGCGTGTCTGCTCAACATTATAATTCACCTTATAGACAGGGGTGTAGATGGAGTCAACCGGAAGCTCGCCGATGACGGCGTTCGCCATGCTCTGCTTGTTGCGCTCGGCGGGCACGTAGCCGCGGCCCTTGTCGAGCGTAAGCTCCATATACAGCTTCGCGCCCTCGCCAAGAGTGGCGATGTGCATTTCGGGGTTGAGGATCTCGACCTCGCTGTCGCACTTGATCGCGTCGGCCGTCACCTCGCACGGGCCTTCGGCGGAAATTTCAACCGTCTTCGGACCGTCGCAGTGCAGTTTGGCCGTGAGGCCCTTAATATTGAGGACGATTTCCGTCACGTCCTCTTTTACGCCGGGGATCGTGGAAAACTCGTGCAGGACGCCGTCGATCTTAACGCAGGTCACGGCAACGCCCGGCAGGGAGGAAAGCAGCACGCGGCGCAGGCTGTTGCCCAGCGTGTTGCCGAAGCCGCGCTCCAGCGGCTCCACCACGAACCTGCCGTATCTTCCGTCGGCAGAAAGCTCTTCCGTGTCAATCTTCGGCTTCTCTATCTCGATCATTAGCGAACCTCCTTTTCATACACCGGCAGGCAGCAAGCAGCGCCCGCCATGATGCTGTCATGCAGCCCCGCAGCGGACCGGGCAAGCCGGATCCGCCCAGGGGACAGGCATTACTTGGAGTACAACTCTACGATCAGATGTTCCGCGACCTCGTAATCGATGTCATCGCGGACGGGCATCGCGAGCACTTTGCCCTCGTAGCCGTCGTTCGACTTCTCGAGCCACTTCGGCAGGGCGCGCTTGGCCTCCTGCTCGAGGATCTGCTTGATGCGCGTGCTGCTGCGGGACTTCTCGCAGATGGCGATGACCTCGCCCTCCTTCACCTGATAGGAAGGGATGTTGACGCGCTTGCCGTTCACGGTGAAGTGGCCGTGGTTCACGAGCTGGCGGGCCTCGCGGCGGGTCGTGGCGTAGCCCAGGCGATACACAACGTTGTCCAGGCGGCGCTCGAGTTCGGTCAGCAGGTTTTCACCGGTGACGCCCTGCTTGCGGGCGGCTTCCTCATAATAATGATGGAACTGCTTTTCCAGCACGCCGTAAATGAACTTGACCTTCTGCTTCTCGTTCAGCTGCGTGGCATATTCGGACTGCTTGCGGCGGAACTGCTGCTTCTGGTGGCGGTTCGTCTCCTTGGCATAGCCGAGCACGGCCGGGGAAAGGCCCAGCGTCTTGCAACGCTTGAGGATAGGCTGCGTATTCTTAGCCATAATTTTCTTCCTCCTTCAATTATACTCTTCTTCTCTTCGGAGGACGGCATCCATTGTGCGGGATCGGCGTGACGTCCTTGATCATGGTTACGTCCAGACCGGTGGTCTGAAGGGCGCGGATAGCGGCTTCACGGCCGGCGCCGGGGCCCTTCACGTAAACCTCAACCGACTTCATGCCATGTTCCATCGCCACGCGGGCGGCAGTCTCAGCAGCCGTCTGAGCGGCGAAGGGCGTGCTCTTTCTGGAGCCGCGGAAGCCCAGCTCGCCGGAGCTGGCCCAGGAAACAGCGTTGCCCTGGGTGTCGGTAATGGTGACAATGGTGTTATTGAACGTGGACTGGATATGCGCAGCGCCACGGTCGATATTCTTGCGCTCGCGGCGGCGGCGGACGGTGGCCGCCTTCTTAGCGCCTTTCTGCTGTGCCATCTTATTCCCTCCCTACTTACTTCTTCTTGTTGGCCATCGTCTTGCGGGGGCCCTTGCGGGTGCGGGCATTCGTCTTGGAACGCTGCCCTCTCACCGGCAGGCCTTTGCGGTGACGCAGGCCGCGGTAGGAACCGATTTCAATCAGTCTCTTGATGTCGAACGCCACTTCGCGGCGCAGGTCGCCTTCCACGTGGCAGTTGTGGTCGATATACTCTCTGAGCTTGGCAGCATCGTCTTCGCTCAGGTCGCGCACGCGAACGTCGGGATTCACGCCGGTCGCGGCGCAGATGTCGGTGGCGGTCTTGCGGCCAATGCCGTAAATATACGTCAACGCAATTTCAATGCGCTTGTCTCTGGGCAGGTCGATACCGGATATACGCGCCATTCTGGTTGCACCTCCAAATGCTGTGTTGCGCCTTAGCCCTGGCGCTGCTTGTGCTTGGGGTTCTCACAAATGACCATGATCTTCCCCTTGCGCTTGATGATTTTGCACTTCTCGCAAATTTTCTTCACAGAAGGTCTTACTTTCATTTCTGCGCCCTCCTTTGGAGCGGTATTGTCAGCCGGCCGGCTCCCCGGCCAAAGGCGGATCTTATTTGGAACGCCAGGTGATGCGGCCGCGGGTGAGATCGTAAGGAGAAAGCTCAATCGTCACCTTGTCGCCGGGCAGAATGCGGATGAAGTTCATCCGCAGCTTGCCCGAAATGTGGGCCAGCACCTGGTGCTTGTTCGGAAGCTCTACCTTGAACATGGCGTTCGGCAGGGCCTCCACAACGGTCCCTTCGGTCTCAATCACGTCCTGTTTCGACATTTCAAAAGCCTCCTTCATTGGAACGGCCCGCGCCCAGGGCGGAAAGGGCCTTCCGAATCTCACGGTCTGTCTGCAATGAAGCTTCGTCCAGCACGGCTGCGGTGGGGAACAGATGCTTCCTGTTCTTGCGCTTCGGCCTTGAAAGGCTGCGGCGTTTGCCGTCGCAGATCAGGGCAAAATTGCCTTCCGCGCCAAGCACGGTGAAAAACCCGCCCCTGTCGCGGCCGGCAGCCGCGCGGACTACCAGCCCTCTCACCCATTCCATAGGGCGCCTCAGTCCGGCAGCGTCAGAATGACGGGGCCGTCCGGGGTGATGGCCACGGAATGTTCAAAGTGAGCGGAGAGCTTGCCGTCTGCCGTGACGGTGGTCCACCCGTCTTTCAGGGTGCGGACCTCCTTGACGCCCGCGTTGATCATCGGTTCAATCGCGATCGTCATGCCCGGCAGCAGGCGCACGCCTCTTCCCGGCGTGCCGAAATTGGGAACCGCAGGGTCTTCATGCATCTTCGCGCCTACTCCGTGGCCGACAAACTGCCGTACCACTGAGTAGCCGCGAGCTTCGACATACCGCTGCACCGCGCTGCCGACATCGCCAATCCGGTTGCCCGGCTTCGCGGCGGCAATGCCCTCGAACAGGGCTTCGCGCGTTGCGTCCATCAGCGCCTGCGCCTCGGCGGAAACGTCTCCGCACGGGAAGGTCCAGGCGTTGTCTCCCACAAAGCCTTCATAGGTGGCGCCGATGTCAATGCTGACAATGTCGCCGTGCTTGAGGAGAATGTCTTTTCCCGGTATGCCATGGATCACCACGTTGTTCACGGAAATACAGCTGCTTGCGGGGAACCCGCCATAGCCGAGGAAGGTGGGCGTGGCGCCCTGCTCCTCGATGAAATGGCGCACCATGCGGTCGATCTCCCAGGTGGAAACACCGGGCTCAACCGCCTGCCCCGCCAAGCGAAGTGCTCTGGAAGAAATCCTGCCCGCCGCCCTCATGGCGGCCAGCTCGCGGCTGGTTTTGAGCACTATCATGGTTACGCCTTCAACGCTTCCAGCGTCAGACGGGATGTGTCCGCCACATCCTCCTGGCCTTCCACAATCGCGAGCTTGCCCTGCTTCTCATAGTAAGCCTTCAGGGGCTCGGTCTGCTCGTGGTAGACCTTCAGGCGTTCCTTGACCGTATCCGGGTGGTCATCCTTGCGCTGAACGAGGGCGCCTCCGCACTTGCCGCACACGCCTTCCTTTTCCGGCTTCTTGTAAAGCAGGTGGTAAGACGCGCCGCAGCTCTCGCAGACGCGGCGTCCGGACATGCGCTCCACGATCTTTTCATCGGGAACCTCAATGTCAATGACCTTGTCGATGACAATGCCCATCTTGTCCAGAGCCTCGGCCTGGGGAATGGTGCGCGGGAAACCGTCGAGGATGAAGCCGCCCTTGCAGTCGTCCTGCTGCAGGCGGTCCTTGATGATGCCGATGACAACCTCATCGGGCACCAGCTTGCCCTCTTCCATATAGGACTTCGCGCGCAGGCCCATCTCCGTGCCGTTCTTCAGCGCTTCGCGGATCATATTGCCCGTCGAAACGGCGGGAATATGGAGATGTTCACAGATAACCTCTGCCTGGGTGCCTTTGCCGGCGCCAGGCGCTCCGAGAAGAATCAAATTCATACCGGTTCCTCCTTAATCCAGGAATCCCTTATAATGACGCATCATCATCTGGGATTCCAACTGCCTTACGGTGTCAAGCGCGACACCAACCATGATCAGAATGGACGTACCGCCGAAGGAAAGGCCGTACATGGCCGTCACATTGGAATAAATGATGGGCAGGAGCGCGATGACCGCGAGGAACAGCGCCCCGATCAACGTGATTTTGGAAAGAATCTTGGAAATGAAGTCGGAAGTCGGCTTGCCGGGGCGGATGCCCGGGATCGTGCCGTTGTTCTGACGGAGGTTATTGGCCATCTCAATCGGGTTGTACTGAATAGCCAGATAGAAATAGGCGAACATGATGATGAGCAGGAAATACAGGATGCCGTAAACCCACCCCTGCGGGGACAGCGCGTTGAAGAAGCTGCCCCAGAAGCCTTCCTGCGCACGTTCGCCCAGGAACATCTCGATCGTGCTGGGGATCGAGAGGATGGAGGAGGCGAAGATGATCGGCATGACGCCGCTCATGGCCACCTTCACCGGGATATGCGTGCTCTGGCCGCCGTACATCTTGCGTCCCACCACGCGCTTGGCGTACTGCACCGGGATGCGGCGCTCGGAATTGTTCATGAAAACAATGACCCAGATGACCGCGAGGAACAATACGACGAACAGCGGGACAAACACGAAGTACTGGCCGGAGCTCGAGGAATCGATCATGGCCTGGTTGAAATACGCGCCCAGGGTGTTGATCGTGGTGGGCAGGCGGGAAACAATGCCCGCGAACAGCAGAATGGAGATGCCGTTGCCCACGCCCTTGTCGTTGATCTGCTCGCCGAGCCACATCATGAGCGCCGTGCCGGCGGTGAAAACCATGATGATGATGACGGCGGTGAACACCTGCTCCCAACCGCCGGTATACATGGCGATGGTCTGTCTCGTGCCGTCTTCCATGACAACCGTGGTGTTGCGCAGATAGAAATAGTAAGCCGTGCCCTGGATCAAGCCCAGCAGAACGGTGACGTAACGGGTGATGGTCGCAATGCGCTTGCGGCCCTCCTCCCCTTCCTTCGCCATGCGCTCAAGCGGCGGAATGGCAACGGTCAGCAGCTGCATGATGATGGAGCTGTTGATATAGGGGCTGACGCCCATGGCGAACAGCGTGGCGTTCGAGAACGCGCCGCCGGTCAGCATGTCGAGGTAGCTCAGCGCCGAGCCGTTTTCCCGCACGGAGCTCATGAGCGCCTCGAGGGCGCCGGTGTTCAGGAAAGGCACCGGGATGACGGCGCCGAGCCGGAACACGATGACAATCAAAAGGGTGAAGAGGATCTTGCGCCGCAAATCAGGGATGCTCCAGGCGTTCCTAATTGTTTTGAACAATTCAGATCACCTCTGCCTTCCCACCTGCGGCCTCGATCTTCTGCTTGGCAGATTCGGAATAGGCATTCACCTTCACCGTCAGCTTCTTCTCAAGGCTGCCGTTTGCGAGGATTTTCACCCCGTCACAGCAAACCTTCACGAGGCCGGCATCGATGAGAGCCTGGGTGTCCACGACGGCGCCGTCCTCAAAACAGTTCAGCGCGCCGACGTTGACGGCCACAATGGTCTTGGCAAAAATGTTGTGGAAGCCTCTCTTCGGGAGTCTTCTCTGCAGCGGCATCTGGCCGCCTTCAAATCCGGGGCGCATGCCGCGGCCGGCTCTGGCCTTCTGGCCCTTGTGGCCCATGCCGGCCGTCTTGCCCTGGCCGGAGCCCTGGCCTCTGCCGATTCTCTTGCGCTCCCGAACGGAACCGGGAGCCGCAGTCAGCTCATGCAACTTCATTGGTGTTCGCACCTCCTTATTCACGCGTTGTTGACTTCGATGAGGTGGATAATCTTGGCCACCTTGCCTCTGGTCTGCACGTTGTCGGGCTGCGTCACAACGTCGCCGATCTTGCGCAGGCCGAGGGCGTGGGCGGTTGCAATCTGGCTTTCCTTCGAGCCGATGAGGCTCTTTACCAGCTTAATGGTCAACTGTTCCATGCCTTACGCCCTCCCTCTTACAGAATCTCTTTCACGTTCTTGCCGCGGATGGCAGCAACCTCTTCCGCGTTGCGCAGCTTGGCCATGCCGGCCAGCGTGGCGCGCACGACGTTGCAGGGGTTGTTGGAACGCAGGGCCTTGGTGCGGATGTCGCGGATGCCGGCGGCTTCCACAACGGCACGCACCGGGCCGCCGGCGATCACGCCGGTGCCGGGGGCGGCGGGCTTCATCAGCACGCGGCCTGCGCCGAACTCGCCGATGATCTCATGCGGGATGGTGGTGCCGCGCAGCGCGATCTTAATGAGGTTCTTCTTCGCGTCTTCAATGCCCTTGCGGATGGCGTCCGGAACTTCGCCGGCCTTGCCGATGCCGAAGCCCACGGTGCCGTTGCCGTCACCAACGACGACAAGAGCGGCAAACTTGAAGATACGGCCGCCTTTCACGGTCTTGGACACGCGGTTGATTGCAACCACATGCTCCTTCATCTCGTCCTGCTGGGAACGGGGTGCATCAAATCTAGCCAAAATGTATTCCCTCCTTGATTTAGAACTTGAGGCCGCCCTCACGGGCGCCATCGGCCAGTTCTTTGACGCGGCCGTGGAAAATATAGCCGCCGCGGTCAAAAACGACCTGCTCAATGCCCTTTTCGGCAGCGCGCTTGGCGATCATCTCGCCAACCTTGCGGGCGGCCTCTTTGTTGCCGCCGTTGCCGGAAAACTCCTTGTCCAGCGAGGAAGCCGCCGCCAGGGTCACACCCTTGACGTCGTCAATGATCTGGGCATAGATGTTTTTGCTGGAACGGAACACATTCAGGCGCGGGCACTCAGCCGTGCCGGAAATCTTGCCGCGCACGCGGCGGTGGCGGTTCAGTCTGGCTTTATTGGTATCAGGCTTGTTCACCATTTGTTCTTCACGCCTCCTTACTTCTTAGCGCCCTTGCCGGCCTTGCCTTCCTTATGACGGACAAACTCGCCGGTGTAGCGGATGCCCTTGCCCTTATACGGCTCAGGCGGACGCTTCTCGCGCACTTCCGCGGCAAACTGGCCAACGGCCTGCTTGTCGGCGCCGGAGATCACAATCTTGTTCGGCGTCGGGCATTCGATGGTGATGCCGTCGATGGACGGCACAATGACCTGATGCGAATAGCCCAGGTTCATAACCAGGTTCTTGCCCTGCATCTGCACACGGTAGCCGACGCCGTTGACGTCGAGCTCCTTCTTGAAGCCTTCCGTCACGCCGACCACCATGTTGTGGACGAGCGTGCGGGTCAGGCCGTGCAGAGAGCGGTTTTCCTTGTCGTCGTTCGGGCGGGTAACGAGGATTTCGTTGCCCTCAACCGAGATCGTCATGTTCGGGTGGAAGGACTGGGTCAGCGTGCCCTTGGGCCCCTTCACCGTGACAACGTTGGCGTCCGCCGTAACGGTCACGCCAGCGGGAATATTTATGGGTTTTCTTCCAATTCGAGACATGTCTGCACCCCCTTGCTTACCAAATGAACGCCAGAACTTCGCCGCCGAGGTTCTGCTTGCGGGCCTCGCGGTCCGTCATGACGCCGCGGCTGGTGGAAATGATGGCGATGCCGAGGCCCTTCATGACCTTCGGCAGTTCGGCCGCGCCGGAATAAATGCGCAGGCCGGGCTTGCTCACCTTGCGCAGGCCCTGGATGACGGGGGTCTTGCCCTCGCCGTACTTGAGCACTACCTTGATGATGCCCTGCTTGCCGTCCTCGGTGACGGTGAAGCTGCGGATATAGCCCTCGTCCATCAGAATCTGGCAGATGGCCTTCTTCATGTTGGAAGCGGGGATCTCAACCGATTCATGCTTAGCGGCGCTCGCATTGCGGATGCGGGTGAGCAAATCGGCGATGGTATCTGTAATCTGCATGCCGTTACCTCCTTACCAACTGGCCTTTTTCACGCCCGGGATTTCGCCCTTGTAGGCGAGCTCGCGGAAGCAAATACGGCAAATCCCAAACTTGCGAAGATAAGCGTGCGGCCGGCCGCAGATCTTGCAGCGGTTGTAAGAGCGGGTAGAGAACTTCGCAGGTCTCTGCTGCTTGATTTTCATAGAAGTTTTGGCCACAATAGTCCCTCCTTATTTCGCAAAGGGAGCGCCCATGAGCGTGAGAAGCTCGCGGGACTCCTCGTCGGTCGCGGCGGTCGTGACAAAGCAGATGTCCATGCCGCGCACCTTGTCGATCTTGTCGTAGTCGATCTCCGGGAAAATCAGCTGCTCCTTGATGCCCATGTTGTAGTTGCCACGGCCGTCAAAGGAGTTCGGGTTGATTCCGCGGAAGTCTCTTACGCGGGGGAGGGCTACGTTGAAGAGGCGATCCATGAATTCATACATTCTGTCGCCGCGCAGCGTCACCTTCACGCCAATGTTCATGCCTTCGCGGACCTTGAAGTTCGCGACGCTCTTCTTCGCCTTGCAGATCATCGGGTGCTGGCCCGTGATCTTCATGAGATCGGACACGATGGCGTCGATGGCCTTCGGGTTCTCCTTGGCCTCGCCGGCGCCCACGTTGATGACGATCTTATCGAGCTTCGGGATCTGCATGACGCTCTTGTAAGAGAATTTCTTCATGAGGGCGGGCGCGACGTCCGCCTTGTAATAATCTTTCAGTCTGGCCATGTTCTCCCTCCTTACAGCGCTTCCTTGCACTTCGCGCAGATGCGCTCGGAAACGCGCTTCTGCTGGCCGTTGACCTCTTCATAGTGCACCTTGTGCGCCACGCGGGTCGGCTTGTTGCAGTGCGGGCAGAGCACCTGCACCTTGCTGGCATACAGGGCGCCTTCTGCCTTCACGATGCCGCCCTGCTCGCCCATGCGGCGGGGCTTGACGTGCTTCGTGACCATGTTGCGGCCTTCGATGATGACCTTGCCCTCCTCGGGGCTGACGGCCAGCACCTTGCCCTGCTTGCCGCGGTCGCGGCCGCTCATAATGACGACGGTGTCACCGGTTTTCACATGAACTTTTTTATTCATCAGAGTGAGCACCTCCCATCAAAGCACTTCGGGGGCCAGGCTGAGGATCTTCAGGTAATCCTTGTCGCGCAGCTCTCTGGCGACAGGCCCAAAGATACGGGTGCCCCTCGGGTTCTTATCTTCTCTGATAATGACGGCGGCGTTCTCATCAAAACGGATGTAGGTTCCGTCGTCGCGGCGGATGGCGGAAGCCGTGCGGACAATAACCGCCTTCACGACGTCGCCCTTCTTCACCTGGCCGCCGGGGGCCGCTTTCTTAACGGAAGCAACCACCACGTCGCCGATATTGGCATACCTTCTGCCGGTACCGCCGAGAACGCGGATGCACATAAGCTCCTTCGCGCCGGTGTTATCGGCAACCTTAAGGTAGGTCTGCTGTTGAATCACAGTGCGTTCCTCCTAACTTGCTGGATTGCAAAACAACCCAATCGGTTATTTCGCCTTCTCGATCACTTCGACGAGACGCCATCTCTTCTCCTTGGAAAGGGGGCGGGTCTCCATCACACGCACGCGGTCACCGATTGTGCATTCGTTCTTCTCATCGTGTGCCTTCAGCTTAACGGTACGTTTGATAATCTTTTTATAAAGCGGATGCTTGACGCTGTCTTCAATGGCGACGACAATCGTCTTGTCCATCTTGTTGCTGACGACCCTGCCGACAGCCGTTTTTCTCATGTTTCTCTCGCTCACAGCTTACCCCTCCTTCCGTTACGCGTTCGCGCCGTCTTTCAGCTCGTTCGCGCGCAGAACGGTCTTCACGCGGGCGATGTCCTTCTTCACGGCGGAAATACGCATCGGGTTATCGAGCTGGTTAATCGCAAGCTGGAAACGCAGATTGAAAAGCTCGGCCTTGAGGTCCTTCAGCTTGGTTTCGAGCTCCGCGGTGGTCAATTCCCTGACTTCTGAGGCCTTCATTACTGCTCAACCCCCGTTTCTTCCTTCGTTACAATCTTGCACTTCACAGGCAGCTTGTGAGCGGCCAGGCGCAGGGCCTCGCGGGCCATCTCCTCGGAAACGCCGCCGATTTCAAACATCACGCGGCCGGGCTTCACAACGGCCACCCAGTATTCGGGGGAGCCTTTACCGGAACCCATTCGGGTTTCAGCCGGCTTCTCGGTGATGGGCTTGTCGGGGAAAATCTTGATCCAGACCTGGCCGAATCTCTTGCAGTAACGGGTCATGGCAACACGGGCCGCCTCAATCTGATTGGAGGTGATCCATGCCGGCTCCAGAGACTGGAGGCCGTAATCCCCGTACGTGACCTTGCTGCCGCGGTACGCCTTGCCGGTCAAACGGCCGCGGTGTACTCTGCGGTATTTAACGCGCTTAGGCAAAAGCATTAGTGGTTGCCTCCTTCCCTGCGGGGCTGCTTGTTCGCCTGGCGGAGAACCTCGCCCCTGTAGAGCCATACCTTCACACCGATGCGGCCGTAAGTGGTGGCAGCCTCGGCGAAGCCGTAGTCGATGTCGGCACGCAGCGTCTGCAGCGGGATGGTGCCGTCATGATACTGCTCGGTACGGGCGATTTCCGCGCCGCCCAGACGGCCGGAAACCTGAGTCTTGATGCCCTTCGCGCCCAGCTTCATGGAGCGGCCGATGCACTGCTTCATGGCGCGGCGGAAGGAAATACGGCGCTCGAGCTGATCGGCGATGTTCTCGGCGATGAGCTGGGCGTTGAGGTCGGGATTCTTGATCTCGACAATATTGATGGCGACGTCCTTCTGAAGGAGTTTCTCACACTGCAGGCGCAGCTTTTCGATTTCAGCGCCGCCCTTGCCGATGACGAGGCCCGGCTTCGCGCAGTGGATATGAATGCGAACCTTGGAAGCGGTGCGCTCAATTTCAATCTTCGGGACGCCGGCAGCCTTGAGCTGCTTCTTCAGCACCTTGCGGAGCTTGTAATCCTCCACAAGCGTGTCGCCGAAATCGGCCTTTTTCGCAAACCAGCGGGAATCCCAGTCTTTAATCACGCCCACACGGAGACCGTGCGGATTCACTTTCTGGCCCATAGTTTACCTCCTCTGCTTATTCTTTCTCTTTGAGCACCAGGGTGACGTTGGAAGTTTTCTTCTCGATGCGGTACGCGCGGCCCTGTGCTCTGGGACGAATGCGCTTGAGGGTGGGACCCTGGGATACGTGGCATTCCGCGACGTAAAGTTTGGAAACATCCATATTGTGATTGTTCTCGGCGTTAGCAATCGCCGATTTCAGCAGCTTTTCAAGGGATTCGCAGGCGGCCTTCGGCGTGTGCTTCAGGATAGCCATCGCGAGATCGGCAGGCTTATTGCGAATCAGGTCCAGCACGATGGACACTTTGCGGGGAGAAATACGGGCGTATCTCAGCTCTGCCCTTGCTTCCATGCTATACACTCCTTTCAGCCGTTACTTTGTGCCGGTCGTCTTGGCGCCGGCATGGCCCTTGAAGGTTCTGGTGGGGGCGAATTCGCCCAGCTTGTGGCCAACCATGTCCTCCGTAATATAAACCGGAACATGCTTGCGGCCGTCGTGGACCGCAATCGTGTGGCCGACAAAATCCGGGAAAATCATGGAAGCTCTGCTCCACGTTTTGACGATCTTCTTCTCGCCGGCCGCGTTCATTTCCTGAATCCTCTTGAGCAGCACAGGCTGTACATAAGGACCCTTTTTCAAGCTTCTGCTCATAATCTGCTAGCTCCTTTCCGCACGCCTTATTTGCCGTTTCTGCGCTTCACGATAAACTTATCGGAGCGGTTGTGGTGAGCGCGGGTCTTGTAGCCAAGAGCCGGCTTGCCCCACGGAGTGAGCGGGCCAGGATGGCCGATGGGGCTCTTGCCCTCGCCGCCGCCGTGCGGATGGTCCACAGGGTTCATGACGGAGCCGCGGACGGTCGGCCTCCAGCCCATGTGGCGCTTGCGGCCGGCCTTGCCGATCTTCACGTTCTCGTGGTCGATGTTGCTCACCTGGCCGATGGTGGCCATGCAGTCCATGCTCACGTTGCGCAGCTCGCCGGAAGGCAGTCTGAGCAGGGCCAGGCCGTTTTCCTTGGCCATGAGCTGGGCCATGTTGCCGGCCGCGCGGGCCAGCTGGGCGCCCTTACCGGGGTAGAGCTCCACGTTGTGGATGAACGTGCCGACCGGGATGGCGGAAAGCGGAAGCGCGTTGCCGGGCTTGATGTCGGCATCCGCGCCGGAGACGACAACGTCGCCGACCTTCAGGCCGTAGGGAGCGATGATATAGCGCTTCTCGCCGTCCTCATACTGGAGGAGGGCGATGAAGGCGGAACGGTTCGGATCGTATTCGATCGTCTGCACCGTGGCCTTCACGCCGGCCTTCTGGCGCTTGAAATCGATGATGCGGTACTTTCTGCGGTTGCCGCCGCCGCGGTGGCGGACGGTGATGCGGCCGTAGCTGTTGCGGCCGGATTTATGGGTCAGCGGGGCCAGCAGGCTCTTTTCAGGGGCAACCTTGCTCAGCTCGGAATAATCCGTGACGGACATGTTGCGTCTGCCTGCCGTATTCGCTTTGAAATTGGTAATAGGCATTCGGTTTCACTCTCCTCATGATGGCTTTGCGGGGGAATGCCGGTCCCCCATCCATGCTTGGCCGGCGCCTTTTGCGGCGCCGCGCGTCTTACATCATGCCTTCAAAGAACTCGATGGCTTTGCTGTCCCCGGTCAGGGTGACGACGGCCTTCTTCCAGGCGGGGGTGTAGCCCTCGCTGCGGCCCTGGCGGCGCAGGTGGCCGCGCACATGCAGGGTGTTCACTTTCTGGACTTTTACGCCGAACAGCTCTTCCACGGCTCTGGCAATGTCAACCTTCGTGGCGTTCATGGCCACTTCGAAGGTGTATTTCTTGTCGCCGATCCCGGCCATGCTTTTCTCGGTGATAATGGGGCGCACGATGATATCCTGGGCTGCCATTATGCGTACACCTCCTCAATCTTGGCGACGGCATCCTTCGCAACGATGAACAGATCGGCGTTGAGGATGTCGTACACGTTTAAGGTGTTGACCTGTGCGGTCTTCACGCCGGGGATGTTCGCGGCGGAGGCAATGACCTTCTCGTTAACCTCGGGGAGAACGATGAGGGCCTTCTTCTCAGCGCCGACAGCCTTGAGCATCGCGGCGATCGTCTTGGTCTTGTATTCGTCCATCGCGATGGAGTCGATGACGACCATCTCGTTTTCCGCAACCTTCGCGGAGAACGCGGACTTCATGGCCAGGCGGCGGACCTTCTTGTTCACGGTGTAGCTGTAGTCGCGCGGCTTCGGCGCGAACACAATGCCGCCGTGCGTCCACTGCGGCGCGCGGGTGGAACCCTGGCGCGCGTGGCCCGTGCCCTTCTGGCGCCACGGCTTCTTGCCGCCGCCGGAAACCTCGGAACGGGTCAGGGCGGACTGGGTGCCCTGGCGCTGGTTGGCCAGGTAATTCTTAACCATGTGGAGCATGACGCTCTTGTTGGGTTCAATCCCGAATACGGACTCGGCGAGCTCGATGGAACCAACCTCTTTGCCGGCCATATCAAGTACTGCTACCTTAGGCATCTGTATTCCTCCTTCCCTTACGCTTTGACGCTGTCGCGGATGACGACATAGCCGCCGTTGGGGCCGGGAACGGCGCCCTTGATGGCGATCAGGTTGTTTTCCGCATCCACTTTGACAACCGTCAGGTTCTGTACCGTTACTTTCTCCGCGCCCAGGTGGCCAGGCAGGTGCTTGCCCTTGAACACGCGGGAAGGATCGGAAACAGGGCCGTTGGAGCCGGCATGGCGCGCAACCGGGCCGGTGCCGTGGCTCTCACGCAGGCGGTGCTGGTTCCAGCGCTTGATGGCGCCGGCGTAGCCCTTGCCTTTGCTGGTGCCCTGTACGTCTACTTTGTCGCCCGCGGCGAACACGTCGGCCTTCACAAGGTCGCCCACGTTCATGCCGCTCACGTCGGCAAGGCGGAACTCGTGCAGCTTCTTCTTCGGGGCGACGTCGCCCTTGTCGAAGTGGCCCTTCATGGGCTTCGTCACACGGCTGGCCTTCTGATCGCCGTAGCCGAGCTGCACAGCGTCATAGCCGTCGCTCTCAACTGTCTTCTTCTGCGTGACCACGCAGGGGCCGGCTTCGATGACGGTGACGGGGACAACGTTCCCCTTCTCGTCGAAGATCTGCGTCATGCCGATCTTCTTGCCGATGATTCCTTTTTGCATTGATGTTACCTCCTATGCAGGTTATTGGTTGACTTTCGCCAACATGACCCCAGCCGCCGGTAGGTTGATGTCAGAGCTTGATCTCGACGTCAACGCCTGCGGGGAGTTCCAGGCCCATCAGGGCATCCACGGTCTTGTTGGAGGGCCGCAGGATGTCAATCAGTCTCTTGTGGGTGCGCATCTCGAACTGCTCACGGCTGTCCTTGTACTTGTACACGGCGCGCAGGATGGTGATGATCTGGCGCTCGGTCGGCAGCGGGACGGGACCGCTCACGCGGGCGCCGGTACGCTTGGCCGTCTGCACAATCTTTTCGGCGGACTGATCCACCAGCTGATGATCGTACCCCTTGATTCTGATTCTGATTTTTTCTTTGACTGCCACTTAGAATCGCCTCCTTGTTGTAGTTGGCGGGCGGCGTTTTTATTTGCTCACACTGCCCCGGGTGTTTCTCGCCCGGGCAATAAAAAACCGGATTCGACTTTTGCAAGCTAAACCCGGCAAGGCGCCATAAAAACGTCTGGACGCAAAAGCGCAGCAACCCTGTGCGCCCTGTCATCCCTATCTGTCGCCCGGTTTAAAATCGGACATACTCCACGGAAAAAACCGGCTGTGAAAGCCGCAACCTCCCGCTTCAACGCATATCTGTCGTCGCAGTCTCGACTGGATTATGATACCATAAAGAGCCGGAAAACGCAAGATTTCATTTCGCTTTTTTAGCAGAACTTTTCCGGTTCTTTTTGTGCAAAAAAGCCAATCCCCCGCGCGCTGCAGGGGATTGGCTTCCGCGGGGCCAGCCCGCGCCGCACCGGGTCCGGCGGGCCGTCACACAAGCTGGAACACGGAGGAGATGAGGATCGCCACAATGCACACCGGCGCAATGTAGCGGATCACCACGCGGAACAGCTTTTCCCGGTGGAACTGCGAGGAAAGGCGGATCTCCTTGACGAACATGTCCGGCTTCATCACCCAGCCGATGAACAGGCAGGTGAGGAAGGCCACGATGGGCATGAGCACGCTGTTGCTGATATAATCGAAGAAGGTGAGGAAATCCATGCCGAACAACTTCACGTTCGCCCACACGCCGTTGCCCAGCGAGCTGGGGATGCCGATGAGGAAGGCGCACACGGCCACCACCATGCACGTGAAGTGGCGGCCCCACTTGAGCTTGTCCTGCAGGATGGACACCACCGTCTCCATCAGCGAGATGGAGGAGGTGAGCGCGGCGAACAGCACGAGCAGGAAGAACAGCGCCCCCACCACCGAGCCGAGCACCGGGCCCATCTTGGCGAACACGCCCGGCAGCGTGACGAACATGAGGCTGGGGCCGGTGTTCATCTGCGACATGTCGCCGAACACCGTCACGGCCGGCACAATCATGAGGCCGGCCAGGAAGGCAAAGCCCGTGTCGAAAATCTCAATCTGCGAGACGGACTTTTCCAGATTCACGTCCTTTTTCATATAGGAGCCGTAGGTGATCATGATGCCCATGGCCAGCGACATGGAATAGAAGAGCTGGCCGAGCGCCGCCAACACCGTGCCGGAGCTGAAGCGGCTGAAATCAGGCGTAATGTAATAGAGCACGCCCTCGAGCGCGCCGGGCTGCGCGAGCACGAACACCGTGACGCACAGCGTGAGCACGACGAGCGCCGGCATCATCAGGCGGCTGGCCTTCTCCACACCCTTCTCCACGCCGAGATAGACAATCACGGCCGTGATGCCCAGATAGACGAAGAGCCAGCCGATCGGCTCAAACACACCGGCGGCAAAATTGCCGAAGTAGGAGGCGTCCGCCGCCGCGGCCATCTGCCCCGTGAGGAACACGGAGAAGTATTTGATCACCCAGCCGCCGATCACGCAGTAGTACGGCAAAATGATCATGGGCACAATCGATGTGAGATAGCCCAGGAACTTCCATTTTTTGTTGAGCACCTGGAACGCGCCCACGGCGCTCAGGCCTGTTTTGCGCCCCAGGGCGACCTCGCCTGCCATCAGCGCAAAGCCGAAGGTCACGACGAGCACCAGATAGACGAGCAGGAAGATCCCGCCGCCATACTGCGCCGCCAGATATGGGAAACGCCACAGGTTGCCCAGGCCCACCGCCGAACCGGCGGCCGCCAGCACAAACCCGAGCTTCCCGGTGAAGCTGCTGCGTGTTTTTTCCATAAGTAGTTCGCCCTCCCGCGAGATATTCCGGCAACAAGCGCCGGGTGCTTCCATTATGGCACAGCGTGAAAACGTTTGCAAGAAGTCTTTTCCCAGAAAAGAGGAAATGCAGAGGAAAAATTTCAGGCACAAGCACAAAAAGGCGCTGGCGCAACACCGGGCCCCGTGCTATACTGGGAGTGCGGAAAACGGCCCCGTGCACGCCCGCTGCGCAGCCTTCCCAACGGGCCGCCGCACAACGATACAAACGCAACAGACGGAAAGGAGATTCCCAACCATGAACGGCGTCATCAACGCAAACAGAACACTCGGCCGGCGCGACCCCATGATCTACGGCCATTTCATCGAACATTTCCACCGCCAGATCTACGGCGGCGTCTATGATCCGGGCAATCCCCTTTCGGACGCGGAGGGCTTCCGGCAGGATGTGCTGGAGGCCATGCGCCGCATCCATGTGCCGGTGCTGCGCTGGCCCGGCGGCTGCTTCGTCTCGTCCTACCACTGGAAGAAGGCCGTGGGGCGGCGCCGCACGCCGTTTTTCGACAAAGCCTGGCGCGTGGAGGACCCGAACGACTTCGGCACCGACGAATATGTCGCCCTCTGCCGCAAAATCGGCTGCGAGCCGTACATCTGCACGAACGCCGGCACCGGCACCGCCGAGGAGATGAGCGACTGGGTGGAATACTGCAACCTGGATCACGAGGGCGAGTTCACCAAATGGCGCATTGCAAACGGCCATGAAAAGCCCTTCGGCGTGAAATACTGGAGCATCGGCAACGAAAACTACGGCTCCTGGGAGATCGGCGCGAAATCGGCGCAGGAATGGGGCCGCCTCGTGCTGGAATCGGCGAAGATGATGAAGCACGTCGACCCCACCATCGAGCTCACGGCCGCCGCCCTCACCGACCTGGACTGGAACGTGAACCTGCTGAAGAACTGCGGCGATCGGCTGGACTGGATCTCCATCCACAAATACTGGGATCTCGTGGCCGAGACGAACGACTGCGTAAACTATGAGCAATCCATGGCCTGCACGGCCGATCTCGACGGCGACCTCAACAAGGTGCGCGGCCTGCTGACGGCCATGGGGCTGGAGAAAAAGATCCGCGTGGCCTATGACGAGTGGAACCTGCGCGGCTGGTATCACCCGAACGTGCACACTGTGAAGCAGGGTGTGCGGCCGGAGGACTACCTCACCCCGCGCGACGATAACGACATCAACAGCCTCTACACCATGGCGGACGCCGTGTTTTCCGCCTGCTTCCTGAACACGTGCAACCGGAACTGCGATCTCGTGGGCATGGCGAACTTTGCGCCGATCGTGAACACGCGCGGCTGCATTTTCACCCATTGGGACGGCATTGTCCTGCGCAGCACGTACCACGTGTTTGATCTGTATGTCAACGAGCTGGGGGATGAGATCCTCGATTTCTGGGCAAAGGACCCGGCGCAGATCGAGGTGAAGGACAAGCAGGGCCGCACCGTCTCCGTGGACGAGCTCGACGTGCTCGCCACGCGCCGCACCGCGGACAATATGCTGGCCGTGGCCGCCGTGAACAAGAACGCTTCCGAATCGCGCGTGCTGGGTCTTGCGTTCGACGGCGCCGCGCCGCGGGAGTACCGGATCTGCACGGTGAACGGGCCGGAGCCGGAATCCTACAACGACATTGGCCGCGAGGAGATTGCGCTGCGCGCCTCCGCGTGGGCGCCCGTTCCGGCGGACGGCGCTTATGCGCTCGAGCCCCATTCCGTGAACGTCATCCAGTTCCGCTGAGCGGCACCGGCCGGGCACGCCGGTTGATTGGGAGCCGTCCCGGGAAACGCCGTGCACCGGCGGCGCGCCATCAGGCCGCCTCTCCCCCGCTCCGGTTCGCGCCTGCCTCCGCGCACGATTCGGCAGGCGAATCCCGGCAAGGCCCCGCACCGGAAAACCGGCCGACGGACGCCTCACCGCAAAGCGGGCAGTACAAAATCAACAGCATTTGCCTGCCCGGCCTTTTGCCGCTGAGGCAGGCCGCCATACAGAACGGGAGGACCGGCAGATGCCGGTCCTCCCGTTTGTCTGTCCTATCCTTATTACATGAGATAGGCTGCCTCACGCTGCCAGGTTCAGCGTGCACTGGCGTTCGGCACTGCCCCCGGGCAGCTGCGTATAGACGCCCACCGAGCCGGAGGACGCGCTGAGCGCCGTGACGCGGAAGAAATAGTCGCGGCCGCTGCTGCCCGTGTACGTCACGCGGAAGCGGGAGGTGTCGTCCACAAAGCAGTTCGGCGCGCCGGATCCTCCCTGCACCGTCATGCGGAACTGGTAGCTCTGGCCGGGGCGCAGCGTGAGCGGGGCGGTCGTGTCGGACACAACGCGGCCGTTCACGGCGAGATCCGAAGCATCGATCTGCGCCTGCGTGGGCGAACCGGGCACGGTGATGAGCCAGGCGTTTGCCACGCGGCGCTCGCTCCCGTCGGAGGGGCTGTTCTGCACGCTGAGCGCATCTGCGCCCGCCTCACGCGAGACAACGGTGGTGCTGCCGCCGCCGTCCAGGTTGCCGGCCCACACGGCGCCGAGCTTCACCATGAGATCGGCCATTTCCGTGAGGCTCAAACCGGCGGAGGCGGAGGAGCGGCCGTCCACGGCCACGAGGAAGATCTCCCCGTCGCTCCGCATGCCGATCGCCGTGCGGGGCGCGCGCGTGGCGGAAGCATCGCTGCACACATTCACGCCGTTCTCCACGAGCACCATGTGCAGGCCCATCGCCTGGTCAATCTGCGGCCACATACGGTCGAAGTCGGAGGCCGAGCCGCCCAGCAGGCTGCCGTCCTTCCCATAGCCGACAAAGTCCCAGTCGCGCCCGGCCACGTTGTTCCCGTGCAGTACCTGGCCCTCGCGGTACACCACGCCCCACGGCTCGCCGGTGCTCATGTTGTACATGTCGCCGTTCACGGCCGCCACCACGTTCTCCCCGTGCAGCACGGCGCTGTCCGCCATGTGGCGCACGGTATCAAGGCCGGTGGAGGTCCCGTCGTTCGGCAGCACGACGCGCAGCTTCGCGCCGGAGTCCTTCGTGAAGGAGATCCGCCAATAGTTGCTCACGCTCCCGTCAAGCGTATATGTGCCCACCGTCTGCGTGACGCCGGGGGCAAGCTGCGTCACCTCGTTCGTCTGAAGCGACCAGGAAACGAACGCTGCCGAGGCCGGGGCGGCGGCAGAGCCGGAACCGGCCGGCAGCGCAAGCTGGGCGGCTGCCACGGCGGCTGTGAGCAGCGCGGCAAGCAATCGTCTGTGTTTCATCAAAGTCTTCCTCCTTTTCCGTCGGTACACCGACATCCATCCTTGTGTTTATTTTCCACCATCCGCGCGCGCAATGTTTGAATATTCTTTGAATTTTCCGCGCCGGTCGGGGTGTTGCATTGGCAAACGGGTATGTTATAATAACCTCACGGGCTAAGCGGAAATCATAGATTTCCGAGCCCTGAGAGAACATTGAAACACAAGCCAAAAACGGTGAACGTTTTTGGCCCAGGGTTTCGGGCCTTTCGGCCCCGGTTCACAGGAGCCCGGCCCGGGCCACAGCCAAGAAACAGCCGCGTGCGTGCGAGGTCGGGCGAAGACACAAACACGGTGCGCGATTTGCTCGCCGCAGGCGCGCGTGCGTACGGGGTCGGGCGAAAGAATAAACACGGTGCGCGTCTTGCTCGCCGCAGGCGCGCGGGCGTGCGAGGTCGGGCGAAGACACAAACACGGTGCGCGATTTGCTCGCCGCAGGCGCGCAGGCGCGCAGGCGGGAAAAGCTTTCGCACGGCTCCAGTTCACAGGAGACGTGCCTGAGCTATAACAAAGAAAACAGCCGCGGGCGTGCGAGACACAGGGAAGAAAAAGACACGGTGCGCGTCTTGCCCGCCGCAGGCGCGCAGGCGCGCGGGGACGATATTTCCAGTCAACAGAGGAGTTGCATATGCAGGAAACAAACAGGGAGCAGCGGCCGGAGCGCGCGCTGCTCGTGGAAGTGGATACGGGCGAATACGACGCCGAGGCCTCGCTGGCCGAGCTCTATGAGCTCACGCGCAGCGCCGGGGCAGAGCCGTTCGGCGCCGTGACGCAGAAGCGGCCCGCGCCGGACGCGGCCTCCTGCGTCGGCTCCGGCATGCTCGAGGAGATCGCGTCGCACTGCAAGGCCCACGAGATCGATCTGCTGATCTTCGACTGCGAGCTCAGCCCCACGCAGATCCGCAACGTGGAGGACGCCTGCGGCGTGCGCGTGGTGGACCGCACCATGCTGATCCTCGACATTTTCGCCGCGCGCGCCCGCAGCCGCGAGGGCAAGCTGCAGGTGGAACTCGCGCAGCTGCGCTACCTGCTGCCCCGCCTTTCCGGCGCCGGAAAGGATCTCTCCCGCCTCGGCGGCGGCATCGGCACGCGCGGCCCCGGCGAGACAAAGCTGGAAACGGACCGCCGCCACATCCGCCGCCGCATTGCCACGCTGCGCGAGCAGCTCGCCGTGGTGGAGCGCCACCGCAGCCTCATCCGCACGCGCCGCGAAAAGGACGGCGTCATGACGGTGGCGCTCGTCGGCTACACAAACGCCGGCAAGAGCACGCTCATGAACCGGCTCACCGAGGCGGGCGTGCTGGCCGAGGACATGCTCTTTGCCACGCTCGATCCCACCTCACGCGCGCTGCGCCTGCCGAACGGCCAGACGGTGATGCTGATCGACACCGTAGGCCTGGTGCGACGCCTGCCGCACCAGCTCGTGCAGGCGTTCCACTCCACGCTCGAGCAGGCCGCCGAGGCGGACGTCATCCTGAACCTGTGCGACGCCTCGAGCCAGGAGGCACGCACCCATCTGGACGTGACAAACGGCCTGCTTGCGGAGCTCGGCTGCGGCGATCGCCCCGTGATTGCGGTGCTCAACAAGTGCGATCTCTGCCCCGGCCTGCTCGACGCGCCGTCCATCGGCCCCACCGTGCGCATCAGCGCCAAAACGGGCGAGGGCATCGACCGCCTGCTGCACGCCATCGAGGAAGCGCTGCCGGAACAGGCGCGGGAGATCACCGTGCGCCTCCCCTTCTCGCAGGGGGCGCTCGCCGCGCGCCTGCGCCGCGAGGGAAAGATCCTTTCGGAGGAATACGGAGAAAGCGGCCTTTTGGTTACGGCACTCGCCGCCGGCCGCCTGCTCGACAGCCTGAAGGCATACGAAATCCAGCCGTGACACGGTTTTCCACAAGTTAAAGAGCGCGGCGAAACGGCGCTCTTTTGGCCCGCGCCAGCGCGCCCGCCGGGCAGGAGAGCAGAAAGGCCGCGCCCCAGATCGCCCAGCCGCAATATCCCTGGCCGATCGCTTTGCCCGCGGGGCCCGGCCCGAACGCGAGGCCGGGGAGAAGGCCGGGCAAAAAGCGAAAACAAGAAAAGAGCGCACAGCCCGTCGGCTGTACGCTCTTTTTTTACCGCCCGGGCGCGCCTCTTCCGGAAAGGGGCGCGGGAACCGGGTTTCTTTCTGCGGGTTTGATGCTCGAATTACTCGGACATCTTTGCCAGGCGCTCGTAATTCTCCTTGGCAACCTTCTCGGCTTCCGTGAAGAGCTTCTCGGCGCGCTCCGGGAAGGCACGGGTCAGGGAGTTGTAACGGACCTCACCCATGATGAAGTCGCGGTAGCTGGCGGTCGGAGCCTTGCTGTCGAGGTGGAACGGGTTCTTGCCCTCGTCGGCGAGTCTCGGATCGAAGCGGAAGTTCTGCCAGTAACCGGCCTCAACAGCCTTCTTCTCCTCCATCTGGGAGATGCCCATGCCGCCCTTGATGCCGTGGTTGATGCACGGAGCATAGGCGATGATGAGGGACGGGCCGTTGTAGCTCTCGGCCTCGGTGATGGCCTTGATGGTCTGGTTGTAGTCGGCGCCCATGGCGACATGCGCCACATAGACGTACCCATAGCTCATGGCCATGGCCGGCAGATCCTTCTTCTTCGTGCCCTTGCCGGTGGCGGCAAACTGGGCAACGGAGCCGATAGGCGTGGACTTGGAGGCCTGTCCGCCGGTGTTGGAGTACACCTCGGTGTCGAACACGAGGACGTTCACGTTCTCGCCGGAAGCGAGCACATGATCGAGTCCGCCGTAGCCGATATCATAGGCCCAGCCGTCGCCGCCGAAGATCCACATGGACTTCTTGGCGAGGTAATCCTTATCCTTCAGAGCCTTTGCGGAGAGCTCGCAGCCGGCAGCGGCAGCCTTCTCCAGCTCGGGGATGAGGGCGTCGGTCGCAGCACGGTTGGTCTTGCTGTCCGTGAAGGTGTCGAGGTACGTCTGGCAGGCAGCCTTGAGCTCCGCGGAGGTGTTCTCGGAAGCCTCGATGCCCTCGATGTATTCCTTCAGACGGCCGCGGATGGCGTTCTGAGCGAGCGTCATGCCAAGGCCGAACTCGGCGTTGTCTTCAAACAGGGAGTTGTTCCAGGCCGGGCCGTAACCCTTCTCGTTGATGGTGTACGGCGTGGACGGAGCGGAACCGCCCCAGATGGAGGAGCAGCCGGTGGCGTTCGCAATGTACATGCGGTCGCCGAACAGCTGGGTGACGAGCTTGGCGTAAGGCGTCTCGCCGCAGCCTGCGCACGCGCCGGAGAATTCAAGCAGCGGCTGCTTGAACTGGCTGCCCTTGACGGTCGTCTCCTTGAACTTCTCGAGGACTTCGGGCTTCTTCGGCAGCTTGCGGCCGTAGTCGAAGCTGGCCTGGCCGGCGACCTGCGTCTCCATCGGCTTCATGGTGAGAGCCTTGTTGCCCTTCATGCCCGGGCAGACCTGCGAGCAGGAGCCGCAGCCGGAGCAGTCATAGGTGGAGATCGTCATGGCGAACTTCATGCCGGGCATGCCGGTCATATCCTTCATCTTCATGCCGGCGGGCGCGTTGGCGGCTTCCTCGGCGGTCATGGCGACGGGACGGATGACGGCGTGCGGGCAGACATAGGAGCAGAAGTTGCACTGGATGCAGTTGTCCGGATTCCACTCGGGCACGTCGATGGCGATGCCGCGCTTCTCATAAGCGGAGGTGCCGGACGGCACGGCGCCGTTGGCCATATCCACGAAGGTGGAAACCGGCAGCTCGTTGCCCTTGTACTTGTTGGCCGGGATCAGCACTTCCTTCACATACTTGACCTGTGCAGGCGTGCCCTCGATGGCCTTCTCCTCAACGGGAGCGTCCACAGCGTTCTTCCAGGACTCCGGCACGTTCACCTTGTGGTATTCCTTCGCGCCGCGGTCGATGGCCGCGTGGTTCATGTCGACGATCTTCTGGCCCTTCTTGCTGTAGGACTTCGTGGCGGCGTCCTTCATGTACTGAATGGCCTGGTCGGCGGGGATGATGTTGGCGATGCTGAAGAAGGCGGACTGGAGAATCGTGTTGATGCGGTTCCCGAGGCCGATCTCCTTGCCGAGCTTCACACCGTCGATGGTGTAGAAGTTGATGTTGTTCTCGGCAATGTACTTCTTCATCTTGGCCGGCAGATGCTGGTCAAGCTCGTCGTCGCTCCACTGGCAGTTCAGCAGGAAGCTGCCGCCCGGCTTGACGTCCTGCACCATGTCGTATTCAAAGACATAGGAGGGCTTGTGGCAGGCGACGAAGTCGGCCTTGCTGATGTAGTAGGTGGACTTGATCGGCTTGTGGCCGAAGCGCAGGTGGGAGACCGTCAGGCCGCCGGACTTCTTGGAGTCGTAGGCGAAATAGGCCTGCGCATACATATCGGTGTGGTCGCCGATGATCTTGATGGAGTTTTTGTTCGCACCGACGGTGCCGTCAGCGCCGAGGCCCCAGAACTTGCAGGAAGTGGTGCCGGCGGGAGCGGTGTCCGGGTTCTCCTTGATGTCGAGGGAGAGGTGCGTCACATCGTCGACGATGCCCACGGTGAAGCGCTTCTTCGGCGTGTCGCTCTCCATGTTGCGGTACACGGCGATGACGTCGGCCGGGGTGGTGTCCTTGGAGCCGAGGCCGTAGCGGCCGGTGTAGATGGAAGCGCAGCCGAACTCGGTGCCGCTCAGGGCAGCCAGCACGTCGAGGTAGAGCGGCTCGCCGATGGAGCCGGGCTCACGGGTGCGGTCGAGCACGGAGATCTTCTTCACCGTCTTCGGCAGCACGTCCACGAGGTACTTCGGCACGAACGGGCGATAGAGGTGAACCTTCACGAGGCCAACCTTCTCGCCGGCAGCGTTGAGGTAGTCCACGACTTCCTCGGCGCACTCGCACACAGAACCCATGGCCACGATGACGTTCTCCGCGTCCGGAGCGCCATAGTAGTTGAAGGGCTTGTAGTCGGAGCCGATGCGCTCGTTGACCTGGTTCATGTAATCGACCACGATCTCCGGCAGCGCGTCATAATACTTGTTGCCGGCCTCGCTGGCCTGGAAGAAGATGTCGTCGTTCTGAGCGGTACCGCGGGTGCAGGGGTGCTCAGGATTCATGGCGCTGCGGCGGAACGCGTCCACGGCGTCCCAGTCGAGCATTTCGCCCAGATCCTTGTAATCCCAGATGTGGATCTTCTGAATCTCATGGGAGGTGCGGAAACCGTCGAAGAAGTGCATGAACGGCACGCGGCCGCGGATGGCAGCCAGATGCGCCACGGCGCCCAGGTCCATAACCTCCTGCGGGCTGTTGGAGCACAGCATCGCATAGCCGGTCTGGCGGCAGGCGTAAATGTCGGAGTGATCGCCGAAGATGCACAGCGCATGCGTGGCGAGGGAACGGGCCGAAACGTGGATGACGCTCGGCAGGAACTCGCCGGCCATCTTGTAGAGGTTCGGGATCATGAGCAGCAGGCCCTGGGAAGCCGTGTAAGTGGTGGTCAGGGCGCCGGCGGCCAGGGAGCCGTGCACGGCGCCGGCCGCGCCGGCTTCGGACTGCATCTCCGTCACCTTGACCTCACGGCCGAACAGGTTCTTTCTGTTCGCGGCGGCGTACTTGTCCGTCTCGTCCGCCATCGGGGAAGACGGCGTGATAGGATAGATGGCGGCGACATCCGTAAACGCATAGGAAACATGCGCGGCGGCTGTGTTGCCATCCATGGTTTTCATCTTTCTTGCATCCATTATTCTGTTTGTCCTCCTTTGAAAGGATTGATAAAGAAACGCCCGGCAGACCGGACCCGCATCCAGACTGCACTAAATAAAGTTTATCATTTTTTATCCCCGCTGTAAAGGGCCAGCTGGCGCGAATTTGGAGGCTTTTTTTCCGGGAGAGGCGGATTTACCGCCGGGCGCGGCGCGCGCGCCCGAATCGAGCCGTTTTTTCCTTCCAGCCTGCATTTTTGCTGTTTTTCCGGCTGCCGCGTGCCCGTGGCGCGTGAAATCTGGCCGTTTCGATGCCGCACGCCGCTTGCGCCCCGCCGGCAAATACGGTAAAATAAAAAAAGCGTTTTGTGCGTTCCGGGCAAAAAGCCGGCGCACACGCAAAAAATTATATATTTATTGAAAGGGGAAACTGTATGCCTCCCGAACCTGATGGGTCCGCCTTTATACCGCTGACGCGCCTTCTGAGCGCCGAACCGGCCGTCTCCGACGCCGCCGCTGCCGGCACCTCCTCCGATAACCCGTGGTTGTCGCTGCTGCTGGTGTTCATCCTCATCTTCGTGAACGGCTTCTTCGCCGCCGCGGAGATCGCCGTCATCACGCTCAACGACAACAAGCTGAAGAAGATGGCGGAGGATGGCGACAAAAAGGCCATCCGTGTGCTGCGGCTCACCGAAAACTCCAGCCGCTTCCTCTCCACGATCCAGATCGGCGTCACGCTCGCGGGCCTGCTCTCCTCGGCTTCCGCCGCGCAGAACTTTGCCCCGCTGCTCTCGAATGCCATCCTGCGCCTCTCCCCCACCCTGCCCGCCACGCTGGTGCACGGCGTGTCCACCGTGCTCATCACGCTGCTGCTCTCCTATTTCTCGCTCGTGCTCGGTGAGCTCGTGCCGAAAAAGATCGCCATGCAGAAGGCGGAAGCGCTTGCGTTCCGCTTTGTGGGCATCCTGCAGGCCGTGGCCGTGGTGTGCCGCCCGTTCATCGCGCTGCTCTCCGCCTCCACCAACCTGGTGCTCCGCCTGCTCGGCCTGAACCCGAACGACGGCGAACAGACCGTGACGGAGGAGGAGATCCTCATGATGGTGGACGCCGGCGAGGAAAAGGGCCTCATCGGCGAAAATGCGAAGGACATGATTTCGAACATCTTCGATTTCAGCGACACAACGGCCGTGGAGGTGATGACCCACCGCACCGACGTGCACGCCGTGGAAGACACGGCCTCCGTGCTCGATGTGGTGCAGCTTTCCCGCCGGGAGGGATGCTCGCGCATCCCTGTTTACCATGAGGATCTCGACAATATTGTGGGCATCGTCTACGTCAAGGATCTGCTCAAGTTCGTGGATCCCGCCGTTTCGCCGGACGTTCCGATCACCCAGCTCATGCGCCCGGCCTATTTCATTCCCGAAGGCAAGAAGTGCAGCGACCTCTTCAAGGAGATGACGGAGCGCAAGGTGCAGATCGCCATCATCGTGGATGAATACGGCGGCACCGAGGGCCTCATCACGATGGAGGATCTGCTCGAATCGATCGTGGGCAACATTCAGGACGAATACGATCACGAGGAGGAGGAGATCCATAAGGTGGACGAGAACAAGTTCACCGTGGACGGTTCGACGCCGATCGATGAGATCGAGGATCTCGTGGGCGTCACGCTGCCGGAAACCGATTACGACACGATTGCCGGCCTCATGATGGAGCGCCTCGGGCGCATCCCCACGCAGGGCGAACACCCCAGCGTGCAGATCCCGCCGCTCACGCTCACCGTGGGCACCGTGGAGGAGAGGCGCATCGCGAAGATTTTCATCGAAAAGCAGCTCCCCCCCGCGGCGCCCGCCTCCGGGAAGGACAGCCCTGCCTCCGAAAAGGACAGAGCGAAAAAAGAGAAAGAAAAAGACTGATGAAATACAGAAAGGGAAAGGGCCTGCGCTCTTTCCCTTTCTTTGCCCATTCCCCCGTCAATCCCTCCAAAAGCCGGGCGGAAAACAGGCGGCTGTGCCGAATCCCGGGAAAATCTCTTGCTTTTCCCTCCGGTTTGTACTATAGTATTCTGGTTCCTCGCCAAGCGGGGAACGGTCAGTCGCAAACTCCTGACCTTAAAACAAACTACGGAGGAATGTAATCATGCAGACAAGACACAACGTATCCACCAGGGTCCGGTTCCTGGTGCAGGCTGCCATGATCGCCGCGCTCTACACGGTGCTCACCCTCGTGGCCGCCATGCTCAACTGGGCCTACGGCCCCGTGCAGTTCCGCTTTTCCGAAGCAATGACGGTGCTGCCCATGTTCACCCCCGCCGCCATCCCCGGCCTCGCCGTGGGCTGCTTCCTCAGCAATGTGTGGAGCAACATGGGCGTGATGGACATGATCTTCGGCACGCTGGCCACGCTTCTGGCCGCGGTTGCCACGCGCGCCGCGCGCCATGTGCGCGTAAAGGGCATCCCGGTGCTCGCGCCGCTGCCCCCCGTCGTGTGCAACGCGCTCATCGTGGGGCTTGAAATCACGCTCGTTTCCCCCGGCGGGTTTTTGTGGCCTGCTTTCCTTGCGAACGCGCTCTCCGTGGGCGCGGGCGAACTGGTTGTGTGCTATGTGCTCGGGCTGCCTCTGGCCATCCTGCTGGACCGGCTCGACGCCGAAAATAAACTCTTCTCCGGCGGCTTCCTTCGCTGAACGGCGCCCCCGGGGCAGATAGAAAGAACAGGTGTATTTCCTTATGTCTGCCTTTGAGCTGAACAAGAAATTCAAGACCATCGCGCCCGTGCGGCTGTTCGTGTCAAGCTTCCTGCTCGTGATCATCATCGGCACGGTGCTGCTCATGCTTCCCATCTCCGCGCGCAGCGGGCAGCCCACATCCTTTGTGGATTCGCTGTTCACCACCGTCTCGGCCACATGCGTCACCGGCCTCGTGGCGTTCGACACCTGGACTCATTGGAACGACTTCGGCCAGGCGGTCATCCTGCTGCTCATCCAGGTAGGCGGCCTGGGCATCATCACGCTCACCACAGGCTTCACGCTCCTGGTGCGCCGCCGCCTCGGCCTGCGCGACATGCAGCTCGCCATGGAGAACACGTCCGGCGACGCCAGCCAAATCTCGCACCTGGTGCGCATCATCCTGACGTTCACCCTCACCTGCGAGGCCATCGGCGCACTGCTGCTCATGATCCGCTTTGTGCCGCAATTCGGGCTTTACGGCATCTGGATCTCGGTGTTCATCGCCGTTTCTGCTTTCTGCAATGCCGGGTTCGATATCCTCGGCTTCAAATGGAAGGACGGCAGCCTCATCGGCTATGTGGACGATCCTCTCGTCAGCAACGTGGTGGCCGTTCTCATCATCATCGGTGGTCTAGGTTTTATCGTTACAGCGGATGTCTACCGCGCAAAGGTAGAGCCCATCCTACACCGGCGCAAGCCCACGCACCTGGGCCTGCACAGCTCCATCGTTATCCTGATGACGATCTTCCTTCTTGTGATCGGCACCGCCCTGTTCCTTTTGGCAGAATACGGGAACACGCTGAAGGATCTCAACTTTTTCGGCAAGCTGAACGCCTCGTTCTTCCAATCCGCCAGCGCGCGCACCGCGGGCTTCGCCTCTGTGAACATTGCGGAGGAGCACGACATATCCAAACTGCTCACCGTCCTGCTCATGTTCATCGGCGCATCCCCGGCCTCCACGGGCGGCGGCATCAAGACGACGACGGCCGTTGTCCTCGCCTCCACGGTGATCAGCGTCATTCGTGGCCATGAGGACACGGTGCTCTTCAAGAGGCGGATCGACAAATCCATTGTCTACCGCGCGCTCGCCATCGTTTCGGTGGCCCTGCTCGTCGTGCTGATCGCAACAGCCGTTATCCTGACAACGAACGAGCAGGAAATTTCCACCATCGACGCGCTGTTCGAATCCGTTTCCGCCTTTGCGACCGTCGGCCTTACGGCCGGCATCACGCAGGAGCTCAACGATATCTCGAAGATCGTGCTGAGCATCACGATGTTCATCGGCCGCGTGGGGCCCGTCTCCCTCGGCCTCGCGATCGCCGGCATCGGCCGCAAAAACCGGCGTTCCGGCGCTATCCTGCCGGAGGGCAAGGTCATCGTCGGCTGAGCCCCTTTTCCCGTTTCTTTTCCCCCGCGCCGGGCCGAGTTTGCCTGGAGCCCGCCGCGCGGGGGCCCTGCCCCGCGGGACCGCACGCCGGTCCCGCGGGGATTTTTTATGCTCGGCGGCGTGTGCCCCTTTCACTTTTCTCTTGCATCCCCCTCTGCTTTGTAGCATAATAACAATATCGTTCGATTCGTTTGCAAAATTCTGACAACCCTACCCTCTTTTCTGCAGAGAGCGGGGGAAAGGAGCTTTCCATGAAACTGACCTTCCGATGGTACGGAGAAGGCGATCCCGTCACGCTGGAGCAGATCCGGCAGATCCCCTGCATGACGGGCATCGTCTCCGCCGTATACGATAGAAAGCCCGGCGAGGTTTGGAGCCGCGAGAGCATTGCCCGCATCGCGGAGCAGGCGCACGCCCAGGGCCTCGCGTTCGAGGTGGTGGAGAGCGTACCCGTGCCTGAAGAGATCAAGCTCGGCGGGCCGGACGCGCCGCGCCTCATCGAAGCGTACTGCGAGAACATCCGCCGCCTGGGCGAGGCCGGCGTGCGCTGCGTGTGCTACAACTTCATGCCGGTGTTCGACTGGCTGCGCAGCACGCTGGCCCTGCGCGAGCCGGACGGCGCGAATGCCCTGGCCTACGACGAGGCCGAGGTGCTCGCGATGAACCCGCTCACGAGCGAGCTTTCCCTGCCCGGCTGGGACGAGAGCTACACGAAGGAGGGCCTCGCCTCCCTCATGCGCCGCTATGAAGGCTTCACGGAGGAGGACCTCTGGCACAGCCTCGAATCGTTCCTGCACCGCGTCATCCCGGCCGCGGAGGAGGCCGGCATCCGCATGGCCATCCACCCGGACGATCCGCCGTGGGGCATTTTCGGCCTGCCGCGCATCATCACCTGCGAGGAAAACCTCGACCGCTTCCTCTCGATCTGCGACAGCCCGGCCAACGGCCTCACCTTCTGCACCGGCTCGCTCGGCGCTTCCCCGGAAAACGACCTGCCGCGCCTGGCGCGCAAATACGCGAAGCGCATCCCCTTCGCCCACCTGCGCAACGTGCTGCGCACCGGCAAACGCCAGTTCCGCGAGGTGGCCCACCCCACGGCCTGCGGCTCGCTGGACCTCTACGGCATTGTGAAGGGCCTCGTGGAGGGCGGCTTCGACGGCTATGTCCGCCCGGACCACGGCCGCATGATCTGGGGCGAAACGGGCCGCCCGGGCTACGGCCTCTATGACCGCGCGCTTGGCGCCGCCTACCTCACCGGCCTGTTCGAGGCCGTGGAAAAGGACAGGGGGGTGTCGTGATGGGCTTCCGCCTGGCAGCCTTTGCGGACGAGGCAGGGCCTTCCGTGGAGGAACAGATCCGCGCCCTGCGCGAGGAGCGGATCCCGCTCATGGAGCTGCGCGGCGTGGACGGCCGCGGCGCGGACACGCTCTCAGAACGGGAAGCCGCCGCCCTGCGCGCGCGCCTCGAGGAAAACGGGCTGCGCGTGTGGTCCCTCGGTTCTCCCTTCGGCAAGACGGGCATCCGCGAGCCGTTCGGCCCGGCGTTCGACGCCTTCCGCCACGGGCTCGACGTGGCCCGCGCGCTCGGCACGGCGCACCTTCGGCTGTTCAGCTTCTATATCCCCGCCGGCGAAGACCCGCACGTGTACCGCGACGAGGTCATGGAACGGCTCACGCGCTTCGCGGAGGCCGCGCGCGGCAGCGGCGTCACGCTCTGCCATGAGAACGAAAAGGGCATTTACGGCGACATCGCCGTCCGCTGCGAGCAGATCCACCGCGCCGTGCCGGAGCTGCGCGCCGTGTTCGACCCGGCCAACTTCATCCAATGCGGGCAGGAAACGCTCGCCGCCTGGGCGCTGCTCGAGCCTTATGTGGAATACTTCCACGTGAAGGACGCCATGCCGGACGGCACCGTCGTGCCCGCTGGGCGCGGCGCCGGCCACCTTGCGGAGCTGCTGCGCGGTTACCGCGGCGAAACGCTCACGCTCGAGCCGCACCTCTATGATTTTTCCGGCCTCTCCTCGCTCGAACAGGACGGCGCCCGCACGCAGGCCGCCGGCGCATACGGCGATGCCCGCGCCTCGTTCGGCGCGGCGGCTGCCGCCCTGCGCGCGCTGCTGGAGGAGATCGGCCGGCCGGAATCCCGCTGAAACGACAAGAGGCAAGGAGGAATGACCTGTGCAGATAGGAGCACAATTTTACACGGTCCGCGAGCAGTGCCAAACGCTCGAGGGCCTTTCGGAATCGCTGAAGAAAGCGGCGGACATCGGCTACCGCACGGTGCAGATCTCCGGCACCTGCGCCTATGAGCCGGAGTGGCTGCGGGAGGAACTGCAGAAGAACGGCCTCACCTGCGCCGTCACCCACACGGCGGCGGACACGCTCGCCGACGACACGGGCCGCGTCATCGCCGGCCACGAGATCTTCGGCTGCCGCTACATCGGCCTCGGCATGATGCCCGGCGCTCTGCACGACCCGGCCGACTACGGCGCGTTCACGCGCCGCTTCCGCCCCGCGATGGAGAAAATCCGCGCGGCCGGGAAACTGTTCCTGTATCACAACCACCAGTTTGAATTCATGCGCTCGCCCGGCGGCAAGATCTACCTCGAGCGCATGGTGGAGGAGTTCCCGGCCGACCTGCTCGGCTTCACCTTCGACACCTACTGGGCGCAATACGGCGGCGCAGACCCGGCCCAGTGGCTCGAGCGCCTCTCCGGCCGCGTGCCGTGCATCCATGTGAAGGACATGGCCTGCGTGGACGCCGCGCCCAGCATGGCGCCTGTGGGCGAGGGAAACCTGAACTGGAGCCGCATCCTCGCCGCGGCGGAGCAGGCCGGCACGCAGTATGTGCTGGTAGAGCAGGACGACTGCCACGGCGAAGATCCGTTTGACTGCCTGCGCCGCAGCTACGCATACCTGCGGTCGCTCGGCCTGGAATGAGGGAGGCGTTTTCCATGAAACAGGTAAAAATCGGCATCATCGGCGTGGGCAACATGGGCTCCGGCCATCTCACAAATATCCGGGAGGGCAAGTGCCCGGAGCTCACGGTGGCCGCCGTGGCGGACATCAACCCGGACCGCCTGGCCTGGGCGCGCGCGCAGCTCGGCGAGGATCTCCCCGTCTTCGGCGACGCGGAGGCTATGCTCGACAGCGGGCTTGTGGAGGCTGTGATCGTCTCCGTCCCGCACTATGACCACCCCCGCTACGCCATCGAGTGCCTCAAACGCGGCCTCCACGTCATGGTGGAAAAGCCTGCCGGCGTCTATACCAAACAGGTGCGCGAGATGAACGAGGCGGCGGCCCGCTCCTCCGCCGTGTTCGGCATGATGTTCAACCAGCGCACCGACCCGGTGTTCCGCAAAATGCGCGAGCTTGTGCAGGGCGGCAGCCTGGGGCAGATCCGCCGCACAAACTGGATCATCACAAACTGGTACCGCCCGCAGGCGTACTATGATTCCGGTTCCTGGCGCGCCACGTGGAGCGGCGAGGGCGGCGGCGTGCTGCTGAACCAGTGCCCGCACAACCTCGACCTCTGGCAGTGGATCTGCGGCATGCCCGCCACGGTGGACGCGCACATGGCCTTCGGCAAATGGCACGACATCGAGGTGGAGGACGACGTGACGGCCTTCGTCACCTATCCGAACGGGGCCACCGGCGTGTTCGTGACCTCCACGGGCGACGCCCCCGGCACAAACCGCTTCGAGATCACGCTCGACAAGGGCAAGCTTGTGGCCGAAAACGGCGTGCTCACGCTCTGGGAGCTGGAAACGCCCGAACCGGAGTTTTCCCGCACAAACACAATCCCGTTCGGCACGCCGCCGTGCACCCGCCGCGAGATTCCCGTGGAGGGCGAGGCCGCACAGCATGTGGGCGTGCTCAACGCCTTCGCCGGGGCGATCCTGCGCGGCGAGCCGCTCATCGCCCCCGGCCAGGAGGGCATCCGCGGCCTCACCATCTCGAACGCGATGCACCTCTCCGCGTGGCTCGGCCATGAGGTGCCGATCCCGTTCGACGAGGATCTCTTCTACAGCGAGCTCATGAAGCGCGTGAAGACCTCGCGCCGCAAGGAGCACGTCTCCGCCGCCGTGGCCGATCTCTCCGGCACATACGGCGGGGCCAAGTCCTGAAAGGACTTTCCAGCATCGAGGAGGTTAGTCTATGTTTTATTCCCGGAACCCACAGTACCGCGATCCCGTGGGCGCAGTGGAAGCGGGAACGTCCATTCATTTCCGCATCACCGTGGCGCGGGATCAGCGGTGTTCCGGCGCGCGCCTCGTTGTCACCGCCGACACGGGCGGCAGCCAGACGCTCGGCCTGTTCTGGTGCGGCATGAACGGCGACGCCTACGAGTGGTGGGAATGCCACTACACAGCGCCCGCGGCAGGGCTTTACTTCTACGAATTCTATGTGGACACGTGGCACGGCTGCCTGCGGCTGGGCCGCGGCTTCAACGGCGCCGACGTCATCGATCCGAAGGCCCCGCGCTGGCAGCTCACCGTGTATGAGAAGGGCTTCACCACGCCGGACTGGCTGGCCGGCGGCGTGATGTATCAGATCTTCCCGGACCGCTTCTGCTGCTCCGGCAGGCAGAAGCAGCTCGTGCCGGCAGACCGCACGCTGCGCCGGGACTGGGGCGGCGAGCCGTGGTGGAAGCCGAATGAAAAGGGCGAGGTCACGAACTCCGACTATTTCGGCGGCGACCTGCGCGGCATCGAGCAGAAGCTGCCGTATCTCAAGAGCCTCGGCGTGACATGCCTGTATCTGAACCCCATCTTCGAGGCCCACTCCAATCACCGCTACAACACGGCGAACTATGCCCGCATCGACCCGCTGCTCGGCACGGAGGAGGACTTCCGCTCGCTCTGCGCCAGTGCGAGGAAGCTCGGCATCCGCATCCTGCTCGACGGCGTGTTCAGCCACACGGGCAGCGACAGCGTCTATTTCAACCGCGAGGGCCGCTATCCCGCCCTGGGCGCATACCAGTCGAAGGATTCGCCGTATTACCCGTGGTATTCCTTCCGCAAATGGCCGGACGATTACGAGAGCTGGTGGGGCTTCGTGACGCTGCCGAACGTGAACGAGACAAACGAGTCCTACAACGAGTACATCAACGGGGAAAGCGGCATCGTGCCCTCGTGGCTCAGGGCGGGCGCTTCCGGCTGGCGGCTCGACGTGGCGGACGAGCTTCCCGACGCTTTTCTGGACAACCTGCGCGCCGCCGCCAAACGGCAGGACCCGCAGGCCATCATCCTGGGCGAGGTGTGGGAGGACGCCTCCACGAAATCCGCTTACGGCCAGCGCCGCCGCTACCTGCTGGGCCGCCAGCTCGACAGCGTGATGAACTACCCCTTCCGCGAAGCGATCCTCGGCTACCTCACGGGCGGCGATCCCTCCGCCATGATGGAGCGCATCCTCACCATCGTGGAAAACTACCCGCCGCAGGTGCTCCGCCTGCTCATGAACCACATCGGCACGCACGACACGGAGCGCGCCCTCACCGTGCTGGGCGGCGAGCCCATGGGCAACCGCGGCCGCGAGTGGCAGAGCACGGCCCGCCTTTCCCCGGAGCAGCGCCAGCGCGGCATTCTGCTGCTGCGCCTGGCCGCCGTCATGCAGTTCACGCTGCCGGGCGTGCCGTGCATCTATTACGGCGACGAGGCCGGCATGGAGGGCTACAAGGACCCGTTCTGCCGCCGCTGCTACCCCTGGGGCAGTGAAAACCGCGAGCTTGTGGAGTGCTACCGCAGGCTGGGCGCCATGCGCGCCCGCTGCGACTGCCTGCGCGAGGGGCGGCTCGAGCCGTTCAGCGTGGACGGGCAGGTGCTCTCCTACTTCCGCACGGGCGAAAAGGACGCGATCTTCTGCGCCGTGAACCGCAGCGACCGCCCCAAGACGATCTATCTGCCGCACGAGTGGCATGAGGCGGAGTCGCTCTTCGGCGCCACGCTCGGCGCCAACGGCGAGCTCTTCCTGCCGCCGTTCGGCTGCACCATCCTGCACACCCCGCCGGCCGAGGCCGCCGCGCATGTGAAGCCGGTTCGCATGGCCGCCGCGCATGGGCACACACCGGCCGATCGCACGCCGCACAGCCCGCACCGCGTGAAAAACAGAAAAAAATAAATTTCCCCCGCAAAACCCCTTGCATTTTCCGCATGAATGTGCTATTATACTCTAGCAGCTTCGAGAGAGCTGCTAGAACATGCGCTCGTAGCTCAGCTGGATAGAGTGTCTGACTACGAATCAGAAGGTCAGGGGTTCGAGTCCCTTCGGGCGCGCCAAGAAGCCGTATGCCAACAGGCATACGGTTTCTTTTTTTGCCCAAATGCTTTCCCTCCGCGCTGATGTGCAGAGGAAAACGCGAAATATATAGATATATTACACAAATTTTACAAGGAGAATCCGAATAGAAACTGCAAGTCTTGACAATAGGGGCTCTGGTGTTTTATCATAGTAAAGAGCGCATTCAATGCGCTGAGAAGGAGGAACACCCATGAGAAAAGAACACAAGACCGCCTATGCCGTGGCGGGTTATTCTTCCCGCACCCGCTTGCCGGACGCGCGCAGCATTCCGGACGAGCACAGCCTGCACCTGGCGCTGCGCGGGAAAAACGGCGTGTGGCAGCCGCTGAACTTCGGGATCGGCGTGCTCTTTGCCGAGGCGGATTTCCGCACAAAGGATCCGGCCGGCCTCACAATCCTGCTCGATCAGGTTGACCTTTACCGCTGCCCGGACGGCCGCATTGCCGTGACGGCCGACCTCATCACGGAAAAGGGCGTGCTGCGCGGCCGCGCCGCGTGGCAGACGACCGATCTCGTGCACTATTCCCTCATGCCGCGCGACACCGGCTCGTTCCCGAGCGACATGAGCGTGGGGACCTTCCCCTCCGCCGCGCCGCGCGAGCGCATCCAGATCGGCAACAACAGCCCCATAGAGGCGAGCGTGCTTGAAATCACCGAGAGCGAATACGATTTCCTCGTGAAGAAGCTCGGCGAGGTGCGCAACGTCTCCGCCGATCCGATCGAAATCACACTCTCCCGCGAGGAGACGGAGGTGGACCTGCCCCCGCTCACCGCGCGCTACAGCGACGGCTCCACCGAGGAGATCCCGATCGACTGGGACGGCGATGTCCTGGCCTCCATCCCCTTCGGCCGCCCCGGCGTCTACTGCGTGCCCGGCAAGCCGGTGGTGAAGGACTACGGCTCGCCGATGATCCCCGGCGTTGCCGACCCGATGGTGCGCCTGCTCAACGGGAAATATTACCTCATCGGCACGAATGAATTCACCGACGCGCACGATCTCTGGCTGCGCTGCGCCGACTCCATCGACGCCCTGCCGGACGGCGAACGCGCCTGCATCTTCCACGCCACGCCCTCGGGCGACTGCAGCGGCTGCAACTGGGCGCCGGAGCTGCACGTCATCGGCGGCAAGCTGCGCTGCCTGTTCGCCGCGAGCACCACGGGCGACTGGAAGCACGTGCAGTCCCGCGTGATGACGTGCGAGGGCGATCCCATGGACCCGGCCTCGTGGTCGGAGGCCGAGCGCGTCCTGCGCGCCGACGGCACGCCCCTGAACCCGGACGGCATCACGCTCGACATGACGTACATCGAGGCCGCGGGCCGCAGCTATTACTGCTGGGCCTCCCGCCCGATCGACGGCAACGTCTACGGCACGTCGGACCTCATGATCGCTCCCATCGACCCGCAGCAGCCGAACCGCCTGGCCGGCGAGCCGGTGCTGCTCTGCCGCCCCACCTACGCATGGGACCGCCAGTTTGCCGAGGTGAACGAGGGCCCCTTCGCACTCTACCACGACGGCAAGGTCTATCTGAGCTTCTCCGGCAGCGCCGTGAGCGATTACTACTGCCTGGGCTGGCTCATCGCCGACGAGACGGCCGATCTGCTCGACCCGAACGCCTGGGAGGAGGTCGGCTACCCGGTGCTCGCCCGCGAGCACGTGGCCGGCGAGCGCGGCCCCGGCCACAACTCCTTCACGAAGGACGAGTACGGCCGCGACGTCATCTTCTACCACGCGAAGCCGAACGGCGGCATGCGCAGCACGTACGCCCGCACCATCCACTATGCGGCCGACGGCACGCCCCTGCTCACGCTGAACCCGGATCGCTTCCTCTCCCCCGAATTCCGCCACGTCACGGCGCGCATCACGATCGTGTGAGCCGCTGACCGGATCGGAACAGCCGGTGTGTCCTCCTGAAAAAGGCGCACCGTTTCCAAAAGACGGCAAAGGCCGCCGCAGTCCTGCCGAATGCAGGGCTGCGGCGGCCTTCTTTATGCCGTCAAACTCTCTGTTTCAACACGCGGGCAGCGCTCAGTCCATCGCGCGGGTGCGGTCCTTCTCGCAGGCCATGGCGGCGAAATCGGCCACGCTCATGGCGCCCATGTCGCCTTCCTTGCGGCAGCGCACGGAAACGGTCTGGTTGTCGCACTCCTTGTCGCCCACAACGAGCATGTAGGGGATCTTCTGCAGCTGGGCTTCGCGGATCTTGTAGCCGATCTTCTCGCTGCGCAGGTCGGATTCCACGCGCAGGCCGGCGGCCTCCAGCTTCGCGCGCACCTGCTCGGCGTAGTCGTGGTGGCGCTCCGAGATCGGCAGCACCTTCACCTGCACGGGCGAGAGCCACAGCGGGAACGCGCCGGCAAACTGCTCGGTGAGGATGCCGATGAAGCGCTCGATGCTGCCGAACACGACGCGGTGGATCATGATCGGGCGGTGCTTCGCGCCGTCCTCGCCGGTGTATTCGAGCTCAAAGCGCTCGGGCAGCTGGAAATCGAGCTGGATCGTGCCGCACTGCCAGGTGCGTCCGATGCAGTCGGTGAGGTGGAAGTCAAGCTTCGGGCCGTAAAACGCGCCGTCGCCCTCGTTGACCTCATAGTCGTAGCCAAGCTCGGTGATGGCGCCGCGCAGCGCGTCGGTCGCGCGGTCCCAGTCCTCCTGGGCGCCCATGTGGTCCTCCGGCATCGTAGAGAGCTCAATGTGATACTGGAAGCCGAACGTCTTGTAGACGGAATCGATGAGGCTCACCACGCCCTTGATCTCGCTCTTGATCTGGTCGGGCGTCATGAAGATGTGCGCGTCGTCCTGCGTGAAGCAGCGCACGCGCATCAGGCCGTGCAGCGCGCCGGAAAGCTCGTGGCGGTGCACCAGGCCCAGCTCGCCCATGCGCAGCGGCAGGTCGCGGTAGGAACGCGGCTTCGTCTTGTAGACGAGCATGCCGCCGGGGCAGTTCATCGGCTTGATGGCGTAATCCTCGCCGTCGATCACGGTGGTGTACATGTTCTGCTTGTAGTGATCCCAGTGGCCGCTGCGCTCCCACAGCGAACGGTTGAGGATCATCGGGGTGGAGATCTCAAGGTAACCGGCCTTGCGGTGGATCTCACGCCAGTAGTCGATGAGCAGGTTCTTGAGCACCATGCCCTTCGGCAGGAAGAACGGGAAGCCCGGGCCCTCGTCCATGATGGTGAAGAGCTCCAGCTCGCGGCCGAGCTTGCGGTGGTCGCGCTTCTTGGCCTCCTCGATCATCTTGAGGTACGCCTCCAGATCGGAAGCCTTCGGGAAGGAGATGCCGTAGACGCGCTGCAGCATCTTGTTGTTCGCGTCGGCGCGCCAGTAAGCGCCGGTGCAGTTCGTGAGCTTCACGGCCTTCACGCAGCCGGTGCTCATCAGATGCGGGCCGGCGCACAGGTCGATGTACTCGCCCTGCTGATAGAAGCTGATCTTCTCGCCCTTGCCGGCGTGCTCGGCGATGAGCTCGAGCTTGTAATCCTGCTTGCGCTCAGCCATGAGCTTTTCGGCGTCCTCCGGGGAGAGCTCAAAGCGCTCGAGCGGCAGGTTTTCCTTGATGATCTTCTTCATCTCGGCTTCGATCTTTTCCATGTCTTCGGGCGTGAGCGTCTCGTTCAGGTCCACGTCATAGTAGAAGCCGTTCTCGATGGCGGGGCCGATGGCGAACTTCGCCTCCGGGTACAGCCGGCCGATGGCCTGCGCCATGATGTGGGCGGTGGTGTGCCAGTAGGCGTGCTTGCCCTCGGCGGAATCGAAGGTGAGGATCTCGAGCGTGCAGTCCTTCGTGAGCGGCGTGCGGAGATCGGCGTCTTCCCCGTCGATGCGGCAGGCACAGGCGGCCTTGTAAAGACCGGCGCCGATGGATTTGGCGACGTCGGCGGCAGAAACGCCGGCCTCAAACTCTTTCACGTCACCCTTGAGCGTCACTTGAATCATCATGTGATTCCCCTTTCGTTAGGTGTTTGCTGTTTCAACCGTGCGGCTGGAAGGCATCAACAAAGCTGACCGGAAACATTTCCGGGAAAAAACAAAAAGCCTTGCCCCTCCTGCTAAGGGGCAAGGCTTGGCTTGCGGTTCCACCCTATTTTCCGAATTGCTAAACAGGGAAAACCATGTATAACAAAACTCTCTCATAGCTGCCCGTAACGTGGGACAAGACGACGCACCTTATTTCGGCACGCACTCAAAGGCGGTATTTCAGATTCATCCGTAATCCGCGCTTTCAGCCCATGGCGCTGGATTCTCTGGTACGGGGTTGTTGAGTCGGAAACTTCCTTCTCGACGTTTTGAAATATTTTGCTGTTACTAACATACTAGCATCGGCCCCCCTGTTTGTCAAGAGGAACTTGCGGAATTTCCGTGAATTTTTCGGGAACGCTACCACCTGTAGCGTTCCGTCCCTCCCGGAGTCGCGCCGCGCCGCAAAAAATTTACAGGAAACCGGATGATTCCGCAAAAAGCGTATGCTATAATAAGCGCAGAATGCCGCAGTGCGGGCTTGACCGTCTCATCAGGCACCCGGCCGGGCGGCCCCGGCAGAAGGCGAGCTGCCCGCCGCAGGCATGGGATAAACGGAAAAGAGTTCCGCCCGCCGGGAAGGCCCTGCCGCCCGGGCGGGCGCACCAGTTTCTCTTTTGGGGGGAGAATCCCTGTGAACCTGACAAAATCCAATCTGAAAAAGCTGGCCCTGCTCATCGCGGGGGGCATCACCCTGAACGCGGCGCTGCAGCACCTGGACCTTGTGCGCGGCTTTTTCGCCATGATCCTCGGCTTCCTCACGCCATTCCTGGCGGGCAGCGCGCTGGCGTTTGTCATCAACGTGCCCATGCGCCAGATCGAGGGCCGGCTGTTCCCGCCGCTCGCGCCCGGGAAACGGCCGGGGCGGCTGCGGCGCGCCAAGCGGCCCATCAGCCTGCTGCTCACGCTGCTTCTGCTCTTCGGCCTGCTCACCATCGTGTTCTTCCTCATCCTGCCGGAGATCGGCCGCACGCTGCACAGCCTGGTGGATCAGATCCAGAAATCCGGCCAGGATCTGCAGGTCTGGGCGGAGAGCATGGCGGAGCAGTACCCTGATATCGTGGAAAAGGTAAGCCGCATCACCATCACCGGCGAGCAGATTATGTCCGGCCTCAGCGATTTCATCCAGAACAGGGTGGGCGGGCTCGTGAACTCCACCATCGACATCGCGTCCTCAATCATCGGCGGCGTGGTGAGCGGCGTGGTGGCGCTCGTGTTCACGATCTACCTGCTCATGCAGAAGGAGCGCATCGGCCGCCAGTTCCGCCAGCTGTTGTACGCCTACCTGCCGGAGCACGCGGCGGACCGCATTTCCGACATCGGCACGCTCTCGTTCCGCACGTTTTCCGGCTTCCTCACCGGCCAGTGCCTGGAGGCCGTCATCCTGGGCTGCATGTTCTTCCTGTGCATGAGCGTGCTGCGTTTTCCCTATGCGCTGGCCATCAGCGCGCTCATCGCCGTCACAGCGCTCATCCCCATCTTCGGCGCGTTCATCGGCTGCATCGTGGGGGCGTTCCTCATCCTCCTTGTGGACCCAATCCTGGCGCTGTGGTTTGTGGTGCTCTTCCTCGTGCTGCAGCAGGTGGAGGGCAACCTCATCTATCCGCATGTCGTGGGCCGCTCCGTGGGGCTGCCCTCCATCTGGGTGCTTGTGGCCGTCACGATCGGCGGCAGCGTCATGGGCCTGGCGGGCATGCTGATCTTCATCCCGCTGTGCTCGGTGGCCTACACGCTGCTGCGCGAGAACGTGCTGCAGCGCCTGCACCGCCGCCGGATCCCGGAGGAAAAGCTGCATCCCCCGGCCAAGCTGGCGGAGAACACTTTTGTGGAGCACGGCAAAGCCCCCGTGGTGGACATCGCCGCGGACCAGCCGCCGGAATGGGCGGACCGGCCGAAGGCCGAAAATGCGCCGGAAACCGCGGACACGACGCCCGAAGCGGAAACCGCGCCGGAGGACGGCCCGCACGACGGCGCCCGCTGACACGCAAAAGGAAAGGGCCGCTGCAAAACAGCGCGCTTCCCAGACTATATGCACAAAAATCGGCTCCCAAAAGAAAGCAAAGCAGCTTCTTTCGGGGGCCGATTTCTCTTATCCCTTCTGATTTCTTGCGGGGATTGCGATTGTTTTTCCTTTTGCAGCAGCCTCTTTTCCCGGTCCTTTTGCCCGCCGGAGGGTCACAGCGCGAGATCGCGGAACAGCCCCTGCGGGTCGTAGAGGACGCGGTAGCCGTCCAGCAGGACGCGGTGCGTGCCCGCGTCGAGCGGCCGATCGATCCACGAGGGCGCCACCAGGCCGAACTCCACCTCCGGCCCGCCGTCATACCACGCGCGCACGGAGGTGCAGGCGCCGTATTCCTCCCGCTGCTGGCGGAGCACCCGGCCAAAGCGCGCGGGGAAGGTTTCCGAGCGCAGCAGCTCATCCTTGCGCGTCGTGAGGATCACAAGGTCAACGTCGGAATCGGGGCGCGCCGTCCCGCGCGCGCAGGAGCCCACCACGAGCAGGACTTGCACGCCGTTTTCCGGCTCCGCCGCCCAGGCGAGCAGCTCCGACCGAAAAGCCTGCGTCATCATCAGAAACTCCTGCGCCATCACAGCTGCTCCTTTCCCTGCGGCACGTCCCGCACGGGATGGCCCAGAATGAAGGCGAGCGCCGCGCCCACAGCGGTGCGGTACTCGGCGTTTTCGGGGATCAGGAACCGCACGCCGAACATCTTTTCCAGCACCGGGAAGACGGCGCGGCACTGCGGCAGCTTCGTCAGGTTGCCGATGAGCACGAAATCGCGGATCGGGGTGTTCAGCGCGGAGAGAATCGCGCTCTTGCCAATGCACTGCAGCACCATGTTGAGGATGCCGAGGGCGGCGTCCTCCGGGGAGACGGCCCCGCGCACCTTGCCAAAGTTCGAGGCCGTCGCGTCCAGCGGCAGGCCCTGCAGCGGCGCGGTGGTGATGTCGCGGATCTGCAGATCGATGTTCTCGAGGCGGCCGTGCTTGGCCAGCTCGATGATCTCGCCGATGTCGGACGTGTTGAGCAGCAGGCTGGCCAGGCCGGTGATCGTGCCGCCGCCGATGCCGATGCCGCCGATGTGCGTGATCTCCCCGCCGGCCACCTGCACGAGAGAGGTGCCGGTGCCCATGCTCACCACGATTGTCTCCTTGAGATCCGTGTGATACGTCGCGCCCAGGCCGTCCGCCAGGAATTCATCCGCCTTCGCGGTCGGGATGCCGTACAGCGGCTGGTTGATATAGGCGCTGCCCACGCCGGTGAGCACAATCTTTTCGATGGAATTGAGCGGAATCCCGTTGTCATACGTATATTTGCCGAGCGCGCCGAACAGCGAGGCCACCGGGTCCGCCGCGCGGACGAAGAGCGGCTTGCGCACGCCTTCCTCCCCCACGCCGACGATCTTGGTGGTGCTGCCGCCCACGTCGATGCCGATCACAAAGCACATGGAGAGTCCCCCTCCTTGTTCCCTCTCTTTTTGTATATCATCATAAACGTTTCGCCCTGTTTTTGCAAGCATCTGCGCCCGAAACCCGTTGATTTTGCCAATCGCGCGCAGATTTTTGCGCAAATGAAAAAAATTCGCTTGACAACATCGGCAAAAAATGATATAGTAATCAAGCACTCAAAAAACAATCTCATTTCCATGCTGGTGTAGCTCAGTTGGTAGAGCAGCTGATTTGTAATCAGCAGGTCAGGGGTTCAAGTCCGTTCACCAGCTCCAAAGGGCTGTGGACAGAGTGCTACAGCTAAATACGGAGGAGTTCCCGAGTGGCCAAAGGGGACAGACTGTAAATCTGCTGCTTCTTGCTTCGGTGGTTCGAATCCACCCTCCTCCACCAAACAAAAACCCACTGTCGTCTCCCGACAGTGGGTTTTCTGTTTGCGGCACAGGAGGGTGAGATGAGAACAGCACGTCCCGCCCGCAGGCGGGGAAAAACAGTCCGGTGGACTGTTTTTCAGTGCGCGGCTCGCGGATCCACCCTCCTCCACCAAAGCCAAATAGTTCGAATATTATTTAATCTTTATGCCTTTATAAATGTAATAAGGTTTTGAATATAAATAATTTCCTGTCTTATCAGCTTTTATTAGATCATTGATAAATTCGTCATATTCTTTTTTTGTAATTGCGCCTGTATTTTCTTCAACAAGCCAGCCAATATTTTTGCTAAATTCATATCCGAATTTACCTTCTTTGTATTCTGTCTCAACCACACTATGAACAAATATACTACTTTCAAAGAACCCCGATTTTTGAAACACACTATATGTTCTCCTACCCATCCAGCTGTCAAGATCATCCATCCAGCCTTGTTTCGTTATGGCGTAGGCGTGTATTACCTTTGTAATCAAGTCTTTGTTTTCACCATTATAAATTGTACTGTCAAAATCTGTATTTACACAGATTACCATACCTCCTGGCTTTAAAATTCTATTTATCTCTTTGACAAAAGTCATCTTATCGGTAATACATTCCAGTAAATCTTTGGCTAGCACCAAGTCAAAAGAATGATCCCCTAAATCAAACTTTTCCGCACAGTTCATGATTTGAAGTTCAACGGGTTGACTGTATGGAATGACATTAAAATTTCTGTCGGTAATATCCACCCCGACAGCCTTTACCACTTTGCCGGGAAATTTCTCGATAATACCATTTAGATAGCCTGCATTTCTGCATCCCAAATCAACAACTGAAGCATTTTCCGGTAAATTAATCATTTCATATATTGCCTGATTAAGTGATGAATGATTTATTTTCATTATAATAACCTCCAAAATAAAAATACTGTTAACAGCTGCGTGCCGTCAACAGTACAATAAAAAGAGGTCCTCTTTTCATCATTCGTTCAGGCACACAGCGAAATAAGCCTGCACCTGAAACAGATACAAGCGTCATCGTCTGCGTCGAATAATGATAAAAACCATGAGTATTCCTCCAAAAATATTTTTACTATTATATCGCAAAAATAAATGTGTGTCAATATTTTTTCTAACCATTTTATCAGAACATTTATACTTAAGGCAATGAATATTGCATCACAAATAATAATTGACTTTTTGTATTTGCAATTATCTCATAAGGTTAAAACGCTCCTTTATCATGTTAATGTTAAAAAATTGATATCAAGCAAACGCTTCCGTGGTTCGAAAAAGATATCAAATTCTCAAATAATTTTTGAAACGCCCCCGAAAATCATATGGTTACTGGGTGTCAATGATTTTGTGGCCCAGGAGGGTGAGATGAGAACAGCACGTCCCGCCCGCAGGCGGGGAAAAACAGTCCGGCGGACTGTTTTTCAGTGCGCGGCTCGCGAATCCACCCTCCTCCACCAAAGCCCCAAGGACGATAGTTCTTGGGGCTTTGGAAAGGAAAAGTGAAGAAGTAAGAAGTGTGGTGGCGCGCCGCAGGCGCGCGAATATACGAATATAAAGGAATCGCGAGGAAATGTTAATGATAAAACTGAAACAAATAACAAAAGACAATTTTGAAGATGTGTTAAAGCTTAAGGTTAAGAAGAATCAAGAGAACTTTGTTTCAACGACAGTTTATTCTTTAGCGCAAGCATATGTTTACCAAGAAAATGCCTATCCTTTTGCAATATATGCCGATGACACGCTTGTAGGTTTTATTATGTTTGGGTTTTACGAATTGAGAAATCAATATACACTTTGGAAATTTCTCATAGATGAAGGCCACCAAAACAAAGGCTATGGAAAAGCAGCCCTGCTTTTAGGCATTGAACGAATGAAGGAAGAACATCATATTCAGGAAATGTACACAGGGGTAGCTCTTGGAAACGAAGTTGCAGAGCGTCTGTATGAATCTATAGGTTTTCAATTAACAGGACTTGTTGAAAATGGAATGAAAGAACTGAGATATATTTGCAAGTAGTAAATACGAGAAAATGTCAATCCACATAGGCGGATTTACAATGTAAGTGCGGCAGTGAAACAAAAAAGAGTGACCCAGAAGGAGTCCCCCGCTAAAATGGCAGCTGCGACACAAACCAGAAGGAGGGGAACGCCAATGAGTTATTTTACCATAGGGGAACGAGAAAGTATATAAGAAAAAAACCGGCAAAAGCATGGGAGAAATCTCCGGGCAGGACGAATGAAATGAGGCAAGGGTAGCGGTCCTTTGAGATTTTGGAGGGGCAGAAGGAAGAAGTGCGGCGCGCTGTCGGCATCTGGACGCGGCGGCGGGGCCGGAGCCTGAAACCGGGCCCCGGCCCCGCCGCTGCGGTTCCGCCCCCGCGCACAAACGCACGGGCATGCAGGATTATTCGGAGGAAGCGCCCTGCATGGCGTCGTAGCCGCTTTCGCCTGTGCGGACACGCACCACGTCGTTGAGCGAGTAGATGAAGATCTTGCCGTCACCGGCATGGCCGGAATACAGCACGCGGCGGGCGGTGTTCACAACTTCTGCCACCGGGACCTTCGCCACCACAACCTCCACGCGGATCTTCGCGCGCAGCTGGATTTCCACCGGCACGCCGCGGTACCGTTCATTGTAGCCCTTCTGCACGCCGCAGCCGGCCACGGGGAACACCGTCATGCCGGTGATGCCGATGTCGTTGAGCGCGCGCTTGAGGCTTTCCAGCTTCTCCTTGCGCGCCACGATCTCGATCTTCGTGAGCGGGCGGCTGCCGGCTGTTTCCACCGGCGGGTAGGAATAGGGCGCATGCAGCTCCGTCTCCTCCTCCTCGGCCTCGCCGTTCCCGAAGGGACCGGACCAGTCGGTGGTGTCCAGGTTCAGGGCAAAGTCGTGATACACGCCGGCCATGCCGTGCTCGCTCAGGTCGCAGCCCTCGATCTCCTCGGCAGGCGTGAGGCGCAGGAGCTTGAGCCAGCGCAGGATCATCGTGAAGAACCAGGCGAGCAGGCCGGAGGCAATGCCCACGGCCAGGATAGCCACCACGGCCGCGCCGAGCGCCTGGAAGCCGCCGCCCGCGAAGAGGCCGGCGCCCTCCCGGAACAGGCCGGCGCCCAGGAGGCCCAGCACACTGCCCACGAGCGTGATGCCGCACAGGCCGGCGGGATCGTCCACATTCATGTGCACATCCATGTTTTCAATCACGAGAACGGTGAGGAAACCGGCCAAAAAGCCCAGCAGGCAGGCGAACGCCGGCGAAAGGCCCATGCAGCCCGGGAAGGCCGCAATCATGCCGGTGAGGAAGCCGCTGATCGTCATGGTGATCTCGGGCTTGCGGTAGCGCACCCACGTGAAGACCATGGCGGTGAGGCAGGCGACGCCGCCGCAGAGGATCATGCTCTCCATGGCGCGCAGCAGGGTGGATTCCTCGCCGCCCCCGGCCGCCGCCCAGCTGCCGGCCAGCACCGTGAGGCTCAGCGAGAGCAGCAGGATGCCGCACATGGCAAGCGGGATGTTGTGGCCCGGCATGGCGTGCGGCACGCCGCCCTTTGTGTATTTGCCAAGGCGCGCGCCCAGCGCCCTGGCTCCCATGAGGCCGGCGGAACCGGCCGCCAGGCCCAGCAGGCCGAAGCCCATCGGGTCAAGCAGGCCGAACGTTGCGGCAAACAGCGTGCCGGCACGCACGGTGAGCGGGAACAGCAGGCCGGAAAGCAGCACGCTCATCACACAGAAGGCGGCAAAACGCATCCGGCCCATCACGGCGGCGGCGAACACGCAGGTCATGAGCGACGCCAGCAGTGCCGTGAAGAGCAGCGATCGGGCGGAGGGGTCCCCCTCAAACGCCAGATACCGGCCTGCAAAGAGGAAACAGGGGACGCCGATGCAGAAGCCGGTGAGCGCCTTGATCATCACGCTGCCCGTGTTTTTGGCCCTGGCGAAGCCCGCTTCCGTCGCCATGTAGCCCAGCAGGGCCAGAAGCGCCGTCGCCATGCCCATTGTCAATGCAAAAATGTTTTCCATGGTAGCCCCCAGATTCGTTTGGTTTCAGCCCCTTACGGCTGTGCGGGCGGCACGTTGCCTTCCGCAACCGTCGCCTTGATGATGTCGATCATCTCGCGGTTCTGTTCCATGGTGCCCACGGTGATGCGGGAATACCGGAAGTTGCCGCGGATGATGAGCCCCTTCTTCTCGAGCTCTGCCGCCAGCGCCTTCGTGTTGAGGTGGGAATCGGCATAGAGGAAGTTTGTGTGGGACTCCCACACCTTCCAGCCCATGGCGGTGAGCTCGCGGGTGAGGTATTCGCGTCCTTCGCAGATGCCCTCGCGCGTGGAGGCGATGAAGGAATCATCGTCGAGCGCGGCCATGGCGCCCGCCAGGGCGGTGCGGCCCACGACGAACACGGAGGTGGCCTTCTGCAGCACGCCGTGCAGTTTCTTGTTCATGAGGGAGTAGCCAATCCTCTCGCCGGCCAGGCCGTAAATCTTCGAGAAAGTGCGCACCACAATCAGGTTCGTGTCCTCGTCGATCTCGGAAACCATGCTCTCCACGGCCGGGTCGGTCGCGAACTCGATGTAAGCCTCATCGACGACGGTGATCACGTGCTTCGGCATGCTGTGGATGAACGCGCGCAGCTCATTGCTGTCCACGGCCGTGCCGGTGGGGTTGTTCGGGTTGCAGATGAAGACGAGCTTCGTTTTGTCCGTCACGGCGGCCTTCATGGCCTTGAGATCGAATTTCTGGTCCGGGGTGAGCGGGCAGGCAACGGCCTTGCCGTTGTTGCGGGTGGCGGCGCTGGCGTAGGCGCCGAAGGTCGGATCGCAGAACACAACCTCGTCGCCGTCGCACACGAACACCTCGCCGAGCAGGAGCAGGATGCCGCTCGCGCCCGCGGAGATGATCACGTTGTCGCCGGAATCGTCAAAGCCGTACTTCTTGCCGAGCTTCCTGCGCAGCCCCATGCAGAACGGGTCCGGATAGATGTTGGCCTCGGCCACCGTCTTCCCCATGGCTTCGAGCGCCTTGGGGGAGCAGCCGTACTGGTTCTCGTTCGACGCGAGCTTGAGCACGTGGTCCAGGTGATATTTCTCCTTCACGCTCTCGGACGTATTTCCCGGGATATAGGGCGGAATGTTGCGAATGCCTTCCTTCGTCAGCAGTTCAATTGTTTCCATTATCAGCATCTCCCTCTTCAATCAATATGGTGAATGGCGCGCGGCGGCCCTGTCAGCCGCGGTCGGCGTAGCGGTACAGCGTGAGGCCGGTGCCGTCATACGTCACACCCGTGATGTCGGGCTTGCGCAGGCCGATGTAGTGCATCGTGGTGACAGGAATGATGTAGAAGTTGTCGTCCACGAGGATCTTTTCGGCATCATGCAGGTAGGTGTTGCGCTCTTCCTGATCCAGCGCGGTGTTGGAGGAGGCGACGGCATCGTCATACTCGGCATCGTTCACATGGTTGAAGTTCAGGGAAGAGGTGGACACGAACATGGAGAGGTAGTTGATCGGGTCGTCGAAGTCGGCGGTCCAGCTGTAGCGCAGCAGATCAAAGGAACCTTCGGACTTTGTCGTGTTGAAGACCTCGCTCTCCTGGGCCTGCAGCTCGATGTTGATGTTCAGCACGGCCTTGAGCTGGGCCTGCAGAGCCTGCGCCATGAGGGCGTCCTTATCGTTGTTCGGGTACGTGTAAGTCAGGGTCGGGAATCCGGCGCCGTCCGGGTAACCGGCTTCCGCCAGCAGGGACTTGGCCTGCCCGGCATCCTCGGTGAAGCTTTCGGCTTCCTCGCTGAAGTAGCCTTCGCCGGTGTTGGAGAGCATGTACTTCGGCACCCATGTGGTGCTGCCCTCGTAGTTCGCGCCCATGGAGGCGGCGATGGTGTCGCGGCTCAGGGCCAGGGCGATGGCCTGGCGCACGCGGACGTCATCGAGCGGTTCGACTTCCAGGTTCGGCATGATGCCGACGGTGTTGAGCATGTTCCAGATGGTGAGCTCGTCGGAGCCCTCATACTGCGTCTCGATGTAGTCCGGCAGGCCGGTGGCCACATCGATCTCGCCGGATTCATACGCCGCGATCTTCGCCTGCGTGTCGTTGATGATCTTCGTGGTGATGGTTTCGAGCTTTACGTCATCGGCGTTGTAGAAATAGGGGTTTTTCTCCACCGTGTAATACTGGCCCTCAACGTAATCGGTCAGCATGAACGGGCCGTTGCACAGGGAGGTTTCCGGGTTGGTGGCCCAGGAGGCATCGTCGTTCGTGGCAACGCCCTCCTTGGAAGGATAATAGACAGGCAGCGAGAGCAGCTTCAGAAAGTAGCCGCAGGGCTGCGAGAGGTGGAATTCCAGCGTCTTGTCGTTGGGAGCGGCCACCTGCACGTCCTCCCAGGCGCCCTCGCCGCTGTGGTAGGCTTCGGCGCCGGCGATGACATAGAGCTGGTCGGCATAGATGGACTGGCTCGTCTCCGGGTCAAGCGCACGGCGGATGGTATTGATGAAATCGGCCGCCGTCACATCGGAGCCGTCGCTCCACTTCGCGTTGCCGCGGAGCTTGAACGTCCACACAAGCTGGTCGTCGCTCACGGAGTAGGATTCGGCCGTCTCGTTGATCTCGTTGCCCTCGTTGTCAAAGGAGATCAGCGGCGCGGAGCACAGGCGGGCGAAGGAAACCCAGCCGCCCAGCGCGAAGCCTGCCGGGTCAAAGCCTCCCTCGAGCTCTCCGTCGGAAAGCGTGAGGACCTTTCCACCGGTCGTCGTCGTGCCGGACGCGGCATCATCGGCTGCGGAATTCTGTGCAGAAGTGGTCTGGGAAGCGGTGCCGGTGCCGCTGCTGCACGCAGCGAGCGAAACGGTGAGAACCGCCGCCATCAGCAGCGAAATCCATCTCTTGGCTTTTTTCATGTTGCACACTCCTTTTTGTGGGCCGGAACACCGGCCGGAAGAAACTGTGATATTTGAAAACATGCGCGCCTCTCCCGTGGGAGACTCACACATATTTATAGCAGGCAACCTTGTGGCCGTTCTGGTTGGCCATCACGGGCGGGGCCAGCAGACATTCGGGCCGGCACTCCGGGCAGCGGGTGCAGAAGGGGCAGCCCGCCGGGGCGTGGATGGGGCTCGGCACCTCGCCTGTGAGCTTGATGCGGTGGCGCGTGCGGGCCTGCTCCGGGTCCGGCACGGGAGCCGCGGAGATGAGCGCCCTCGTGTAGGGATGCAGCGGGTTCTCATACACCTCGTCGGCGTCGCCGAATTCCAGCAGGTGGCCCAGATACATCACGCCGATCTTGTGGCTGATGTGGCGCACCATCGTGAGGTCATGGGCGATAAACAGATAGGAAAGGCCGTTCTCGTCCTGGATCTTCTCGAGCAGGTTGATGATCTGCGCCTGGATGGAAACGTCCAGGGCGGAGATGGGCTCGTCGCAGATGATGAAGTCCGGGTCGAGGGCAAGCGTCCTGGCAATGCCGATGCGCTGGCGCTGGCCGCCGGAAAACTCATGCGGATAGCGGGAAATGTGGTCCGGCTTGAGGCCCACCTGCTGCAGCAGCTTCTGCACGCGGCCCTCGCGCTCATCCTTGCCGCCCATGTGGGCGATCTGCATCGGCTCGCCGATGATCTCGCCCACGGTGTAGCGGGGGTTCAGGCTGGCGTAAGGGTCCTGGAAGATCATCTGCATCTTGGTGCGGAAGGGGCGGAGCCTCGCGTTCGAAAGGTGGGAAATGTCGGCGCCGTGGTAGAAGATCCCGCCGGCGCTCGGCTCGTAAATGCGGATCACCGTGCGCGCCAGCGTGCTCTTGCCGCAGCCGCTCTCGCCCACCAGGCCCACCGTTTCGCCGGGCATGATGTCGAAGCTCACGTCGTCCACAGCCTTCACGTAATCGGACGGCCTGAACAGATGGCGGCCGGCGAGAAAATACTTTTTCGCGTGCCGGATGCTCACCACCGGTTTCGTCTCTTTCGTCTTTTTCTCCATGCTTTACCCCTCGCTTTCCTGCGCCGCGGCTGCCGCCACCACCCGGCCGGCGGCCTCCCGGCAATCGTTCCAGCACACGTCGCAGTGGCTGGTGCTGAACGCGTGCGGCACGGGCATGTAATCCTTGCAGATCTTCATGGCCTGCGCGCAGCGCGGCATGAACGCGCAGCCTGTGTTCAGCTTGAGCAGATCCGGCGGCGTGCCGGGAATGGAGGAAAGCCCCTGGCGCCCGGCCGCGCCGTGCGTGCACACGCTCTGCAGCAGGCCGCGTGTGTAAGGGTGGTGCGGCTCGTAGAAAATCTCATCCAGCGTGCCGCGCTCCACAATCTGCCCGGCATACATGATGTTCACGCGCTCGCACAGCTGGGCCACCACGCCCAGGTCGTGCGTGATCATGATGATGGCGGTGTTCTGCTCGCGGGCGATGTCCCGCAGCAGATCCAGGATCTGCGCCTGCACCGTCACGTCCAGCGCGGTGGTCGGCTCGTCGGCGATGATGAGCCGCGGCCGGCACGCCAGTGCGCTGGCGATGACGATTCTCTGGCGCATGCCGCCGGAAAACTCGAACGGATACTGGCGGAAGCGTTCCTCCGCGCTCGGGATGCCCACCTGCTTCATCAGGGAAACGGCTCTGTTCTTTGCTTCCTCGCGGCTGCACTTTTCGTGGCACAGGATGCCCTCGGTGAGCTGTGTGCCCACGCGCAGCACCGGGTTCAGGAACGTCATCGGATCCTGGAAAATCATGCCGATCCGGTTGCCGCGGATGCTCTTCATTTTTTCCTCATACGCTTTGGGGTTTCCGGCAAAGGCCGGGGCCAGGGGGCTGATGTCCTCGCCGTCGAAGAGGATCCGGCCGGAGGCGACACGGCCGTTGGAGGCAAGCAGGCCCATGATGGCCAGCATGCCGACGCTCTTGCCGGAACCGGATTCGCCCACCACACCGAGCAGCTCGCCGTCTTCCACGGAATAGCTGACGTCGCGCACTGCCTTGACGATCCCGCCGCGCGTTTTGAATTCCACGCTCAGGTTCCTGATCTCCAATAATGGCATAACCGTCCTCCTCCCTTACCGACTGTTTGTCGGGTCCAGCGCTTCGCTCAAGCCCTCGCTGATGAAGTTCAGCGCGAAAATGATGATGCAGATCATCGCGATGGGGCAAACCATCTGGTGCGGGTAGATGGCCATGTACATGCGCGCGTCCTGCGCGAGCGTGCCCAGGCTGGCCTGCGGAGCGGAAATTCCCATGCCGATGAAGCTCAGGAACGCCTCCTGGAAAATGGCCTGCGGGATGGCCAGCGTGGCCTGCACCAGGATGGGGCTCATGGCGTTCGAGAACATGTGCTTGAACAGGATGCGCGCCGGGCCTGCGCCCTCGGTGTAGGCGGCGAGCACATATTCGCGGCCCTTGAGGGAGATAACCTGCGTGCGCATCAGACGCGCAATGCCGACCCAGCCGGAGATGCACATGCCCACCATGATGCTGCCCACGTTTGAACCGAACATCATCATGAGCAGGATGATGTAGAGCAGCGACGGCACGGCGTAAAGCACATCGACGAAGCGCATCATCACGGCGTCAACGCGGCCGCCCACATAACCGGCCACGCCGCCGTAGAGAACGCCGATGGCGCAGTTGATGAGCGTGGAGACGAAGCCGACGAACAGGCTGATGCGGATGCCGTACAGCACACGGGTGAAGAGGTCGCGGCCAAGGGCGTCGGTGCCGAACCAGTGCGCGGCGCCCGGCCCGCAGTTGACCTCGGTGCCCATGCCGTCATACGGATACGGCGAAAAGAGCGGGCCAAGCACGGCAAGGAGCACGATGAACAGCAGCACGATGAGGCCGATGAGCGCCCGGCGGTTCGAGCGGAAGCGATCCCACACGTCGTGCCAGAAGCTGCGCGGTTCCATCGCGATGAACTCGCTGTCCTGCTCCGATTTATCGATTGGGTTGAAAAACTCGGATTTCTGCAGCATGTTTTTTCCTCCTTCCGTCAGCTCGCCTTATCAAGCTTGATGCGCGGATCGACAAGGGCACAGGCCAGGTCGCTGATCAAGTTCGCAATGATGATGACGCCCCCGAGGAAAATCGTGAGGCCCATGATCACGGTGTAGTCGCGGCTGTTCACGGAGTTGACGAATTCTTCGCCGATTCCCGGGATGGTGAAGATGCTTTCCACCACGAAGCTGCCGGTGATCTGGAAGGCCACCATCGGGCCGCACACCGTGATGAGCGGCAGCATGGCGTTCTTCAGGATGTGCAGGAACTGGATGCGCCGCTTGCCCAGGCCCTTGGCCCGCGCCATCACGACGTAATCCTGGTTCATGGCCTCCGTGTAGCTCGCATGCACGAGCCGGGAAATCTGGGCGATGGGGTAAACGGCGAGCGCCAGAACGGGCATGATGTAGCTCAAAAAGCTGCCGTCAAACAGAACGGGGAGCACTTTGAGGCCCTGGCCGAACACCATGAGCAGCACAATGGCCAGCACAAAGCCCGGGATGCTGATGAACAGCGTGGAACCGGTGATCAGCCAGCCCTTGACGGCGCTCGATTTCGTGGTGGACATCCAGATGCCGATCACCGTGCCGATCACAAGCGCGATGGCAAAGGAGATGAGGCCGAGCTTGAGCGTCACCGGGAAGCCCTGCGCGATGAGGTCATTCACCGTCACGCCCGTCCGCGTGTAGGAAACGCCGAGGTTTCCCTGCAGAAGGGATTGCAGGTAGATGACGAACTGCTGGTCGATCGGTTTGTCGAGGCCGTAGTTCGCTTCCAGGGTGGCCAGGACCGACGGCGAGATATTGTCCGTGGCGAACGGACTGCCCGGCATCAGCCTGGTGAGCCAGAAGGTGATGGTGATGAGGAAAAACATCGTGACAACACCCATGGCCAACCGCTTCACAATGTACTTGATCATAGCTTGGATTCCTCCTTCGGACCCTTTCTGGTGGTTGCATCAATCAAAACCACTAGTAAACTAGTGGTTTGCTCAGACCCCAGAGGGGTCAGTAC
>CAKNKY010000010.1 GCA_930987725.1 uncultured Anaeromassilibacillus sp. | reverse complement strand
AAGATTTCCGAGCCCTGAGAGAACATTGAAACACATGCCAAAAACGGTGAACGTTTTTGGCTCAAGGTTTCGGGCCTCCCGGCCCGTCGATGTGTTATAATACCCTCACGGGCTAAGCGGAAATCAAAGATTTCCGAGCCCTGAGAGAACATTGAAACACATGCCAAAAACGGTGAACGTTTTTGGCTCAAGGTTTCGGGCCTCCCGGCCCGTCGATGTGTTATAATACCCTCACGGGCTAAGCGGAAATCAAAGATTTCCGAGCCCTGAGAGAACATTGAAACACACGCCAAAAACGGTGAACGTTTTTGGCTCAAGGTTTCGGGCCTCCCGGCCCGTCGTTGTGTTATAATCAAGCGGTAACATCCACATGCAGAAAAGGAGGAGCTTCAGATGCCTTGTATTCAATGGAAGACGAGCGCCGCGATCTCCGCGGAGCAGGAGAAGGAACTGCGCGAAGCGCTGGGGGAGGCCATCGCCCTGATCCCCGGCAAGAGCGAGTCGTGGCTCATGCTGGAATTTGAGCCGGAGCGCCGCATGGCTTTCCGCGGCGACGCGCAGGAGCCGGCCGCCTTTGTCTGCGTCGATCTCTACGGCAATGCGCCCGCCGCCGCGTGCGACGCCCTCACAGCGAAGATCTGCTCGCTGGCGCAGTCCGTCACCGGCGTGAAGCCGGACCGCGTCTATGTGCGTTATCTCATGACGGACACATGGGGCTGGAACGGCTCGAATTTTTAAGCCGTTTGGCCTGTGCCCGTCTTGACAAACCGAGCCAAACCTTCTATAATAAACACTGTTCAGTCTATCAAATTGTGAAAAGGCGATGAAGGGAACAAGACGTTTGGGAGGCGTGCAGAGAGCCGGCGGGCGGTGTGAGCCGGCGGAATCCCGTTCGTGCATAGCTCATCCCGGAGCCGCCGGCCCGAAGGGAATCCCCCTCGTAAGGCCGGACGCAGCGGCAGCGTTAAAGGCCAAGGCCTTGTCAGAGGCTTGAGGGCGCGCCCGGAAAATCCGGGAAGGCGCTGAATTTGGGTGGTACCGCGGATGAAATCATTCGCCCCGAACTTTCATTGAGAGAGTTCGGGGCTTTCTTTATCCCCGTCTCTCAGATTACGAAGGAGGTAACTGTCATGCTGAACAAAGGCTGCAAGAAGTACATCCCGTTTGCGCCCGTTTCCCTGCCGGACCGCACCTGGCCGGACAAGGTGATCGAAAAGCCGCCCGTGTGGTGCAGCGTCGACCTGCGCGACGGCAATCAGGCCCTCATCGACCCGATGAATCTCGAGGAAAAGCTCCTCTTCTTCCAGACCCTGGTGGACATCGGCTTCAAGGAGATCGAGATCGGCTTCCCCTCCGCCTCCGAGACGGAGTATGAGATTTGCCGCACGCTCATCGAGCGCAACCTCATCCCGGACGACGTCACCATCCAGGTGCTCGTGCAGTGCCGCCCGCACCTCATCAAGCGCACGTTTGAGGCGATCGACGGCGCAAAGAACGTCATCGTCCATTTCTATAACTCCACCTCCACCCTGCAGCGCAAGGTTGTGTTCCACACCGACATGCAGGGCGTCATCGACATCGCCGTGGAGGGCGCAAAGCTCGTCCGCGAGCTCACGGAAAAGGAGATCGCCCGCACCGGCGCGAATATCCGCTATGAATACTCCCCCGAAAGCTTCTCCGGCACGGAGATGGACAACGCCGTCCTCATCTGCGAAAAGGTGCTGGAAACGCTGGGCGCCACGCCGGAAAAGAAGGTTATCCTCAATCTGCCGAACACCGTGGAGATGGCCACGCCGAACTGCCACGCCGACCAGATTGAGTATTTCTGCCGCCATCTGAAGCACCGCGACTGCGCCATCATCAGCCTGCACCCGCACAACGACCGCGGCACCGGCACCGCCGCCACCGAGCTCGGCATCATGGCTGGGGCGGAGCGCGTCGAGGGCACGCTGTTCGGCAACGGCGAGCGCACCGGCAACGCCGATATCATGAACGTCGCGCTCAACATGTATACGCAGGGCGTGGACCCGGGGCTTGACTTCTCCGATATCCGCCGCATCCGCGAAATTTACGAGAAATGCACGAAGATGCAGGTGCCGCCGCGCTATCCCTATGCCGGCGACCTCGTGTTCACGGCCTTCTCCGGCTCGCACCAGGACGCCATCAGCAAGGGCGTGCAGTATATGGAGCAGAGCGGCAGCCCTTACTGGGAGGTGCCGTATCTGCCGATCGATCCGGCGGACATCGGCCGCAAATACGAGCCGATCATCCGCATCAACAGCCAGTCCGGCAAAGGCGGCGCAGCCTTCGTCATGCACCAGAGCTTCGGTTATGACCTGCCCAAGGCCATGCACCCGGAGTTCGGCGCCATGGTGAAGCACGCGTGCGACGAGGCGGGCCGCGAGCTGCATCCGGAGGAGATCTTCGACATCTTCCGCCGCGAGTATCTCGAGATCCGCTACCCCTACAATCTCAAGTCGTATAAGCTCTATGAGGAGAACGAGGCCGAGGGCGACAACACCGTCGTCCACTTCGAGGGCAACCTGCGCTTCCGCCATGAGGACCACCTCATCAGCGGGCGCGGCAACGGCCCGATCGACGCCTTCTTCAACGCGCTGCGCCAGGTTGGCATCACCGATTACCAGTTTGTGTCCTACAGCGAGCACGCCGTGGGCGAGGGCGCCGATTCCAAGGCCCTCTCCTACATCCAGCTCAAGAACAGCGCCGGGGACACGTTCTTCGGCGTCGGCATGGACGGCAACATCAGCCTCGCCTCCATCAAGGGTATCATCTGCGCGATCAACCGCGCTTCCGGTGAACAGAAATAAAGACAGGAGGATCTTCCGATGAGAGAGTATCAGATTGCAGTGCTCAAGGGCGACGGCATCGGCCCTGAAATTGTGGATGAGGCCATCCGCGTGCTCGGCAAGGCCGGGGAAAAATTCGGCTTTGCGATGCACTGTCACTACGCGCTGCTGGGCGGCTGCGCCATCGACGAGACGGGCATGCCGCTGCCGCAGGAGACGATCGACACCTGCAAGGCCGCAGACTCCACGCTGCTCGGCGCAGTGGGCGGCCCGAAGTGGGACAGCGTGCCCGGCGACCGCCGCCCGGAAAAGGGCCTTTTGGGCATCCGCGGGGCGCTCGGCCTCTTCGCGAACCTGCGCCCGGCCGTGATTTTCCCGGAGCTGCGCGGCGCTTCCCCGCTGCGCCCGGAGATCATCGGCGACGGGCTCGACGTCCTCGTGGTGCGCGAACTCACGGGCGGCATCTATTTCGGGGAGCGCGGCCGCCGCACGGTGAACGGTGCGGAAGCCGCCTATGACACGGAGCAGTATTCCGTGCCCGAGATCGAGCGCATTGCCCGCGTGGCCTTCCAGATGGCGCAGAAGCGCCGCGGCCGCGTGTGCAGCGTCGACAAGGCCAACGTGCTGGAAAGCTCCCGCCTGTGGCGCGCCACCGTGACGCGCATCCACGACGAGGAGTTCCCGCAGGTGGAGCTCTCGCACATGTATGTGGACAACTGCGCCATGCAGCTCGTGCGCAACCCCGGCCAGTTCGACGTCATCGTGACCTCGAACATCTTCGGCGACATCCTCTCCGACGAGGCCTCCATGATCAGCGGCAGCATCGGCATGCTCGCCAGCGCCAGCCTGAGCGGCGGCAAGGCCGGCCTCTATGAGCCGATCCACGGCTCCGCCCCGGACATCGCCGGCACCGGCAAGGCCAACCCGCTCGCCACCATCCTCTCCGCCGCCATGATGCTGCGCTATTCGCTCGGCGAGGCCGAAGCGGCGGACGCCATCGAGGCCGCCGTGTCCCGCGCGCTCGCGCGCGGCCGCACCGCCGACATCGCCTCGAAGGAGCTGCCCGTGCTCTCCTGCACGGAGATGGGCGCGCTCGTCTGCGAATGCCTGTAAAATCGCCCGAAACACGAGACGAAGCGCCCGTGCGGGCGCAACGGTGGTGAAACAAATGGAAACCCTTTCCTTCCGCAAGGGCGTGAAGGACGGCCTGCCGATCTGCCTCGGCTATATCAGCGTGTCGTTCGCCTTCGGCATGATGGCCACGCAGGGCGGCCTGCCCGTGTGGGTGGCCCTCGGCATCTCGATGACGAACCTCACGTCCGCCGGCCAGGTGGCGGGCACGAATCTCATCCTCGCCGGCGCCGGCTATGCCGAGATTGCCATCACAACCTTTGTCATCAACCTGCGCTACTTCCTCATGTCGCTCTCCCTTTCCCAAAAGGTGGAGGACACCATGACGGGCCTGCAGCGCTGGGTGCTCTCCTTCGGCGTCACGGATGAGATCTTCGCCGTGGCCGTGCAGCAGAAGGGCGCGATCAATGCCCGCTATTTTTCCGGCCTGATCCTCACGCCCTACTGCGGCTGGGCGCTCGGCACCTTCCTGGGCGCGGCGGCCACGGGCCTGCTGCCCGCTTCGCTGCGCAGCGCGCTGGGCATCGCGCTTTACGGCATGTTCCTGGCCATCATCATCCCGCCGGCGCGCGGTTCCAGGCCGGTGCGCGCCGTCGTCGTGCTGGCCGGGGCGCTCTCCTGCCTCATCGCGTGGACGCCCGGCCTCAGCGGCCTGTCCGGCGGCTGGTCGATCATCCTGTGCGCCGTGACGGCTTCCGCCTTCGCGGCCTTCCGCTGGCCTGTGGCGGAGGAAAGCGGGGAGGAGGGGGCCGCGCCATGATCTCCTATGCCTATGTCCTCACGGGAGTGCTGGTGATGGCTGCCGTCACCTATGTGATCCGCGCGCTGCCGCTCGCCGTGTTCCGCAGGAAGATCTCGAGCCGTTTTTTCCGCTCGTTCCTGTTCTATGTGCCGTATGCCGTGCTTTCCGCCATGACGTTCCCGGCCATCCTTTCCTCCACCGCGAGCGGGTGGAGCGCCGCCGCCGGCCTCATCGCCGCCATCCTGCTGGCCTGGTTCGGACGCGGTCTGCTCACCGTGGCGCTCGGTTCCACGGCTGTCGTCTTTGTGGCGGAGCGCCTGCTGGAACTGTTTTTCTGACGCTTTGCAATTCGCGCGGGATTGTGCTACAATACAACTGCTGTGCAGCCGCCCCCGGCGGCAGAAGGCGCGTGCGCGCGCCTGCCGGCCGGGAGCGGCTATTTTTTGACGAAAAAGGAGACTTGTATCATGGCAAAATCCATTCCTGCCCGCAGTGAGGTCGATCCGCAGTTCACTTGGGCCATCACCGATATGTACCCCTCCGACGAGGCGTGGTATGAAGAGATGAAGACGATGCGCGGCCTTGTGGCGGACGCCGCTTCCTATAAAGGGCGTCTCGGCGAAAGCGCCGCCAGCCTGCTCGGCTTTCTGCGCGCGATGGACGCCATCAACGCGGCCGGCAACAAGTTCATCAACTATGCGTTCCGCCGCGCGGATGAGGATACCCGCAACGCCGATTACCAGGCCATGAGCGCCCAGGCCCAGAATTTCCTGGTGGACATGAGCAAGGCCCTCGCCTTCGAGACGCCGGAGCTGCTCGCCATCCCGGATGAAACGATCGACGCCTTCTTCCGCGAGGAGCCCGCGCTCGAGCATTACCGCCTGGTCATCACGCGCGAGCGCCGCAAGAAGCCCCACACGCTTTCCGCGGAGTGCGAAGCGCTGCTCGCCGCCGCCGGCCAGCTTTCCCAGGCGCCGGACGACATCTTCTCCATGCTCAACGACGCCGATCTCACGTTCCCGGACGCGGTGGACGGCAAGGGCGAGGCGCACCCGCTCACGCACGGCACCTACATCGCCTACGTGCAGTCGGAGGACCGCGCGCTGCGCGAGTCGGCGTTCCGCTCGCTCTACAGCACATACGGCCAGTTCCGCAACACCTCCGCCTCTGTGCTGAGCGCGCAGATGAAGCAACTGCAGTTCTTTGCGGACGCCCGTCACTATGAATCCGCCCTGCACGCCGCGCTTGACGAAACCGAGGTGCCGGTGGAGATCTACCACAACCTCATCGACGCCGTGCACAGAAACCTGCCGGCTATGCACCGCTATATCCGCCTGCGCAAGCGTCTCCTCGGTGCGGACAAGCTCCACTATTATGATATCTATGCCCCCATGGTGGAGGGCCAGGAGATCGCCGTGTCCTTTGAGGAGGCGAAGGATCAGGCCCGCAAGGCGCTCGCTCCGCTCGGCGAAGGGTATCTGAAGATCCTCGAGGAGGGCTTCCGGAACCGTTGGATCGACGTCTATGAAAACCAGGGCAAGCGCTCCGGGGCCTATTCCGCCGGTGCGTTCGGCACGCATCCCTTCGTGCTGCTCAACTATACGGACACGCTCAACGACGCCTTCACCCTCGTGCACGAGATGGGCCATGCCATCCATTCCTATCTCTCCAACACAACGCAGTCCGTGACGTACGCCGATTACAAGATCTTCGTGGCGGAGGTCGCCTCCACCTGCAATGAATCGCTGCTCATGCAGTATCTGCTCGGCCAGACGCAGGAGCCCCGCCGCCGTGCCTACCTTATCAACTACTTCCTCGAGCAGTTCCGCACCACGCTTTACCGCCAGACGATGTTCGCGGAGTTCGAACTCTGGTGCAGCGGGCAGATTCAAAAGGGCGAGGCGCTCACGGCCGAATCGCTCTGCCGCAAGTACGGCGAGCTCAACGCCCTGTATTACGGCGAGGACATCGAGCCCGACGAGGAGATTGCGCTCGAGTGGGCGCGCATCCCGCACTTCTACTACAATTTCTATGTGTATCAGTACGCCACCGGCTTTGCCTGCGCCATCGCGCTCTCGCAGCGCATCCTGCGCGAGGGCGAGCCTGCCGTGAAGGATTATCTCGGCTTCCTCTCCGGCGGCTGCTCCACCGATCCGATCTCCCTGCTGCGCGGCGCAGGTGTGGACATCTCCACCCCCGCCCCCGTGGACGACGCCCTCCGTCTCTTCGATTCCCTGATTGGCGAGATGGAAGAACTGGCCGGCAAGGAATAAAAACGGCGGAAAACGGCTGAAAAAGCGGATATTTTTCGTCTGTTTTTGCAAAAAAAGCTGGAATTTACGGAAATTTTACGAGTAACCTTGATTTTTGGCCATTTCTTTGTTACAATAACAGGGTTATCACTCGAAGGTGCACGAAAATCTGTGTGCTTTTACCTGCTAAAGTGGCGCTGTACGGGGCGCTGCGGAGGCGGCCCGCAGACGATCATCACCGGAGAGAGAGGAAAGGAAGAAGATTAAATGAAACTCAGAAAACTGTTGTCCCTGCTTCTGGCAGGCGCGATGGTGTTCTCGCTTGCTTCCTGCCAGGGGCAGGAAACGGTGACGAACAATGAGAGCGAGGCCGCGAGCTCCGACACTGCTTCCTCCGAAGCGGAGTCCACCGAGCCCACGGAAAACCAGCTCATCATCGGCACCATCACGCAGATGGAGAGCGAGTTCTATGATCCAAGCTTCTCCAATGCCGCCACCAACTATCAGATGTACGATCTGCTCCATGGCTACACCACCGTTACGGCCACAAAGGAGGGCGAGTATGAGTACGACCCCACCGTTGTTGCCAGCCATGAGGAAACCGAGAACGAGGACGGCACCAAGACCTACACCGTGACCATCAACGACGGCCTGGTGTGGAGCGACGGCACGCCGATCACCGCGAAGGATTACGTCTTTGCCGTGCTGCTCGAGAGCAGCCCGGAGATGGCTGAGATTGGCTATCCGAGCCAGGCCGGCTATTCCCTCGTCGGCTATGACGAGTATCTGGAAGGTTCCACCGAGAACTTTGCCGGCGTCCATCTCGTGGATGACATGACCTACTCCCTGACGGTCAAGGCTTCCGAACTTCCGTATCACTACGACATCACCTACGCCTCCCTGTGGCCGCGCCCGATGCATGTGATTGCCCCGGACGCCGACGTTGAGGAATCCGAGGCCGGCGCCGCCATCACCGGCGACTTCACCTCCGAGCTGCTCGAGACCACCGTCAACGATCCGGAGACGGGCTATCGTGCTCATCCGTCCGTTGTCAGCGGCCCCTACACGCTGGAATCCTTCGATGTTTCCGCTCAGCAGGCTGTCTTCAAGATCAACCCTGAGTACGCCGGCGATTACCGCGGCGTGAAGCCCTCCATCGAGACCCTCATCGTGAAGCTGGTTTCCTCCGACACGATGATGAACGAGCTCGAGGCCGGCACGGTTGACCTCCTCGTGGAAACCAGCGGCGCCGACAACATTGAGGCCGGTCTGAATCTGGCCGATGCAGGCACCGTGAACTACAACACCTATTACCGCAACGGCTACGGCAAGATTGCGTTCGACTGCAGCCAGTTCCCGACCGACTCCAAGAACGTCCGTCAGGCCATCGCCTACTGCCTGGACCGCAACGAGTTCGTCCGCCAGTACACCGGCGGCTACGGCACGGTTGTGCACAGCTACTACGGCCTGGCCCAGTGGGAGTATGAGGAGTCCAAGGATTGGATTAACGAAAACCTGAACACCTATGAGCCCAACGTGGACAAGGCCATCGAGCTGCTCGAAGCCGACGGCTGGACCCTTGGCGAGGATGGCCAGCCGTACTCCGGCACGGGCCTGCGCTACAAGGAAGTTGACGGCGAGCTTAAGCCCCTGGTGATCGAGTGGGCGAACACCGACGGCAACCCGGTTTCCACCCTGTTGGCCACCATGCTGCCTGAGTCTATGGAGGCTGCCGGCATGCAGCTGAACGCCACCACCATGGACTTCCCCACCCTGCAGAACGCCATGCTCCATGCAAGCGACAAGATCTACAATATGTACAATCTGGCCACCGGCTTTGCCCTTGCAAGCTCCCCGTGGTACTACTATTCCAAGGACCCGGTGTGGATGCAGGGCGGTTATAACAGCAACTGGATTGCGGACGATGAGCTGGACGCTGTGACGCAGGAGATGAAGTCCATCCCGTTTGACGACCGTGAAACCTGGCTTACCGATTGGAGAGAATTCATCAAGCTTTGGAACGACCGTCTGCCGGATATCCCGCTGTACTCCGACGAGTACTATGATTTCTTTGCGCCGAAGCTGCAGAACTGGGATGCAACGCCTGTGTGGTCGTGGACCAGAGCTGTCCTTGACGCATCGGTAGAATAAAAGAGATTTCTTTGTCGGCGGGATCCGGTGTGAAATCCGGGTTCCGCCGGCTTTTTTTGAAGCAAATTTCTCTGCTCTCTACTCTAAAACGGGGGGAAAGGTGAATGGGAAAAGGAAGATACCTGCTCAAACGGCTGCTTTATATCGTTTTTGTGTTCTTTATCATCTCCATCTTGATGTTTTTCATCTATAAATCCATGCCCGGCGACCCGGTGGACGCCATGCTGGGCAGCCTGAAAACCACCATGCGGCCTGACGCTTATCAGGATCTGTATAACCGCACGGCGGAGCGCCTCGGCGTAAATGAGCCGCTGCCGGTGCAGTATATTAAGTGGATCGCCAGCATGCTCACAGGCAATTTCGGCTACTCCACGCAGTATCAGCGCCAGGTCATCGACGTCATCGGCGCCCCGATGCTCAACACCATCCTGCTCAATGTGTTCACCATGGTTGTGGTGTTTGTCATCTCAATCCCGCTCGGCATTGTCACGGCCGTGCGCAAGAACGGCGTGTTCGACAAAACGGTTCAGGTTGTCACCATCATCGGCTACAGCCTTCCGAGCTTCATCATCGCGCTGCTTGCTATTTTTGCCTTTGCGGTGAAAATCCCGCTGTTTCCCATCAGCGGCGTGCGCTCCGCCGGTGCGGACGCCGGGGGCCTGCAGGGGATGCTTGACATGGTTTGGCACATGACGCTGCCGGTGCTTGTCATGTCCGTTTCCGGCATCGGCGGCATCACGCGCTATGTGCGCGCGTCCATGATCGACGTGCTGCGCATGGATTATATCAAGACGGCGCGCGCCAAGGGCCTGCGGGAAAAGACGGTCATCTATGTCCATGCATTCCGCAACGCCCTTATCCCGATTGTCACCATCACCACCTGGTGGATCATCGGCCTGTTCGGCGGATCCGTCGTCATCGAGTCCGTGTTCCTTTGGAACGGCCTGGGCAAGATGCTCATCGACGGCCTGATGAACCGTGACTTCTCCATCGTGCTCACGATGCAGATGTTCTACGTTTTGCTCTCGCTTGCGGGCAATGTCCTCATGGATATTGCCTACACGATTGTGGACCCGCGGGTCCGGCTGGAAAACTAAGGGGGGAATCGCATGGCTAACAAGAAAAAGAGAGCGCCCCGGCGCTCGACCATGAGCAAGGCCGCACAGCGCATGGTGATGGGCGGCATGCCGCAGGAGGAGGAAGAGATCCTCCAAAGCCCCATGCGGATGGCCCTCCAGTCGTTCCTGCATGACAAGATTGCCATGGCGGGCATCTTCTGTTTCGTCATCATCTTCCTCTGCTGCGTGATTCTGCCGTTTTTCTATCCGATTGATCTGTATTATCAGGACGTCACGCAGGCAAACGTAGCGCCCGGATTCGGCATGCTGAAGGTGCCGTCTGCCATGCAGGGCAATGCGCAGGACATTTCCGTGGGCAGCACGTTCTCCGTCGGCCTTGATAAGGACGGCAATGTCTATGAATGGGGCACCCTGCCGAACGACAGGCTGCGCGACATCCCCTCCCAGGAGGAGACGGGTAAGCTTGTGATGGTTTCCGCCGGCCTGGATCATGTGGTGGCCGCCAATGAGGACGGCGAAGTTTTCACCTGGGGCAACAACCGTATGGGCCTGGAGCAGATCCCCATGGAACTGCGCTCGGGCGGCAACAAGATCAAGCAGCTTGAGGCCGGTTACCAGGTTTCGCTCGCCCTCACGGAGGACGGCGAGATGTACAACTGGGGCAGCGCCTATCTGCTGAACATTTCTTATCCCGATGGCGTGCAGGGCAACATTGAAAAGTTTGCCCAGAGCACGAACATTGTCATGGCCCTCACGAAGGACGGCGAGATCTACCCGCTCACCACGAGCACCGGTTCCGCTTATGTGAACGTTCCGGAGGACATCCAGGGCGATGTTGTGGACTTTGACCTCTCCGACGAGAGCGGCGCTGCCGTCACGTCCGACGGGCGCGTCCACACCTGGGGCAACAACGTGCACAACACGCTCACTGTGCCGGAGGAGATTCAGGGCCATGTTGTCTCCGTCTCCGGCGGCCGCTATCACTTCACGGCCATCCTGGACGACGGCTCCGTGGCCAGCTGGGGCGACAACACTCACGGCCAGGCCAGCGCGCCCGCGCTGGGCACGGCTGCCGCAGAGGTGGACGCCGGCTACTATGCGAATTATTGCATTGACGAGGACGGCAATGTCACTTCCTGGGGCCTTGACGGCTACCTCATGGGCACCGATGACCTCGGCCGCGATCTGTTCCGCCGCCTGCTCGCGGGCGGCCGCATGACGATGACCGTCGGCGCCATCTCCGTTGTCATCTCCACCATCATCGGCATCCTGGTGGGCGGTATCTCCGGCTACAAGGGCGGCAAGGTGGACAACCTCCTCATGCGCCTGACGGAGATTGTGTCCTCCATCCCGTTCCTGCCATTCTGTATCATCCTTTCCTCTATCCTCGGAAACAGCATCAGTGAAACAGAACGCATCATCCTCATCATGGTCATCCTCGGCGTTCTGTCCTGGCCCGGCATCGCCCGTCTGGTGCGCGGCAGCGTGCTGGCCGAGCGCGAGCAGGAGTTCGTCACGGCCGCCAAGTCGCTGGGCGTGAAGGAATTCGGCATCATCTTCCGCCACATCGTGCCCAATATTATCACGGTTATCATCGTGAACGCCACGCTCGATTTCGCAACCTGCATGCTCACCGAATCCTCGCTGTCGTTCATCGGCTTCGGCGTTGCCGAGCCGAACGCCACGTGGGGCAATATGCTCAACGGCGCGCAGAACGGCCAGGTCATCGCGAATTACTGGTGGCGCTGGGTCTTCCCGTCCGTGGTGCTCGGCCTGTGCACCATCAGCATCAACTGCATCGGCGACGGCCTGCGTGACGCCATCGACCCGAAGTCGAAAGAGAGGTGAGCCGCGCAATGAGTTTGCTTGAAGTCAACAATCTGCACACCTACTTCACCACGAAAAAGGGCATCGTCAAAGCTGTTAACGACGTGACCTACAGCCTCGAGGCCGGCAAAACGCTGGGCATTGTGGGTGAGTCCGGCTCCGGCAAGAGCGTTTCCGCCATGAGCATCATCAAGCTCCTCGACGGCAACGGCTATATCGAGAGCGGTTCCATTGTGTTTGACGGCAAAGACATCATGAAAGCCAGCGATAAGGACATGTACCATATCCGCGGCAACGAGATCTCCGTCATCTTCCAGGAGCCCATGACCTCCCTGAACCCCGTGTTCACCGTGCAGCGTCAGATCGGCGAGGTGCTGCGCATCCATCAGCACATGAAAAAGAAGCAGGCCTATCAAAAGGCTGTTTCCCTGCTCTCGGATGTGAAAATCCCGAACCCGGAGCGCGTGGCCCGGCAGTATCCGTTCCAGCTCTCCGGCGGCATGCGGCAGCGCGTCATGATCGCCATGGCGCTGGCCTGCCGCCCGAAGCTCCTGATTGCCGACGAACCCACCACCGCCCTGGACGTGACGATCCAGGCGCAGATTTTGAAGCTGATGAACGAGCTGAAGCGCGAATCGGGCGCATCCATCCTGTTCATCACGCATGACCTCGGCGTCATCCACGAGATGGCGGACGAGGTGGCCGTCATGTATTGCGGCCAGATCGTGGAAAAGGCGGACGCGAAGACCATTTTCCACGACGGAACGTATTCCCACCCGTACACCGAGGGCCTGATGATTTCCATTCCGCGGCTGAACACGCCGAAGGGCCAGCGGCTCGACGCCATCCCCGGCGCCGTGCCGAACCCGCTGTATCTGCCCAAGGGCTGCAAGTTCGGCCCGCGCTGCAAATACTGCACGAAGAAGTGCCAGGAGGCCGAACCCCCGCTGCAGGAGGTTGCCCCCAATCATCTCGTCCGTTGTTTTTATGCGGAGAAGGCGGTGAGAAGAGAACATGCAGAATGAGCAAGTGAAAGCAACCACAAGCGCCCCGGATCGCAAAGGCCCGAACGGGGAGAACGTCCTCCTCGAGGTGCGCGATCTCAAGCAGTATTTCCCCGTGAAGAAGACGAAGCTGCGCGAGGAACAGCGCTATGTGCGCGCCAACGACGGCATCACGATCGACATTTACGAGGGCGAAACGTTCGGCCTCGTGGGTGAGTCCGGCTGCGGCAAGTCCACCTTCGGGCGCACGCTGCTGCAGCTCTACCCGCAGACGCACGGCGATGTCATTTATCACAAGGACGGCCGCGCCATCGACCTCAAGCGTTTGCCGAAGGAAGAGATGCGCGTGCTGCGCAAGGACCTGCAGCTCATTTTTCAGGACCCGTACTCCTCGCTGAACCCCCGCATGACGGTGGGCCAGATCATCGGCGAGGGCCTGACTTCCCATAAGATCTACAAGCGCGGCGATCCGGCCATGCGCGACTATATCTTCAAGGTGATGGAAGAGTGCGGTCTTGACACCTACATGTTCGGCCGTTACCCGCACCAGTTCTCCGGCGGCCAGCGCCAGAGAATCGGCATTGCGCGTTCGCTGGCGCTGCAGCCCCGTTTCGTCGTGTGCGACGAGGCCGTCTCCGCTCTGGACGTGTCCATCCAGTCGCAGATCCTGAACCTGCTCTCCGACCTGAAGGAGAAGCAGAAGCTCACGTATCTGTTCATCACGCATGATCTGAGCGTCGTGAAGTATATCAGCGACCGCATCGGCGTGATGTATCTGGGCAACATGGTGGAGCTTGCTCCCACGGAGGAGCTCTTCGACCACACCGCCCACCCGTACACCGAGGCCCTGCTCTCGGCCATCCCGGTGGTGGATGAGAACGATAAGCGCGAGCGCATCCTGCTCGAGGGCGATATCCCCAGCCCGGTGAATCCGCCGAAGGGCTGCAAGTTCCACACCCGCTGCCGCTACTGCCAGCAGAAGTGCACCGAAGAGGTGCCGGAGTGGCTGGAGGTCGGCCCGCATCACTATGTGGCCTGCCATTACCCGCTGCACGGCACGCCCGCTGTCCAGAAGTAAGAGGAACGCATCATGTTTTTTGGGAAAAAGCTCAACCGTGTGCTCAACGTGAAAAAAGCGGAGGAACGGTTCGCAAAGGAACGCGAACAGCTTCCTCTGGAAAAGAACGACAGGCTGGCCATGATTCTCGCGGCGCTTGCCGTGTTCGTGCCGGTCCTGATCGTGGTGATTCTCATCTTCCTTTTCGTGTTCTGGCTGTTCTTTTTCCGGTTCATGTAATCCTTCCTTTCCTTATCCCGTTTCTGCAAAAGGCGCCTCCGCGCCGGCTTCCATGCCGGGTGGAGGCGCCTTTTTTCATGTTTTCACAGCCCGCAGAGGCGGGCCGCCGCGGCAATCACAAAGCAGATCCCCATGCCGCAGGCTGTGGGCAGGACGAAGGCCAGCGCCGTCCATTTCAGGCTTTTCGTCTCGCGGTAGACGGTGAGCAGCGTGGTGGCGCACGGCCAGTGCAGCAGCGTGAACACCACCATGCACACGGCCGTCACGCCGTTCCAGCCGTTTGCCAGCAGCAGGCCGTGAAGCTCCGGCAGCGCCAGCTCGCGCAGGCTTCCCTGAGCCAGGTAGCTCATGGCCAGGATGGGCGCCACAATCTCGTTGGCCGGCGTACCGAGCACGAAGGCGAACAGGATCTCGCCGTCCAGCCCGATGGCGCGGCCGAGCGGATCGAGGAAGGCGGCGCAGCGCGCGATCAGGCTCTCGCCGCCCGCCTGCGTGTTTGCCAGCAGCCAGATCACCAGTCCCGCCGGAGCCGCCACCGCCGCGGCCCGCCCGAGCACAAACACGGTGCGGTTCAGCATGGAGCGCACGATCGTCTGGCCCACGAGCGGCCGCCGGTAGGGGGGAAGCTCAAGCGCGAAGGAGGAGGGCAGGCCGCGCAGCACCGTGGCGGAGAGCAGGCGCGACACGAGGAACGTAAGCCCCACACCCAGCAGCAGCACGCCCGTGAGCAGCAGCGCCGGCACGATGCCGCCCGGGGCGGAGCCGGCAAAGAACAGCGTGAGGATGGCGATAAGCGTGGGAAACTTGCCGTTACACGGCACAAAGGCGTTTGTGACTGAGGCGATGACGCGCTCCCGCGGGGAATCGATGATGCGGCAGCCCGTGACGCCCACGGCGTTGCAGCCGAAGCCCATGCACATCGTGAGCGCCTGCTTGCCGCACGTGTGCGCCTTTTGGAAGAGATGGTCGAGGTTGAAAGCCACGCGCGGCAGATAGCCGAAATCCTCCAAAAGTGTGAAGAGCGGGAAGAAAATGGCCATGGGCGGCAGCATTACGGATACCACCCATGCCAGCACGCGGAACATGCCGTGCACGATGGCGCCCGTCAGCCAGTCGGGCGCGCCCAGATGGGCAAACAGCTCCGCCAGACCGGTTTCCGCCTGTTCGCCGAGTGCGGAGAGCAGGGCGGAGGGCGCGTTTGCCCCGCTGATCGTGAGCCACAGCAGGAACAGCAGCAGAAGAAGCATCACGGGGATACCCGTCGCCCGGCTTGTGAACAGGCGGTCAAGCTTTCGGTCGCGGTCGAAGGCTCCCTCGGGCGGCTCGGCGCAGGCGATCCGCGCGAGACGCTCCGATTCCGCCACCAGCCGGGAGGAGAGCAGATCCTGCAGCATCGCCGGGGAAACGCCCTCCGCCGCGAGCTCTGCGCGCGCTTCCCCGGCCGCCTGCCGCACTGCGGCGCTGTCCGGCAGCACATCGCAGAAGGCCGTCAGGCGGGCCGTCCAGTCCTCCTCCGGTTCCAACAGGCGCAGGCTCAGCCACCGCGCGGAGGGTCCCGGCTGCGGCAGACCCTGCAGGTGCGGCAGCAGCTGTGCGGCTGCCCGCTCGATGGCCGGGCAGTACCGCACCGTGAGAGGGGAGGCGGGCGCTTCCCGCAGCACCTGCTCCACGGCGTGCACTGTCTCCTTCAGGCCGCGGCGGCTGCGCGCGCTGGCCGCCACCACCGGTACGCCGAGCGCTTCCTGCAGGGCGGGCAGGGAAAAGCGGATGCCTTTGCGGGCCGCTTCGTCCATCAGGTTCACGCACACCACGGCGCGCGGCAGGATCTCGAGGCATTGCAGCGCGAGGTTCAGGCTCCGCTCCAGGCACGTGCCGTCGCACACGATGAGCACCGCCTGCGCGCCGCCGAAGCAGAGAAAGTCGCGCGCTTCCTCCTCCTCCGCCGAGTGGGCGAAGAGCGAATAGACGCCCGGCAGATCCGCCAGCCGGATCGCCTCTTCGCCGATCGTGCAGAGGCCCTCTACCGTCTCCACCGTTTTGCCCGGCCAGTTGCCCGTGTGCTGCTTCAGCCCCGTGAGAGCGTTCACAAGCGTGCTCTTGCCCACGTTTGGGTTGCCGCTCACCGCCGCAAGCGGCGCCTGCTCAGGCGCGGCGCGGTTCACGCGCGCCATCGGCGCCCACCTCCTTTGCGAGGACAAGGCCGGCGTCACAGGCGCGCAGCGCGATCACCGCCCCGCGGATCAGATAGGCCGTGGGGTCGCCCCACGGGCTTTTCTGCAGGCACACGACGCGCGCGCCGTCCGTCAGCCCAAGGTCACGCAGCCTGCGCCGCATCGTGCCGCGGGCGCGCAGCCCGGCCACGAGTGCCGTCTGCTTTTCACAGAGCTGAGAGAGAGGGATTTCCTGGTTCATGGTAAAAGCTCCTTTTTGAAACGGGGCGTTTCGCCCCGGGATTTTGGAAGGACCCATTCCCAGTATAAGCATGTGGATCCGTTTTTGCCCCGAAAAGCGAAAAAGCCGCCCTTCCGCAGCGGGAAGGGCGGATGGGCAGCCGAAGTTGTTTTTACTCCTTTTTGGAATATTCTACATAAAAATTACAGTTCGTAGTCCACCGAAGCGCGGCCGCACGTGTTCTGCTGCACAATCGCCTTGATCGCCAGGTGGGCCGGGTGGTTCTGGTAACCCTGCTCCGCCTCGCGTGTCGTGAAAGTGCAGAGCAGCGCCAGGTCGTAGGGGCCGCCGTTGTAGTTTTCGCCGAGTTCAATCGCCGTCAGGCCGTCCACCACGCCCAGCAGCGCGTGGAATTTTTCCCGAAGCTCGGCGGCCAGCGCAGCCTTGTTCGCCCTGGCTTCCTCCTTGAGCGTCCAGCACACAAAATGTCTCACCATGAGAAACCACTCCTTTTTGTATTATCTTATCAAAATATTACATTTCTTCGGCCGTTTTCTCTTCTCACTCTTCCTTCCGGTTCTCGTAGGAGCCGATGCCGAGATCGTTGCGCAGGACAGAGCCGAACGAGAGCGCGTCCCGGCCGAACTTTTCCCGGATGGCGTCGAGCGCCGATTCGAGGTGTTCCTGCTTCTCGCGCTTCTCGGCCGCGCCCGTGTCGAAGAAATCGAGCTGTTCACCCGCGTCCTCCTCCGGCACCATGCCGGAGCCGGTCACGGTGAGCATGCGGATCGGCGCGTGCTCGTTCCACACGGCGCGGATCAGCTCAATCGCGGCTGTCCGCAGATCCGCCGCCAGGGCGGTGGGGGCGGGCAGCCGCTTTTGCCGCGTGATGGTGTGAAAATTCGGGCTGCGGATCGTCACCTGCACGGTCGTGCAGCGCAGGTGGTGGCGGCGCATCCGCGCGGCGGCGGAATCTGCCAGCACGGAGATCGCGAGCCGGATGTCCTGCATGCCGAGCAGATCGCGGCGGAACGTCATGCCGTTGCCTACGGACTTGACCTCGCGCGACTCGCCGAACCGGCGCACGGGCGCGTTGTCCAGGCCGTTTGCCATGTCCCACAGGTCGCCGCCGCTCTTTCCCAGCAGCTCCACGAGCCGTTCCCGCCTCGCCTGTGCCAGATCGCCAATCGTGCAGATGCCCGCGCGGCGCAGCCGTTCCCCGGCGCTCTCCCCCACATAGAGGAACCGCTCCACGGGCAGGGGATAGAGCAGGCGGCGGTAGCTTTCCCGCGAGAGCACGGTGGTGGCGTTCGGCTTTTTGTAGTCGCTGCCGAGCTTGGCGAACGTCTTATTGAACGAGACGCCCACCGAGATGGTCAGCCCCGTCTCCTCCTCCACCACGCGGCGCAGCTCGTCTGCAATTTCCGGGCCGGAACCGAACAGCAGGCCGCTGCCCGTCACGTCCAGCCAGCTCTCGTCGATGCTGAACGGCTCCACCTGGTCGGTGTAGCGCAGGTAGATTTCGTTCACCAGCCGGGAATACTTCACATATTCCGTCCGGTGCGGCGGGGCCAGCACGAGCTGCGGGCATTTGCGCAGCGCCTGCCACACCGTCTCCGCCGTCTGGATGCCGTAGCGCTTGGCCGGCTCATTCTTTGCCAGGATGACGCCGTGGCGGCTTTCCGGGTCGCCGCACACGGCCATGGGCACGTTCCGGTATTCCGGGTGCAGCAAACACTCCACGGAGGCGTAAAAGCCGTTGCAGTCGCAATGCAGGATGGTGCGGTCCGCCATGATCTCAAAAGCGGTACTGCATCCGGATGAGCGAGGACTCGAAGCCGTTGCGCTCATACAGCCGCGCAGCGTCGCGGTTTTCGGGCAGCGTGTTCAGTTCCAGATGTTCCAGCCCGCGGCTGCGCGCCCAGTCCTTCGCGGCGTCCAGCAGCGAGGAGCCGATGCCGATCTCGCGCAGGTCCGCGCGCACAATCAGGTCCACCAGTCTGGCATAGCGGTGCGGCGTCACATAGCACAGCGATTCCGTGCGCTGTTCCGCGAGCGCAGCCAGGCCGGCGGGCGTGCCGTCGTGCTCGGCCAGCAGGATGGTGCGATCCGGCGAGGTGAGGAACGGCAGCAGCGCTTCCTTCTGCGGGTCGGCAGGGCGGTAATTATAGGGCTGCAGGCGGGCTGCCTCGTCATACAGCATGTGGGTAAGCTCGAGCAGAGCGGGCATATCTTCCGGTACAGCGGTTCTGATTTCCATAACCGGGCCTCCTTCACAATCTTCCGGGTAGCGGGAGCGGACACAGTGCTCCCTTCTCGTATGATAACATAGTTGCGCGCACGGATCCAGAAAAAAAGCGCAGATCCGGCGCACAGGCTTCCGCCGCCGGCAGCGCGGAAAAGCGAAAAAAGAAAAACCGCCGGATGCCCCGGCGGCTAAGCGTGAAAAAATTTCAATCGGTTGGTTCGGTTTCAGTCTCCCCTTCTTCCCCGTCCTCCGGTCCGTCTGCATGCAAAAGCCTGTCCTCGTCGGCCTGCCGGATCAGCCGGGCTTCGTAGTCCGGAGCCAGCCAGGAGTAGCGGTACAGCGGGAAAGGGACGCGCCTTGCGTGGGGGGCCAGGCGGAGCAGGAGGCGTTCCGCCTGGCTGACGCCGGCGATCTGGCTGTCTGAGACGTCCCCCATTTCCTCCCCTTCGGGAACAAAGCTTTTGATCCATTCCCGGATGGAGTTCTGCATATCCTGGATGCCGGAAAGGGAGAGCAGCGTTTTCCCATATGCGGAGGAGATGAGGCCGGCATCGCGTTCCGTCAGCTTGCCCTCTGCAAGGAGGCGGGGCATGAGCGCGTGGTGGCGGAAGGACGCTTGCTGCAGCGCGCGCTCCAAAAGGTTCAGATCGTAGGTGCAGTGCTGGATATGCTGGAAAATGCGCCGTGCCGTGACGGGATCCCGCACATAACGGATAGCCTGGATTTCCAGTGCCTGCCCCTCCCGGCGCAGCTCCTGCAGATAAGCCGCCTCCGCCTGCGTGACAGGGTGCTCCTCTTTCTCTTTTTGGGCCTCCTTGACAAGCAGCTTTTCCAGCTTGGCGTTCGCCTTGGCTTCGCGCTGCCGGGCCTTTTCCTGGTTTTTCTGCCTCTCTTTTTCCTTGTCCTTGGAAGCGCAGCCGGAACGCGCCGTCCGTTCCTCTGTCGTCTGTTCCGGGATAACTGCCGGCGCGTCGGGGGGCGCTTCCGGCGAGCCGGGGGGCGTATGATCCGGGTTGCGCTGGCGCTGTACAGTTGTCTCAGCTGTCTGGAAGACGCTTTTCTGTTCTGTCTCGCTTTTGAAAGCAGTTGCATTGGAACACATGGAAAGGCTTCACGCTCCTTGTCTCGGGCTGGCGTATCCCACCGGGCTGTTTGGATTTTTGCATATATTCTATTAAATTATTATGCCCTCAGTAGCAAGGGGGAAGCGCCGGACAGGACGGAAAACAGGCGGTGGATGCGTCCTCGTCCCCGGCGGGCGCGGGCCTGCCCTCGTCCTGCAGCCCCAGGTTTTCTCTCTGGTCCTTCGGAGTTTTCCGTGGTGCGGGCGGGTTTCCGGCAAGGAGAAAAATGCAGCCGGGGGCGCCCGTCCACGGAAAACCGCTTTGGCCTTTGTTCCCTGAGTGTAAGGGCTTCGGAAGGAAAGTCCTCGTTTTTTCTTTTTGTACAGCGGCCCTGTTTTGGAGGACTTCCGAATTGGAAAGGGGGAAGGTGTTGACGCAATCGGAATGCTCCCCGCGCTCTCTGTTACAATAGAGGGAAACTGCCACACGGAGGAACGCTGTATGGAACCCATCGCACAAACTCAGATTCAAGCCTTTGCCCGTGCCCTTCTGGAAAATGAAAAATCGGCCGCCACGCGGGAAAAGTACATCCGCGCCGTGGAAAAGCTTTCCGCCTTTCTTGGCGGGAAGGGAGTGACCAAGGCGGGCGTGCTGGAATACCGTGACTTTCTGCTCGAACGCCTTTCCGCCCAGACGGTGAACGGCTACCTCTCCGCTGTGAACGCGTTCCTGGAATTCTGCGGCTGCCCGGAAAACCGTGTGAAGCTGCTCAAGGTGCAGCGGCGCCTGTTTCTGGATGAATCGCGCGAGCTTTCGCGGCAGGAATATGCCCGCCTGCTGGAAACGGCGCGGAAGCGCGAAAAGGAGCGCCTTTACCTGCTGCTGCTCACGCTCTGCGGCACAGGCATCCGCGTGGGGGAACTGCGCTTTGTCACGGTGGAAGCCGCGCGCCGCGGCCGGGCCGAGATCCGGCTCAAAAACAAAACGCGCGTGATCCTGCTGCAGAAGAAGCTGCGGAAGCGGCTGCTCGCCTATGCGCACGCGCAAAAAATAAGGAGCGGTCCGGTGTTCCGCACAAAAAGCGGACAAAACCTGGATCGCTCCAATGTCTGCCATGAAATGAAAGCCCTCTGCGAGGAGGCGCGCGTGGACCGGCGCAAGGTGTTTCCGCACAACCTGCGCCATCTGTTTGCGCGCACCTTTTACGCGCTGGAAAAAAATCTTGCTTACCTCGCGGATATTCTCGGCCACAGCCGCCTGGAAACGACGCGCATCTATGTGGCTGTCAGCGCCGCCTCCCATGAGCGCGTGCTCGAGCGCATGCGTCTCGTGATTTAAGGGTACACCGCAGAATCGTTCTTCCGTGGTAAACAAACAGAAAGGCGGCGCACGCTCCTGCATGAGACAAGAGAAGCTTGCGCCGCTTTTACATTTATTTTACAGTGCACAGAATGCCTGGAGCGCTTTTAATTGCGTTTCAGGCCTATAGGAACCGCTAAAAAGCGAAAACATGAAAATATTCCAGCATTTTCTGAGCGAAAAGACGGGACTGCGATTGCTTTTTACGGTTCAATCGTCTATAATAATATCGATTTTGTAACAGAATCAGCGTATGGCCTTTTGTCAGCACCACGGAAGAACGATTCCGTGGTAAACGGAAAAATGGGGAAAGGAGGATCGCGGCCATCTTGCCGTAAAAAGTTACGTAATGAAAATTAAGACACAAAAGAAGGCGGACGCCGGCGTCCCCCTTTCTCCCGGAGAGATGGAATCTTTCCTTGAAGATATGCGGGCCCGTGGGCGCGTGGAGGATACCCTGGATTGGTACCGCCGCGGCCTTCGAAAGCTCTACCTCTTTTTGCCGGAGGAAAAGCGCATCCGCCGCGGAACGCTGGCCGGCTGGCGCGGCGCCCTCCTGGCGGAGGGCTATGCCTCCAGCACCGTCAACCTGTTCCTCTCGGGCGCCAATTCCTATCTCGAATACCGGGGGTTCCGGGAGTTTCAGCTCACCGGCCAGCTGAAAAAGGAACGGAAGCTTCAGCCCGAGCTCACGAGAAACGAATATCTGCATCTGCTCCGCACGGCAAAGGCGCTGGAGCGCGAGCGCACCTATCTTCTTGTCAAATTTTTTGCGTCCACGGGACTTTCCGTGCAGGAGATTGGCTGCGTGTCGGCGGAATCGGTGCGGCAGGGCCGGATCCTTCTGCCGGATGGCCGCGCCGTTCACCTGGCCCCCTGCTTCTGCGGTGAGCTGCTGGAATATGCCGCGCGGGAGGGCTGCCGCTCCGGCCCCATTTTTCTCGATCGCGGCGGGAAACCCATGAGCCGCACGAACGTGACGGGGAGCATCAAGCAGCTCTGCCTGGCCGCCGGCATCCCGGAGGAAAAGGGCAATCCGCGCTGCCTGCGCAAGCTCTATCTCGCCACAAAGGCAAATGTGGAGGCAAACATCTCCGTTCTGGTGGAACAGGCGATGGATCGCATTCTGGAGCGGGAGCAGCAGGACGTGGGCTGGGAATCGCCCGGCCCGGAGGATGAGAGAAGACGACGGGCGTAACTGCCCGGCCGATCCCACAGAAAGGAATTTTATTCGCATGGTATCTCGCAAAAAGGTTCTGAAGATCAGCCTCACGGTGCTGGCGGTTTATGCAATCCTGGCGTGCCTGTTCTATTTTCTGGCAGGCGACCAGCTGCGGTTCCGCAATTCCCGCGGCAATGTGGAGATGCTGCCTGCGGAGAGCGGCACGGTGGAGCTTGTCCAGGGCGCGGTGGTGGAGCAGAGCTTTGCCGCCCGCATCCAGCGGCTGGAATCCGTCTCCGTCCAGTGGGGCACCTATTACCGCCCGAATGCCGGGACGATCACCATGGAGCTCATCGACGCGTCCACCGGCACGGTCCTGCTGAGCGGCCAATTCGACGCCGCGGCTATCGCAGAGGGAGGCCTGACCACCCTCACGGCGGACGCGCCGATCGAAACGGCATACGGCGTGCCGCTCGTGCTGCGGCTCACGGCCGATTCCCAGGCCGGGAGCGCGGCTTCCCCGCTCATGGCCGCCACCCTCCCGGAGACATACGCGGAGCAGACGCTGGAAGCCTCGCAGCTCACGCTGAACGGCGTGCCCGCCGCAGGCGCGTTGTGCTATGCCGTTTCCGGTGAGGATTACATCTGGACGGGCCTGCACTATTGGAAATTCTGCGCCGCCGGCGCGGTGCTGATCCTCCTGTTCCTGTTTGTGTTCTGGAAGCGCTGCCGGGCAGGCAAGCGCAGCTATCTGCTCAACGCCGCCCATGCCATGAGGAAATACCGCTTCCTCATCCGCCAGCTCGTGTCCCGCGATTTCAAGACAAAGTACAAACGCTCGGTGCTCGGCGTGTTCTGGAGCTTCCTCAATCCGCTGTTGACCATGATTGTCCAGTATTTTGTCTTTTCCACCATTTTCAAAAGCGACATCCCGAACTACCCGGCCTATCTGCTGGTCGGCATCGTATCGTTCAACTTCTTTTCGGAATCCTGCGGCATGGCGCTCACCTCCATCCTGGGGAACGCCAGCCTGATTACAAAGGTCTATGTGCCGAAATATGTGTACCCGCTGACGCGTGTCCTGTCCTCGGTGATCAACCTGGGCATTTCCCTGATTCCCCTCGTGCTCGTGTGCGTGTTCACCGGCGTGCAGTTCCGAAAGTCCGTTGTCCTGGCCTTTTTCTTCCTGTTCTGCCTCATCCTGTTTTCCTACGGGCTTAGCCTGCTGCTCTCCGCCGCCATGGTATTCTTCCGTGATATGCAGTTTTTGTGGAACGTCCTGAGCATGATCTGGATGTACGCGACGCCGATCTTTTACCCGGAGAGCATCCTGCCGGAAAACTTCCGCTTTGTGCTCGCAATCAATCCGCTCTATTACTTCATTCAAAATACAAGGCTCTGTATTCTGGACGGCCTCTCTCCGGAGCCGGTTGCCTATTTGCAGTGTATGCTCATCGCGCTGGGAATGCTCCTTGCGGGAAGCTTCGTCTTCCGCAAATCGCAGGACCGCTTCATTCTCTATCTGTAACGCGGAGGGATTTTATGGACGACAATATCATGATCCGCGTTTCTGATGTGACAATGCGGTTTCGTATGAATAATGACAAAATCTTGTCCTTAAAAGAATTTGTCACAACAGCGTTACGCGGTAAACTACAATATCATAATTTTACTGCTCTAGAGCACGTCTCTTTTGATGTCAAAAAGGGTGAGACCATTGGCCTTATCGGCCGCAACGGTGCGGGAAAAAGCACGCTGTTAAAGATTATTTCCGGCATCATGAAGCCCACGGAGGGTTCGGTCGAATGCCATGGCAACATTGTTCCCATGCTGGAGCTCGGCTCCGGCTTCGATATGGATCTCAGCGGCCGGGAAAATATTTATTTGAACGGCGCGATTCTCGGCTACACAAAGCCCTTCCTCGATGAAAAATTTCAGGAGATTCTGGATTTCTCCGAGCTGGGGGACTTCATCAACATCCCGATCCGCAACTATTCCTCCGGTATGCTGGCGCGGCTGGCGTTCTCCATTGCCGCCGTGGTGAAGCCGGAGATCCTGATTGTGGACGAGATCCTCACCGTGGGCGACGCACAGTTCCAGGAAAAGAGCAAGCGCCGCATGATGGAGCTCATGAGCGGCGGCGCCACGGTGCTGCTTGTCTCGCACAACATCAAGCAGGTCAGGGAGCTGTGCAGCCGCGCCGTCTGGCTCGAGCACGGCCGCGTGCGGGCGATCGGGGAAGCGAAGGAGGTGTGCGGGGCGTATGAGCACCCGGAAGCCTGAGATCCGGATTTTTGTCTCCCGCCGGATCGACGTGGACAGCGTTTCCGTTCCCAATCCCCTGTATGTTCCCGTCCGCTGCGGAGCGGTGTTCGATCGAAGCGTCAGCCCCATACAGGGCGACGACACCGGCGACAACATTTCGCAAAAGCGCATGACCTTCTGCGAGCTGACGGTGCAGTATTGGGCGTGGAAAAACCGGGAAGCCGATTATTACGGCCTCTGCCATTACCGGCGTTATCTCGCTTTTTCAGGGAAACCATACCGCTTGAACGAGCACGGGCTGGTTCCCTGGCCGGAACTGACGGAACGCGCCATGCAGCGCTTCGGCCTGTTGGACGAGGAAAAGATGCGCGAAACCATTTCCGCTTATGACCTCGTGATTCCTCAGCCGGCCCCGGTGGAGAAAATCCCGCTTCCGCATGGAAAGGCGCGCACAGTGCGCACGTTATGGGAAGCGCACGACGGCATTTTCTTTCACAAGCGCATCATCGACCGCATGTTTGAGCTGATTGCGCAGCTGGCCCCAGACTACCTGCAGGCAGCGGAGGAGTATTTTTCCGGCCGGTGGCACTGCGGCTATAACTGTTACGTTATGAACCGCGAGCTGTTTGGCCGCCTGTGTGAGCTGCAGTTCCCCATTCTGAACGCTTTGGAGAAAGAAGGCTATGGGGAAGGGGAGTTTTCCCGCTCTCCCGCATATGTTGGAGAAATGCTGTTCGGGATCTTCTGCTACCAGGCGGAGGTTTATGAGAAAAAAAAAGTCCTGAAAGTGCCGCTGGTATGGTTTTCGGAAACTACGCCAGCCAAAAACAGGCTGGAACAGTTCCAAAGAACAGCAGCCTTTTGGACCGACAAAGCAGTGCGGAAACTTGCAGCGCCGTTTTTTCCCCTCGGCTCGAAGAGGCGTGAATATATGAAGAGGATATACAGAAAAAAAATAAAGGAAAAATTAATTTGAGGAGAGAGTTTTCTATGGGTTCCAATCCTAAAGTCTCAATTATTATTCCTGTGTACAATGTAGAACAGTATTTGGAGGATTGTCTAAAAAGCATTATTCATCAGACTTTGCAAGACATTGAAATAATATGTGTAAATGATGGTTCAACTGATAACTCACTATCAATACTAAATAAGCTTTCTCAATACGATAATCGAATTAAGATAATTAACCAAAGAAATGCGGGAGCAGGAGCAGCAAGAAATAAAGGAATATCAGTTGCGAATGGAGAATATATTGGCTTTGTTGATAGTGATGATATTATTGCACCAGAAATGTATGAATTTTTTTATAATAAAGCAATTGAAGTTAATGCTGATATGGTGATTATGGGGGAAATTGAGACTTTTGTTGGAGATAATATTAGATTTCCTCTTATTGAATTTGAAGAACAAAGCAAAATTATGTCATTGGATTCCTTTATAGCAATTGAGTATCCGGAAATACTCCAAAATGTTTTTTTATGGAATCGAATTTACTCAAAAAAGTTTTGGATTGACAATCATTTTCAAATACCAGAGGAAAGAAAATTTGCAGAAGATGTACTGATTTGCACGCAAACTTCTGTATTAGCAAATAGAATTGGATATATTAAAGGTCCGTACTATTGGTATCGAAATCAAAGAGAGGATTCGTTATCCTATAGACTTTCAAAAACATCTCAAAAAAATGATTTTATTCGTGCTATTAGTGAAACAAAAGAATTTTTAAAGTCTACAGATAAGTATGATTACTTTGCTAGAGATTTTCTTACTTTTTCCTTTCATTTATTTGCATTACTTCAAAGAAAAATCACAGAATACCAGTCGTATAAACAGTTTGTTTCTGCAATGTATGATGTGTTGGATTTTAATGATATTAATATTATTTTGTCAACTTGGCTTAAAAATGACTATTTCAAATTAATTAATAATTTGAAAGAAAAACATTATATAAATTGCTATTTAAAAAATATGATATTTCGCTTGTTGAATTTATATTAATTAAGGTGATGTTTAATGAAAAATATAAAAATATTTGTATCCCATAGAATTGATGTTAAGAGTATCATCGTTGAAAACTCTATCTATTATCCAGTCAGATGTGGTGCTGTTTTTGACAATGATCCATTACCTCAAATTGCTGGAGACAATACAGGAGAAAACATTTCAAATAAACGTGAATATTTAGGAGAATTCACAGTACAATACTGGGCGTGGAAAAATATAAAAGCAGATTATTACGGACTTTGCCACTATAGAAGGTATTTATCTTTTTCAAAAAGAAAATACAGTGTTGATGAAAAAAATCAAGTGGTAGAGCCTTTCTTATCAAAGGAGACAATTAGCAAATATGGATTTGATGATACAGATTACATCAGCGAAACTGTTTCTCAGTATGATGCAATAGTTGCAGAATATGCTGATATTTCAAAAATGTATACGCCGAGAGGTCCTCGTGCTTCGGTGTATGAACACTTTAAGGCATATGATAAGTATTTGATTAACAAAGAAGATATTGATTTATTTTTAAGTGTGTTGGATGCGGTAAATGTAGAATACGGGAAAAGCGCACGAGAATATTTTAATGGAAAAAAATTTCGAGGATATAACTGTTTTATTTTAAAGAAAAATCTTTTTTTTGAATTGTGTCAACTACAAATAAATGTTTTAAAGGGTATAGCTGAGACTGGTAAAATTAATTTTATAAATAGGACATCGTTGCAAAAACGCACATATGGTTTTTTTTGTGAATGGTTATATGGTGTTTTTATTTATCATTTAGAGAAAACTGGTAAATATAAAATTAAGACAACACAATTGATTTTTTTTACAAATACAGAAGCGCCAAAATATGATTTTCCAATCAAGAATGGAATATCTATTGTCTATTTAACCAACAAATATTTACTTCCTATCACTCAAACATCTATTGTCAGTTTAGTTAAAAATAAAAAATCGAATACTTTATATGATATTTTTTTGTGTCATGAGGAACTTAATACTAAAGAAATAGATAATACAATTAAATTTTTTGAGCCATATTCAAATGTGTCTATTCATTTTCTAAATTATTCTAGTATGATTCCAACTGCTTCAAACGGAGTATCATGGAAACCTTCTTTAAATCCAACTAATGTTTTTTTATACTTACCTTGGATATTTATTAATTTTAACCGCCTTATTTTTTTACATTCTGATGTAATAATTTGTTCTGACCTAACAGAACTTTTTTCTATAAACTTGCAGAATAATTTAATTGCAGCTCCAAGAGACTATTTGCGACTGTGTGAAGGTAAGCGGGATGAACAGATTGAAAAGTACAGAAAAATTAAATTGCTATTGGACAACCCGGAAGATTATATTAGTACATCTATTTGTTTAATGGATTGTAATGAAATTAGGAAAAGAATTCCTTTGGATAGAGTTATAAAATACTCATTTAGTAAAGATTTGAGTAGAGATCTTGCCAATAAGTTGTTTTATAAAAAAACCTATTTTTTGGATCCTAAGTGGAATGTTTGCTGTCATGCAAGTTTTAAAATAGATGAAATAATAAATTTTTTACCAGCTCGATTTGATGTCTTGCTGAAGAAAGCAAATCTTACTCCTTTAGCCTATCACTTTCCTTTTTATCCAAAGCCTTGGCAAAATCCATATAACGAAGAATCATGCATTTTTTGGAATTATGCTCGAGAAGCTCCTTTGTATGAACAGTTAATTGCTCATATGGTCTCTACCATTTCTTGTACGCAAAACAATTATACTTTTGGCTTAAAAGAATCATTCCCTAGAAGAATTTCAAATATTCTTTTGCCCAAGGGTACATTGAGACGTGAACTATTGAAAAAAATATGCCCTAAAGATTCAGCACTCTATCTGTTTTTCAAGAGATTGTATTATTCCTTTTTTACTCGCAAAAAGTAATCAATCTATAAGGTGGGAAATTTTTGTATGAAAACCCTCATCCTCGCCGGCGGCTTCGGAACGCGCATTTCCGAAGAAAGCCAGTTCAAACCAAAGCCCATGGTGGATCTGGGCGGCATGCCGATCCTCTGGCATATCATGAAGCTCTATGGCCATTACGGCTTCAACGATTTTGTGATCTGCGCCGGGTATAAGCAGCATGTGATCAAGGAGTATTTTGCAGATTATTTCCTGCACACCTCCGACATTACATATGACTTTACCCACGGCAAAAACGAGATGATTGTCCACCAGAACCATTCTGAGCCGTGGCGCGTCACGGTGGTGGACACCGGCCTTAATACCATGACCGGCGGCCGCGTGAAGCGCGTGAAGGAGTATATCGGCAATGAGCCGTTCATGCTCACCTACGGCGACGGCGTTTCCAACGTGAACCTGAAGGAGCTGCTCGCATTCCATCAGTCACACGGCAAGCTTGTCACCATCTCCGCCTATAACGCCGGCCAGCGCTTCGGCGTGCTGGACATTGACGACGAGGGCCGCATCCGCGAGTTCCGCGAGAAAACGCAGGGCGACGGCAACCTCATCAACATCGGGTTCATGGTCTGCCAGCCGGAGTTCCTCGACTATATCGATGGCGATGATACCGTCCTGGAAAAGGCGCCGCTGGAGCGCGCCGCGAAGGATGGCCAGCTCATGGCCTACAAGCACGAGGGTTTCTGGCAGTGCATGGACACCGTGCGCGAAAAAGCTCTGCTGGAAGAAATGTGGGCGCAGGGCAAAGCCCCCTGGAAAGTGTGGGAGGGCTGAGCCATGGATCTTTCGTTTTACCGCGGAAAGCGCGTATTTCTCACCGGTCACACCGGGTTCAAAGGTTCCTGGATGTGCCGCGTGCTGGCTCTGGCCGGTGCAGACGTTACGGGCTATTCGCTCCCTGCTCCCACCGATCCGAATCTTTTCTCGCTGGCGGGCCTGGAGGGGCATATCCACTCCGTCACCGGGGACGTGCGCGACCGGGACGCCCTGCAGAAAGCGTTTGACGAAGCCAGGCCGGAGGTTGTCCTGCACCTGGCGGCGCAGCCGCTTGTTCGCATGGCATATGTCTGCCCGGCGGAAACGTATGAGACGAACGTGATGGGCACGGTAAACCTGCTGGAATGTGTGCGCACGGCCAAAAGTCCGGTGCAGTCCGTCGTCAACATCACGACAGACAAGGTATACCTGAACCGTGAATGGTGCTGGGGTTACCGCGAGGACGACCCGCTCGACGGCTACGATCCCTATTCCAATTCCAAATCCTGCTCGGATCTCGTGACGCACAGCTATTGCAGCAGTTTCTTTGACAAAGAAGGCTTGCCGGTTTCCACTGCCCGCGCCGGCAATGTGATTGGCGGCGGCGACTTTGCGCGCGACCGGATTATCCCGGACTGCGTGCGTGCCGCGGTGGACAAGCGCCCGATTGTGGTGCGGAATCCCCATTCCACCCGGCCGTATCAGCACGTCCTCGAGCCGGTGATCGCCTATCTGCTTCTGGCGGCGTGCCAGGCGCAGGAGCCGGGGCTCGCGGGCTGGTATAACGTCGGCCCGGACGACTGCGACTGTGTGACGACCGGGGAGCTGGTCAACCTGTTCTGCTCCGCCTGGGGCGAGGGGCTGACGTGGGAAAACCACGCGGAAAAGAACGCACCGCACGAGGCGAATTTCCTGAAACTGGACTGCTCGAAGATCAAGAGCACGCTTGGCTGGTCACCGCGCTGGCACATTTCCGACGCGATTGCGAAAACCGTCGAATGGACGAAGGTGTGGCAGAGCGGCGGATCGGTGCCTGCCGTCATGGACAAGCAGATTCAGGAGTATCTGGGAGGACATAGAGCATGAAAAAAGCGATTGTGACAGGAGCGAACGGCTTTGTGGGCAGCGCTCTTGTGCGGGAACTGCTGTCCCGCGGCGTGGAGGTTGTCGCGCTGGACCGTGCAGGCTGCAGCCAGAATCTGCCGGAGGGCGTGACGTTCCTGCCCTGTGAGTTGGATGATATTTTGTCAATAGAAAAAAATCCTGCCGTACAGGGAAGCGATATTTTTTTCCATCTGGCATGGGCTGGCGTTTCCGGAGAAAATCGCTCCAGCGTGAAAGTGCAGTTAAATAATGTGCAGTGGACGGTGGATTGCCTGCTTGCGGCTAAGCAAATCGGTTGCAGAAGGTTTGTGTGCAGCGGAAGTATTATGGAAGATGAAGTTTTAGCAGCCTGCAGCGCACAGGGCAATCAACCGGCAATGGGCTATATTTATGGTAGCAGTAAATTGGCTGCACACACAATTTGCAAGTCGGTTGCCGCCAATATCGGAATGGAGCTTATATGGGCTAAATTGACAAACGCATATGGTCCGGGAGAAAACTCTCCCAGGCTTATCAATTCGACAATACGAAAAATTATCCGAAATCAACCCCTGAATTTTACTTCCGGATTGCAAAATTATGACTTTGTTTATATTACAGATGTCACACGGGCATTTTATTTGATCGGGGAAAAAGGACAACCGTTTTATGACTATTTGATTGGAAGCGCCAACCCCAAGCCTTTGTGGGAATTCCTTTTTGAGATGAAACAAACACTTGCACCAACTTGTAGTTTTAATTTGGGCTCCATTCCCTACACAGGGGTCAATATGCCGTTATCAATATTTGACAGTACGCAGATCAGGAAGGATACGGGCTTTACCGCTGTTGTTCCATTTTCCGAGGGAATTATGAAAACGTATCAATGGGTTTTGGAACAGGAAAAAGGGGTGAAAAAATGAGTTTTGATGTTTTGGTGGTGGGCTGCGGCCTCACGGGCGCCGTCATTGCCCGCCATCTGGCGGAGCAGGGAAAACAGGTGGAGATCTGGGAACGCCGGGACCACATCGGCGGGAACATGTATGATTACACGGACAGCCACGGCTTTCTGGTGCAGCAGTACGGCCCGCACACCTTCCACACGAAGAAAAAAGAGCTGTATGACTACATGTGCCGCTTTGAACAGTGGCAGCCGTACCGCCTGACCTGCGGCGCCATTTGGGATCATACCTATACCCCCACACCGTTCAATTTCACGACGATCGATACCTTCTATTCTGCGGACGAGGCGCGGCGTCTGAAAGAGAAGCTCACGCAGTCCTTTGCCGGGCGCGAAACGGCCACGGTCGTGGAGGTGCTGGCCCATCCTGACCCGGAGATCCGCGGTTACGCGGAGTTCCTGTTCCGGAACGATTACGCGCCGTACACGGCGAAGCAGTGGGGCGTTTCTCCCTCCGAGATCGATCCGAGCGTGCTCAAGCGCGTGCCGCTGCGCTTTTCCTATGCGGAAGGCTATTTCGACGACCCATTCCAGGTGATGCCTGTCCATTCCTTCACGTCGTTCTTTCAGAACCTGCTGAACCATCCAAACATCCATGTCGAGCTCGGCGCGGAAGCGTTGGATCGCCTCGCCGTGCGGGGATCACAGCTTCTGCTCGATGGGGAACCGCTCAGCGTTCCTGTCGTCTATACCGGTGCGCTCGATGAACTCTTCGGCTGCGTCTACGGCGCGCTGCCGTACCGCTCGCTTCGCTTCGAGTGGAAGTACACAGAGGAAGAGAGCCTGCAGCCTGCGCCCGTGGTGGCCTATCCGCAGGAGGAAGGCTACACGCGCATCACGGAATACAAGAAGCTTCCGGTGCAGGAAAAGCCGGGCAGCAGCTACGCGGTGGAATACCCGCTGCCTTACCGGGAAGGGGAGAAGCTGGAGCCGTATTACCCCGTTCTCACGGAGGAAAGCCAGCGGCAGTACGCGCAGTATGCGGCGCTGGCTGCGCAGATTCCCAATCTCATCCCCTGCGGCCGCCTGGCCGATTTCAAGTATTACAACATGGATCAGGCGCTGGAGCGCGCACTGGGCGTGTGCAAACAGGCGCTGTAACCTTCCCGCCTGTTTTTTATGTTCCCGCAGGTTCCCCCCTCGGCTGGCCGTCGTTCAGGCGATTGCGGTGTCCTGCGTGTTTGCAGCAGCTGCGTTTTTAGGTGAAATATGACGGGCTGAGAGGAAAATCAAAGAAGAAAAGCCGCAATTGCCGGGCCTGGAACGAACATTTTGCGGGACTGGCACCAAACAAGCCGGGGGCCGCATAGGATGGAGGTATCACCGGGGAGACCCGGAATCAAGTGCGGAGGGATGCTGCTATGCTGACTGCTCTTTTGTCCTGTATGCTTTCCGGTTTTTTCTTTCTTGTCCTGCATGTGACGGGTTCCGGTTCGTTCCCGCGCCCGCTGACGGCTGCCGAGGAGCGGGCGTGCCTGGCCCGGCTTTGCCGCGGCGACAAAACCGCGAAAAGCGAATTGGTGGAACATAACCTCCGCCTTGTGGCGCACATTGTGAAGAACGGATAAAGCGCAGGGAAAGAAAGCCCAAAAGCCGGTGCGGATGCGGCTTTTCGGGATCTGATAAGGGAAGAAAGCAAAAGGAAAAATCATCCGGTGCGGCAGCGGACAAGCCTTTTTTGAAGCGTTTCACAATCGTGCGGCGGTGCGTTGGCATGTCTTCCTCTGCTCCCGGCCCCCGGGGAGGGAGGGCGTGAATGGGAGACGGGCAATGTCCTTCCGTGCGGCAGGATTCCCCTTGCTTATCATGGCATTTGCACTCAAACAAAACAGGCGGGAAGCCGGTGAAGGCTTCCCGCCTGTTTTGTTCCCTTCGCAAAGGCAGGCGGCGCGCTCAACAGCGGCGCGGGAACGATGCCGTTCATCCCGGCCGTTAGCGGGTTTGCCTGTCTCCGTAGCCCCGTCGGGAGACAAAACGTGGGTTTGTCATACCCACCATTCCGGGGTCAGGCTTCCCAATGTGACGATTTTCCCGTTTTCATAATCCAGCATGATTTCAATGGACGCATACTTGTCCGGCATAAGCTGCGTCATCAGCTCCCGGCAGGCGCCGCAGGGCGGCATAACCTTTCCACTCTGATTCACGGCAATCACACGGAGGATTTGGCTTTCGCCGTTTGTGATCATGTGAAAGATGGCATTGCGTTCCGCGCATATCCCCAGCGAACAGGCGGTGTCGACACAGACACCCACATAAATTTTACCTGAAGCGGATTCAACCGCAGCGGCCACACCGCCCGCTTCTGCGAAACGGGATAGGACACGCGGGTGAATGGCGTCCCTTGCCGCCTGATAGAGGTCACGCCAAATGGCGTCCATCTTGGTTTCCTCCTTACAAAGATTGTTTGTCTGCCTTCTTCCGCCTTTGGAGTGGTGCGGAAGACAGGTTAGGCTCATGGAGCAAATGAAGAAAACACAGGAATCGCTCCACGTCCTTCCGTATACTGATTTGTTTTACAATATAAACGATAGTAGCGGAACGGATAGCTTTTGTCAAGGTTGGGCGGAGCTTTCTTGACATCTGCTATCATTTATTGTCGCGGGCAAACGAAAAAGTTCTTGACTCTGCGGCTGTTGCAGACTTTATAATAAAGAAAGGCAATTCCGCGAAAAAGAAGGATGCAGCAATATGGAAAAAAACCTTACAACCGGCAGTGTGTTCAAAAATGTCGTCTTTTTCTCGCTGCCGTATCTGCTCTCATACTTCCTGCAAACGCTCTACGGCATGGCGGACCTGTTCATCATCGGGCAGTTTGAGGGCGTGGCCAGCACAACGGCCGTTTCCATCGGCTCCCAGGTGATGCACATGATAACGGTGATGATCGTGGGCCTGGCGATGGGCACAACCGTCAGCATCGGCCAGGCAGTCGGGGCGGGAGATCGAAAACAGGCCGCGCGGAACATCGGGAACACAGCGATCCTGTTCCTGACGGTTTCCGTCGCGCTGACGGCTGCCCTGCTCTGTTTCGTCTCTCCCATTGTTTCGGTTATGTCCACACCGGCGGACGCCGTGGGCGGGACAGTCTCGTATTTGACCATCTGCTTTATCGGGATTCCGTTTATTACGGCCTACAACATCATCAGCTCTGTTTTTCGCGGCCTGGGCGACAGCAAAAGCCCGATGTACTTCATCGCCGTGGCCTGCGCCGCCAACATTGTGCTGGACTATCTGTTTATCGGAGCCCTGGGGCTGGGCCCGGCGGGCGCGGCGCTCGGCACCACGCTCTCCCAGGCCGTCAGCGTGGCGGTTTCCCTCGCGGTGATTTTGAAGCGGAAGAGCATCGTCCTGCACAAGGGCGACTTCCGGCCGCAGCGCCCGGTGATGGCGAAGATCTTGAAGGTCGGCGTCCCCATCGCGTTTCAGGACGGGCTCATCCAAATCGCCTTTATCATCATCACGATCATCGCGAACCAGCGCGGCCTGAACGACGCGGCGGCGGTCGGCATTGTGGAGAAAGTGATCAGCTTTCTCTTCCTGATCCCGTCCTCCATGCTGTCCACCGTTTCCGCGCTGGGCGCACAGAATATCGGCGCCGGGAAGCCGGATCGGGCCATCCGAACGCTGCGCTATGCCGTAATGCTTGCCGTGGGATTCGGCGTCCTCGCTTCCGTTGTAGTCCAGTTTACGGCGGAATCGATTGTCGCGCTGTTCACCGATCCGGGCACGGTGGACGGCGCGGAGGTTGTCCGTTTCGGGAGCCAGTATATCCGCGGATATATTTTCGATTGTATCTTTGCCGGCATTCATTTCAGCTTCAGCGGCTATTTCTGCGCCTGCAGAAAATCCGGCCTGTCCTTTTTGCACAACATCCTTGCCATCGCCCTGGTCCGAGTCCCCGGCGTCTACGCGACCTCGCAGCTTTTCCCGGAAACGCTGTTCCCGATGGGCCTGGCTACGGCGGCAGGTTCCCTGTTTTCTGTCGTCATCTGCCTCATCGCCTTTGCCTTGATCCGGCGGCGCGCCGGGCCCGTGCCGGCGGCTTGAACCAGATTGCCTTTACACCGGCGAAACGCTCACCCTGCCGGAAACGCTCTGCATGCGGCTGCGGTTCCGGGGCAGCCACACGGATGCTCCCGCGCAGTATCGCAGGCTGCTCGCCCGGATTGCGCAGGAGGGGATGCAGATCGCAGGCCTTTCATGTGAGATCGCGCCCATCGGCTACGGCATTACGAACGACACCGAGAAATTTTTAACGGAGATCTGCATTCCGGTCCGGTGCCCGTGAGGGGCAGGCCCGCCCTTTTCGAATGCGAAGGGCAGCGGCGTCCGGGCGGAGCAGGGCTCACCGGGCGGAGCGGTATGCGTCGCCGTCCCGGCAGCCTATATAACGGGAGGAGACAAAGATGGAACTGACCTGTTCGAAATTCTTCACGTATGGCATCGATCTGGCCCCTCTGGGGCTGGAGCGGCGAGACGAAAACGAGACCTATTTCTGCACGCCGAAGGGGGCCAGGATCATTGGCTGGGCCGGTGTGGACGGCATTCATTTCTGCCGGGTCCGCGGCTTTGGCGAGATGGTGTTCGCCGTCAGCCCCATGAATCCCGCGCCGCACTATGTCCATCCCGTGGCGCAAAATTTTTCCGACTTTCTGCGCCTGCTGCTTGCCTGCGGCGACAGCGCCGCCCTCGAGCAGGCCTGGCAGTGGACGCCGGAGCAGTTTCAGGCGTTTCTGGCGGATGCACCGCGCACGGAGGAGCAGAAAACGGCCCTGGACCGGATCGCCCGGCGGACCGGCCTCACGCCCATGGAGGACCCGTGGCGGTATCTCCGGGATCTGCAGCGCGCGTTCGATCCCGGAAAACTCCGCTATCCGGAGGAATACTATGACCTGGAGCTGAATCCGGACGCACCGCGCCGGCCCGCGCCGTGGAAAGTCTATTATGACAGCAATTTTTGGAGCCGTTCCGCCAGCGGGAGGGCCGGCCGTGAGCTGAGCATCCGAAAGGAATTCGACTGGGCCGGTCACCACTGGATCATTCCCTCCGTCTATCTGTGCGCCAAAGGGTTGGTGGTGGATTTCTGCATGCAGGCCGCGCCGTCCGCCATCCGGGCGTTCCTGGAGAAGTGGGATCTGACCCCGGAAAACGAAGGTGGGCGGGATTTTACGCAGGAGCAGAGCATGCAGATCGATCTCGAGAATCCGCTGCATCTGGATTTTCACGCGGTTCCGCGTGTAAACGGGCGAGAGCTGTCCCCGCACAGCGGCTGCGGCATTTCCTGGATCCCCGGCTTGTCCGCCGGGCCTTCTGCCGGGGATGAGGCGGAACAGGTTTTGACGCATTATGAGCTGAATCCGGAGTCCGGGTGGATGATCTGGCGGTGCGCCTACCCCTGGGCGACCAAACGCAGGCCGGAGCTCCGCAGCCTTTCCCTCACCCTCTCCCAGGACAGGGTTCCCGTTCCCGGTCCCCATTTTCGGGTGCATCGTCCGGGCGATACCGTTTCCTTTTCCTATGGCGGTGCGCCGCATCTTCTCGCCGTGCAGGAATATGAAGCCCAGACAATGGACTGGAGCCGGATGCCGGAAACGGGGATGGAGCACCCCAGCCATTATGTGGCCATGACGTACACCGTCACGCCGGATCTGCCGGACGGTGTGGTGAGCCTTGCGGACTGTGACGACGGCGACCGGCCCAGGCAGGCGCCTTCCGCGCCCGGCCAGCCGACAGCCTCCTCATGCGCCATGGTGCTGTGCATCATCGGCGGCGCGGACGGCCCCACCGCCATTGTCTGCAGCCCGCGCGGGCAGGGCAGGATCCGGGCGGCCTGTTCCTCGCTCCGCTTTGAGCCGGTGGAGGAGGTGGAGTGGCGTCTTGTCTTCCACGAGAAACCGTTCGAGGATACGGCCGTCACGCTGATCCCGTAAAGAACTCCTGCCCGGTACTTCTGTTTCGGGCGCAAAACAGGCATCCGCGCCGCTTTTCCGGCCTGCAGCGGATGCCTGTTCTCGTTCCGCAGGCGCACCCGTGGATTGTGTCCCGAGCCCGCCTGCTGCCTGTGTTTCGCTCTGCCCCGGGCGGAAGGGGTGGACGCATCCTGCCGGAGGACAGGGTGCACGAGCGCGAAGGGAAGTCCTGCCGGGAAGAGCAGCTGCGGTTCTGCTGAAAGGGAAGAACCGCTGGAGCAGACTTTGACGCCCGGGGGAGCAGTCCGCCCCGGCTTGTAAGAATTGCAAAAGAATCGATGAGCTCTTTCTGCAAAAAAATGAACTAAAAAGAAAAAATTTTGAAAAAATTGTCCGTTTCTATGCTATAATTGGGAAAATAAGTCAGGAGTGGCGAAAAGGAAGTGATTGGGACGGAATACGGAAAGGAGAAGCTGCTTGCAGGGAAAAGCGGATCGGGCGGGGAAGAGCTGTGGCTGCCGCTTTGGATGCACTTGCGGGATACGGCAGAAATGATGCGCCTTCTGGTGCAGCGGTGGCTCCCGCCTTCCGTGAGAACGGCCATGCAGCTGGAGGAAGAAACGCTTTCCGCTCTTGCCGTCTTTCTGGGGGCGGTGCATGACATCGGAAAGGCATCCGCCTTGTTCCAAAGCCGGATCCTTCTGGGGCTGCCGGAGGCGCGAAACCGTCTGGAAGCCGTGTGCCCCCTCCCCGCCTCTTTCCTTTATCCGGGGAAAACGCCCCACGCCCGTGCCGGGGAAGCGATTCTGCTCTCGCTTGGCTGTTCGGAGGGATTGGCCTCCGCGGTGGGCGCCCATCACGGAAAACCGCAGGAAAACAGTCTCGACGACTATGTCGCCGACCAGCTCGAGGAGTACCCCGCCAACTATTGGGGGAAAGGGCCTTCGTCCTTTTGGCGCGCCGCCTGGAAAACGTTTTACGGGGAGGCGCTGCGGCAGAGCGGCCTCACGCAGGAAGACCTGCCGGATCTGCCGCTTCCGGCCTTGCTGCTTTTGACCGGCCTGCTCATCATGGCGGATTGGATTGCCAGCAACCCATACTATTTTCCGCTTCTTCCGGTTTCCGAAACGGGGGAGGAATCGGCCTGCCCCGAACGCGCCCGGCGCGCCTGGGAGCTGCTCCGCCTGACCTTTCCCTGGGAGGGACAGGTGCGGAGCATGGGGGACGAGGCCTTTCGTCTCCGTTTTGGCTTTGCGCCGAATGCGGTTCAGCGGGCTGTGATGGACACGGCGTCGCAGATGGAGACACCCGGGCTATTGATTCTGGAAGCGCAGATGGGTGTGGGAAAAACGGAAGCCGCCCTGGCTGCGGCGGAACTTTTCTCCGCCAGGTTCGGGGCGGGCGGCCTGATGTTCGGCCTCCCCACACAGGCGACGGCAAACGGGATGTTTCCCCGCCTGGAAAAGTGGTCTCTGATGCAGTCGGAGGAGACGGTGCACTCCATCCGGCTTGCGCACGGCATGGCCGCGCTCAACGAATCGTATTGCCGGCTGATGGAAGGCAGCGCCGTGACGCAGGACGGGGAAGACGGCGGGCTTTTGGTGCACAGTTGGTTTCAGGGAAACAAGCAGGCGCTCCTGGCCAATTTCGTTGTCGGCACGGTGGATCAGATTCTGCTGGCCGCCCTCCGGCAGAAGCATCTGATGCTGCGCCACCTCGGCCTGGCGGGCAAGGTCGTTGTCGTGGACGAGTGCCATGCTTACGATGCTTACATGAACCGGTATCTCGACCGCGCGCTGGCCTGGTTGGGGCGGTACCGCGTGCCGGTCATCCTGCTCTCCGCCACGCTTCCGGCCAGGCGCCGCAGCGAGCTTGTGGAGGCGTACCTCGGGAAACAGCAGCCGGATGCGCCGTGGAAAACCTGCCGTTCTTATCCCCTTCTCACCTGGACAAGCGGCGGGGAGGCGAAACAGCGTGCGATTGCCCGGGAGGGCGGCGGCCGGGGCGTGCAGATTCGCTTCGCCGCGGAGACGGATGTCCCCGCAATTCTCCGGGAGAGGCTGCGCTGCGGCGGCTGCGCCGGTGTGGTGGTCAACACCGTTAGAAAAGCGCAGTGGCTGGCCTCCTCCCTGCGCGATTGCCTGCCGGATAAGGAGGTTGTCCTGTTCCATGCCCAGTTTGTGCAGCCGGATCGCGCGGCGATCGAGAACGCGCTCCTCATGCGGGTGGGGAAGACTTCCACCCGGAAGCAGCGCGACGGGCTGATCGTCGTCGGCACACAGGTGATGGAGCAGTCACTGGATCTGGATTTCGATCTGCTGCTCACGGAGCTCTGCCCGATGGACCTTCTGCTGCAGCGTGTCGGCCGTCTGCACCGGCACGCGAGAACCGATCGCCCCGAGGGCCTGCGGGAAGCCGTCTGCGTCGTGATGAAGCCGCCGGACGGCCGGCAGGACGAGGGCAGTCTCGCCGTTTACGGCGCATGGCTTCTGTGGAGAACGGAACGCCTGCTGCCGGATCATGTGAGCCTGCCGGAGGATATCCCCCGCCTTGTGCAGGATGTCTATGGCTGGGAAACGGAGGATTGCCTCCCGGAGAGCGAGGAAAGCCTGCGGGCCAGGGAAGTGTTTGAGCTCAGGCAGAAGGAGATGGAAAACAGGGCCGGCGCGTTTGTCATCCTGCCGCCGCGTCAGGGAAGTTCCGTTTTCGGGCCGGACACGCTGGACGACTGGATGCGGGAGACGGCGGCCGTTTCGGAGACGGCCGCGCAGGCAGCCGTGCGCGACGGCGATCCCTCGATCGATGTGCTTGTAATGGTGCGGGGCAAAACGGGAACCGTCCATTTCCTGCCATGGCAGGAGGGAGGCGCTTCCGTGGCGGCGGATCGCCCGCCCTCTCGGGAGGAAGCGAGGCGGATTGCGCGCCAGAAGCTTCGTCTGCCCGGCGTGTTCAGCAGAAAATGGCGGATCGATCGCGTCATTCGGGAGCTTGAGGATGTCAACAGGCGGTTTCTGATGCGGTGGCAGGAAGCTCCCCTGCTCAGGGGCGAGCTGGTCCTGCTGCTGGATGAGGATCTCACCGCATCTCTGGCGCAGACAGGACTGCGCTACAGCCGTGAAGACGGCTTGACGGTGGAAGGGGTGGAACACAATGAAAGAAACAGAATTTAACCTGCTGGAAGAGCCCTGGATTCGCATACGGTTTCCCGATTGCTCCGTGCGGGAGGTTTCCCTCACGGACGCTCTCCTGCATGCCCACGAAGCAGCCGATCTGTCGGGCGAGCTTCCGGCGCAGGACGTTGCGGTGCTGCGGCTGCTGCTTGCCGTCCTGCAGACGGTGTTTCAGCGTGTGGATGAAACGGGAGCGCCTGCGCCGTTCCGGCAGGAGGAGGATGCCATCGTCCGCTGGGGCAAACTCTGGCGTTTGGGCCGGTTTCCGGCGGAACCCCTGCAGCAGTACCTGAAAACGTGGCGGGAGCGGTTCTGGCTGTTTCATCCGGAACGCCCGTTCTGGCAGGTGCCGCAGGCAAAAATCGGAACGGAATATTCGGCAGCAAAGCTCAACGGAGAACTCTCCGAGAGCGGAAACAAAATCCGCTTGTTTCCGCCCTGTTCCGGGGAGGAGAAGAGCGGAATGAGCTACGCGCAGGCGGCGCGGTGGCTTTTGTATCTGAACGGCTATGACGACACGTCCTCCAAGCCCAAAACAAAGGGCGCGCCGTCGGTTGGCGCGGGATGGCTGGGAAAGCTGGGGCCGATCCAGGCGGTTGGTTCCAATCTGTTTGAAACGCTGCTGCTCAACCTCACGCTCCTGAAAGACGGCGCGGAGAAATGGGGAGAAGGGGTTCCCTGTTGGGAGCTGGAGACGCCCCGAAGCGGGGAGCGCACGGAGATCCCGCAGCCGGATCATCCGGCTGCGCTGCTCACGCTGCAGTCCAGGCGCATTTTCCTTCACAGGGAAAACGATCGCGTGACGGGCTATTCCCTTCTGGGCGGAGACTTCTTTTCGCCGGAGTATGCCTATTGCGAGCAGATGACCGTTTGGAGAGGCGTGCAGCGGAGCAGGAACGCACCGCTCGTGTTCCTGCCGAAGCGCCACGATCCCGGAAAGCAGTTTTGGAGAGAATTCCCTGCCGTCTTCATGCAGGAAAACGGGATCCATGCGCCGGGCGTGGTCCGGTGGATTTCCCGTTTGCAGCATCCGGGAATCCATCTGCTTGACCGCGGCTCTCTCGTGCGGTTCCGCATCACAGGCGTGGAATACGGGGACAAGGATTTTTTTGTGACCGATACGTTTGCCGATGAACTTTCCTTCCACGCCGATCTGCTCGAGGATGTCGGCAAGGGCTGGAGAAAGAGCATTCAGGAGGAGATTGCGCGTTGCGAAAGCCTGGCGGAAGCCGTCGGCTGGCTGGCCTGCGATCTCGCAATTGCGGCGGGACGGGACAAGGACGGCAGCCAAAAGGCCGAAGCGGGCAAAGCGAAGGAGCAATTCTATTTCCGCGTCGATCAGCCGTTCCGCGAGTGGCTGCGCACAATCGATCCCATGCGGGGAGAAGAGGAGAACAAAATTCTCCAGTGGCAAAATCAGGCCGCACAGCTTGCCCGCCGCTTTGGCGAGGAATTGGTGCGGGAGGCGGGGACGAGAGCCCTGATTGGACGCTCCATCGAAGATCGATCGAAAAAGGGCAAAAACGAAACAAGCATCAAACGGCATTATTCCGCGCCGGAAGCGTACAATGCGTTTCTCAGCCGGATTGCCGTGATTTACGGGAAGGGAGGAACGGCATGACAGGACAAACGGAGAGAGAACTGGTGCAGCGGGATACGGCAGCCCGCCTGTTTCGGCTGCAGCATCTGCCGGAGCACCGGCAAAAGGCGGCTCTTGCCAACTTGCGGCGCGGCGTGGGACGTGTGCCGGGGGAACTGCCGGAATTGTGGGGGGAATTCCTTTTGGAATTTCCGCCGGAGCTTGAGAGCGAAAGCGGTGTGCCGACAAAAGCGGAGTTGGCCGTCTACCTGGCGGTTACCTTATTCGCCCTGCACCAGCAGGGCCGGGATCCGGGACGGGAACCCATGCACCGGGACGGTCAGTCTCTCGGGCGTGCGGTGCGTCTGCTGGTCAAGCCGGGGGAGGATCCTCAGGATGCCCCCGTTTTGCGGCGGTTCCAGGCGCTGACAAGCGCGGCGTCGATGCAGGAGGCGGCGCAGCACCTGCGCGGGATGATCCAGCTCTTGCGCAGCGGGGGAATCCCCCTTGATTATGTGGGCCTTGCGTCGGATCTGTATGATCTTCAGTTTCAGACTTCGTCGCAGCGTGTGCGCCTTCGCTGGGGACAGGACTACTACCGGGCGCCGGCGGATGATGGGCAGACGAACGATCAGACAAAAGAAGGGGAAGGGAAGCAGGAATGAATCAGAAGAGATTGTACATTGATATTCACGTGCTGCAGACGGTGCCGCCGAACTGCATCAACCGCGATGATACCGGAAGCCCCAAAACGGCGGTCTATGGCGGCGTAACCCGCGCGCGTGTGTCCTCCCAGGCGTGGAAGCGCGCCATGCGGCTGATGTTCAGGACGCTGCTTTCGGAGGAACAGCTCGGCACGCGGACGAAAAAAATTGTTGCGCTCGTCGCCGGTGAAATCTCCGCCCTCGCGCCGGAACAGGATGCCTCCGCCATGGCGATGAAGGCCCTGGCAAATGCGGGCCTGAACATCAAATCCGAGGACAAGGGAACCGAAGCCCTGTTCTTTATGAGCAAGGCGCAGGCGGCCGCTTTGGCACGGCTTGCGGTGGAAGGCTGCGAGGACAAGAAGGAATACAAAAAGGCGCTGAAAGACATGCCCTCCGTGGATATGGCGCTGTTTGGGCGCATGGTGGCGAGCGATCCTTCGCTGAATTACGATGCGGCCGCTCAAGTGGCGCACAGCATTTCAACCCACGCCGTCCAAAATGAATATGACTATTTTACCGCCGTGGACGACTGCGCGCCTGAGGATAGCGCGGGCGCGGGCCATCTCGGAACGGTGGAGTTCAATTCCTCCACGCTGTACCGCTACGCCACCGTGAATGTGATGGAGCTTGCCGGTCATCTCGGGTTGGAGCAGACGCCCGCCGTCGTGCGCGCCTTTGCACAGGCCTTCCTGTGCTCCATGCCCACGGGCAGGCAAAACACCTTTGCAAACCGCACGCTCCCGGACGCTGTCTATCTCACGGTACGGGAGGATCAGCCGGTCAACCTCTGCGGTGCGTTTGAAAAGGCGGTTCCACCTTCCGCGGACGGCTTTGCGGCTCCCTCCGCCGGAAGGCTGGCGGCCTATGCCGAACAGATCTACGCAAATTACACAGGGGAACCGGCGGAAGCCTTTGTCATCGGAAAGGGCCTGGAAGGGCTCTCCGCCGTCCCCACGACCATGAACGATCTTCTGGACGCTCTGGAACATGCGGTCTGCTGCAGGCTCGGCGCGGTCGAGGTGGACTGATGGCTACGCTGCTTCTGCGTCTCGCGGCTCCCCTGCAGGCCTGGGGAGTCGATTCCAAGTTTGAGATCCGAAAAACAAACCGCGAGCCGACGAAAAGCGGTGTCCTCGGCCTGTTGGCCGCCGCGCTTGGCCTGCGCCGTGAAGACGAAGAGGGCATGCGGGAATTGGGCGCCCTGCGCTTTGCCGTGCGGGTGGATCAGGAGGGTGGTCTCCTCGTGGACTTCCACACGGCGAACAACCCAACCCCGCAGCAGGCGGCAAAAGCGCGGGCGGCGGGGAAAGCGCCGTCTGCTCCCTATGTGACGCGGCGGCATTATCTCACGGACGCCGTCTTCCTTGTGGGGCTGGAGAGCGGGGATGAACGCCTTTTGCAGCGTCTGGAAAGCGCTCTGCGCAGCCCGGCGTTTCCTCTGTTCCTGGGCCGGCGTTCCTGCCCGCCCACACAGCCGCTTTGCCTCGGCATCCGGCAGACGGAGCTGCTCGAAACGCTGCGCATCGAGCCTTCCCTTGTGCCGGCATGGAGAAAGCGGAGCGGATCTTCCTGCCGGATTGTCGCGGATGCCGGCCCGCAGGAAGCGGGTGTTCCCGTCCGGGATCAGCCGATCTCCTTCAGCCCTGTGCATCGCCGTTATGGTTTCCGCCCCGTGCGCGAATACAGGGCGGACTGCCCCGGGGACGCGCAGCCGGAAACAGAGCACGATCCCTTTTCGGAATGGAGGTGACAGGGCATGTATCTCTCAAGAGTAGAGCTGGATGATTCCCTGCGCAGCACCATGCAGGCGCTTGTCTCTCCCCAGAAGCTGCACGGCGCGGTGGAGAGCGCATTTTCGGGAGAACGGCGCCGGGCGCTGTGGCGTCTGGATCGGCTCGGCGGAAAACTCTATCTGCTGATTGTGAGCGGGGAAGTTCCTGCGCTCGCCTCCATCGCCGCCCAGTTTGGCCCGCGGGACAGAGAACCCGTGATGGAGACAAAGGACTACACGCAGCTCCTGCGGCGCGTTGAGGCGGGGAGCGTCTGGCAGTTTCGTCTGACCGCGAATCCCACGGTGAGCCGTTCCCAGCCCGGTGCGCAGAGGGAACGCGGAAAGGTGTTCGCCCATATCACGGCGGAGCATCAGGAGAGATGGCTGTCGGAGCGTGCCGGAAAATACGGGTTTTCTCTGGAACCGGGCCGTTTTTCCGTCGTCTCGTCGAAATGGCTCCAGTTCCGGAAGGGGAGCGATAGGCAGCGGGTTTCGCTTCTTGCCGTGACATATGAGGGAACGCTGCGTGTGAGCGACCCGGATTTGTTCTGCGGCGCGCTGACCGGCGGAATCGGGCGCGGAAAGGCATACGGCCTTGGCCTTTTGACCGTCATGCGCGTGAAAGGAGGCCGGTGATGGGAGACCAGCCCGGAATCGTTCGGCCGGAGCTTCAGGCGCTTCCTCAGATCAAGGATCGCATGACGTTTCTGTATTTGGAACACTGCACGCTGGGGCGTCAGGATGGAGCGATCACCGTCACGGATGACACCGGCGTTGTCCATGTGCCGGCCGCCGCCGTGTCTGTCCTTCTTCTTGGGCCGGGAACCCGTGTGACGCACCGCGCCATGGAGCTGATGGGGGATGCCGGTGTGGGCGCCGTCTGGGTGGGGGAGCACGGCGTCCGCTATTACGCCCACGGCAGACCGCTCACAACGCGCTCAAGATTATTGGAAAGACAGGCTGAGCTTGTCAGCAACACAAGGAAGCATCTGGATGTGGTGCGAAGAATGTATCAGCTTCGATTCCCCGAAGAGGATGTGGCGCATCTTACAACGCAGCAGCTGCGCGGACGGGAGGGAAGCCGTGTCCGAAGCGCGTATCAAAAGGCTGCGAAGGAGACGGGCGTGCAGTGGAACGGGCGTGTCTACAAACCGGATGATTTTTCAGCAGGGGACAGTGTGAACCAGGCGCTGTCGGCGGGGCATGCCTGCCTGTACGGGCTGGCCCACGCGGTGATCGTCGCGCTGGGATGCTCGCCGGGGCTCGGATTTATCCATGTCGGCCACGAGTGTTCCTTTGTCTATGATATTGCCGATCTTTACAAGGCGGAGGTCACCATTCCGATTGCATTTCAGGTGGCTGCCGAGAACCCGGAGGACCTGCCTGCCGTTGTCCGGCGGCGGGTCAGGGACGCGATGGTGAGCGCCCGGATTCTTGAGCGGATGGTGCATGATATTCGCTGGCTTTTGGCTCCGGAGGAAAAAACGGAGCAGGAGGAAGCGGTTTATCTGTGGGACAATCGCATCGGCACGGTGGACAATGCGGTCAACTACGCCTGGGAGGAGGGATGAGCGATTGTTGTAATCAGTCTCACGGATTGCCCGCCGAAATTGCGCGGGGATCTGTCAAAATGGCTTTGCGAAATCAACACAGGCGTTTATGTGGGAACCGTTTCCGGGCGTGTCAGAGAGGAGCTGTGGAACCGTGTCTGTGCACATTTGAAAAACGGACGGGCGACGATGGTTTATTCCGCAAACGGGGAACAGAAAATGATGTTCCGGGTCCACAATTCAAATTGGACTCCGGTGGATTTTGACGGCATAACGCTGATGAAGCGTCCGCTGCCCGGAGCCGCTTCCCCTCAGGAAGGTCTGAAACCCGGGTTCAGCAACGCGGCCAAAGGGCAGATGGCGCGAAGAAGACAAGCGGTGGCAGGTCATGCGGAGCGGATCGCCGTGATCGATGTGGAGACAACGGGCCTGAACGCCGCAAAAGACCAGATTATTGAATACGGAGCTGTTTTGGCAGAAGGCTTCCGGCCGGTTGAAACGTTCTCCCGCCTTGTTCGGATCGATCGGAGTCTTCCACAGCAGATTGTTTCGTTGACAGGAATCACCGATTCCCTTCTGCAGAAGGAGGGCGTCTCGCCGCAGCAGGCTTTGGAAGAGTTTCTTGCCTTTATCGGCCGGCACAGGCTTGTCGGATATCATATCAGCTTTGACATGGATTTTATCCAGGCTGCCTGTTTCCGCAATCAGAAGCCCGTCCCGACCAACCGCTGCCTGGATCTGCTGAGCCTGGCCAGGCGGAAGGTGTATGGTGTGCCAAATTATAAACTGGAAACGCTGCTCCAACACTTTTCCCTTCTCAGTTTTCCCGCCCACAGGGCGGCGGCGGACTGCAAATTGGAGCTGCAGCTTTATGAGAAACTAAAGGAATAGTGTGCTGCTCAAAGGAAAAAATGGCGTACCTTCGGGCCTTTTTTAGTCTTTTCCCCGCACACGCGGGGGTGATCCCGCGTCCTCGCACCTGCGGCAGTTCCGGCTGTACTTTTCCCCGCACACGCGGGGGTGATCCCTGACCGACCGCAGGAAAAACGCGGGGGATATTCTTTTCCCCGCACACGCGGGGGTGATCCTACCCCGGCACCCAGCGTCTCGCCACGCCCTTGCTTTTCCCCGCACACGCGGGGGTGATCCCTCTTTGCGGAAATCCCCCTTGGCGGCCCTCTCCTTTTCCCCGCACACGCGGGGGTGATCCCAAGAGGGCTGGGTACGGCCAGAACTACTACAACTTTTCCCCGCACACGCGGGGGTGATCCCTTGTGCTGGGGGCAGACGACGAGGCGGTGATACTTTTCCCCGCACACGCGGGGGTGATCCTTTTGAGCGCCCGGCAGACCAGAGCGCAGCAGTCTTTTCCCCGCACACGCGGGGGTGATCCTTACGAACTTTCTCAGTTTATCGGAACTGACAACTTTTCCCCGCACACGCGGGGGTGATCCTGAGCGCAGAAACGCCGGAAATTCTCAATACAACTTTTCCCCGCACACGCGGGGGTGATCCTTGCCGGACGGATCATTTTTCATCCGGGCCTTGCTTTTCCCCGCACACGCGGGGGTGATCCCTCGCGCTTTGCTTCCGGCAGGGCCGAAAAGGCCTTTTCCCCGCACACGCGGGGGTGATCCCAGCGGCAACAAGGGCATCGGCTGCGGCCTGGGCTTTTCCCCGCACACGCGGGGGTGATCCTGTAGTGACGGAGCTGGACGGTGAGCAATACATCTTTTCCCCGCACACGCGGGGGTGATCCTCCCTTGCAAAGGCTTTTTGCGAAGAGATCGAGCTTTTCCCCGCACACGCGGGGGTGATCCCGGTAACTTGCGCGCCGATGGGTGCATAGCCATCTTTTCCCCGCACACGCGGGGGTGATCCCCTGCGCGGCATTGGCCGCAGCCTGTGCGCCGCCTTTTCCCCGCACACGCGGGGGTGATCCTCACGCTTTCCCAGCGCTTGGCGGGCTTGGATTCTTTTCCCCGCACACGCGGGGGTGATCCCCAGGCAGCCAGCCCGGCGGCCGTTTGGATCAGCTTTTCCCCGCACACGCGGGGGTGATCCCTGGTCAAAGCGTTTCCCCATGTAGATGCCACACTTTTCCCCGCACACGCGGGGGTGATCCTCTTTTCCACACTGTCTACAGGCTGGATCGAAACTTTTCCCCGCACACGCGGGGGTGATCCTCATACGCTTTGTTGGCGCTGATCGAAATCAGTCTTTTCCCCGCACACGCGGGGGTGATCCTTGTTACACTATACATATTGCCATTGACGGCGTCTTTTCCCCGCACACGCGGGGGTGATCCTGGCATGGGGAATTTGTGCAATGAAGGCTTTTTCTTTTCCCCGCACACGCGGGGGTGATCCCTTGAAACAGAAAATGTACAGGTTTTTCATTCACTTTTCCCCGCACACGCGGGGGTGATCCCTGGATCGATAAGGTTTACAACGTACTCGATGACTTTTCCCCGCACACGCGGGGGTGATCCTCAGCAACGGCGTTTTTTGTGCCGAAACGTTTACTTTTCCCCGCACACGCGGGGGTGATCCCGCTGCACTTGTTCAGCGAAAATCTACGTCTAACTTTTCCCCGCACACGCGGGGGTGATCCTCAGAAAACGCCTAAACCGTCAAACTTTGCAAGCTTTTCCCCGCACACGCGGGGGTGATCCTAAAACGCTGAATCCTGCGGCGTTCTTTCAAGTCTTTTCCCCGCACACGCGGGGGTGATCCCCATCACCACGCAAAAAATGCGTGCTCTTTTGCCTTTTCCCCGCACACGCGGGGGTGATCCTTCCCATTCCGCTACAGCTGCAAAAGATTTTGGCTTTTCCCCGCACACGCGGGGGTGATCCCGGAGGAGGGCAAAGCGATGCTTGAGCTGACAGCTTTTCCCCGCACACGCGGGGGTGATCCTCCAAAATCCGTCTGCATTTTGTGCAACCCAGGCTTTTCCCCGCACACGCGGGGGTGATCCTTCATATGTGTTTTCTACCAAAAGAATACCGCCCTTTTCCCCGCACACGCGGGGGTGATCCCTGGGTGCTGAACGACCCGCCGCCGAACTTCCACTTTTCCCCGCACACGCGGGGGTGATCCTCGGAAAGTGTGCGCGTGGAGGAAGTGGAAGCACTTTTCCCCGCACACGCGGGGGTGATCCTAGAGTCCGCCATGAAATCCGTGAGCACGAGCGCTTTTCCCCGCACACGCGGGGGTGATCCCTTGAGGACGATCTTCTCCCACGGTGTCCACGGCTTTTCCCCGCACACGCGGGGTTGATCCCTACGGCATCGGCAGCGACGGGCGCATCGCCCTCTTTTCCCCGCACACGCGGGGGTGATCCCAAGCAGCACTACAAGACATGGTGCGAGAGCATCTTTTCCCCGCATTTGCGGGGGTGTTTCGCTCCGCGCTTGGTTCAAAAAAACCGCTCCCTCTTTCTGTGTTTCATGAAAAAGTTCCCGCCGGGCAAGCAGCACGGCCCAGGTCCAGGCTTGCCTCCGCACCTGACAGCAGGCGCCCCATTGCACCGGCGGGACATATGCGGTATGATGGGAGTAAAAGAGAAGCGGGAACGGGATGACGGATAAGGAGGAGTCAGCATGCTTTACAGGATTCGCCCTGCCACACCGGAAGACCATGATTTTATCTATGGATTGAAGGCGGAATCGGTTCGGCCCTACGTCGAGAAGATTTGGGGCTGGGATGAAACCTACCAGCGAGCGGATTTTGACGCTGATTTTTCTGCGATAGAGCAATTCCATGTCGTGGAGGCGGACGGCGGGCGCGCCGGCTTTGTCCAGTATAACCGGCATCACTCCTGTTTGGAGATCGTGGAAATTCATCTGCTCCCCGCGTATCGCGGCCACGGGATCGGCTCCGATCTCATCCGGCATCTCCAGAAGGAGTGCGCGGCTTCCGGCACAAAAATCCGGATTGGCTGTTTCAAGGAGAATCTAGGGGCCAAAAGACTGTATCGGAAACTTGGCTTCGTGCCGGCGGAGGAAACGGACACCCACTATATCCTGGAATACAGGGGAGAAGGCAGCGGCCACGATGACGAATCCGCCCCGGAATCCTAAAGCCGTCGGGTATTCCGCTGCGTGGCCTGGGGGCAAAGGGCGAAACGCCGCAGCCTTATCTCCTTTGGCGCTGTCCGCGAAAAGCTCGTCTGCCGGGACGCGGCTATTTGATAAATTGCTCGATGGCCCGATTCAGATGATCGATGGATGTTTGATCGCCGTGTTCCACGGCATCCACCAGGCAGTGCTCGATGTGGTCCTTGAGAATGAGTTTCCCGGTGTTGTTGATGGCGGATTTCACAGCGGCAAGCTGAATCAACACCTCGGCGCAGTCCTGCCCGTTTTCCACCATTCGCTTGACGGATTCCAAATGCCCAATGGCGCGGGAAAGACGGTTGAGGACTGCTTTTGTCTGCGTGTGTGTATGGGTATGCTGGGAGAGTTCCGCATGCGGGTGGGAATGCTCGGCCTTCGGCATGGAATTCACCTCGTCCTTTGATCGTTGTTTTCTCATTTTATGAAGAAACGGAAAACTTGTCAATCTGCATATCCCCTATGGGGGCTTCTCAAACCGGTTGGATATGGTATACTAATCCTGTTAGCGTTTGCCGGGGCCGTGCTCCGCAAAAGCAGAAGATTGCACGCATGCAGCGGCAATGGCTGCCAGAAGGCGGTCCTTCCTTTTGCTTTTTCGACCGGTCAGGGAGCAATCGCCTCACAGAGCTGAAGCGCAAAGACACAGACTGAAGTCTGCTGGATGCACACAGAGGGGTGCAGACAGTGGGCTTTTTTTATGCGATGGAAAAAACAGGATGAATGTTCCCGCCTGTTTTCTCACGCACCCGGCCGGTTGACGGCTCGCGAAGGAAAACGATGGTGCGGGAAACGGAGCGGCTTGGGATTCGCGGAGAACAGGGAGACAAGATGGAAGCAATCAAACAAGAGATGGAGCAATATTGGTCCCGCAGAGCGGAAAAATTTTCTGCCCTGCGCCAGCGGGAATTTGCGTGCGAAAAGCACGAACAGTGGATGGCGGAGCTGGACCGGCATCTGCCGACGGCAAAGAAACTGAACATTTTGGATATCGGAACAGGCACGGGCTTTTTCGCCTTCCTGCTGGCGGAAAAAGGGCATCGCGTCACGGGCATAGACCTGACGCCGGACATGATCCGCGAGGCAAAGAAACTGGCCGTGCGGCTTCGCCTCCCCGTCGATTTTTTGGTGATGGATGCGGAACAGCCATCGTTCCCGCCCGCCTCTTTTGACGCGATTGTGACGCGGAAACTGACATGGACCCTGCCGCATCTGCCGGCGGCCTATCTCGCGTGGCACGGGCTGTTAAAGCCGGGCGGGGTGCTCGTGAATTTCGACGCCGATTACTGCCGGGAAGCGCCTGCCGCCGCCCTGCCGCCGCACCATGCGCATGAGGATGTGGGCGACGACCTGATGCAGGAATATGAGCGGATGAAGCAGGTCCTGCGCCCGAAGCAGCTCCCGCGGCCGCAGTGGGACGCAGAGCTGCTGAGACAGGCGGGCTTTTCGAACATTTCGGTGGATACGGGCGTGTGGGCGCGCGTGTATGCGGAGAAGGACGAGTTTTACGATCCCACGCCCGGGTTCGCAATCTCGGCCACGGCGTAAAAAGGAGAAAAGATGAATCATCTGCACAACTATGTCGGAACGAATATGGCGTACTGGACGAAACGGGCGCCCGGATATTCCGAGGTGAACCGGGAAGAACTGCAGACTGCGCAGCGCCAGGTGTGGAGCCGCGCTTTGGATGACCGGATTCAGGCGCATTTTCAGGGGGCGCCGCGGGCAAGCCTCCGCGTGCTGGATGTGGGAACCGGCCCCGGTTTCTTCGCCATCATCCTGGCCGAATTGGGGTATCGCGTCACGGCGGTGGATTATACGGAGGCCATGCTGGAGCAGGCGCGCAAAAACGCCGGCCCGCTGGCCGAAGCCATCCGTTTCTGCCGCATGAATGCCGAGGAGCTGTCTTTTGCGGACGGCAGCTTCGACGTCGTCGTGTCCCGCAATCTGACGTGGAACCTGCCCGCGCCGGAGCGGGCGTATGCACAGTGGACCAGGGTGCTGAAGCCGGGTGGCCTTCTCCTGAACTTTGACGCAAACTGGTACCGGTATCTCTATGACGCACAGGCGGAGGAGCGTCACCGCGCGGACCGGGACAAGGTGCGCCAGACCGGGACGGCGGACGACACGGCGGGAACGGATGTTGCGGCGATGGAAGCGATTGCCCGGCAGGCCCCGCTCTCCAGGCGTGTCCGCCCGCAGTGGGATCTGCAGGTTCTGAGCAGTCTGGGTATGCGTCCGGCCGCCGACCCGGAGATCTGGAAACGGGTGTGGACGCGGGAGGAGTGGATCAACAACGCTTCCACGCCAATGTTCCTGGTTGCCGCGTCGAAAGCGCAGGGAATGCCATGAGGAACTATGTCTTGCGCCGCCTTTTGCAGCTGATCCCGATTTTGCTGATCCTCACCTTCCTGTCGTTTGGCATGATGCGGCTGGCGGGCAGCGATGCCGTCCTCCAAAAGATGGAGAATACCGGCATGGCGGTTTCACAGGAGACGATCGACGATGCGAGGGCTGAACTGGGGCTGGATAAGCCCTTTCTGACTCAATATTTTGTCTGGCTGGGGAATCTCCTGCACGGCGATATGGGAACGAGTTACGTCTCCGGGCAGGAGGTGTTCCCCACATTTGTGTCGAAGCTGCCCGCCACCCTGCTGCTGACCGCTGTCACGATCGTCCTGACCATCGTGATCTCCGTGCCGCTCGGCGTGTGGGCCGCCGTCAGGCAGAACCGGTGGGCGGACTATGTGATCCGGACGGCGAGTTTTTTGGGGAACAGCATGCCGAACTTTTTCGTCGGCCTGCTGCTGCTGTATGTCTTTGCCATCCGGCTCGCGTGGTTTCCCGTGATTTCCCGCGGGGTGACGCTGCGGAATGTGGTGCTGCCTTCCCTGACGCTCGCCATCGCGATGTCGGCCAAATATCTGAGGCAGGTCCGGGCTGCCGTGCTGGAGGAGCTGGGCAAAGCGTATGTGGCGGGTGCAAAGGCGCGGGGCGTCCGCTTTTCGGTGACGCTCACCAAAAGTGTCCTGCGGTCCTGCCTCGTCACCATTCTGACGCTGCTGACCCTCTCCATTGGCAGCCTGCTGGGCGGCACCGCGATTGTAGAATCCATCTTCATGTGGGACGGCGTCGGCAAACTGGCGGTGGACGCCATCAACATGCGGGACTATCCGATGATTCAGGCCTATGTGATGTGGATGGCGATCCTCTATGTCTGCGTGAATCTCGTGACAGATTTGTCCTATCGGGCGCTGGATCCCCGCATCCGGCTGGGGGTGAGGAAGGGATGATCGATTCCGTTACCGTCCGCCGGCAGAAGATCCGGAAGGATCACACAAGGAAGCGGTTTGTCTTCTTTTTGCTGGCCACGGCGGTTTTCCTGATCGTTGTCTGTTTCGCCCGGCAGTTCTGCCCGTATGACCCCAATGCGCAGGTCTTTTCCGCCCTGGAGCCGCCCAGCGTGCAGCATCCGGCCGGGACGGATCGCTTCGGCCGAGATATGCTGTCCCGTATTCTGATCGGCCTGCGGACCAGCGTGCTGTCCACCCTTGCCCTGGTGGCCATCATCACCGCAGCGGGGACCGTCATCGGCGTCCTGTGCGGCCATCTGGGCGGCGCGGCGGACGCCTTGATGATGCGCGCGGCGGATGTGTGCCTGGCTTTCCCCGGCCTGGTTTTGGCCCTGGCGATTGCCGCCCTGCTGAACGGAGGGCTGCAGAACGCGGTGCTTGCCCTGGCGGTGGTCGGCTGGCCCAAGTATGCCCGCCTTGCCAGAAGCCAGACGCTGGCTCTGGAAAGCGCGGACTTCATCGCGGCCGCCCGGCTGTCGGGAGATTCCTCTGTGCAGCTTGTGGCGCGGCATATCCTGCCAAACATCGCCGGGCCCATTCTGGTCACGGCGGTGCTCGACATCGGCACCATGATGATGGAGCTGGCCGGATTGAGCTTCCTTGGGCTCGGCGCCATGCCGCCGACCGCCGAACTGGGCAGCATGATGAGCAGCGGGCGGAGCATGCTGCAAACGTATCCGTGGGTCATTCTCGGCCCCGGCATCGCCATTTTCGCGGCTGTCGCCCTCTTTCATCTCCTGGGGGACAGCGTGCGGGATGTCCTCGATCCCCGCACCGGCCGGTGAAGGCGATCCCGAAAGAAAGACGAAAGGGAAGGGGAGCAATGAAAAAAAGCAGAATCTTGTCGGTGTGGCTGGCCGCAGCGGTCCTCGTGCTGGGGCTGGTGTCCGGGTGTGCCGCGCCCTCCTCCGACACCCGGACGGCCAAAACGACGTTCGTGCTGGGAGATACCACGTTCAATGCCGAAAATGAGGAGCCGGACATCAATCCGCATCGCGCCTATTCCGGCTGGGCCTGTATCCGCTACGGCGTGGGGGAGACGCTGTTCCGGTATTCGGACAGCATGGAGATCGAGCCCTGGCTTGCGACGGGCTATGAGCTGGTGGACGATCTGACCTGGAAGATCACGCTGCGGGACGGCGTCACCTTCTCCAGCGGGCGGAAGATGGACGGCGAGGCCGTGAAGGAGTGCCTCGGGCATCTGATTGAGGTCCACGACCGCGCCCGGGGCGACCTGATGATCGGTTCGATCACTGCCGACGGGCAGACGGTGACTATCCGGACGACGGAGCCTCGCCCCACCCTGCTGAACTACCTCAGCGATCCGTACGGGTGCATCATCGACATGGAGGCCGGCGTCACCGGGGACGGGATTGTCTGCGGGACCGGCCCGTACCTTGCCGTGTCTCTGACCACGGGGGAGGAGCTGACGCTCAGAAAGAATGAATCGTACTGGGACGGCGAACCGGGGTTCGACGAGATAACAGTGCTGACGATCTCGGACGGCGACACGCTGACGATGGCCCTCCAGTCCGGGGAGATCGACGGCGCTTACGGCATGCCCTACGCCAGTTATCCGCTGTTTCAGAATGACGGGTACACCTTCTCCGGCACAGCGACCAGTCGGGTGTTCTTCGTCAGCATGAATTTTGAAAGCTCCATCCTTCAGAACCCGGCCGTGCGCCGGGCGATTGCGATGGGGATCGACAAAGAGCGCTTCGTGACCGATCTGCTGGACGGGAACGGATATCCCGCCGCCGGCGCCTTTCCGAATGTTTTTTCGTTCGGGGGCGATGCGGTCACGGCCAAGGAATATGATCCGGACGGCGCGCGCGCTGTTCTGGAAGAGGCAGGCTGGGTGGACACGGATGGCGACGGCATCCGGGAAAAGGATGGGCAGGAGCTGACCATTCGCTGGCTCACGTATCCCAGCCGTCAGGAGCTGCCTTTGCTGGCTGAATCCGCGCAGGCTTCCCTCGGGGCGATCGGGTTTGACGTCATCGTCAACAGCACGGCCGATCACAACAGCATCCGCACCGATCCGGCGGCGTGGGATGTCTACGCCAGCGCCATGGTCACGGCGCCCACCGGCGATCCGGCCTATTTCTTCACCACCCATTGCCTGGACAGCTCCACAGCGAACAACGGGCACTATCACAGCGATGCGCTGGAAGGTTTGGCGGCTGAGCTGAACGCAACCTTCGATACGGCGCGCAGGGCGGAGCTGGCGGCGGACATGCAGCAGATCCTTTTGGATGACGACGCCTTTGTTTTCTGCTCCCATCTGCGGATGAGCATGGTTTGCCGGTCGGACGTGGAGGGACTGACGGCGCATCCCTGTGATTTCTATGAGATCACGGCGGATTTGAAGCCCGCTCCGTGACAATCTATGGGGAAGGGAGAGGGAGAGATGGAGCCCATCTTGCGTTATTGCTCTGTGGAAGTCAGCTTTCACGGGCGCGCCGTCATCCATGACGTGAGTTTTGCGCTGCAGAAGGGGGAAATCCTCGGCATTGTGGGGGAGTCCGGCAGTGGGAAGAGCACGCTTCTGAAGGCGGCGCTGGGGCTTCTCGGCACGGGCGGCCTGGTGACAAGGGGCGACATCTGGTTTCAGGGCAAGGATCTGCCCGACCTGCCGGAACGGGAGCTGCGCAGGATCTGCGGCGCTGAGATCGGGATGATTTTTCAGGATGCCGGGGCTTCCCTCTGTCCCGTCCGCACCATCGGGGCTCAGATGGCGGAAAGCATGGCTGTGCACAGGAAGATCACCGGAGCGCAGGCGAAGGAAAAGGCGCTGTCGCTGTTTGAAACCCTTCAGCTCAAGGACGGCGCGCGCATCTGGGAAAGTTACCCGTTTGAGCTTTCCGGCGGGATGCAGCAGCGTGTTGGGATCGCCATCGCCATGTGTATGAACCCGCCGGTGCTGCTGGCCGATGAGCCGACCAGCGCCCTGGATGCCTCCGTGCAAAAACAGGTGGTGGAGGTGCTGCTCCGCCTGCGCCGGCTGTTTGGCACCGCCGTGATCCTGGTCACGCACGACGTTGGCGTCGTGTCCGCCATGGCGGATACGATTCTTGTGCTGAAAGAGGGAAACGTGATGGAATATGGTCCTGCACGGCAGATTCTGCAGGAGCCGCAGAACAGCTATACGCGCGCGCTCCTCGCGGCTGTGCCGCAGCTTCGGAGGGCATGACGGGATGAAAGAGATCTTGAAGGCAGAGGGCCTGACAAAAGTCTTTGAAAGCGGGCAGCACGCGGCTGTCGATTCCGTCAGCTTTCAGATCCTCGAGGGCGAAACGCTGGGCCTTGTCGGGGAATCGGGCTGCGGGAAAAGCACGCTGGCCAGGCTGATCACCCGGCTGATCGATCCGTCTGCCGGCACCATCCGGCTGAACGGGATCGACATCACAAAGGCAAAAGGGAAAGCGCTGCGGGAAGCATACCGCCAGATGCAGATGGTTTTCCAGTCTCCCATGGCGTCGTTTGATCCGCGGAGGCCCATCGGATACGGCATCGGTGAGGCGCTGAAAAACAGCGGTGTGCCGAAGGCCGAGAGAAAGCAGCGCGTCGCCGGACTGCTCGAACAGTGCGATCTTTCGCCCGCGTATGCGCGGCGGTACCCGCACGAGCTCAGCGGGGGCCAGTGCCAGAGAGCCGCCATCGCGCGAGCGCTGGCCGTCCGTCCCCGGCTGCTGATTTGCGACGAGGCGACCAGTTCACTGGACGTCATGGCGCAGCACCAGATCGTGGAGCTGCTGCGAACGCTGAAACAGAAAAACCGCCTGTCCATTCTGTTTATCGGCCACAATCTTGCCCTGGTGCAGTCCTTCTGCGACCGTGTGCTGGTGATGCACGAAGGGAAAATTGTGGAGGAAGGCACACCGGATCAGGTGATTCGCTCTCCGCAGTCGGACTATACCAAACGCATGGTGGAAGCCGCCTTCTGAGCGGTGCGGAATGTTCCATCAGAATGGGCCCGTTGCAAAATGATCCAAAAAAACGAGCGAGGTTTGGAGCCCGAAAGGG
>CAKNKY010000009.1 GCA_930987725.1 uncultured Anaeromassilibacillus sp. | reverse complement strand
GTTTTACTCAATTTTTCCTTGCATCACCCTCTTGACTTAATACCATTGGACTTTTCACAAAATCTTTACGCCTCTTCCGTAATCCGGTAGAGGCTGTGTGCCGCAATATAAGATGCCACTGACCACGGCACCAGTTTGTCAATCGGTTTCCCTTTCCGCACGGTCTCCCGTACCAGGGTGGAGGAAATGGGCAGAAAGGAAATGGGACACAGGTGCACGCGCGCCCCGCGTGCTTCCAGCGCCTGCTTCTGGGCCTGCAGTTTTTCAGAAGCGTCCCGGCTGCGCGGAGCGGCACAGATGTCTGCCGTGCTCCAGATTTCTTCCGGTCTGCGCCACTCCTGCAGAGTAAGAAACATATCTTCTCCCATCAACAGATATAAATGATCCTTCGGCCGTTCTTCAGACAAGATATGAAGCGTGTCGGCAGTATAGCTTTTTCCGCCGCGTCGCAGTTCTACATCGCTCACGCTGCAGAGCGGCTGTTCCTGCACAGCCAACCGGCAAAGCTCCAACCGGATTTCCCCGGGAGCAAGATCCTTCGCCGCCTTGTGCGGCGGCACAGCAGCCGGAATCAGCAGCACCTCATCGAGGGACAGCAGGCGGGCAAATTCCTGCGCAATGTGAAGATGCCCCAGATGAATGGGATTGAAGGTGCCGCCAAACACCCCCAAACGTTTCCCGCTCACACCTGTCTGGCCGCCCTGGGAAGCTGAATGGCAGAATCCTTTTTCTTCTGGCGGAACAGAACAAATTTCGAACCGATCACCTGCACCACCTCGGAAGAGGTGGCGGAGCCGATCTGCTCGGCGGCATCCCGCGCGGAGATGGGGCTTGTCTCCTGCAGGACCTTTCCTTTGATAAGTTCCCGCGCTTCCAGCGCATCATCCGCCTGTTTGATCAAAGCCGGAGAAAGGCCGCCCTTCCCCACCATCAGCACCGTATCCAGATCCACGGCAAGCGAGCGCAGGTAAGCACGTTGTTTGCTTGTCAACATCAGAACAACCTCTTTCTTTTATTCATAGCCATGTTCCCGCAGCCGTTCCGCAAGCTGGCGCAGCGCCTTGCCGCGGTGACTGACGGCATCCTTTTCGGATGGGCTCAGTTCCGCATATGTCTTTTTTTCCACAAGGAAAATGGGATCATAGCCGAATCCATCTTCCCCGCGAGGTGAGCGGGCCACACGCCCTTCGCAGACACCGGTCACGGTAATTTCGTCCCCGTCGGGAAAGGCACAGCAGATTGCGCTTACAAAACGTGCCGTCCTCTTTTCATCCGGCGTGTCCTGCAGTTCACAGAGCAGTTTTTGATTCCGATCAGCGTCAGTGGCATCCGGGCCGGCATATCGGGCGGAATACACGCCCGGCGCGCCGCCGAGTGCATCCACGGAAATGCCGGAGTCATCCGCCACGCTGGGCAAACCGGTTGCGCGGCAAGCAGAACGAGCCTTGAGCTGTGCATTTTCCTCAAAGGTGGTGCCTGTCTCCTCCACTTCCGGCAACTCAGCTGTGGTCACCTGGATTCCCAGCGGCTCCAGAATGCGCTGCAGCTCCGTGATCTTGTGTTTGTTGTGAGTGGCCATGACAAACGTTTTCAAAACCATTCTTCCTTCCTCTCAAACGGATCCCGTCCCCATTTGCAGGCCAGTGCCTGAATCCTGTTAGGCTCACGCTGTCTCCTGTTCAAAAAGAGCCTTCGCAAATTCATTGGCGTCAAAAGGCTGCAGGTCGTCAAGCTGTTCTCCTACGCCGATGAACTTGACGGGAATTTTCAGCTCTTCCCGAATGGCAATCACGACGCCGCCTTTGGGCGTGCCGTCCAGCTTTGTGAGTACAATCCCTGTAATGTTCGCAGCATGTTGAAATTCGCGTGCCTGGTTGACGGCGTTCTGTCCGGTGGCCGCGTCAAGCACAAGCAGGACTTCCTTCGCGGCGCCGGGAAGCTCGCGGTCAATGATGCGGTTGATTTTGGCAAGCTCTGCCATCAGGTTCTTTTTGTTGTGCAGACGGCCGGCCGTGTCGCAGATGACCACGTCTGCACCGCGTGCCTTTGCTGCAGCGATGGCATCAAAGACAACACTGGCGGGATCGCTTCCTTCCGCCTGCTTGACCAGATCGCAGCCGCTTCGATCAGCCCAGATCTCAAGTTGTTCAATGGCGGCAGCACGGAACGTGTCTGCCGCGGCCAGGATCACCTGTCTGCCCTCCTGCTTCAGGCGATAGGCAAGCTTCCCAATCGTCGTAGTTTTTCCCACGCCGTTGACGCCGATGACCAGGACGACGGACGGTTTGGTGGAGAGGTTCAGCTCTTCCCCGCCCCGCATCATCTCTGCCGTGATGTCACGGATCAGCCCGTAAATTTCGTTCGGATCAGAGATGTGGCGTTCTTTTACCTGGCGGCGGCATTCCTCGCAGATGCGCTCGGCTGTGGGGACGCCCACATCCCCCAATACCAGGATTTCTTCCAGTTCTTCAAAAAGATCCTCGTCGATTTTCTGGAAGGAGTGCAGCATCTTCTCAATGGAAGAGCTGACAGAATCCCGTGTCTTTTTGAGGCCTTCCTTGATTTTCGAAAACAGTCCCATATTGTTCCTCGCTTTATCAAAGGGAAACGGTCGGATGAGAACACCGTCCCTCTTTTCTATCCTGTCTATTGTACTGCCGAACCGCCGCACCGTCAAGAACGGATTGCGTGGCTTAGCCTTTCTTCTGTGCTGCCTGCAGGTATTCTTCAATCTCGGCCGCTGACATTTTCAGCAGCTTGGAAACGCCTTCATCCTGCATGGTGACGCCGTAAAGCACGTCTGCCGCTTCCATCGTGCCGCGCCGGTGCGTGATGGCGATGAACTGCGTGTGTGCCTGAATGCGGCGCAGATAAGCGGCAAAGCGCGTCACGTTCACGTCGTCAAGGGCGGCCTCGATTTCGTCCAGCACGCAGAAAGGCGGTGGGTTCACTTTCATGATGGCAAAATAGAGCGAAATGGCGACCAGCGCTTTCTCTCCGCCCGAAAGGCTTTCCAGGTTGTTCACGATTTTTCCCGGCGGCTGCACAGTGATTTCCACGCCGCTCTCCAGTACATTCTGCGGTTCGCTCAGAGAGAGCTCGGCGGAGCCCCCGCCAAACAGTTCACGGAACACCTCGCTGAAGTGACGGCCAATCTCAGCAAATCGCTCCAGGAACAGTTCGCGCATCTGGCTGGTCAGATCCGCGATCAGGTGCAGCAGGCTGTCCCTGCTGGCTTCCGCATCTGCGATCTGGGAGCTGAGGAACCGGTGGCGCGTGCTGACTTCCTTGTATTCCTCCACGGCCCCCACATTGACGGAGCCGAGCGCTTTGATGGAGGATTTCACCTCGTTCAGGCGGCGGCGCGCCTGCTGCGCGTCTTCCGGGCGGGAACAGGATTGCTCCGCCTCCCGCCGTGTCAGCCCATATTCTTCCCACAGCTGCGAGGTGATCTCGTCGTATTCCTTCTGCAGGTTTGCACGGCGCTCCTCCAGTCTGGCCAGCTCGTGTCCGGCGTTTTCCCGCTCTGCAGAGCGATCGCGTTCCTTAGTGCGCAGCTGGGTTGCCGTTCCTTCCAGCTCCACCCGGCGGGCGGCAGATTGTTTTGCTGCCTCATCGGCCTGTTTGGCCTGTGCGCGGAGCAAGGCTGCCTCTTTGTGCAGAGCTTCTGTCTTTTCAAAGAGCCGTTCAATTGCCGTTTCCGCATCCCGTTTCTCTTGCTCGAGTTCCTCTGTGCGGTTTTGATGGCCGGTGCGCTGCCGTTCCAGCTCTTCAATGCGCTCCTGCAGGGCGGCGCCGTCCTTCCGGAGTTCCAACAGACGCATTCTGTTCGCCTGCAGCTGCTCAGATTGCTCCTCCCAGGCACGATTCCGCTCGTCGCGCTGGCTGTGCAGCAGGGAGAGCTGTTCCTGGAAAGATCGCAATTGCGCTCCGCATGCTTCCTCCTCTGCTTCCGCCTTTTTCTGTGCCGTTTCCAGTTCGGCAAGGCGAAAAGCAGTGGCTTCCATCTCCTCTTTCAGAGAAGTTTCGTCCAGAAGGAGAGACGCCAGTGCAGTGCCTGCGCTTTCCCGCGCAGACTGCCAGCGCACGAGCTCCTCCTGCGCCGCGGAAAGCTCCGCACGGGCTGCCGTCAGTGCGGCCTCCTCCTGAGCAGCTTCCTGCTGCAGTGCTTTCCAGGCAGCCTGCGCCTGTTCTGTCTGCGCGGCAAGTTCAGCAGCCTCGGAGCGAAACCGCTCAATTTCGGCACGACGGCTCAGAAGCCCTGCGTTGCGGGAATAGGAACCGCCTGTGAGGGAACCACCCGCATTGACAACCTGGCCGTCAAGCGTGACGACACGGAACCGATAGGAAAACCGCTTGGCAATGGCAATGGCGCTGTCCAAATCCTCCGCCACGACGATGCGGCCGAGCAGGGAACGCAGAATCTCCTCATATTCCGGCTTGCACCGGCACAGTGTGCCGGCGATTCCCACAAAGCCGGGGCTTTCTTCCAGCCCTCGTTCCCGCAGCAGGGAACCGTGGATGGTGGAAACGGGCAGGAAGGTAGCGCGGCCGGCGCTGCGGCGTTTCAGCAATTCGATTGCCAGCTTGGCGTCGCGTTCCGTGCTCACAATGATATGTTGCATGGAAGCGCCGAGTGCCGTCTCAATGGCGACGGAATACCGCTGCGGAACTTCAATCAACTGGGAAACGGGGCCGTGAATGCCGCCCAGATTTCCCCGCTTCGTTTCGCGCATCACTGTTTTTACGCTCTGGGAAAAGCCTTCCATGTTTCGCTCGAGATCCTCGAGCAGGCGGGCGCGCCGCTCGCGCTCCTCCGTGTCGAGGTGAAGGGAATCACACCTTGCCCGCGCCTCCTCCGCTTTTTTGCGGCGGCCCTGCAAACGCAGCTCATGGCCGCGCACGGCATTGCGGAGCGATTCCGCCCGGGCCGTTGTCTCTTTTTCCCCGCGTTCCGCTTTTGCCTGCTCTTTTTCCCATTCCGCGCGCCGCTGCGTTTTTTCCGCCCGGGAGGCCTGTGCCGTCTGCCGGCGGCTGCGCAGTTCTTCCGCCGTGGAGGACGCTTTTGAGATCTCCACGCGAAGTTCCGTGGATCGGGCGGAACAATCCGATACTTGCCGGTTCAGATCAGCGATGCGTCCGGACTGTTCATCCATGCCGCTGCGAAGCTCATCCAGTTTCTTTTGAAGTTGCTGCTGCTCTGCTTCCGTGCGCTTTGTCTCTTTTTCGTTTCGGCTATATGCTTCCTGTTTTTCTTTGATCTCAGCTGCCGTATCTTCGTCCGATTTTCGGGCGGTTTCCATCTCCCGTTCCAGGCGTGCTACGGTTTCCCTTGTGTGGAGCACATCGTTTTCCAACACGGAAGCCTCACCGTCTTTCCGGGCTGCAGCTTCCTCCCGGCGGGCGCTCTCCTGGCGCAGCTCGTCCGCGCGCGCCACGCATGCAGTGCTTTCCTGAAAGACGCGGTTGATTTCCGCATCGATCTCATCCACTGCTTTCTGCGCGTCCTCATATTGACCTCGGGCGATCAGAATTTTGTCATCATGTTCCCGCAGAATGCGGCCGGAACGCTCCAGCGTGTCCAGCCAGAGGCCGATTTCCAGCGTTCGCTTTTCCTCCGAAAGCTGAAGAAACTGCTGAGCCTTTTCGGATTGCTCCTTTAGAGGCCCCAGACGGCTTTCCAGTTCGGCGAGGATGTCATGCAAGCGGAGCAGATTGTCTTCTGCGCGCGCCAGACGCGATTCTGCGTCCTCCTTTCGGAAGCGAAACCGCGCAATACCGGCGGCTTCCTCAAAGATTTCGCGTCTATCATCGCTGCGGGCAGCCACAATGGCGTCTATTTTCCCTTGCCCAATCATGGAATACCCATCGCGCCCGAGGCCGGTGTCGAGAAACAGCTCGGTTACATCGCGCAGGCGCACGGAGGCATGATTCAGCCGGTATTCACTTTCACCGGAGCGATAATACCGGCGGGTGACGGCCACCTCGTCGCTGTCAAAGGCAAGCTTTCGATCGCTGTTGTCAATGGTCAGCGTTACCTCCGCAAAGCCCTGCGCTTTGCGGTTCGGCGTGCCGTTAAAGATCAGCCCTTCCATGCGTGTGCAGCGGAGCGCTCTTGCCGATTGTTCGCCGAGAACCCAGCGGATGGCATCTGCTATGTTGCTTTTTCCGCTGCCGTTTGGCCCCACCACGGCTGTGACACCATTGTCAAAGGTGAGCAGCGTTTTATCGGGAAACGTCTTGAACCCTTGTAGTTCCAGAGATTTTAACCGCAAACAGCTACTTCCTCCTTTGCATCAGATACATTTTGTGCTCCTTGACCCGGCCGATCAAAAATGCAGCAGCGTCGTATGATTTCGTTCTTCTTCCATTCCACCCATCCGCGCGGCACATTTTCCTTTGTGCGGATGGAAAGGTGCAGGCCCTCCTGTTCAAGTGTGCGCACATTGCCTCTCTTTTGGCCAACCGCAGCGGAAAGATCGCGCGGATTCACAAAAGCCGTGCACACTTCCTCCGCTTTCTGCCACTCCCGGCGAAAAGCCCGCAGATACAAAAAACTTTCGCACAATTCGCGGAACGCGGGATGCCAGGGTCCGGCAAGTCTCTCCCGCTCCAGTTCCGGCGAACTGTGCAGCCCAAGCCGAATGACGCGGATGGACTCCCCCTCGAAAAAGGACAGAAGCCCGGCGCAGATCTCCACCGCTTCCCCAAGTTCCAGAGGGCGGTATGTCCCCTCCTGATACCAGGAGGCAAGCAGAGAGCCGGACAAAATGATGGTGGGATAAATACGCATAGTTTCCGGCCCGAGGGCAGCGAGACATCTGGCCGTTTCCCATGCGCCGTTTGGTGTGTCCCCCGGTAGCCCCACCATCATCTGCAAGCCAAGGGAAAGGCCGGCTGCCCGAATCAGGCCGGCTGCCCGTTCCACGTCCGCTGCCGTGTGGCCGCGCCTGTTGCGGCGCAGTACATCGTCATTCATGCTCTGCGCCCCAAGTTCTACCGCTTTCACGCCGTAATCTTTCAGGAGAGAAAGGATGTCAGCGTCAATGCAGTCCGGCCTGGTGGAGCAGCGGATGCCCGAAAAGACGCCAGCCTGCAGGAAGGGCTGCGCCGCTTTTAGCAGGGACACCATGTAGTTCCGCTCGATCGCCGTGAAGCTGCCCCCAAAAAAAGCCAGCTCCGCGGTCACGCCTTTCGGAAGCGTTTCCGCCGCACGTTTCGCAGCCTGTTCCACGTCCGCAGGAGAGGGCTGCTTTGCCTGGCCTGTGATGGCGTTCTGGTTGCAGAAGCTGCAGCGGTGCGGGCAGCCGTTGTGCGGCACAAAGATCGCTGTGTTTGCGTGGCGCATCAGTAACCCATCAGTTCCAGCGCTTCACGGGCAGCCTGCTGTTCCGCTTCCTTCTTGCTACGCCCGCCGCCCTTTCCGATCACATTCGAGTTCAAGTGGACTTCCACGGAGAAATGCTTGTCGTGGTCCGGCCCGCTCTCCCCTGTCAGCACATATTCCAGGGATTCCTCCGGATTTTTCTGCACAATCTCCTGCAGCATGGTCTTGTAATCCTTAAACGGCTTCGGCCTCGCTGTTTGCAGCATCGGTTTGACGAACCGCAGGATAAACGCGCGGGCCTCCTCCATCCCACCGTCCAGATAGATCGCGGCAATGATGGCTTCGAATGCGTCTGCCAGAATGGAGGAGCGTGTCCGTCCGCCGGAGTTCTGTTCCCCATGGCTCAGCAGCAGGTATTCCCCCACGCCGAGCTGCTGCGAAAAGCCGCAGCATGCTTTTTCACACACAAGGGAAGCGCGTGTCTTGGTGAGGTCTCCCTCGGGCAAATGCGGGCAATTTTTGAAGAGGTAATCGGCCACAACAATGCCGAGCACAGAATCGCCGAGAAATTCAAGCCGCTCGTTGCTTCCGCCGGCCTTCCTGTTTTCATTGGCATACGAGGAATGGGTCATGGCGTTTCGAAGCAGGGATAGATTCTGAAAATGATAGCCGATGGCCGCCTCCAGTTTCTTCAAATCCGGCTGAGCTGTGTTCTGCTTCTGGTGGCTCATGCGTTTTCCTCCCCTTTCAGGGCCTGGATCGATTCCTCAATCTCGTGCACCACGTTTCCTTCCACATACGCCTTCGTCAGGCGGAGCGCGCTCTTGATCGTTTTTGCCTTGGAGCTGCCGTGCGCCTTGAAAACAGGCTTTGCAGTGCCCATGAGCGGTGCACCGCCGTATTCATTGTAATCCAGTTCCTGTTTCAGCTGTTTCACATCCGAGAGGATCAGGGAAGCGGCAATCTTATTTTTCAGATTCTTTGTGAAGATTTCCTTCAGCTTGCCCATCATCACGAGGGCAACGCCTTCGTACATTTTCAGGATGCAGTTTCCGGTAAAGCCATCGGACACAATGACATCCGCGGCATCGTCCGGAATGTCGCGGGCTTCCACGTTGCCGATGAAATTGACAGGGGATTTCTTGAGCAGGGCAAAGGCTTCGTGCTGCAGTTCTCCGCCTTTATGATCCTCCACGCCGACGTTGGCGAGGGCGACGCGGGGGTTCTTGATGTTCATGACTTTTTCCACATAAATGGAGGCCATGATGCCGAACTGACGAAGCATTTCCGGTTTGCACTCCACATTGGCGCCGCTGTCAATCAGCATGAAGAAGCCCTTGTTTTTTGGCATCACGGGGGCGAACGCCACACGCTTGATGCCCTTGATGCGCTTTACGATCAGCGTGGCGCCCACCACCAGGGCCCCGGAGTTGCCGGCGGAAAGGAAGGCGTCTCCTTTTCCTTCGGCCAGCAGTTTGAGCCCCACAGCCATAGAGCTGTTGGATTTCGATTTCATGATGTCTCCAGCGGAATCTTCCATGTCGATGACATCCGGCGCATCCACAATGTTAATCCGGTTCAGGGAGATTGCATTCTCCTTTGCCACGCGGCGGATGATGCTCTCGTTGCCCGTCAGCACGATGTCCAGGTCCAGCTCCGCCACTGCGTCTGCGCAGCCTTTGATGATTTCAAGGGGAGCATTGTCCCCGCCGAAAGCGTCCACAATGATTTTCATACTGAAGTAACCTCCTGTTTTTCGTCCTGACGTTCCAAATATTCCGAAAGAGCGTGGAGACCACGCTGCGCCAGGGCAGCATAGCGATCCCGCTTGTCTTTGATTTTCTGGCCGAGCGGCGGCACAATGCCGAAATTCGCGCCCATGGGCTGGAACTCCCCTTCTCCGCCTTCGGCAATATACCGGCTGAGTGCTCCGATGATCGTTTCTGGAGGGAGCACCCATGTTTCCTTGCCGTGCAGGCGGAGCACGGCGTTTCGGCCGGCCATGAGGCCGGAGGAAGCCGATTCCATGTACCCTTCCACGCCCGTCATCTGGCCCGCAAAAAAGAGACCGGGCAGCCGACGCATGCTGAAGTCGGCATTGAGCAGGGCGGGCGAATTGAGAAAGGTATTGCGGTGCATTACGCCGTAGCGCACAAACACAGCGTTTGCAAGGCCGGGAATCATGCCGAATACCCGTTTCTGCTCGCCAAATTTCAGGTTAGTCTGGAATCCGACGAGATTGTAGAGCGTGCCTTCCCGGTTTTCGCGCCGCAGCTGCACCACAGCCCATGGCCGCCGCCCTGTGGCCGGATCGCGCAGGCCGACCGGTTTCATCGGTCCATAGCGCATGGCGTCCATGCCGCGCTGTGCCAGCACTTCAATGGGCATGCAGCCTTCGTACACCTTTGGGTCGCGCACGTCGCAGTCGTGCAGGGGGGCGCGCTCCGCTGCCGCAAGGGCATCCCGGAAAGCTTCATATGCGGGCCGATCCATGGGGCAGTTGAGGTAAGCATTGTCCCCGCCCTTATCGTAGCGGGATGCGCAGAATATCTTGCTTCTGTCGATGCTCTCCGCCGTCACAATCGGTGCGGCAGCGTCAAAAAAGCTTAAGCCGCCGCCGCACAGCTCGCGGATTTGTGTAGCCAGGGCATCGCTCGTGAGCGGTCCCGTTGCCACAATGGAAACGCCGTCCAGCGGCAGTTTCGTCACCTCTTCCGCTTCCCGGATATGAATGCGCGGGTGCTCACGGATGCGCTTTGTGACCAATGCGGAAAATTCGTTCCGGTCCACGGCCAACGCCCCGCCTGCCGGGACGGCGCAGGCTGCCGCACAGTCCGTGAGCAGGGAGCCGAGGCGGCGCATTTCCTCCTTGAGCAGACCAGCCGCGCTTTCGATCCGCGCAGCCTTAAGCGAATTGGAGCAGATCAGCTCCGCAAACAGTGGGCTTTTGTGGGCAGGGGTATACCGTGCCGGTTTCATTTCATAGAGTTCAGCTTCTTCTCCGGCTTCGGCAATCTGCCACGCGGCTTCACATCCGGCCAAACCGGCTCCTATCACTTTGATCATGAGTCGTTTTCTTCTGTCCTTTCGTAGCCGCAGTCCGGCGTTATACAGTAATAGCGTGGCTTTTTCCCCTTCTTTTTCAGCAGGGTTTTGCCGCAGCGCGGGCATTTTTCAAGCGTAGGCTCATCCCAGGAAACAAAATCGCAGTTAGGGTAATTGCTGCAGCCATAAAACACACGGCCTTTTTTTGATTTTTTCACCACAACCTTGCCGCCGCATTTCGGGCATTCCGCGCCGTTTTCCTGCACCAGCTTCTTTACGTTTTTGCATTCCGGGTAACCGGGGCAGGCGATGAAACGGCCGTAGCGGCCTGTTTTGATCACCATCCGGCGTCCGCATTTTTCGCAGATGATGTCGGTCTCGTCTTCCTTGAGCTGGATCTTGACACCCTTCATGTCTTCCTTTGCCTGCTTAAGCGTCTTGTCGAAATCCGTATAGAAATGATCCAGCGTTTCCACCCAATCGGTCTTGCCGCTCTGGACTTCGTCAAGCTCGTTTTCCACCTGCGCGGTAAATTTTACATTGACGATTTTTGGGAAGCGTTCCTTCATCAGCTTGGTGGTGACTTCACCCAGTTCTGTCGGCTTCAATGCCTTGCCTTCCCGCGTGACATAGTTCCGGCCGGTGATGGTGGAGATGGTGGCCGCATACGTGGAGGGGCGGCCGATGCCGTTTTCCTCGAGTGCTTTGATCAGTGTTGCTTCCGTATATCGGGCCGGGGGCTGCGTGAAATGCTGGTTGCCGGCGATTTCACGGCAGCGCAGCGCCATCCCGTTTTCCAGCGGAGGCAGGCTTCCTTCGGAAGGCGTCTCTTCGTCCTTTCCCTCTTCATACAGAACGGTGAAACCGTCGAAGGTTACGGTGTAGCCGGAAGCCTTGAACAGGTATTCCGTTCCGGACGCGCCGGGGGCGATGATATCAGCCTGTGTGGTGCTCTGCAGACAGTTGGCCATCTGGCAAGCGACAAAACGCTCCCAGATCAACTTATAGAGCTTATATTGATCGTTTGTCAGGCTGTCTTTTACCTTGTCGGGAGAAAGCGCAATAGTGGTGGGACGGATGGCCTCGTGGCCGTCCTGCGCGTTGGCCCGCGTCTTGAAATGGCGCGGAGAATCCGGCAGGTATTTCTTGCCCCAGCGATCTCCGATATAGGAGGTGACTTCCTGAATGGCGTCCTCTGAAATGCGCAGTGAGTCGGTTCTCATGTAAGTGATGAGGCCGACAGCACCGAGTTCGCCGATTTCCACGCCTTCATAGAGTTCCTGGGCGGCCCGCATGGTGCGCTTGGCCTGGAAGCCCAGGCGGCGCGAGGCCTCCTGCTGCAGGGTGGAGGTGATGAACGGCGGTGCGGGTGATTTGCGGCGCGTACCCTTCTTGACCTTCTCCACATGAAAGGCGGCGTCTTTCAGATCGTCCAGAATCCGATCGGTCTGCTCCTTGTCTTCAATCTTAATTTTTTCGCCGTTTGCCCCATAGAAGGAAGCCGGGAATGTCTTGCGCGAGCCGTGCGGGATGAGCTTGGCGTCGATGGTCCAGTATTCCTCCGGCTTGAAGGCGCGGATCTCTTCCTCCCTGTCCACGATCAGGCGCACAGCAACAGATTGCACGCGGCCGGCAGACAAGCCGCGGCGGATCTTCTGGGAGAGAAAGGGGCTTAGCTTGTAGCCGACAAGGCGATCAAGCACGCGGCGCGCCTGCTGCGCGTTGACAAGGTTCTGGTCAATGCTGCGGGGGTGTTCCATTCCCGCAGTGATGCCTGTTTTGGTGATCTCGTTAAACGTAACCCTATTCTTTTCGGAAGTGTCCAGGCCGAGAATATAGGCCAGGTGCCAGGAGATGGCCTCCCCCTCGCGGTCCGGGTCGGTTGCGAGCAGAACGCCGCTGCAGGCCTCTGCTTTCTCCTTCAACTCCTCCACAAGCTTTTCTTTTCCCTTGATGATTTCATATTTTGGCGCAAAATTCTTTTTCACATCCACGCTCAGGCGTGATTCGGGCAAATCACGGATGTGGCCCATCGTGGCGACGACATCGTAATTGGCTCCCAGATATTTTTTAATGGTTTTCACCTTGGTAGGCGACTCCACAATGACAAGCTTTGGCATGAAGCTTCACCTCGTTTTTATCATTTCACTCGTTTCAGAAACGGGAATGCTTCCGGTCGACACAGACACAGAAAAGCGGCGGACGCGTGCCCGCCGGCCGTCCTGCCCTGTTCCAATCCGCCGCATGACCGGCAGATTGGAACAGGGCACGGCAATTACAGTTTTTGATACCTGCCGCCGGAACATGAACGCGCCAAACGGAGCAGTTCAAGTTCTGTGGCTGCGCTCAGGGCCAGAGAAACCGGCAGCCCGGCTTTTTTGGCCAGTTCGGCAATGTGGCGCGGCTCCTTCTCCATAGCGGAGAGCAGCGCGGCCCCCTGCGTGGAAAGCTCCGACAAATCAATCGATTCCTGCACAGCGGACTCTTCTTCCGGCAATGCTTTTACCCTCTGCTCTTTTGGCTGTTCGGCAGGAGGCAGATTGAAGTTTTCTTGTTCCGCTGGGTGATGCGGAACCGGCATCAGACGGCCGGGATATTCGTCTAGAATGTCCTGTGCACAGGTGACGGGTTTTGCTCCTTCCCGAATCAGGCGGTTGACGCCTTGTGCGGCGGCGTTCATCACGGAACCGGGGACGGCAAACACATCTCTCCCCTGATCCAGAGCAGCATTCACCGTGATCATCGTGCCGCTTTTCGCTGCGGCTTCCACCACGACCGTTCCCACGCTGAGGCCGGAGAGTATCCGGTTGCGGATCGGAAAAGAGCGGCTGAACGGCGGTGTTTGCGGCGGATATTCGGAAAGCAGAACCCCGTTGTGCGAGATAGCTTCCCGCAGGGATGCATTGCGCATCAGATAAGGGTAATCAATGCTGCAGCCCAGCACGCAGACCGTGGTGCCGCCCGCACGCAGCGCGCCTTTGTGGCACGCAGAGTCAATGCCCACAGCACCGCCGCTCACCACTACGGCGCCCTGTTCGGCAAGGCTATAGGAGAGAAGGTTTGCCGCAGCGAGGCCATCCGGTGAAGCATTGCGCGTGCCCACCATTGCAATGCAGAGTGCGTCTGCAGGCGGCAGCTCTCCTTTGTAATAGAGGACGCAGGGCGGCGAGGATATCTCCCGAAGCAAAATGGGATAAGCCGGATCATCGAGGCAGAGAACCGACTGGCCCAGCTTCAGCGCAGTTTCAAGCTGCGCCTGTGCCTGGTCAAGAGAGAATGAGTTCAGGTGTTCCAGTTCCCTCTGCGTGAACATGCCGTCCAGAAGCCAGCTTTCCCGGCCGCTCTCATAAAATTCGCGGGCCGAACCGTATCGCTTGAAAATACGGGCCGCTTTGGTGCTGCCCGCTCTGAGAGCGTGCTGTATCCAAATCCAATAAACTCTGTTATCCACCGCCGGAAATGCCTCCAGACCGCATCATTTCCCACATGAGGATGGCCGCGGATGACGCTGCGTTTAGGCTCTCCGCTCTGCCCAGCATGGGAATTGTGACGCGCAGATTGCAGGCCGCGGCAGCAGCTTCCGTCAGGCCGTTCCCCTCATTCCCCACGGCCATGATGCAAGGGTGGGAAAAATCCACTTCCGTAATCGGCCTTGCGCTGCTGTCCGGCACAGCGGCGCAGGAGAAAAAACCTTGTCCGTGCAGCGCATCGAGTGCATCAGGCAGTTTCCGACTGAAAAAAACAGGAAGGCGAAATACGGCGCCCATGCCGGCACGCAGCGCCTTGGGGGAATAGACGTCACAGCAGGAACCGGCAAGCAATACACTGCCGAGGCCCAGTGCCTCCGCTGTGCGCAGAGCAGCGCCCAGATTGCCCGGATCCTGCACTGTTTCCATTGCCAGACAGTGGCGCAGCGGAAATGCCTCCCAGGAAAGCTCTTTCCTCTGTTCACAGACACAGAAAACGCCCTGGTTGCCTTCCGTTTGAGAAAGAAGTTCCGCAACAGGCTCCGTGATGAAAAAGGAGGGCACGGCTCGGAGAATGGGAGTCAGATAGGATTCGTATTTTTTTGCGGCGTGTTCCGTGCAGAAAAACTGTCGGATTCGCACGCGGCTGGTAAACGCATCGGCACACAACCGGGCGCCTTCTGCCAGAAAAAGTCCGGTTTGTCGCCGGAACGACGCGCTTTGCCCCAGCTTGGCCGCAGTCTTGACCTGTTCATTTTTTCGGCTGGAAATCCATTCAGCCATGCCTGTGTCCTCCTTCCTGGCGGTTTCCCTTTTGCCGCAAAAAAAAGCTTCCGTTTTGGAACTGCCGTCTTAAAAACAATGCGCCCGGGGTCGATTCCGGGCGCAATTACAGCTTTTTATAAAGCGGCTTTTGCCTTTTCCACCAGAGCCTTGAACGCGGCTTCGTCGGCCACGGCAATCTCAGCGAGCATCTTGCGGTTCAGAACCACATCTGCCTTCTTGAGGCCGTTCATGAACACGGAATAAGTGATCCCGTTCGCACGGCAGGCGGCGGAAATGCGGGTGATCCACAGGCGGCGGAAATCACGCTTTCTGGCTTTGCGGCCGATGAAGGCGTAATTACCGGACTTCATAACGGCCTGTTTCGCCATCTTAAAGTGTCTGCTCTTGGAACCCCAATAGCCCTTGGCCAGCTTCAGAGTCTTCTTTCTTCTTTTGCGGGTCATCATCGCGCCCTTAATACGAGCCATTTATCATTACCTCCAGTATATGGTTGTCTTTTGTTATGGGGATCAGCTTACCCCTGATAGGGCAGCAGACGCTTCACCTGCGCCACATTCGTCTTGTCGGCGACGGTGGTGCCTCTCAGGGCTCTCTTGGTCTTACGAGTCTTGCCGTGACCGTTCAGCAGATGGGATTTGTTCGCATGGGCGCGGATAACCTTTCCGTTCTTGGAAAGCTTAAAGCGTTTTTTGGCGCCGGAATGAGTTTTGAGCTTAGGCATGATTTTGCCCCTCCTTGATATGATAAAATAATTAAGACTTCGCGGGTTTGGATGCAAGGAACATCAGCATATTGCGCCCTTCCAGCTTCGCAGGTTTTTCCACGTTTGCGATTTCGGCAAGAGCCTCGGCAAATCGCTTCATGACTTCATATCCCTGCTCCGGATGACCCATCTCACGGCCACGGAAGCGGATGGAAGCCTTGACCTTGTTCCCTTCCTTCAGAAAACGCATGGCATGGCCCACCTTCGTCTCAAAATCGTGGGTATCGATGTTGAGGGAAAGACGGACTTCTTTGATTTCGACGATGCGCTGGTTCTTTCTGGCCTCTTTCTCGCGCTTGGCCTGCTCAAAGCGGTACTTGCCATAGTCGATGATCTTACACACCGGCGGCGTGGCCTGAGGCGCAATCTTTACCAGATCGAGATTCTTGGAAAGGGCGAGATCCAAAGCCTTCTGCGCGGACATAATGCCAAGCTGAGCGCCGTCAGGCCCAATGACGCGAACCTCTCTGTCGCGGATCTCTTCATTGATCTGCAGTTCCTTGTTGCTAATGGTTAAGCACCTCCAAAATACATTTCCCGTATGGTTTTGCGCAAAACAAAACGGGCGGAAAAACTCCGCCCGCAACAACGTCAAAGAAGCACAGAACTGTACCTTTTACCGCTATTGACCCGTGACGGACGGAACCCCACAGGTGAGGACGCAGAACACCCTTCTTTGTTTTACGTATTTATTATATGCAAGCCGCACGGTGATGTCAACACTTTTTTCTATTTTTCTTCCTCATCGAAAAAGGAGATCGATTGCCCGAGGTGAAAGGAATACAGCACACATTCCCGCACCGGAAGGCCAAGACAGGCAGAGAGCGCCCCGCGATACAGCTGCAGCTGGCTGCGATATCGCGAAAGAAGCGCGGAGAGATCCGGCACACGGTCTGTTTTGAAATCAAGGACAACAAGCCCTCCCTCTTCCTCAAAGGCGCAGTCTACCACGCCCTGCAGCACGACCGGGGCGGACGCCTCCTTTTGAGAGAGGCCGGGCTGTACCGCTCCGGCGGGCAGAGCGGCGGTGAACCGATACTCCCTCAGGACGCGTGGAGAGGCAAAAAGACGACGGGCCAATTCTGAGGAAAAGAAAGTGCGTACGCGGCCGAGATCCACGGAGGAGGATTGTTCCGGCGTGAGAAAACGCTTCGCCTCCAGCTGTGCAAGCTCGCTCTGCGGATCGATGCGGGCTTTTGCCCAGTCGGAAAACTGCAGAAACTGGTGCAGGGCGGTGCCGCGTTCTGCCGGTGTGAGGCCTCCTTTGGAGAGAAAAGCGGGGCGCGAGGCAGCCCAGTGTTCGCGCCTGAGTCCGCGTTCGGCCAGATCGGAAGCCGCTACCTTGGATGGCACACGGGTAAGCGCTTCACCGGGATACTGCCAGTAAACGCGCTCGCGCAGCAGACGAAGCTCCTCTTCGTCGATAGGCTGAGGCGCCGCTTTTTCCTCCGGTTCCCGTTCCACCAGTGCGGGGCGGGTGATGCGGATCAGCCAGGGCTCGGAAGCGGGCAGTGCAAGACCCGGCAGAGCACCGGCTTTTTCCCGCAGCAGGCCGCCGCTGGGATGGCGCAGCGCACAGAGCAAAAGCCAGTCCGCGATGCTTGCGCAGCTTCGCACAGCGTAGGGCGGCAGTTTGGGCTCCGGACGCAGCCGTGTACCCAGCTTTTCCAGGGTACGATCGACATCTTTCACACTGACGAGCAGAATCAGCTTCTGCTTGGCGCGCGTCATCGCCACATACAGCACGCGGAGTTCCTCGCTCATCTCATCACGGTCCAGTTCGAGTGCGGCGGCCTGGCGCGGCAGAACATCGTAGCGAACACCTGTCTTCTCGTTCGGCAGGCGGACGCCCAGGCCAAGTTCCGGGTGAAGGAGCACATCCCCGCGCTCCTTATTGAAGCGGCGGGAACAGCCTGCCAGTACGCATAGAGGAAATTCCAGCCCCTTACTGCGGTGGATGCTCATGATGCGCACGGCGTCTCCCCCCTCCCCGGCGGATTGTGCTGCCGCCAGGTCGGCCTTTTTGCGTTCCAGCCGATCCACAAACCGCAGAAAACCAGAAAGGCCACCGTGGCCGGATTGCTCATAGCGGCTCGCGTAGCCCAAAAGCAAGCGCAGGTTGGAGAGCCGCAGCTCCCCGCCACTCATTGCCTGCACAAGCTCCGGCAGATGTGTGCGGCTGTAAAGCTCCGCAAGCAGGCGATCCGAAGGCAGGGCGGCGGCCAGCCCGCGGAAGGTTTCCAGTTCTTCCAGAAAGGAGGCGATGGCGCCGTTCGTTTCGGCAGCGCGGCGGGCGGCAAGATACAGGGGCGCGGCGCGGTCCAAAAGCCGCACACGTGCCAGATCATCGGCAGTGAAGCCGTAAATGGGGCTCATCATCACGGCGGCGAGCGGAATATCCAGCAGGGGATTGTCAATGCACCGCAGAAGCGAGAGCGCCAGCAGGACCTCCCGCGCGGAAAAGAAACCGCCTGCCGTGTCGGCGCGGGCGGGAATGCCCAGGCGCTGCAGTTCACGCGCGTATCCCGCCGCAAAACGGTTGGCACTGCGCAGCAAGATACAGCAGTCGGACCAGCGCAGCGGCCGTTCCCTTTCCCCTTCCCAGACACGCAGCCGCTCCCGCTGTTCCCGCAGAAGGACGGCGAGACGGCGGCTTTCCTGCACGGCCATTTCCTCTTCTTCCTCGGAAGCGGCCAGATCCAGTAGTTCAAGTTCAACGGCCGGTTCGTCCGTTTCCGGATAAGCGGCGGATGCCACGAGTTCCTCGGAACCCTCATACTCCAGATCGCCCGTTTCTCGGCTCATGAGCTGGCGAAACACAAAGTTGACGGCATCTGTCACACCTTTCACACTGCGGAAATTCCGATCCAGCACAACGCTGGCCGGGTATTCGTCTTTTTTTCTGTCATAAAGCGGGAACGTCGCACGGCGGCGCAGAAAAATCTGCGGCATCGCCTGGCGAAATCCGTAGATGCTCTGCTTCACGTCCCCCACCATGAACAGATTCTGTTCCCTTCGGGAAACGGCGCGGAAAATCATGTCTTGCGCCTCGTTTGTGTCCTGGTATTCATCCACCATCACTTCTTCAAACCGGGAAGCAATCTCCTCCGCTTCGGGAGTGAGGACAGGCCCATCCTCCCCGTCATGCCAGAGGAGGCGAAGCGTCCAATGTTCCAAATCCCCGAAATCGGCTGCCCTACGCTCTCCTTTTGCCGCGTCAAGCGCGCGGGCGTAGGCGACCGTCACCTCAAAGAGTTTTTCGACAAGCGGGAGCAGCCGGGCAAAATCCTCCAGGCATTCTTCCCGTGTGGCAGAAAACAGCACAGCCAGCCGCTTGACGATCGCCTTGACCTCCTCGCGCGCTGCGGAGACGCGCAGTTTGATCGGGTCCTCGGAAAAACCGCGCAGTGCTTTCAGCCGCGCAAAGGAGAACGCGCTGCAGCGAAAGACAGCCCCGTCCCAGTCCTTTCGGCGGAAGGTTTCCGCCAAATCCAGGAGAGCGGCATGGTCGGAAAGAAATCCCTCCTGGTAGGCTGCTTCGATTTCCGGCGCTTCCCGCATCAAAAGCAGGGCATTGTCCGTTAAGGAGAGGGCATATTCCGCTGCCTGCTGTGCAAAGGAGAGGACCGTTTCCCCCCATTTTGTGCAGGCGGGATCCGAAATATGGCGGTAGGCGTCCGCCTGGCGTTCCAGCCAGCGGTTCGGGAACGGGTGCGAGCGGACGAAGTCATACAGCGTATCAACGGTGCGCACAATGCGGCTGTCGTCCCGGCCGGCGCCGAAGGCATCCACAAGCGCCGTGAAACCTTCATCTCCCGATGCGTAGTACTGTTCCAGCGTTTCCTCCATGGCATCTGCGCGGAGCACGGCCATCTCGCTGTCGTCCAGAATGCGGAAATCGGGAGAGAGATTGAGCTTGTAAAAAAACTCGCGCACGAGATCGCCGCAAAAGCTGTGGATCGTGCTGATGTGAGCTCGCGTCATGAGCAACTGCTGGCGCTGCAGATGTACGTCGTGCGGGGATTGTTCCAGCAGGAGGGTAAGCTGCCGGGAAATGCGCGCGCTCATCTCGGCTGCCGCCGCGCGCGTAAATGTGACAACAAGCAGTCGATCTGCAGGAGTGGGGTGTTCCGGGTCCGTGAGCCGTTCGATCACACGCTCCACCAGAACGGCTGTCTTGCCGGAACCGGCCGCTGCGGAAACCAGCAGGCTTCCCCGCCGTGCGCGGATTGCGTCACTCTGTGCCTCTGTCCACTTCCTTGCCATGGGGCGCCTCCTTTCTGATTTCTTCCAGGGCCTTGGCCTGATCCATTCCAGCAATTTCCCGCACGGGATCGTCCCGCTCGTGTCCGCAAACGGCGCGATACGGGCACCAGTCGCAGGCCGTCTGCGCGCCGCCGGAAGAAGGCGCCGCTTCAATGGAGCCGCGCTGCAGTTCCTCCGCCATCTTTCCGGCCATCCGTTTTACGTGGCCCAGAATGGTGCGGAAATCCTGCGGAGAAACCACGCTGCTTCGCCGCGCAGGTTCCCCATTTTTGAGGGAGGCGGGAATGAATTTTCCTTCCCCTTTCGCCTCCATGGCTGTCAGGATATCCGGGTCATCGAGAAGCAGGCCGTTCATCCGCAGCGCTTTTTCGCGTCCTGTTTGCGCTTTTCCGGCGGAATCGGAGCGCCCGCCGTTCACGAGCGGCTCGGTGGAAGGCATGTACAGCACGCCTGCCGGAAGCAGGGGAGCGCCGTACCGTTCCTCACCGTTTTCGGCGAGGGCAGCCAGATAGAGCAGCATTTGCATATTCAGGCCGCAGAGCAGATCGGAAAGGCGGAATTCCTTCTTTCCCGTCTTGTAATCGATGACGCGCACATAGAGCTGCCCGTCCTCGCGGAACAGGTCGACGCGGTCGATTTTTCCCTCCACGCGCGCCCAGCCGCCTCCCTCCAGCGGAATCCGCAGGGGCGGTATGCCGCCACGGCCGACGGGAAGCTCGTAATCGGCGGGTTGAAACCGGCTCTGCACCAGTTCCTCCGCAATGCGCCGCACAATCACGGCTGCAGCTTCGGCCAGACGGGTAAACAGATGGGAAAACCGCGCCGTTTTCATTTCGCGGCCGCTCATCTTCTGTTCTGCATACTGTTCCAGCAGGCCGGAAAGACGCTGTTCCAATTCTGTTTTCCCCATGGAAGCAATCTTTTGGGCGCCGTTTTCCCGGAAGACGGTTTCCAGCAGAAAGTGCATCACACTTCCGTATTCCAGAGCGTCCAGTGCGGCGGCGCGCCGCTCTTTGGCGCCGAGGCCAAAGCGGCAGAAATACTGGAATCTGCATTGATAAAACCGTTCAATCTGCGTGGCGGAAAGCGTCATCGAGTCGCCGAACAATGCACGCGCCAGCTCCTGCTCCTCCATGCGCGCCTGTCCATGGCCGGAGGCGCGGTCCAGCGCGGCCAGGCGGGATGCATAGGCCGGATCCTCCCGGAAAAAGAACGCCAGCGTTTCTGCCCACGCGCTGCCGGAATGCCACAGCCGCGCCGTCTCTTCAAAGGCAGGCTGTGCGGCATTTGCAAAATAGGAAACGGGCAGAGCGGCTCTGTGCAGCACGGGAACCTGAGGCAAAACGGCGAGCAGCTCTCCCACCATGGAGGAGGCTTCTTTCAGGGCGCCGTCCATCCCGGCTTCCGGCCAGCTGATATACAGAAAATCGGAGCAGCTCGTCATGGCGGTATATGTGAGGAAACGCTCCTGAACGGCTGTTCCCTCGAGCGTATCATTGAGCGGGAGGCCCAGCTGAATCAGCTCCCGGCGCTCCGTATCGCTGAAGACGGCTCCCTGAGAGGGAGAACGCGGAAATTCCCCCTGCACTGCGCCGACGACGAACGTGACCTTTGGACGATCCGGGCGCATGCGGTCCGCACTGCCCACGGTGACCTGGTCCAGCCCCTGGGGAATGGTGGTGAGCTGGCCGGCTGCGATCACACGGCGCAGAAGATCCGTGAACCTGGCGCAGCCGAGCACGGTATTCTGCAGCACCATGGCACACTGATCGAGAATGTTCATGAGCAGGTCCCACAGCCGAATCTCGCGCTCTGCCAGATCGGGCCTTCCCGCCTTTTCAAGGCGAACCGCCAGCGCTTTGAGTGCTTCGGCGGCATTTGTGCGTTCCAGCAAATGATACAGGGCGCGGGCGCAGGTTTCCCCGGTTCCCGTTTCCACAGCATGCCGCAGTTCTTCCAGCGGTTCCACGGCGCGGCGCCGAAGCTCATTGATCGCCTGCAGGGTTGTTTCGTCTTCCTCTGTCATTTCTTCCCCGAATCCGCGTGGGTGAGCGGACCACTCCTGCTTCCACAGATTCCCGGAAATATTCCAGAGGAACACATAGTTTTCGAGCTGTGCGGTTTCCTCCGTTTCCAGCCCGGCCAGACCCGTTTTGAGATAAAGCAGGACATCATCTGTGCGAAGACCGGAACGGACAGCCTGCAGAGCGGCCAGCACAAAGCGCATGAGCGGCTCATCATCGATCGCCTGGGGCTGATCCATAAAATACGGAATGCCGCGTTCCTCGAACGCGCGATCCAGGATGCCGGCGTAAGCGTCGGAGTCGCGGGCAATGACGGCAAAATCGGCATAGCGGAACCCCTGCTCCATGACAAGGCGGCGAATGGTCGCGGAGACGAAAGAGGCTTCCTCATAGATGTTGGCGGCCCGATAGATGCAGGCGCAGTCCTGTTCCTCCCCTGTTTGGCGCTGTGTGCGGTACAAATTATCTTCCAGGAGGCGCAGGCCGGATGTATGGAAGCGCTTCCCCGGCGCCAGAACCTCCGGCACGGCCACGGGAACACCGCTTTCCCTTGCCAGAGCGCGCAGCCGCCGCGCCGTATCTTTCACGAGGGAAAACAGGCCCGTCCCGTCATCCTCATCATGAAGGGAATCTGTGCACAGCGAAACCACCGTTTCCCGCGACTGTTCCAGAATCACGCGAAGGATCTGGTATTCCTGCACGGTGAAAGCGGCGAAGGAATCGACCGCCACAAACGCATCCTGAAAAAAGCGATGTTCCCGCAAAAGCGGAAGCACGCGCGTGAGATCGTCGAGCGGATCGAGAAAACTGCGGGCAACAAGCGCGTCATAGGCCGAAAGAATGAGGGAAACCTCCCGCAGCTTGCGGCTGAGCGCCCCCTGCGGCAGACGTCCGGCTGTCTTCCCAAGTTTTTCCGGGGACACCTCGCACATCTTGAGCTCGGCTGACACATCGAGAAGCAGAGACGCCAGTTCCCCGCCGGCTGCGCTGGCGCGGTAAAATTCCAGCTGATCCTGCACGGCAGAAAGGGCGAGGTTCATGAAAAGAATGCGCCCTCCGTCGTCCAGCCTTTTGCCTGCTCCCCCGCCGTACCGGCGGAACCCTTCGTCCGCAAGACGCGAAAAGCTGAGGACGTGCACCTTCTGCGCGTCCTCAGCTCCCAAAAGTTCCAGCATGGCCCGTTCGTTTTCAAACGAGGCCTGCTCCGGCACAATCAGAAAAACGGGAGATTCCGGCGAACGGTGCAGAGCATCCCGCACCATTTCCCTCAGTTTTGTCGTTTTTCCGCTGCCGGAACGGCCCAACAGCAATTTCAGCATGGCGTCACCCGTTTCCTCCCAGATTCTCCAGCCAATCTTTCAGCTGTTCATACCATTCCACCGCCTTAAAGCGGATCTCATAGTTGCCCTGCACCACGTCGAGCTGACTGGAAGAGAGCACATCGCTGAGCTGGGCGCCGTTCTCCGCCACAGGCAGGCAGAGAGCCGGGAAAAGCACGCACCACCAGTTCTTCCCCTTCGCTTCGCCGATGGTTATGCGGAGCGCGTCATACTCGCCGGCCGGAAGCGTCACGGATTCATACTGCCGTGTGGGGAAATACATGCGCGTGATCTCCGCCTGCACGGGATATTCATATCCGGCCTGCCGGATCTCATCCTCCGCCGCGGCCTGCAGCTTCGGCAGTGATTGCGCTGCGGCTGCTTCCGCCTCCTCGCGGGTGGAAACGCCGTCCATCAGACCGGCGCTCTCCTCCAGAATGCGATCGCGCACGCGCAGCTTGAGCGCCTGATCCTCCGCGCTGTCCGAATTGGCCAAGACATGGAGCCGGAACACTTTATCCGGAATGGATTCGCACTGCGCCGTGAATCCGAGCATGGAAAACAGCACGGCACAGAAGAATCCGAACAACAGACATTTTTCGATGAGTTTCATAAAAGTTCCTCCCTCAGAAACATTCTGTCTACAGTATGGGAGGAAAATTTTACCTTTATGCAACAGTCACGCCGGGAAACACAAAAAAGTTTGCGGCCATGTGTGCTTCAGACCCTGCACGCACGCTTCGGCCTGCGCGGAAGAATTAAAAAGACCGAAAACAGCCGAACCACTGCCGGTCATGCAGGCCCCAGCCGCCCCGGCTTCCAGAAGCGCATACCTGACGGCTGCCGTTTCCGGCAGTGCCATCACTTCCTCGAAATCGTTGCCAATCGCTTTTCCCAGCGCAGAAAGGCTTCCCGCTTCCAGCGCACGGAGAACGCCTTCGGTGAAGTGACTGTTTGCACCTGTGCGGCTGTCGGCACGGCGGAAGGCCTCCGGTGTGGAAACGCTTATGGGAGGCTTACAGATCACAACGGCGCATGGCATCAATCCTTGCACGCGTGTCAGCCGCTCCCCCACTCCCTGCGCCAGGCAGACACCGCCGGTCAGGCAGAAGGGGACATCCGCCCCCACCTTCAATCCAATGCGAAGCAGGTCCTCTCTCGAAACAGGATAATGAAACAGTGCGTTCAAGGCGCAGAGCGTAGCGGCAGCGTCGGCACTCCCGCCGCCCAAACCTGCCTGGGAAGGGATCGCCTTTTCCAAAAAAAGGCGCACGCCTGTCTTTTTGGCAAGGCCGCTGCTTTCCAGGAAAAGCGCTGCCGCGCGGTAAACGGTGTTCTGCGGCCCGCAGGGAACAGAAGGATCGCTGCAGGCAAGGGAAATGCCCGGAGGTGCAGGCTCCGCCTCCAGCCAGTCACAAAGGGAAACGGAGGTCATTACCATGTTGAGTTCATGGTAGCCGTCTTCCCGCCTGCCCAGGATTTCCAGACTCAGGTTGATTTTGGCGTTTGCGCGCCATCTCATATGGTTGCCTCCTCTCCCGCCTTTTCACACCCTCAGTGCCGGAACAGCGAAAAACGACGGATATCGATCACATGCTGCGGACACATTTCGTGGCAACAATAGCAGCGGATACATTTTGAATAGTCGATGACCGCCTTGCGGTTGCGAATGGAAATGGTGTGCTGCGGGCAGCTTTCGGCGCATTTTCCGCAGCCCACGCATTCCGCCGTGCGGATTTTCGGCACAGGTGTTGTCAGCTGGGAGGCAAGCGGCTGCAAAAAATGGGGCAGCCGTGCGATGAAATCAGCCGGCTTCGATTCCGGCTGCAGGTAATCCGGCACGGCAAAGCGGGATGCAGGCTCTTGGAGCCAGACGAGATCAGAATGGCTGCGCGGACAGAGATCACGCTCCATGGCGGAGAGAAGCGGGAACACGGACGCGGGGTCCATGCCGATGATCTCCGTGCAGGCGAGATCGACCGCATAGGGGCTCCGGCTTGAGAGCAGCGCGCCCACATGGCGCGGCTTGCCCCCCGTGGGGCCGTTGCCCTCCATGGCGGTGATACCGTCCACCACGGACAACACAGGGTGCAGTGCCTGGCACAGATCCGTGATCATCGTGCCGAACGCTTTCTTTTCGGGGAAACGGCAATGCAGTTCCGGTTTCATGAGGCCCGGAACGGCACCAAACAGATTTTTCACGGCTGCGCTGAGCCCCATCATGCAGTGCGTTTTCAGCTTGCACACATCCACGATCGCGTCCGCCTGCAGGAGAGGGGTGATCACAGGGAACGAGCGGCACAGCCGCGCCTCCGGCGCTTTCAGCTCGCCCCAGGTACAATCAACGTTCAGCTCTGCCCCGTATTCTGCCGCAGCGGCACAGCCGGATCGCTCATAAATGCTCTTCAGCAAAACGGGCGTGTACGGTCCGCCGGGGCTTTCCGCGATGACAACGGAAGCGCCCAGCTCCCTGAGCAGGGAGACGACAGCACAGATCACCACCGGGTGCGTCACGGCGCCTTCCTCCGGCGCAGACCGCACGACGAGATTCGGTTTGACCGCCACGCGCATGCCGGGGCGGATCACTTCTTCCGCCTTCAGCAGGCGAAACTGCTCCGCAAGCGCTGCGCGCACGGTTTCATATTCATATGTTTCGCAGGAGGAAACGCACACTTCCACTGGCTGATTCATGCGCGGAGTTCCTCCAGAAAATGCTCGATCCGGTGCAGCGCTTCCGTGATGTGGCGGATGGAATAGGAGTAGGAAACACGGACGAACCCTTCTCCGCACGCGCCGAACGCCGGACCTGGTACCACGGCCACATGTTCGTTATAAATGAGCTGCTCACAGAAATCTTCACTGCTCAGGCCGGTGCTGCGGATGCAGGGGAACACATAGAATGCACCCTCCGGCTCAAAGCAGGTGAGGCCCATCTTGTTGAAGCCGTCCACAATCAGGCGGCGGCGCATGTCATATTGGCTGCGCATGTATTGAATATCGGAATCGCCGTTGCGCATGGCTTCAATGGCGGCATACTGCGCCGTGGTGGGCGCGCTCATGATGCCGTATTGGTGGAGCTTTGTCATCTGCGCTATGATCTCCTTCGGGCCAACGGCATAACCGAGACGCCAGCCCGTCATGGCAAACGCCTTGGAAAAGCCGTTGACCACAATGGTGCGCTCCGCCATATCTTCGATGGAGGCAAAGGAAACATGGAGCTGATCGCCGTATGTCAGTGCGCTGTAGATTTCATCGGAAAGCACAAGCAGGTTGTGCTTCTTTACTACTTTGGCAACGGCCTCCAAATCTTCCCGGCGCATGACGGCACCGGTGGGGTTGTTCGGGAACGGAAGGACGAGAAGTTTTGTGCGCGGCGTGATTTTTTCTTCAATTTCCTCAGGCGTCAGGCGGAATTTGTTTTCCGCTTTCGTCTCAATCACGACAGGTACGCCGCCCGCCATGCGCGTGAGGGGCACATAGCAGACAAAACTCGGCTGCGGCACCAGGACCTCGTCCCCGGGGGCTAGAAGCGTTCGGAAGCAGAGATCGATGGCTTCGCTGCCGCCCACCGTGACCAGGACCTGCTGATCCGGGTCGTAGGTGAGGCTGCAGTGGCGCTGCAGACATTTGGAAATTTCCACGCGCAGCTCCGAAAAACCACGGTTGGGGCTATACCATGTCTTCCCGTCTTCCAAGGAACGAATGCCTTCCTGACGGACATGCCAAGGCGTTACAAAATCCGGTTCGCCGATGGAGAGCGAGATCACGTCCTCCATCTCGTTGGCAATGTCAAAAAAACGGCGAATGCCGGAGGGAGGAATCTCCAAAACAGCCGGGTTCATCATCTGGGAATACTCAATCACAGATCATGTTCCTCCTCTCGTCGCGCTCGTCCTCGGGATCGAGCACCACGCCGCCGTCCTTGTATCGGGTCAGGATGAAATGCGTGGCCGTGGAGAGGACCGATTCGAGCGTGGCCAGCCGCCTTGCAACAAACAGGGCGATATCCTGCATGGTGGGCGCGTTTACACGCACGGCGAGATCAAAGCCGCCGGACATGAGGTAAACACTCTCCACTTCCTCAAACTGCATGATCTTGTCGGCGATCTCGTCGAAACCGCTGTTGCGCTTTGGCGTGACGCGCAGCTCAATCAGGGCGGAGGCGCGGTTGGCATCTGCTTTTTCCCAGTTGATGAGCGTATGATACCCGCGAATGACGCCCTTTTTCTCATATTCGTCGATCTGCTTCTGGACTTCCTCCTGGGTGGTTCCAAGCATGACGGCTAGCTGCTCGCAGCTCAGCCGGGCATTGTCCTGCAGCAATTCCAGCAATGTATTCATTCTGACACACTCCTTTAACCTGAATCAAACGGGAGGGCTGCGGAGCCAAAGTTTCTCGCCTTCCTCCCTTTCTATGGGATCGCGTGCGTGATAGATTGTGTCTAGTATAGATCATCCGCTGGGCTGATTGCAACCGGTTTTCGGGATTTGTAATGCTTGCAGCCCCATTCTCTTATAAAGACAGGATCTGTTGCCGTGCGGCGCAGATCCTGAAACGAGTGGCGTTAACGGGCCGGGGATGATGGTTCCGGCGGAAACAAAAGGGAAATACAGAACCTCCCTTCAAGGAGTACCGCCCCGATGTTTCCGCCCATCTGTTCGGTAAGAGTCTTTGCAATGGAGAGTCCCAAACCGGTGGCGGAACAGCCGGATTCCACCGTGTAAAAACGGTCGAACAACCGGCCCACCGCGACGGGATCCAGATCCGTCGCCCGGTTGGAGAACGTGATCTCCCCCATTTCGTCAAGGGAAACATTCAAATCCCCGGCGCTGTATTTGAGAACATTGGAAAGGATGTTCCCCAGCACGCGGGACAGAGCAGTGGGATCGAGACGGCGCACCACACTGGCTTCCGTCAACTGAAGCACAGGTGTGATGTTTCGCTCCTGTAGCGCACCATAAAAGGAGAGAAGGGCTTCCTCTACAGCACGGCGGAGATCCACCTCCTCCGTTTTCAGTTCTCCCGAAGCCGAAACAAAATAGCGGAACAGTTCATCGGTCAGCCGCTTCATGGCAGCGGTTCGTTCTTCAATCTGTGCTGCATAACGGCGGGCCTTTTCCGGCAGTGGTTGGCTTTTCAAAAGCTCCACATAACCGGAAAGAGCCGTGAGCGGTGTGCGGAGGTCGTGTGAAATGTTGGTCACAGCTTCTTTCAGGGCGCGATCTCCCTCCTGGCAGCGCCGCCGTTCTGTGCGCAGGGCGCGGAGTTCTTCATTCAATTCCGAGGCCAGCCGCCGCATTTCCCGATCGCGGCCGGGCAGCGTGAGCAGCGTGTTCGTTTCGTGCTCAAGCCGTTCTTTCACCCCGCTGCGAAGGGCGCGGATGCTGCGGCGGAGCAGCAACAGCTTGACGCAGAGCAGAAAAAGCAGGAGAAGCAGGACCGCCAGCGCGGCCAGGAGAAGATCGATCATGCGGTATCCCCCTTGCAGAGGTTATTTGATGTCCTTGCGGCGGAACAGGCAGAGCCCCGCGGCAGTGATGAAGACTGTGAAAAGGAGCGACCAGAGTGCGAGCAGCCAGGGTGTTTCGGTTTCCGCGCGGGAAAGCTGGAAAGTCTGGCTGGTGGGCAAAACATCATACAGCAACTGATAAACCACTCGCGTTGTGCCCCTGAGATAGCCGGGATTGTCAACCATCGGCGTATTCTCATCGGGATACACATAGGAATACAGGCCGGTCTCTTCATCAAAAACAGTGGTAATCTGCGGGATCTGTTCCGGTTGACCAAGCGCCGTGCTGATGGAGTTGCCGAAAAACAGGAGAGCCATCACGAGCAGGAGTGCCGCGACAACACCTGTGGACCGGCTTGTGATGGACAGCGACAGGAGCGTGCACAGGGATGCCATGGCAATGGCCACACCGAGTGAGGCGGCCAGATACCCTGCAAGCTTTCCTGCCTCCATGACAAACCAGGTTTGCCATGCCAGACAGCAGATCAGCCCGGCGGCGACGGCGCACAGGAAAAAAGCCACAGCAGCGAGACAGGATACCAGCAGACAAGAAAGATAGACAGCAGTTTTTGTGTGGCCCGTGATCAGCTTGTTGCGCAGGGAACCGCTGCTGTATTCCGCCCCCACAAAGAGGCCGCAGAACGCGGAGACGGCAATCACGCCCGCCATGGTGAAAAAGAAAAAGGTGCTGTCCACGCTGGCTATCCCGCTGACAATGTCCCCGTGATTTGAATAGAGAAGATACAGTTCCATCACAAAGAGCGCGGCCATGCCGAAATAGAAGCTCCTGGCACGCACAAGCCGGAACAGGTGGGCGGAAAACAGATTACGCATGTTCCCCACCTCCGATCAAATTGATATAGTAGCTTTCAAGACTTTCGTCCCGTTCCTTGATCGAGATCAGGCTGCAGTTTTGCGTTTTGAGGGCCTCCACCAGTTCGGTGACGGACAGCTCGCCGTAAATATCTGCCTCCCGCTGGGACAGGATGCGGTAGTCCAGCCCCATCCGGTCCAGAACAAGGGAAAGGGCGACGGTGGACGTCACCTCCACGCGCGCACATTTGCGGCAGGCAGCTTCCAGTTCTTCTGCGCTGATCTCGCGCACCATGCGGCCGCTGTCCACAAAACCGTAGTGCGTGGCCAGCCGGGAGAGCTCGTCCAGAATGTGGCTGGAAAGAAGAACGGTGATCTGTCGTTCCCGGTTAAGCTTCAAAATCAGCTCCCGCATTTCCACGATGCCCTGTGGGTCAAGGCCGTTGGCCGGTTCGTCGAGCACAAGAAAGTCGGGATCGCCGCAAAGCGCCACGGCAATGCCGAGACGCTGGCGCATGCCAAGCGAGAAATGGCCCGCTTTCTTCTTCCCCGTCCGCTCCAGACCGACCAGCTGCAGCAGCTCCGGGATAGCGCTGTCATCCGGCAGGCCGAGCACACGGAATTGCAGTTTCAGGTTTTCCTCCGCTGTCTGATCGGGGTAGAAGGCGGGTGTTTCCACCACAGCACCCATGCGGCGGCGCACACTGCTCAATGCGCGGCTTCCGTACGGTACGCCGCAGAGCGTATAGCTGCCGGCAGAGGGCTGCTGCAATCCGCAGATGACGCGGATGAGTGTGGTTTTGCCCGCGCCGTTTTTGCCCACAAGGCCGTAAACAGCGCCCTTGGGCACCCGCATGGTCAAATGATCGAGCGCCTGAAAATGGCCGTAGTTTTTGCACAGGTTTTCTGTTTCCAACACATAGTCCATTCAGAAAATCCTCCTTTTGTTTGGGATGGTGGTATCCTACCGCAAAAGGGTATGGAAAGCGGTCAAGAAAAGAGTAAAGAATTCGTCAAGATTTTTCCAAAACGAAACCGATGCCCCACACGGCCTGGATACATTCCCGACCGCCTGCTTCGCGCAATTTGCGCCGGAGGTTGCTCACATGCTGTTTCAGGGAACTTTCGGTGCAGTCCGGCGTGTCTTCGGCAATACAGTCCAGAATGACGGATTTTGACACGGCTCGGCCGCTGTTGCGCATCAGCAGCTTCAGCACGGCGTATTCTGTCCGTGTGAGATGAACAGGCCTGCCGCCGACAGACGCAGAATGGGAGACGAGATCCAGGCAAATCCCCCCCGCTCTGAGACGATCTTCCCCGCGGGAGAGAGGTTCCCGGAGGTGCACGCGGACACGCGCAAGCAATTCGCGCAGTTCGAACGGTTTCGTCACATAATCTGTTGCTCCGCCCAGGAGAAGCCGGACCTTGTCATCGATCCCAACCTTTGCGCTCACCACAATGACGGGTATTCCGGAAAGGCGGGGCAGCAGCTCCTCGCCGGAGAGTCCGGGCAGCATAAGATCCAGAAGAATCAGATCCGGCCGGCAGCGTTCCAGCAGGTAAACAGCCTCTGTCCCGGAGTAGGCGCGTTCTACGCGGTACCCTTCCCCTTCGAGCGCTTCTGCCAGCAGATCCCCGATCGGCTGATTGTCTTCGATGACGGCAATTGTTTTCATTCCGGCCATCCCCTTTCATTTTCTTTCAGACTAGCGAAAGAGATTGTCCTTGTCAAGGGCGCATTCTGTAAAAGGGCGTGGGAGAACTGCTCTTTTTTGTTGACAATTCCCCCTGAAAGGCTGATAATATGTGTTGATAAAATAATAACAGGGAAGGTGTTTCTATGCATGCCGTCATCACGGTAATAGGAAAAGATATGGTTGGCATTCTGGCCCGCGTTTCCACCATCTGCGCCCAGAACAACGTGAATGTGGTGGAGGTCACGCAGTCCATCCTGCAGGATCTTTTTGCCATGATTATGATGGTCGATATTTCCAAGTGCAGCGTACCGTTCAGCGAGCTTTCCGACCAGCTTGAGGCTTTGGGGGACGAGATGAACCTGAAGATTCACACAATGCATGAAGACATCTTCAACAGCATGCACCGCATCTGATCGGGAAGGAGTGCTAGAGGTGATTAACTCCCACGATATTTTGGAAACGATCAATATGATCGACAATGAAAACCTTGACATCCGCACCGTGACGATGGGAATTTCCCTGCTGGACTGTGTTGACAGCGACTGCGGCAAAGCCTGCGATAAGATTTATGATAAAATCTGCCGGTATGCGGGAAACCTTGTCAAAACAGGCGAGGATATCAGCAAGGAATACGGCATTCCGATCATCAACAAGCGAATTTCTGTGACGCCCATCGCCATTGTGGCGGGCGCCTGCCCGGGTGCCGATCCGGTGCGGTATGCCAGAACGCTCGACCGGGCCGCACGCGAAGTGGGCGTGAATTTCATCGGCGGATACAGCACGCTGGTGCACAAGGGCTTTGCTCCCGGTGATTACGCCCTGATGCGCAGCATTCCCCAGGCCCTCTCGGAGACGGAATTTGTCTGTTCCTCCGTGAATATCGGCACCACGAAATCCGGCATCAACATGGATGCCGTGGATCGCATGGGCCAGATTGTGCTGGAAACGGCAAAGCTGACGGCGGATCGCGACTGCATCGGCGCGGCCAAGCTGGTCGTGTTCTGCAACGCGCCGGAGGACAATCCGTTTATGGCCGGCGCCTTCCACGGTGTGGGCGAGCCGGACTGCGTGATCAACGTGGGTGTTTCCGGCCCGGGCGTGGTGCGCGCCGCACTTGCCAAGGCGGGAGACTGTGACATTACAGCCGTTGCCGATATTGTGAAAAAGACAGCTTTCAAGATCACCCGCATGGGCCAGCTTGTGGCGCAGGAGGCTTCCCGCCGCCTGTATGTCCCCTTCGGCATCGTGGATCTTTCTCTTGCGCCGACCCCTGCCGTCGGAGACAGTGTGGCGCATATTCTGGAGGAGATGGGTCTGGAATGCTGCGGCGCACATGGCACAACGGCTTGCCTCGCCCTGCTCAACGACGCTGTCAAGAAAGGCGGCGTGATGGCTTCTTCCCATGTGGGCGGTCTTTCGGGCGCGTTCATTCCCGTGACGGAGGATGCGGGCATGATCCACGCCGCTCGCTGCGGTGCTCTCTCCATTACAAAACTCGAAGCAATGACGGCCGTGTGCTCTGTCGGCCTTGACATGATCAATATTCCGGGCGATACGCCGCCCGAAATTATCTCGGCTATTATCGCGGATGAAGCTGCAATCGGCATGGTGAACTCCAAAACAACGGCCGTCCGCGTGATTCCGGCTATCGGCAAAAAAGCCGGCGATGAACTGAACTTCGGCGGCCTTCTGGGCGGTGGTCCTGTGATGGCAGTGAACCCCTATTCTCCGTTGAAATTTATCCGCCGCGGCGGCCGTATTCCTGCCCCGATGCAGAGCCTGAAAAACTAAAACTTTGTCTAAATTTGATAAATTGAATCCTTTCTGTTTAGAAAGGATTCATAAGGTTCTCCATTGCCAAAAAATTTTTTCGGCGATATAATGAACGGCGGTCAAAAAGGTTTCATCTGCAGTATAAGGCAGCGCCGCATGATTTCTGTACATTTTTTATGCGCTGGCCTGTGCAAAACTGTGCGGATACACCTAAACCAACAGATTCCGCAAGGGGAGGTGTTGCTGATGAAAGATATGGTAAAAGAAATCGTCGACATGGACCGAAAAGCCAGGGAAATCATGGACGAAGCTCAGCAGGAAAAGCTGGACTCGGAAAAAGAGATCTCTCAAATGAGAGAGAAAATCCGGGAAGATTATCTGGCAAAGGCGCGCGAACGAATCAAACTCAATGAGCCGCAGGAACGCGAGGCGGCGGAAAAAGCCTGGAAAGCCGTGGAAGCCCGTCAAAACGAGATCTCAGCCAAGCTGGACGCCCAGTATAAGGAAAACGGGAAACGCTGGGCCGAAGAGCTTGCCCGGCGTGTTTTGAACGCCTGAGTATTCCGGTTTTTCTTGAAAGGCGGTTTTTCTCATGCTTTCCACCTACTCTTCCAATGTTATTCTCGCCAAAGCTAGAGCCATGTATGGCCGCAGGCTTCGCACCGAGGATTACCGGGAACTTTTAGGCTGCCGGTCGGTGGGCGAGGTCGCTTCCTATTTAAAGAACAGAACCTCTTACGCAGCCATTCTGGCCGGTGTCAACGAAAACGATGTACACCGCGGCCAGCTTGAAGTCCGGCTGCGCCAGAAATTGTTCGAAGACAATTCTTCCCTGTGCCGCTATGAGGTGACCGTCGGCGAGCATTTTGCCGATTACCTCATCGGCAGAGCAGAAATTGAGCAAATCCTCCACAGCCTTGTGTTGCTGGAGGGTGATGCGCCGGGGGAATACCTGTTTTCCATGCCTGCTTACCTCACGGCGCACACACATTTGAATTTGCCGGCCCTTTCCCACATCAGAAGCTATGACGATCTGCTGCAGGCCGTTTCGCACACGCCGTATCGCAAGCTTCTGGAAGGGTTCCGGCCGGCGCCCGGTATGATGCCGGATTATACAGGAATTGAAAACGTGCTTTTCACCCACCTTTACGGCGAGGTCTTCCATGTGATTGACACATATACACACGGAGAAACCCAGCGCCAGCTCAATCAGATTTTCGATTCCTATGTGGATTTGCAGAATTATCTGCGAATCGTGCGCCTGCGCTTTATCCACCATGAACCTGTTGCCGAGGTGCAGCGTTCGCTGCTCCCGTTTGGCCAGCTCCACACGCGTCATCTCAAGGCGCTGCTTGCGGCTGAGACGGAACAGGAACTGGCGGCCATCATGCGCAGAATCCCTGTGGGCAAACATTTTATCCGCGCGCAGGGCAGTTACGTTTACCCGGAACAGCTGATGAACCGGACGAAATACAACATCTGCCGGCGTGACATCCGCTTTTCCACGCATCCCTCCGTTGTGTTGATCAGCTACATTATTCTCACCGAAATTGAAGTGGGCGACATCATCACGATTGTGGAGGGGATCCGATACCGGCTTCCGCCGGAGGATATCAAGAGCATGCTGACTGTGGTTGATTTTTGAAGGGAGGTGTTTGTTTGGCCGTCTTAAAAATGAAAGTTATCAGCATCATTGGAAGAATGGCGGACCTTGACGGTGTCACGGCCGTGTGCGGGGATTCCTGCTGCTTCCATCCTGATAACTCGCTTTCGTTTTATTCCGACACGGAGAAGTTTTCCCCCATCACCGATGAAAATCCTTACACGGAGCCGCTGCAAAGGCTGACCGATGTCATCTCCGGCGCACGTAAGCAGATGGAGCTTCTCCCCCGTGACGCGCTGAGCAAGCTGCACTATGACAAAGAGGAATGGGGGGATTACGTTTCCCGTTTCTGCGAGGAATTTGAGTCTCTTCAGAACGAACGGGCGGCAGCCCAGGCGGAAGTTCAGGATTGCACGCGCGACATCGAGGAGACAAGCCACTTTACCGGTCTTGACCTTGACCTCGATGCCATCCATGACTGTGCGTATATCAAGTTCCGCTTTGGCCGCCTGCCGAAGGACAGCTACGAAAAGCTCAATCATTATCACGACAACCCGTATGTCATGTTCTTTCCCTGCACTTCTGACGACATTCAATACTGGGGCGTTTATTTTACCCCGGTAGAGAATGCTGCCGAAGTGGACCGGATTTTCTCGAGTCTTTACTTTGAACGCGTCCGCCTTTCCGAGCTGCACAGCACGCCGGAGCACATGGTGGAGGATCTGCAGGAAAAGAAGAAACAGGCCCAGGAGAAAATCAAGTCGGTTGACAACCGGATTGAGGAGCTTTGGAAAAAAGAGCGCAAGGAACTCCAGCGTGTGTATTCCTTCCTCAACCGGCAGTCCGTCTACTTCTCCATCCGCCGGTATGCCGCGCGCTACAACGACAATTTCATCCTCACGGGATGGATCCCCGCAAAGCGCGAAAAGAGCTTCTGTGCGGCGCTCGATAAGCTGGAAGGTGTGGATTACACGCTGGAAAATGCAGAGAACGAGCTGGAGCACTCTCCCCCGGTTCAACTGGAAAACAAGAAGCCCGTGCGCGCGTTCGAATTCTTTGTGAACATGTTCGGCCTGCCGCAGTATGACGAGCTTGACCCGACGCCCTTTGTGGCGATCACCTATGTGCTGCTGTTCGGCATCATGTTTGGTGATGTGGGCCAGGGCATCTGCGTGTCCATTGTGGGTGCGCTGATGTGGAAATTCAAGCAGATGGCGCTCGGAAAGGCGCTGATTCCCTGCGGTATTTCCTCCGCCGTGTTTGGCCTGGTGTATGGTTCTGTGTTCGGATACGAGCATGTGCTGGACCCGATGTACAGCGCCCTGTTCGGTCTTTCGGAGAAGCCGATTGAAGTCATGGAAGCCAATACGACAATCGAAATTATTCTGGCTGCCGTGTGCATTGGTATTTTCCTTGTCCTCTGCGCCATTCTGATCAACATCATCTGCTCTCTCAAGCGCAGAAAATGGGAAAGCGCGCTGTTTGGACCGAACGGCATCGCAGGTTTCCTCTTCTATGGCGGCATTGTGGTCGGTTTCGGCGGCCAGCTCGCATTCGGCTGGCAGATTGTGACGCCTGTCTACATTGTCCTTCTCATTGTACTGCCGCTGCTGGTGATCATGTTTGCCGGTGTTCTCGGCGCTCTGGTGGAGCGCAAGCCCGACTGGAAGCCGGAGAGCTGGGGCGGCTACATTGTGGAGAATTTCTTTGAGTTGTTTGAAGTTCTGCTCGGGTACGCGAGCAACACCATTTCTTTCCTGCGTGTTGGCGCGTTTGTGCTGGTGCATGCCGGCATGATGACAATGGTGTTCACCCTGGCGGATATGTCTTCCGGCATCGGCTACCTGTTGATCGTTGTTCTCGGCAACATCATTGTGATGGGCATGGAAGGACTGCTGGTCGGCATTCAGGTCATGCGTCTGGAATTCTATGAAATGTTCAGCCGCTTCTTTGAGGGCGGCGGGCGCTCCTTCAGCCCCATTGTTGTGGGCCAGAAGAGCTAATTCCCAATGGTATCATTCGGCCTGTTCAGGCCGCCGTTCAAAGATCAATTTTGCTGAAAGTGTTTTGGAGGTTTTTCATCATGACTGCACTGTATATTGCTCTTCCCACCGCGTTCCTGATTGTTTCCGCCATCCTGGCTGTGCGTTCCGTGCGCCGCGGCGCAAAGCGCAGCCGTGCGTTTGCTCTGCAGCTGCTCAGCTTCCTGGCTGTCTGCGTTCTTTCCTTTGCCCTGCCGGTCGGCTCCACCTATGCTGCGGAATCGACCGAACCCACTACGACTACTGCTCAGACGGATGACACCGCTTCCACGACTTCCACGAACGGCCTTGGTCTGGTGGCCGCTGCTCTGGCTGTCGGCATTGCAGGTGTTGGCGGCGGTATTGCTGTTGCTTCTGCTGCTCCGGCTGCCATCGGCGCCACGAGCGAAGACCCGAAGGCCTTTGGTAAAGCAATGATTTTCGTTGCTCTGGGCGAAGGTATTGCTCTGTACGGCCTGCTGATCGCTATCCTGATTTGGATGAAGTGCTGAGAGGCTCTTTCAGCCCCCTGCCACATGGCGGGGGCTTTTTACCCCCGCAGCGATGCTCCCCGGTTTGGCGGGAGAGCGCAGTTACACGGAGAAAGCAGGTGCACCGTTGCGATTTTATCTGATTAGCGATAACGTGGATACCCAGGTTGGGATGCGCCTGGCCGGGATTGACGGCGTCGTTGTGCATGAACGCGAGGAAGTGGAAAAAGCCCTGCGCAGCGCAATGGCAATGGAAGATGTGGCTGTGGTTCTGATTACCGAAACGCTTCTGCAGCTCTGCCCGGAGCTGATTTATGACCTGAAGCTCAATCAGAAACGGCCGCTGATTGTGGAAATCCCGGATCGTCACGGAAACGGGCGCACAAAGGATTCTATTACCCGCTATGTGCGCGAGGCAATCGGCGTTAAGATCTGACCGCCTCGCACGGCGGAGACGGGAGGTTTCCCTATGGCCAACGAAGAAAAATTGGCAAAATTTCATCAGGCAATCAATCACTATGCCATGGAGCAGCGAGAGAAGATTGAACAGGAAGTCGCTGCTTTTAAAAAGAAAGAACTGGAAGAAGCCAGCAATGAGGTGCTGGCGGAGGCTTACCACCTGATCCAGAAGGAAATGGCGCAGATGCGCGGCCGGATTTCCCGGGAAATGGCGCGGCGCGAAATGGACGGGCGGCGCGCTCTGCTCGAAAAGCGTTCCCGGATCGCAGAGAAGGTGTTTGCGCAGGCGGCTGACATCCTCCGCAAGGAGACGGAAAGCGATCGCTATTCTGCCCTGCTGACGCGCTATGCAAAAGCAGCGCATGATGCGTTCGCCCGCCGCAGTGAGGACGCCGGTCTCCCCTTCCCTGAGGACGTTGTCTTCCTTCTGAACAAGAAGGATCAGGCGTTTCAGGAGACGATCCGGAAGGCCTACGGCGCACCTTGTGTGTTCCGTGAGGATTCCTCCATTTCAATCGGCGGTTTTTGCGCGGAAAGTCCTTCTCTGCGCTTGGAGATTGATTCCACGCTTGATTCCATGCTGGAAAACCAGCGTGATTGGTTCGAAGAAGCTTCTCAGCTTTCAGTGGGCTGAGCCGCCTGTTCCCGGCAGACCAGGCTGAAGTTGCAGGCTTTCCCCGCCCTTCTAGGGCGGAAGGAAGCCTTGAAGGAAGGCGATGACATCCGAATGAACGAACAGAACGTAATTTACGGGATCAACGGCCCTGTCGTTACCGTTAGAAATTCACACAGCTTTTCCATGACGGAAATGGTTTACGTCGGCGAAGAACGTCTTGTCGGCGAAGTGATCGGCATTACCAGTGAGCTGACGACCATTCAGGTGTATGAGGAAACGACGGGCCTGCGCCCCGGCGAACCTGTCGTGGGCACGGGAAGCCCCATGAATGTGACGCTGGGCCCCGGCATCCTTGACAATATTTTTGACGGCATTGAACGCCCGCTGAAGGCGATTGAGGAAGAAAGCGGTTCCTTTATCTCCCGCGGCAGCAGCGTTTCTTCCCTGGACGAAAACCGCGAGTGGGCTGTCACCCTGCGCGTGAAGCCGGGCGACAAACTGAACGGCGGCGATATCTATGCCGTGTGTCCGGAAACGCCCATCATTGAGCACCGCTTCATGGTGCCGCCTGCCCTGAGCGGCGTGGTGGAGTCCGTGAAACCGGACGGCAACTACAAAATTCATGACGTCATTGCGGTGCTGCGCGATGAAAACGGCAACACGCATGACTTGACCCTGTGCCAGAAGTGGCCGATTCGTACACCCCGCCCCGTAAAGGAGCGTCTGCAGACGACGCTGCCTCTGATCACCGGCCAGCGTGTCATTGACACGCTCTTCCCTGTCGCCAAGGGCGGCACGGCAGCCATCCCGGGCGGATTTGGCACCGGCAAAACCATGACGCAGCATCAGCTCGCCAAGTGGTGCGATGCCGACATCATTGTGTATGTGGGCTGCGGCGAACGCGGCAACGAGATGAGCCAGGTTCTGGAGGAATTCTCCGAACTGGTTGACCCGAAGTCGGGCCGCCCGATGACGGACCGCACAGTGCTGATTGCCAACACCAGTAACATGCCTGTGGCTGCCCGTGAGGCTTCCATTTACACCGGCGTGACGCTGGCTGAATATTACCGCGACATGGGGTACCATGTGGCCATCATGGCAGACTCCACCTCCCGCTGGGCCGAGGCTCTTCGTGAGATCTCCGGCCGCCTTGAGGAAATGCCTGCTGAGGAAGGTTTCCCGGCTTACCTGCCGAGCCGCCTTTCCGAATTCTATGAGCGCGCCAGCATGTGCGTCAACCTGAATGGTTCCGACGGTTCCGTCACCATCATCGGCGCTGTTTCTCCCCAGGGCTCCGATTTCTCGGAACCGGTTACCCAGAACACGAAGCGTTTTACCCGCTGCTTCTGGGCGCTTGATAAGGCCTTGGCCTATGCGCGTCATTACCCGGCCATCAACTGGACGGAAAGCTACAGCGAATACTTTATTGATCTGGACCCCTGGTATACCGAACACCTCGGCGAAGATTTTGTGAAGTACCGCCGCCGCATCAGCCAGCTCCTGCAGGAGGAAAACAAGCTGATGGAGATCGTGAAGCTGATTGGCTCCGACGTGCTGCCGGATGATCAGAAGCTCATCATCGAGATCGCCCGCGTGATTCGCGTCGGGTTCCTGCAGCAGAATGCGTTCCATCAGGAGGACACTTATGTGCCGCTTGAGAAGCAGCGCGAGATGATGCGTGTGATTCTGCACCTCTACCGCAAGGCTCGCCAGCTCATTTCTGCGAGCGTGCCGATTTCCAACATTCTGCAGACCGGTTTGTTTGACAAGCTTGTGAAGATGAAGTACGATATTCCGAACAATCGCCTTGATATGTTTGACGAATACACGGCTGAGATTGACAAGCTCCTGGCCGATCTCGTGGCAGCATAACCATTTTGCAAGGAGGCGACTGAATCATGCTGATCGATTATTTGGGAGTCCGTGAAATCAACGGTTCGCTGATTGTTCTGGACGACGTGGAAGGCGCATCCTTCGAAGAAGTGGTTGACATCCGCCTGGATGACGGAACCATGCGTCAGGGTCGTGTTGTGCAAATGGAAGGCAAGCGGATTGTGGTGCAGGTCTTTGAGGGCACGCGCGGCATCTCCCTTGACAATACGCGTACGCGCCTGAAGGGCCATCCGATGGAGCTTGCCCTTTCCCCCGAACTGTTGGGCCGCGTGTTTGACGGCGCCGGCCGCCCGATTGACGGGCTGGGCGACATCTACCCTGTGGCCCGTGCCAACATCAACGGCACGCCAATCAACCCTGTTTCCCGTGTGTACCCGAAGAACTATATCAACACGGGCATCTCTTCCATTGACACGCTGATGACGCTGATCCGCGGCCAGAAGCTGCCTATCTTCTCCGGTTCCGGCATGAAGCACAACGAGCTTGCCGTGCAGATTGCGCGTCAGGCCAGAATCAGCGATGAGGGTGAAGAGAAGTTCTGCATTGTGTTTGCCGCCATGGGCGCAAAGAACGATGTGGCCGAATATTTCCGCCGTTCGTTTGATGAGTCCGGTGTTCTGCAGAAGGTTGTCATGTTCCTCAACCTTTCGAACGACCCGATCATCGAGCGTATTCTGACGCCGCGCTGCGCGCTGACGGCAGCCGAGTATCTTGCGTTTGAACTCGGCATGCATGTGCTTGTCATCATGACGGACATGACTTCTTACGCTGAGGCGCTGCGTGAATTCAGCTCCAGTAAAGGCGAAATTCCCGGAAGAAAGGGATTCCCTGGCTATCTTTACTCCGACCTGGCTTCCCTTTATGAACGTGCCGGCATGGTGCGCGGCAAGTCCGGTTCGGTGACGCAGATCCCGATTCTGACGATGCCGAACGATGACGTGACGCACCCTGTGCCTGACCTGACCGGCTACATTACGGAGGGCCAGATTGTGCTGGACCGCTCGCTCGACAATTCCGGTGTTTATCCGCCGGTTTCCATCCTTCCCTCCCTTTCCCGTCTGATGAAGGACGGCATCGGCGAAGGCTATACGCGTGCCGATCATTCCGCACTTTCCAACCAGCTTTTCGCTTCTTATGCGAAGGTGATGGATGCCCGTTCGCTGGCTTCCGTTATCGGTGAGGAAGAGCTCTCCCCCACCGACAAGAAATATCTGGAGTTTGGCAGACTGTTTGAGCAGCAATTTATTACGCAGGGAGCGAATGAAAATCGCTCTATCGATGAAAGCCTTGACCTTGGTTGGAGGCTGCTGTCCACGCTTCCGCGTGAGGAACTGGATCGCGTCGATGAAAAACTGCTGGATCAGTACTATCGCCCCGGACAGAAGGAGGCGTAACCCATGGCGGTACAGACCGTACCCACCAAAGGCAATTTGCTTGCGACAAAAAAGTCGCTGGAATTGTCCCGCACGGGCTTTGAACTGCTGGATCGAAAGCGGAACATTCTGATCCGTGAAATGATGGCGCTTATTGACCGCGCTTCGGCCATTCAGGATAAAATTGATCTGACGTATGCGCAGGCATATAAGGCGCTGCAAACAGCTAATATTTCCCTCGGCATTTGCCAGGAAATTTCGCGGACCGTACCGCTTGACGATTCTCTGCGCGTAGCATACCGCAGCGTGATGGGTGTGGAAATCCCCATGGTCTCTCTCGAGGAGAAAGGGGACACAAACATTCCCTATGGCCTTTCCAACACAAACTCCATGATGGACCGCGCTTATGAACGCTTCAATGAAGTCAAGCGGCTGACAGCGGAGCTTGCGGAAGTGGAGAACAGCGTCTATCGTCTGGCGGATGCCATCAAGAAGACGCAGAAACGCGCAAACGCCCTGAAGAATATTATGATCCCGCGCTTTGAGGCAACGGTGAAATTCATTTCCGACGCCTTGGAAGAAAAGGATCGTGAGGAATTCTCGCGCTTGAAGGTGATCAAGAGCCAGAAAGCCAGAAAGAAAGAACAGGCAGCGGAGCGATGATTGCTTCGTTCCCAAAAAAGGAGCGCACGGTTTCAAACCGTGCGCTCCTTTTTCATATCAGTCTAAAGCGAGATGGTTCAGGGACGGAGAAGAAAAACGCCTGCACAAAAAGAAATTTTGCGGAACAAGAGGTGAGGAAATTCTGTTTTCCATTCCTCTGCGGCAGGATACGATTCCTCCTCGTCCCACTCTTCCCCGACTGTGCATCGGCAGATTTCGCGTTCCTGTGCCGTTTCGAAAGCCACGTCTCCAATCAGGAGAACGCCGGAATCCGAAAGATGTGCAAGCAATTCGTGCAAAAAACGGATCTGCTTTTCCGGTGTGAGATGATGAATCGCATACGTGCAGACAATGCAGTCAAATCGTTCTTCCTTCCATACGGACGGAAATCCATTTGAAAAATCGTGCTGGATCAGGCGTGCTTTCGGCATTTTCCTCTGTGCGATTTCACACATGGTTTCGGAAAAATCTATGCCGGATATTTCAGCCCCTGCGCTGTAAAAGCGATGTGCCAGAGCAGCGGTGCCAAAACCAACATCAAGCAGTTTTTTCCCGGGGCCGGCTGACGCCGCTTGAAAGATTGTTTCCAGTACTTTGCCGTATCCGGCGAAGGGATAGGATTCTTCCTGCGCACTTTCCCTCACACTTTCGTCATATGCGGAAGCCCACTCGTTAAAGCCATTTTCGTTGAGCAAAAAAGTTCCTCCTCACAGGCGGAACATGCAGCGGGCAAAAGACGGCGGCTTGTTTTCACAAGCCGCCCAACCTTAGGAATCAAAGCTTGGAATAACCGTAGCTGTTCACAATGGCGTCAATCCTGCGCTTTTCCTTGCAGTCGGGGCATTCCTCGAAGGAGTAGGTGCGGTAATTCGGGATATCCTCCTGCGTAAAGATGGCGTCAACAGGGATTCCCTGCTTTTCACGGATTGCGCTGAACAGTGCGGCGATGCCCACGACATTGCCGCCGTAATATTTGATGCATTCCAGAGAGCGGTTGATGGTTTTGCCCGTTGTGGCGGAAGCCACAAGCAGCAAAACGCGTTTTTCCCACACCATAGGCTGAATGTTGTCGCGGAAAATGATCTGACCGTTGGAGTTGAACTCCGGGGTAATCACACAAATATCATTTTTGCTGTTCATGCTGTGCATAGCGGAGCTGCTCAGTGCATTCGCCATAAAGCCGCCGACAAGTTCACAGCCATCCATACAGATGATCGTGTCAATGCTTGTGTTGTGGGCATAATGCTCGGCCATGGTTTCTCCTGCCTGTTTTGCAATCAGGCTGTGGTACTTGATCCCGGTCATGTCAATGTAGTAATTGATATGGGAATGGTTTGTTGCAAAATGCCCGGGGATTACCCGCAGCGAAATGTTCTTATTCTTTTTGCATTTGATTTGAATACTTCTACTCTCCATGGGATCAGCCCTTTCAAAATAGATTCACAATGCCTATGCGGTGTGACTGTTTTTATTATAGCATTGTTATCCAAAAAATCAATACTTTGAAGAATGATTTTATGAGAAGAAACACAAGTTTTTTCGGGGCGGAAAGGTGCAGTCAAAAAGAAAAGCCGCCCCAAATTGCGGGGCGGCGCAAGGGAAAAGCAATCAGCCTGCCAGGGCGGAAAGAACGGCACTCGCGACAGAGCCGGCGGATCCGATACCGGAGCTGCCTTCCTCCACAGCTATGGCAAAAGCATAAGGCGTGGCACTGTTGGCGGAAAAACCCACCATCCAGCCGGTGGGGGCTTTTCCCTCTCCTACTTCCGCTGTGCCGGTTTTGGCGCAAACCTCCATGCCGGCGGGAAACATGCTGTCCCCGTAATAGGAGGAAACGTTGTAGCGAAGATACGTTTGCAGCCGTTCTGCTGTTGAGGTGGAGAGCATGCGCTCTCCTTTCCCTCCATGGCCGACTCCGGACGGCAATCCAAAGCTGGTGGTAATGTTGCTGACAAAGTATGGCATGGTAGGCACACCGTCATTTGCAATGGCACTCATGAGGATTGCCATGTGCATTGGATTTGCCAGATCGGTGAACTGACCGATGCCGCTCCAGGCAAGCTCATCGTCGGATGCGCTGTCCACCTGGTACACACTTTTGGCCGTGGTAACGCCGCAGACAGAGTAACTGCTGTTGAAGCCGAGGCGATTTGCCATCTCCGTCATCCTGTCCTCACCCAGCTCCACAGCGAGTTCACCGAACGCCACATTGCAGGAATGCGCAAGAGCCGTTTTGAAATCGATCTGCCCGTGTACCCCTGTGCAATTGATCTGGTTTCCGTTGATGATGACGCTGCCTTCGCAGGTGAAGGTGCGGCTGTCCAGCTCGGGAATGGCTTCAATCGCTGCAGCTGTTGTGACAATCTTGAAGATGGAACCGGGCGTGTAGGTGGACGAGAGCACGTTGTTCAGGTAAACACCGTCATACTTTCCCGTTTCATCCGTGTCCAGATCAGCCGGTGGTGCACCAGGATCAAACGAAGGCGCGCTGACTTCGCACAGAACCTCCCCCGTCTGATAATTGTAGACAATGACGGCTCCCTTTTTCCCGGAAAGAGCCTGATAAGCCGTTTTGCAGAGGTTGGCGTCGAGCGTCAGCGTGACGTCGCTTCCCTTTATCTTGCCAAACGGAGAAACCAGGCCGGTGATGAGATTGTAACCGGAGAGCTCCGCACGGTACAGATATTGGGCGGAGGAAGAAATATAGCCACGCGTGTCGCCCACGGTGTGGAGCATGGCGAGACGAATGGTTTGATCGTCATGGTATATGCGGCCCGTTTCGTCGCTGTAGGCAAGCACCGTTCCGTTCCGATCGAGTACACGGCCGGAAAGCGACTGCCCCTGTGTGATGTGCTTATTGAACGGCTGGATGGCCCAGCTCCCGCCATCTGTCACATATTCACTGAGAAACAGAGCCATGCCTGCCACAAACGCAAGCGTGAGTAGCACAAGAATCAGCGAACGGGTTCCCGTCGTTTTCATACCGTGTCACCTCCTCTTACGCTTGGGCCTTCTGGCCGCATAGGTGCGCTCGTCCCCCGCCTTGATAAAAGCAAGCATACCCCACACAGAGACCATGCTTGAGCCGCCTGCGCTCACGAACGGGAGCGTGACGCCGGTGAGCGGAAGCACATCCACCACACCGAAGACGTTCAGGCAAGCCTGGAAAAGCAACGAGCCGGCAGCGGCACAGGCGGCAATGGAATAGAACGTGGAACGGCTGCGGGTGGCGTCTGACCGGGCGCAGAACACCAGCATGGCAATGGCGCATACGACGACGATCGCCATGATGAGGCCGAGTTCCTCCCAGAGCATGCCAAACACCAGATCGCTGTCCGCTGCAAAAACAGAATTTCCACTGCGGCCGCCGCCGAGCATACCGTTGCCGATTCCCATGCCGAACAGGCCGCCGCTTGCACCGTAGGAGAGAACGCGCACCTGCTGGTATCCCTGGCTTTCGTTCACATAGTCCCACACATGACGCCAGCCCTGAAAACGGCTCAGCACATACGGCCGGAACTGCAGGATAAGGAATGCGCCGAACACAGCCGCTGCCACTGCAAGCACAATGGTGCGGATGCTGCCGGAGCGCATAAAAGAAATGAACAGAAATGTGACAAAAAAGATACAGGCAGTGCCGAAATCACGCATGAGAAACAGGCTTACCAGGCAAACGCCTGTAAATGCCAGAAAAGCCGTGAGGTTCTGTTTCGTCTGCAGCCGATCCAGCGTGGAAGCGCCCACGAAAACGAAGGCAATTTTGATAAACTCAGAAGGCTGAAGGGAGATGGGCCCGATTTTGATCCAGTTTCCCGCGCCATAAGTTGCAGAGGCAAACACAAGGTTGACGGCAAACAGCAAAATAGCTGCCCCGGCAATCCAGGGCCGAAGCTTCATGACGCGGTCAAGATCCCCCATCAGCCAGATCAGCACGCTGAAAACGACAATGCCGAACAGCATGGTGAGGAGCTGCATATAGACAGTGCTGAGAGAAGAATCAAAAATGGCCCACATGCCGGGTGCTTCCGCTCCTTCCGGGAGACTGCCGCGCATGCCGCTCAGAAGCAGAACACCCGTCCCGCCAAGCAAAAAGCCGATGGTTTCCAGCTCAAAGCTGACATGATCCAGCATGCGCATGGAATACGCATACAGACCCCATTCCATAATTTGGAGCGCGACAAATGGAAACACGGGCAGGAGAGAAAATTCCCCGCCGCCAAAACAGGCCTCCAGCAGGAGAAAAAACTGAATGACACTCACAAGGAGCAAGAGACCAAACGGAGAAGCGGCATGACGCGCACGGTGAACCTTCTGCGGAAGCTTTGCCTCGCTCGTGCGCTGCAGCATCAGGGAGGTGGAACCGAGCGTGATGATATCTCCCGGAGAGACGGAGGCGGGCTGCTTGATGGACCGGCCGTTCACGCGGGTACCCGCCTTCGATCCGGTGTCCGTCACAATCCAGCCGCTCTCGCGCCGCATGAGAACAGCATGGTCACGGCTTGCAGTGGGATCTGGCAGCACAATATCACAGCTGCGGCTTCTGCCAAGCGAGTTTTCCCAATACAAAACAGGGACAATCTCTTTCGTCACCGTGTTTTGCAGCACGATCACCGGCTCTTCCCGCCTGCGCCCCGCCTTGATGGAGTGAAATGCCCGGGCCAGCACCACAATGGAGAGCAGCGGGATCAAAATGCGAATTACATAAAGGATTCCGTTCTGCAGAGCTTCGAGATCCGGCACCACGGATTCACCTCCCTAGTCATTTTACACGATGATGGAAAGCGCATGCAGATAGAACGGCAGCTCTTCCTCAAAATCGAGGCCGAAGCGGGGATCCGTCCCGTTCTGCTTCGTGCGCCAGACACAGCGGCTCACAAAGGATACGGCAGCCTGCATGGCTTCACGGAACTGCAGGCCGCGCAGCAAGCCGCCGAGCAGCGCAGCTCCAAAGAGATCACCTGTGCCGTGGTAGTGGCCCTCCATGCAGGGAGCAAAAGCAAAAGCCGTTTCATGGGACAATGCGTCGTAACAGGCGGCGCCAATTTTTCGCGGCGAAAAAGAAACGCCGGTAATTGCGACGCGGCGCGGACCAAGAGCGGCAAGCTTTTGCAGCAGCTCTTCCACCTCGGCACGCGTCGGCGAAAGATTCGGTTTCTCCCCCAAAAGAAGGGCTGCTTCCGTTAAATTCGGCAAGATCAGGTCGGCACGGCAGCAGAACCGCGCCATGGCAGATGCGGTTGCTTTGTTCACGCCGCTGTAAAGGCTGCCGTTATCTCCCAATGCCGGATCTGCCACGAAGAGCGTACCCGGTTTTCGCAATACGTCTGTCAGTTCGGCACAGGCTTCCACCTGTTCAGGGGAAGACATGTATCCAGTATAGATGGCATCAAAAGAAAGAGGAAGCTCCGTCCATTGCCGGGTAAATCCGTGCAGGCCTTCCGTGAAATCCTGTACATATACATTCGGAAGGCCGCCCGTGTGCGAACTGAGAATTGCTGTGGGCGCGGCGCTGCATGCAATGCCTGCGGCTGAAAGAACCGGGAGGATTACCGTGAGCGAACATTTGCCGAAACCGGAAAAATCATGGATGGCAGCAGCCGTTTTCTGCATGGCAACCCTTTCCCCCTTTCAGTGCTTCGGCACGACTTCGCCGGGACGCTTGAAAATATGCTGTTCCGGGACGACGCCGCGCACCATGGAGAGAGGGTATACATTGCTGTGGCGGCCGATAACCGTGCCGGGATTCAACACAGAGTTGCAGCCAACCTCCACAAAGTCGCCCAGCATGGCCCCCATTTTTTTTAGACCTGTCTCCACATGCTCCGAAGTCCCGTGTACCACGACAGGTGTTTTGTCTGATTTGACGTTTGAAGTGATGGACCCGGCGCCCATGTGGGAATGATAGCCCAAAATGGAATCCCCTACATAGTTGTAGTGGGGAACCTGGACGTTGTCAAATAAAATTACGTTTTTCAATTCCGTGGAGTTGCCGACGACGCAGCCTCCTCCCACAAGTGCACTGCCGCGGATAAAAGCGCCGGGACGAACCTCTGTTTCGGGCCCGATAATGGTTGGGCCGAGAATGGTTGCAGTGGGAAAAACCTTGGCGGACTTTGCGATCCAGACATCCGCGGAAGGATGATCGTATTGTTCCGCCGAAAGCGTTGCTCCAAGCGAGCGAATAAAATCGCCGACGCCGCGGAGAGCTTCCCATGGGTAAACAAATTGCTTCAAATACGGAGCGGCTGCCGTGTGGGTTAAATCATAGAGATGTTCAATCTTGGCTTCTTCCATCAGAATGTTCCTCCTAAATTCAAGCCTGCTATTTTTCTGCTGTGCGGCATTTCTCTTCCCTGCGTTCCTCTTTGGCGGGGAGGCATTGGAGCGCAAGGCTTTCCAGCCGCGACATGTGATATCGTTGAAGAACTGTCCTATCTTCCTCCGGCAAACGTGCGTTTTCAGGCGCCCGCAGAGACTGCACGCTGTTCAGTTCCTGTGTAAATTCTTTGAAATACGGTAAAATGCAGGATAGGCGGAATACCTCCTCATCACTGCCGCGCAGAAATTTACGCTGCGACACATAAGCCCGGATGCTGGCCGAGAGTTTTTCAATGCCGGATTCCAGCTCCTGCAAAGGCGCAGGACTTTCGGCCCGGGCTGCGTGAAGCGCCTGTGCCGTCAGGGCACGGAGAACGTTGAAATTTTCACGAATCTCCTCCACGGCGTGATGCGGCAGGATGACAAGATTTATTGCCAGGCCTACCGCGATTCCCAGCAGTGTTTCCGCCGCGCAAAGCGCGGCATTCAGCCAAAGCGGACCCCTTCCCGGTATCAGCATGACAAAAAGAAGCACTGTTTCTGCCAACAAGACGCTGCTGCCCATGCGAAGCAGTACACACAGGTATAAAACTGCGATGACGCCAATCCCGCACAGGGCAGCGTTTCCATAGGTCCATAGGGAAAGCAGAAGGCCGAGCATAGCTCCCAACAGGGAAGTGACCGCTCCATCCCGCGCAAGGCGCAGGGAATCATCTATCGTTTTTCCCATCACGGTTGCCGCTGCCAAAGCCGTCAAAAGAGGGTGGCCGAGCTGGGCTGCATGAGAGATGCAGACGCAGACGGTAACAGCCATGCCGGTTTTGATGACGCGCAGGCCTGGCCCCCAGTGGCGAATTCTCGCGGTGGGGATTTTCATTTGTCCCCCTCCACTCCGGCAAACGTGAGCAGGTCCTCCGGCTTTTGCGCAATAAAACAGGCATCGTGTTCCCGAAGCTCTGCCTGCCCGCGGAACCCCCATGCAACCCCCACCGTGCGCATGCCGGCGTTGCGGCCCGTGTCCATATCCACGCCGCTGTCACCGATATAAAGACAATCGGAAGGAGCTACGCCGAGTTTCTTTGCAATAAGAAGCGCACCGTCGGGGGCAGGCTTGCGCGGAATGCCCTCACGCTGGCCGTGATACACGTTAAACAAATCTGCTGGGAATAAGCCGCGCACCACGGCGCAGGCTGCGTCATCCGGCTTGTTGGAGAGAACAGCCAGAAGAATGCCCTCCTTCTTCAAGCGCTGCAGCACGGGAAGCAGCCCCGGGTATTCCGTTACATTTTTCATCGGGTCGGAAAGGTACAATGCATCGTATACGGAACGCAGTCTGGAGACATCTTCTTCCGAATACCGATCTGCCGTGTGCTCCAGCATTCTTCGAATCAGGCGGTCCGCGCCGTTCCCCACGAGGAAACGGTATTCAGATGTCGGCTCAATCGCTTTCCAACCGCACTGCGCCAAAGCTTCGTTAGCAAAGCCTGCAATGGACTCCAGCGTGTTTGCCAATGTGCCGTCCAAATCAAAGATACAAAGCCGAACCATAGGTTGCTACTCCCTTTCTTCCAGAAGGCAGGCTCAGCCGTTTTCAGCTGAAGCCTTTCCTCCTCTGTGCAGTATTTTCATAACGCTTTCCAGGATCTCCTTTGCGTTGAGCACAAGCATCAGCGCCGTGAGCAGAATTTCCCAGAGTATCCAAAGAGGAAACTCAAAAATCATAATCAAAGCCTGCACCAAAAGCAGCGCCGTGTTCACGCTCATGCGGAAAATGCTTACCCGGATGCGCACATAGCGTTTGGTGTCAGCCATGCGAATGAGGAATACGACAAAATAACTCACCAGCATGGCCACAACGGAGCCGTTGACACCCCAGACGGGGATCAACAGGAAATTCAGGCCCACATTCACACCAGCACCTACAATTGCCGTGAGCAGAGAATGCATGCTTTTCTTTTCCATCATGTACACACTGCCAAGGAAATTCACCAGGCAGGTGAATACGGTGGCAACGACGAGCAGCGGGATGTATTGCCAGGAAACATAATAATCGTCTGCCACAAGAATATGCGTAATCACCTTGCTGAACAGGATGACGCCGGAAGCAGCCATAAACATGAGCGCATAATAGGCGGTAAACACCCGGGTGAAGAACCTGTTTCTTCCCTTTGTTTCCGTGACAGCGCTCATCTGCCAGGCATCCATGAAAATGCCGGAAACGAGAACGATGAGATTCGGCACCTTATAGGCCGCCACATAAAGGCCGGCATCCGTCTGGCTCATGAGTGCTGCAATGAGAAAACGATTGGCGATATTTGTGATCCACCAGAAAATCGTGTTGGGTACCATGGGAATCGAATAACGCAGCATGGCGCCGGGGACAGCCCGATCGATGCGCAAAGGCTGCAGATAGCGCAGGTTTTTAGAGGTAATGGCAAGGAAAATCACAGAACAGGTGTCGGATGTGATAATGGCGGAAATGTATCCTACCACACCCATATGGAATACCATCACATAAAGGCATGAAAACAGCACAGTGGTGAACGTGCTGATGATTCCGTCCACAGCAAAGAGGCGAACCAACCCCCGCGCCCGTGTGAACTGAGAAAACAGGGAACGCATGGAGGACATGCCGACAAAGCAGATGAGGTACATCATATACTGCGAGACGTACTTCGGCTCGATGTCCATAAGCTCCATAACAGGCGTCAAAACAGGGACAATGACGGGCTGCAGCACAAGCAGGAGAAGGAACCCGAACAGAATCGTAAAGAAGCCGGTGGAGAAAACATCGCTTTTCTTGACGCTTCTGTCAAGGCCAAAGCGGATGATGGAATTTACAATACCGAGTGTGACAACCGGCAGAAGCAGATTGCCCATATCCACTATCATATTTGTGATACTGAATTCCGCCGGGGACAAAGCATGCGAAAGCAGAGGCGTGAGCAGGAAGCTCAGCACCTTGGAGCTGAATGTTCCGATTGCAAAAATCAGCGTGTTCGAGAGAAGCCGTTTATACTTATTCAAGGCCATTCCTCAGTTCATCACATATTTTTTGGCGGGGAAAGCCGCAGCTTTTTCTCTTCCCTTTCGCCGGAAACGCCTTTATTATAGCCTTTTTTCGACGGAAATGCAATGCGGGTGCGGCAGCGTCATTCCATAATTCGGCAAACAGATTTATTTTACCGTTTTCTCATTTCCTTTCTTTCACGAAAAAATGACGAAAACATTAAATTTTTCCATGTTCTTCAGCATATTTTCGCAAGACCTGCAAAAAATCAAAACCGTAACGCTCACATTTTGCCCGCCCCACACCGCTCACTTCCAGCAACTCCTGTTCCGTGGTGGGAAGCAACCCTGCCATTTCACGCAGGGCACGATCGGTGAACACCACATAAGCCGGTACGCCGGCGCGTGCAGCCAGGCGTTTGCGCAGGGTGCGCAGCTCCTCGTAGAGCTCCGGCCGATTGGTGAGTTCTTCCTGTTTTTTTCGTTGGAAAAAATGCGGCCGGTGCTGCGCAAACTCTTGTCCCTGCTGTCCCGTTCCCAGGCAATTGCCGCAGTTATCGCAGCGGCGCGGCGCAGGTTGGCCGAAATACTGCAGGATATAAGCGCGCAGACACCCTTTTGCAGAACAGTAAAAGGTCATTTTTTTCAGGCGCTCTTCTTCCAGCCTGCGAACGCGGCGGCGATCTTCCTCACTCAGAGCCTCGTTCTCATCGGCACCGTGTTCGATCAGGAAACGGTTTGTGACGACGTCCTGCCCGGAATACAGGAGAATGCATTTGGCGGGCGAACCGTCCCGCCCTGCGCGGCCGGCTTCTTGATAATAGCTTTCCATGTTTTTCGGCATATTATAGTGCACAACCATGGACACATCCGACTTATCGATACCCATGCCAAAGGCGTTTGTCGCCACCATGACGGGAGCCCTGTCGTAAAGAAAATCATCCTGATTTGCACGGCGTTCCTCCAGCGTGAGGCCGGCATGGTATTGCACGGCGCAAATGCCTGCGTGGTTCAGTGTTTCGCAGACATCCTCCACTGCCTTCCGTGTAGCGCAATAGACAATGGCGCTCTTCGGATCCTCCCGGCGCAGGAGAGAAAGCAGCGCCATTTTTTTATCGTGCGGCTTGAGAACCTCAAAAAAGAGATTGGGGCGGTCAAAGCCAGTGCAGGCGATAACAGGGTTCTGCAGGCCGAGCAGGGAGACAATGTCACGCCGGACTGTGCTGGTAGCAGTCGCTGTGAAGGCACCCACCGGCGGGCGAACGGGGAGCGTTTCGAGAAACTCACGAATTTTCAAATAGCCAGGGCGGAAATCCTGCCCCCACTGGGACACGCAGTGTGCCTCATCCACAGCGACGAGGGAGATAGGAACGCTCCGCGTCACGCGGGCAAAGCCTTCCGTCAGCAGCCGCTCCGGAGCAATATAGATGATTTTGTACCATCCCTGCGCAGCACGCTCCTGTGCAAGGCGAAGCTGGCCCGGTGTGAGAGAACTGTTCAGATAAGCCGCTTTCACGCCGGACTGAATCAGGGAGGCAACCTGATCCTTCATAAGAGAAATCAAAGGGGAAATGACAAGCGTGACACCGTCCTGTGCGAGAGCGGGTACCTGATAACAAATGGACTTGCCTGCCCCCGTGGGGAGAATTCCAAGCACATCCCGGCCGGCAAGCAAGCCGCCGACCAGTTCCTTCTGCCCCGGCCGGAAGGAAGAATATCCAAAATAGTCCTGAAGAATCTGCATCGGATCACGCATGGTGTCTCCCCTTTTTCATCAATCTTATTTTTCCTGTTTTTTCATCTGTGAACCCATGGATTACCAGAATGAAACGGCACAGGCTGCCGCACAATAGAAAAGCGCGGTTAACCCCGCGCAAACGGTTTTTCAGGAAAGGAGAACGGCAAATGGCAAACGGATTCCCGGAAAATTTTTTGTTTGTGATTGCCGAAAACCCGGCAGCGGCTGAAGCGTTTCGCGCAATGGGCAGCCAGGAACGGCAAGCCCTGTTCCAGCGGGCCCGGCAGACAGACAGAAAAGAAGATCTCCGCCGCCTGGCAGACTGCCTTGCCGCCTCTGTGGAAGAACACCCCCAGGCATTTTAAGGCCGGAAAGGAGTTTCCCATGGAGTATCTGATTCCCCCGCTCATTTTGAACCAATGGTCAAGCGAGCATGAGCAGGCAAGAGCCTACTTCAATGCGCTTCCCGAAGAAAAGCAGCTCGAGCTGCTGCGGAGAGGCGCGGGAGAGGAATCGCTTGATCAGGAGATTGAACACCTGAAAATGCGGGAATAACGCCGCTTCCGCGGCAAAACCGGCGGCCGGGCATTCAGAGCCCGGCCGCCGCTGTCTTACAGAATCGGTTTTTCCTGCGGGGCAAGTTTCTGCGCAAAGCGGGCAAAATTGACATCTGCCGAAAAATTTTCCTGCCAGAGACGCCGGCAGTTCAAACGCAGGCGTTCATGCGCTTCCGGTTCGGCAAGGAACTGCCGGCGGAGCAGCTTCGCGAGATCTTCCGGTGCAAAATCGGCAGGCAGCAGATATCCCGTCTCCCCGCCGCGCACAATCTCTGATGTGCCGCCCACATCCGTTGCGATCACGGGAATGCCGAACGAACATGCTTCCATAATGCTCACAGGAAGCCCTTCCTGGCTGCTGACATTCAAAAACCAGTCCACCGGATGTGTCTGGTAATATCTCATCAGATCTTCGTTCCGAATAAAACCGGGAAATTCTGTTTTCATGAAGCCAAGATGTTCCTCCGCATATTTTTTCAGATCCTCGAGGCCTTCCCCTGTGCCAAAATGTACCCAGTGAATGGGGCGGTGCAGATCAGAAAGAAAAGAAAGAGATTTCGCGAGCAGGTCAATGCGCTTATGAGGGGCCAGGTGGCAGCAGCTCACAAGCTCAATCGTCTCGTCTGTTTTGACCGGGGAAAGATCGTAATCTCGCGTGCCCAGATAGGCTGTGTGAATCTTCCTTGCATAGGGAGGGTAGTGGCTGGAAAGATAATCGGTACCGTTTTGCGAGCAGGGATAGACGGCATCAATATGCTCCAGAAGATACCTCCTCAAGGGCAGATATCCCGGCGTCAAACTGCCGGAAGGATAGAGATCATAGCTGTGCGCCCGGCACACAGCTTTCTTAACCGGATTTTTGCACAGATCGCGCAGCCAGCAGGCCGCCATGGCAACGTCATAAAACCAGAACGCGTAGAATGTGACGCCCTCAAATGCCGAAAGATCGTATTTCCGCAGAAATCTGGCACACTCATGGGCGACGCCCTTTGCTTTTGCAATGAAATAGCAGAGGTACGCCCGCCGCTTCAGATTGCCGCGCAGCGCCTCCCGCTCCGCATTGTCCGCAAAACCGCCGCAATCTGTAAACGGAAACAACGAGAGCGCGTTTACTGGCAGGGACCGCTTGATGACACGCGCAAAAACAGCATGGCAGGATACATTCTGCGGGGTATGCCGCGTCTGCACGGCGCCGTCCGGCACACTGGTGGCCAGGATGATGATCTTTTCAAAGGATTCCGCAAGGCGCGGAATCTCATCTTCGATAAATTCCTCCCCTTTTGCATAAGGATAAGTTTTTGTCAGGAGAACAAGGCAATTTCCCACTGTTTTCCCTTCTTTCACTGTCTTTTTGAATTCGGATTGCCTTTTGGAATTTGCGCCCTCAGCACGGCGCTGGTTCGGGACGCAGCCCTTCGGTGAGATCCTGTATCACCTGGGAGGCCAGGATCAGCCCGGCCACGGATGGAACAAAGGCGAGACTGCCCGGCGCTGTTCTTCCTGTCGTTCCTTTTTCCTCGCTTCCCCCTTCCTCGGGATACACAGGGAGAGGCGGCTCACGCGAGTATACCACCTTCAGATGGGGAATGCCCCGCTTCTTCAGTTCACGCCGCATCACACGGCAAAGCGGACAGACAGAAGTTTCCGTGATGTCCGCCACTTCAAAACGTGTGGGATCGAGCTTGTTTCCCGCTCCCATCGCACTGATCACCGGTATCCCGCGCTCCTGCCCGATTTCTGCCAGGCGGAGCTTCGCAGCCACGGTATCCACGGCGTCCACAAGATAATCGCAGCCATTGAGAAAGCTATCCGCATCCCCCGGCAGGAAAAAGACAGGATGGGCTTCCACAGAAGCGTGCGGATTGATGAGCAGGATGCGTTCCCGCATCACTTCGGTTTTCAGTCTGCCGACGGTGGAATGGTCTGCAACAATTTGCCGGTTGATATTGGTGAGGCTCACGCGATCGCCATCCACAAGGACGAACGATCCAACACCCGTGCGGGCCAAAGCGTCCACAGCATGGCCGCCTACACCGCCGAGGCCAAAAACGGCTATCTTGGCGCAGGCAAGGCGATCCATTGCTTTCTGCCCCAGAAGAAGCCTGGATCGGGAAAATTCATCTGGCAATGGGCTCCCTCCTCACTTGATCACAGCCGCAAAGGTCTGGAATAAAATCTTGATATCTCTCCAAAGAGAAATGTGCTCCATATAGTCTAGGTTGAGCGCCATTTTGGGTGGGAGAATCTTGTCGAAATAGGTCTGTTCCGGGTTGTCGCTTTTTTCGAGCAATTTGTCTTCATCCTTGAATGCAATGCTGGAAGGCGCTGTGATGCCCGGGCGAATCAGGAGCGTCGCCATATATTCAGGGCGATATCCGTCCACGTATTTCCGCACTTCCGGCCGCGGGCCAACAAGACTCATAGCGCCGGAGAGAACGTTCAGCAACTGGGAGAATTCATCAAGACGGCATTTCCGGATCAACCGGCCCATGCGTGTGATGCGGGGATCGTCTCCCACCGTGAGAGGCGGACCGATCTTGTCAGCATTCTGCACCATAGTGCGGAACTTAAAAATACGGAAATCCTGCCCTCCCCGGCCGACACGTACCTGACGGTAAAAGACAGGGCCCGGAGAATCCAGCTTGATGGCAAGCGCGAGCAACAGTAAAAACGGAGATATGATAACAAGGATGAGAAATGACGCCGCAATGTCAAAAGCGCGTTTGCAGGCCAGCGTTCCTCTTTTCTTTCGCAATTTTTCAAGCCATAAAGCCGTATCTTCATTCTGCATCCATGCAGGCAGCTCTTGTATGATCATGGATTTCTCCTTTTCTGTGAAGCAATCTTCCGATGGTTCCGAAAGCAGTGTTGCCTGTGGAACGCACGAGTTTTATTTTCATATTTGCTTTATTATAGCACAGCGGCAGGGATGGAACAATTCTTTTTTCTTTGCCTTTACTTTTCCCCTCTCTTCCTCTATACTTAGATCAAAAGAGTGAATGCATACAGGGAGGTTTTTGATTATGAAGGTTTACCTCGGCATTGATCTCGGCGGTACGAACATTGCGGCCGGCATTGTCGATGAATCCTATCAAATCATCGCCCGTGGGAAGCGGAAAACGCGTTTGCCCTGCGATGACGGTTTGATCGATGATTTGGCGGCAGCGGCAAATGAAGCGGCAGCGGCTGCCGGCATTTCCCTGAACGACGTGCCATGGATCGGTATCGGCTGCCCCGGTACGATCAATGGTTCGACGGGAGTAGTAGAATACGCAAACAATCTCTATCTCAACAATTTTGCTCTGCGTGAAAAATTGGAAAAGGCGACCGGGCGTGCGGTGCTCGTGGAAAACGATGCGAATGCAGCGGCTTACGGCGAGTACAAAGCCGGCGCCCTGAAAGGCGCCGACAACGCTGTTGCCGTCACTCTTGGCACAGGCGTAGGCGGCGGCGTCATCATCCATGGGCAAATCTACTCGGGTTCCAATTTTGCGGGCGGCGAACTGGGCCACATGGTGATCCAGGCGGGCGGCGCGGCATGCACCTGCGGCCGGCGCGGCTGCTGGGAAGCGTATTCTTCCGCAACGGCGCTGATTCGTATGACGCGCGAAGCCATGGCTGCCCATGTTCTGAAGAAGGACAGTCCCATCTGGGAGATTACAAACGGCAGTCTGGACGCAGTGGGAGGCCGCACGGCATTTCAGGCCATGCGCGCAGGCGATCCTATTGGGAAAGAGGTTGTGGATCGCTATATTTCCTATCTTGCCTGCGGTGTGATCAACTGTGTAAACATTTTCCAGCCGGATATCCTCTGCATCGGCGGCGGCGTCAGCAACGAAGGAGAAGCGCTGCTGGAACCGATCCGCAATCTGGTCGAGCAGAATGCTTATAACTACAAAAACGGCGGAAAACACACTGTGATCTGCCGTGCCCAGCTTGGCAATGATGCCGGTATTATCGGTGCAGCCCTGCTTGGAGAATAAAAACTATTTTGATGAGAGGAGTCTTTCTTTATGAGTATCACCACAGCACCTTTTGGCATCCTTCCGGACGGAGCAGCTGTTGACCGCTATATTCTCTGCGGCGCAGGCGGTCTGTGCGCGGAAATTATCCCATTTGGCTGCCGCATTGTCCGGATTTATGCGCCGGATCGCAACGGTGTTTCCGCAAACGTCATCCTTGGCCACGACACGCTCGAGGAATACGCGAAAGCCGGCGATTATCAGGGCGCTGTCTGCGGCAGATATGCCAACCGCATCAGCGGTGCAGCATTTTCCATTGACGGCAAAACATATACACTGGAAAAGAATGACGGGGAAAACTCCCTGCACGGTGGTCCTACCGGCTTCTCTCACCGCCTGTGGAGTGTGAAGGATGCCTCTGAAACGGCGGAAGGGCCTTCTGTCACATTCTCCTATGTGAGCGCGGATGGTGAGGAAGGCTTCCCTGGCAATCTTTCTGTGGAAGTGACCTATACGGTTACAAACAAGAACGATCTTCGGATTGCGTACCGCGCCAAGACAGACAAGGCAACGGTTCTGAACCTGACGAACCATTCCTTCTTTAATCTGAGCGGTGACGCTTCGAAACCGATCTTCCATCAGGAACTCCAGATTAATGCCGATGCCATCACGGCGGCAAGCGACGATCTCATCCCCACGGGCAAGCTGGTTCCAGTTGCCGGCACGCCTTATGATTTCAACGAGCCTAAGGAGATCGGGCGCGACATGTTTGCCGACGATCATCTGCTTCAGGTTTGCGGCGGTTATGACCACAACTTTGTTTTGCGCGGAGAAGGCATGCGCAAGGCTGCCGAAGCATATGACAAAGCGAGCGGTCGTGTGATGGAAGTTTACACCGATCAGCCCGGCATGCAGCTTTACACGGCCAACAGCCTGAGCGGCGCCGGCGTGGACGGTGTTCCGCTCGTGGATCACGGCGCTTTCTGCCTGGAAACCCAGGTATTCCCGGATTCCCCGCATCGTCCCGAATTCCCGTTCCATTATCTGCAGCCCGGCGAAGCGTTTGCCACCGACACCGTCTACAGTTTCCGCACGAGATAACAAATTCTGCACAGTTTGAAAATCCGCGCTTTTGGGCTGCCGTTAGCTTGTGAAAACCGGCCTATGGGGTTGAACTGCACCCCATTTGTTAGACAGTATGGTATACTGAATAACAAGTGGGGTGC
>CAKNKY010000008.1 GCA_930987725.1 uncultured Anaeromassilibacillus sp. | reverse complement strand
TTAGAGTGTTTGGGATAATTTCAAACTGTTGTTCAATGGCTTTGTCCAGAACCTTGACCTGTTCCTTCAGTGCCCGCATAGAGGCAATAGAAACAGACATTGCCTGGTTCACGGTGTCGTTCACAGTCTTGGGCAGGCGGTAAGATCCTTTGGCCGCAGTTTGTATCACTTTGGCCACAGCATTCGGATCGGCAAATCTGCCGCGGCCTGTTTCGGCAATAAAAGCTGTCAGTTCGTCCAGATCCGCATTTGCCAGATCGTCCACAGTCTCAAAGCGTTCCATGAGCGCAATGGTGGTGGCGCTGGTGTTCTGAATGTCCTTGTCCTGGGCCATGCCGGAGCACTTCAAAAACAAGTAGTTTGCAAACCGCTGCTTTTCCCGTGTCAGGTTCTGAATCACATCAAATCTGGCTCTGGTAAGGGTTCTGAGTGCCTGGTAGCGATAGTCGTCCATATAGACCTCCTTGGCGATCCTGCCAAAACGGAGATGGTCGGCAATCACAAAGGCATCCACAAAGTCATTCTTGGGCAGGTCAGGATAGGCTTCCTTAAACTTTTTGACCTGCTTAGGATTGAGAACATGAATTTTCCGCTGGAACCGGCCAAGACTGCCATCCTCCCGGAGAGCATAGACAAGGCTGTCCCCATAGATAGAGGTGGCTTCCAGGCCGATCACCACATCACTGAGTTGCATGGAGCCAAGCGCCGACACGATTCTTTCTGACAATATTTTAGCACCGCCAAGGTTGTTCTGCACAGAAAAACTGGAATGCTTACTGCCGTCTGGTTTCATCAGGTAAGCCACATTGTTTTTGCTGCTCACATCAATGCCAACGAATAATGGATTCACAATTTTCACCTCCCCACATGGAGATTTCAGGCCAGCAGGCTTTGAGATACCCATGATAACCGGAGCGTCCGCAACCTCGCGTATCAGAATCATTCCGGAGCAGGCCAATGCGATATCCCTCACTGCTGAAAGGGCGGCCTTGCCTCCGGCAAACAGCCAATGAGTTTGCAGCTAACTTCCGACTCAGGGGGACGGACTTTTTTTGAAGCAACCTTGCGGCTCAACTGGAGGCATTAGAACTTGACCCTGCTGTCCTACAGCTATTGTATCACGGGCATCCCAAAGCCTGCTGATACCTGATTTATTAACTTTAAGCTTATTATACGAGGAGGCATTGGCATGACGACAGCGGAGGCAAAAGCGCTCATCCGCCCCATGCTTTCTGATAAACGATATCATCACTCTCTTTGTGTGGCAAAGGAAGCGGTCCGCCTGGCGATGCGATTCGGCGCAGATGCGGAAAAAGCGGAGCTCGCCGGGATTCTGCATGACATCACGAAAGAGATTCCCCCGGAGAAACAATTGCAAATGATGGAGAGCTTTGCTATAATACTTACGGAAACGGAACGCCGCAGCCGCAAGGTTTGGCATGCCATACTGGGTGCTGCCTACCTGGAAAAAAAATGCGGCGTAACCGATCCGGAGATTCTCAGCGCTGTGCGCTGGCACACAACAGGCAAAGCCGACATGACCCTTCTGGAACAGATTGTGTTCACCGCCGACTTTATTTCTGCGGATCGGGAATACAAAGGTGTGGAAAAGCTCCGCCATCTTGCGGAAAGCGATCTGCAGGCTGCCATGCTGGAGGGAACTTCCTTCACCATTGCGGATCTGGCTTCCCACACAGTGCTGATTCATCCGGACACGGTGTCCCTTTATAACTGGCTGCTTCTGCAAAGAGAAAATCTCAAATAACAAACAGGGAGATGCGATATGGATTCGAAGGAACTGGCAATTGCCGCTGTACAGATTTTAGACCGGAAAAAGGCCGATCAGGTCCATCTCATCAATATCTCCGAAATTTCCACTTTGGGAGATTACTTTGTCCTTGCAACCGGAACCAGTGGGACGCATGTCAAATCTCTGGCGGACGAACTGGAATTCCGTTTGAAGGAAAAGGGGGTAAGCGCTGCCCGCGTCGAAGGGTACCGCTCCAACTCCTGGATTTTGCTCGACTATGAATCGGTGATCATTCACATTTTCACGCCGGAAGCGCGTGCTTTTTATGACCTGGATCGTCTGTGGGAAGACGGCGTTTCCGAAAATATTGAGGAATACCTCACGCAGGAGTAACGTTTGTGCCGTTCGGCAGGAACGATGATCGCGAAAGAAATTTGAAAACGTAGGAGCGACGCAGCAATGAAGTGTGAAAAGTACGACCACAAACGCATTGAAAAGAAATGGCAGGACCGCTGGGAAGAAGCCGGCGTCTATCACGCCTCCAACGATTTCACAAAGCCGAAGTACTACGCGCTGGTGGAATTTCCGTATCCCTCCGGTCAGGGACTGCACGTGGGCCATCCACGCCCGTACACGGCTCTCGATATTGTGGCAAGAAAGCGCAGAATGCAGGGATATAATGTCCTCTACCCGATCGGTTGGGACGCTTTCGGCCTGCCCACTGAAAATTATGCCATCAAAAACCATGTGCATCCTGCCGAGGTAACGAAGAAGAACATTGCACGCTTTAAGCAGCAGATCCGCTCTCTGGGTATTTCTTTTGATTGGTCCCGTGAAATCAACACCACAGACCCGGATTATTACAAATGGACGCAGTGGATTTTCCTGCAGCTCTTCAAGCACGGTCTCGCCTATAAAAAAGAGATGTCCGTCAACTGGTGCACCTCCTGCAAATGTGTTCTTGCCAATGAGGAAGTCGTGGAAGGCGTGTGTGAACGCTGCGGCAGCCCTGTGGTGCATAAAATCAAGTCGCAGTGGATGCTTAAAATCACCGCGTATGCGGATCGCCTCATCAACGATCTCGATCTCGTGGAGTATCCCGAGCGCGTGAAGGCACAGCAGAAAAACTGGATCGGCCGTTCCACCGGCGCGGAAGTTGATTTTACTGCCACCACGGGCGACAAACTCACCGTTTTCACAACCCGCCCCGATACGCTCTACGGCGTGACATATATGGTTCTTTCCCCGGAGCATGCCTTGCTCGGCAAGTGGAAGGATCAGATCAAGAATTGGGATGAAGTTCAGGCATACCAGGAAGCCGCAGCGCGTAAATCCGATTTTGAGCGCACGGAGGTTGCCAAGGATAAGACTGGCGTTCGCCTGGACGGTGTGGCCGCCGTTAACCCGGTCAACGGAAAGGAGATCCCTGTCTTTATCTCCGATTACGTACTCACCACGTACGGAACCGGCGCCATCATGGCTGTTCCCGGCCACGATACGCGCGACTGGGAATTTGCGAAGAAATTTAACCTTCCGATCATCGAAGTGGTTCAGGGCGGCAATGTGGAAGAAGCTGCGTTCACGGACTGCGCCACCGGTGTCCTGGTCAATTCCGGCATCCTGAACGGCCTGACGGTGGAGGAAGCCAAGAAAAAGATCCTTGCCTATCTGGAGGAGAAGGGTATCGGCCGCAGCAAGGTTAACTTCAAGCTGCGCGACTGGGTGTTCTCCCGCCAGCGCTACTGGGGTGAACCGATCCCGATTGTGCACTGCGACAAATGTGGATATGTGCCGCTTCCAGAAAGCGAGCTCCCGCTCCGCCTGCCGGATGTGAAATCTTATGAACCTACCGATAACGGGGAATCCCCGCTTGCCCATATGACCGACTGGGTCAACACCACCTGCCCGCACTGCGGCGGTCCTGCCAAGCGGGAAACGGACACTATGCCTCAGTGGGCTGGCTCCTCCTGGTATTTCCTGCGCTATATGGATCCGCACAACAGCGATGCGCTCGCCTCCAAGGAAGCCATGGCGTACTGGTCCCCCGTTGATTGGTACAACGGCGGCATGGAGCATACGACGCTTCATTTGCTCTACAGCCGCTTCTGGCACAAGTTCCTGTATGACATTGGCATGGTGCCCACGGTGGAACCCTATGCCAAGCGCACAAGCCATGGCATGATCCTGGGTGAAAACGGCGAAAAGATGAGCAAGAGCCGCGGCAACGTGGTAAACCCGGATGATGTCGTCAATGAGTTCGGCGCCGACACCATGCGCCTTTATGAAATGTTCATCGGCGACTTCGAGAAGGCCGCTCCGTGGAACCCTGCCGGCATCCGCGGCTGCCGCCGCTTTGTGGAACGCTTCTGGAATTTCCAAAACATTCTCACAGAGGGCGGGCTGCGCAAGGAGCTGGAAACCTCCTTCCACAAGACCATCAAGAAGGTAGGCGAAGACATCGAAAACCTCAAATTCAACACGGCTATCGCGGCCCTGATGTCTCTGATGAATGAGATTTACGACACCGGTTCCATCACAAAGGAAGAACTGCGCCTGTTCGCTCTGCTTCTGGATCCGTTTGCACCGCATGTGGTAGACGAGCTGTGGGAGACTGTGGGCTATGGCAACGGCATGGCCTGCCAGCAGACGTGGCCTGCCTACGACGAAGCAAAATGCCGCGACAATACGGTCGAAATTGCAGTGCAGGTAAATGGCAAGGTGCGTGCCCGCATCCAGATCGCTGCTGATAGCTCGAAGGAAGATATCCTTGCAGCCGCCAAGGCAGAGGAAAAGATTGCGGCTGAGCTGGATGGTAAGCAGATTGTGAAGGAAATCTGTGTGCCCGGGAAGCTGGTTAACATTGTTGTGAAAAAATAAAGCCGGGAACAGAACTTGACTCGGCTGTGAGAAGCCGCGCGCTTTCCTGCGCCTGATTGGAAAGCGCGCGGCTTTTTTCTATGGGAAAAGGGGAAAAGGAGTTATGACGGATGTATTGACAAAAGCAGGCGTATTGCTTGCCATCATTGTGCTGGCCTACGCCCTTAAACGAATCGGCGTGTTCCAGACAGCGGATTATCAGATTCTTTCCAAGCTCGTGTTCCGGCTCAGCCTGCCCTGTGCCGTGATCACGGCATTCAGCGAGGGGTTTCAGCGAAGCGGGGAAATGTATCTGCTTGCCCTCTTTGGCCTGGGTATCAATATCGTGCTGTGGGGCTGCTGTTATCTGGCCTGCAGAAAACGAGGGGAATCCTCCTGTGCGTTTTACACGCAGAGCGTGGCAGGATATAACATCGGGGCATTCACACTCCCGTTTATTCAAAGCTTTCTTGGTTCCTCCGGTGTGGTCATCGCCTGCATGTTTGATATGGGAAATTCCGTGATGTGCACGGGAGGAAACTATGCTTTGACCTCCGCTCTTATGGGCAAAACAGAGGGAAACCGTGTCAAAAGCTTTCTGAAGCGTTTTTTCTCATCCGTTCCCATCGACACCTATCTGCTGCTTGTCCTTCTCAATCTCTGCGGCCTTTCCTTGCCTTTGCCGGTGCTGGCGCTGGCAGAGCGGATAGGTGACGCCAACCCTTTTCTCTCCATGTTCATGATAGGGCTTATGCTGGACTTTTCTTTCGAGCCCTCCCATTTGAAGAAAACGGCACTTGTCCTCCTTTTACGGTATGGCGCAGCTATGCTCTTCTCCTGTCTGTTTTATTTTTTGCTTCCCTATTCGCTCGAAATCCGCCAAATTCTCGTGGTGTTGAGCTTTGCTCCCATCTCCAGCCTGACGCCGTACTTTACAGAGAGGCTGGGAGGAGAAACGGCGCTCTCCAGCTTCACGGCTTCCCTTACATTTGTGATCAGCATCGCCTGCATCACTGCCCTCATCCTGAACATGGGCATCGGGGTATAGCGTCATATTTTTTTTGGCGGCGCATAAAATGGTTACCGTTCTCAGAAGCGGACAAGAGGGGAAAGGAGTGGGAAAAGATGCGTTTTCTAAAGCGGCACAGTATTCTGGCAGGCGCCATTCTCTTGCTGCTCGCCGTCATTCTCACCATGGTGCTGACAGGACGCAGCAAAGAGGAACCGGAACCATTTTTGAGAGAGTCGCCATCCTCCGCTGGTCCGGATTCCTCTTCCTCTGCTGTCTCCGCTGCTCCTGCGTCAACCTTTTCTGAAGAAACCGTTTCCGCGCAGGAGGAGATGCGCGCCGTCTGGGTTCCGTTCATGAGTCTCGATATGACGAACGAAGAACAGGGGGAAGAGGCATTTCGAAACAAATTTTCTTCCATCGTCCAGCAGGCAAAACAGCATGGCATGAATGCCCTGATCGTGCATGTGAGGCCGTTTGGCGATGCGCTCTATCCCTCGGAATTTGCACCCTGGAGCCATCTTCTCACCGGAATACAGGGGCAAGACCCGGGGTATGATCCTCTCGCCATTATGGTGGAGCTGACGCACGCGGAAGGCTTGGAATTTCATGCGTGGATGAATCCGCTCCGCATCCAGGTGAACCAGACACCGGAAACACTCTCGGCAGATAATCCCTGGAACACCTGGCAGGGAGACGCGGAAAAAGCGGGCTGGGTTGTGGAATACGGGGATGGGAAGTATTACAATCCCGCTTATCCCGAAGTTCGCAGCCAAATAGCGGCTTGCGCAGAGGAGATTGCTTCTTCCTACGACGTGGATGGCATTCAGTTTGATGATTACTTTTATCCAACGCAGGATGCTGCCTTTGACGCAGCCGCCTACGAGACATATACCGAGTCGGCTTCGCAATCCGGGGAACCGCTTTCCCTGCAGGAATGGCGCGCAGCCAACATCAATTCTCTTTTGGCGGAAGTGTATCGCCGCATTAAATCAGTCAGGAAAGAGGTACAATTTGGTGTTTCTCCCCAGGGCAACATTCAGAACGACTGGAATATCGGAGCAGATGTGGCGGCATGGTGCAGTGCCAAGGGATATCTCGATTACATTTGCCCGCAGCTCTACGTCAACTTTGAAAATCCGGTGCTTCCGTTTGGAACAGCCGCACAAACTTGGAAAAGACTCGTGACAAACCCTGACATTGAACTCTATTTCGGGCTTGCCGTCTACAAAGCAGGTTCCGATGCTGACGACGGCACCTGGAAAAACGCCGGGGATATTTTGGCCCGTCAGGTTAGCCTGGGACGCACAGTGGAATGTGACGGCTTCTTCTTTTATTCCATCGACTATCTCTCCGCTGGACAGACGCAGGAAGAAATTGAAAATGTCATGAAAATACTGGAGCAGGATCCTGTCTCCTGAAAGCTGCAACAAAACGAAAAGGCACTTTGCCCGGCCTTTCTGCCGGAGACAAAGCGCCTTTTTCAATCATGGGAATCGTTATTTGCCGTTTCGCGCCTGAAGTGCAGCCATTTCTGCTTCGCGCATCGGTTTGCGCCCCACAAACAGGAGTACACCACCAATGGCAAAGAGCAGCATCAGGCTGAGAATACCGAACGAGGAACGCCCCGTCAAACCCGTTACAAAAGCTACCAGGAAGGGACCGACAACGGTGGCAAACTTGCCGAAGATATCAAAGAAACCGAAAAATTCGTTGCTTTTGTCCGGCGGGACAAGCTTGCTGAAATAGGAGCGGGAGAGCGCCTGAATGCCTCCTTGCACCGTACCGACCAGAAAAGCCATGCACCAGAAGAGTGTAAGGGCAAGGCCGTTGGAATGAATTGGATCGATCTCCACAATATAGCCCATGTAGAATCCCACACAGCAAATCAGAAAATACACGCCGATCGCAATCGCGATCATGCGGATAGAACCGACTTTCTTCGAAACCCTGCCAAACAGAATGGAACAAGGCATGGCAACAATCTGTGTGACAAGCAAGGCCAGGATCATGCCCGTTGTATCCAATCCCAGTGTGCTTCCGTAGGAAGTAGACATATGAATGACGGTACCTACGCCGTCGATGTAGCAAAAATAAGCAAGGAGGTAGAACAGCAGCCCTCTATTCTTCACAATGCTGCGAAGCGTCGCGCCTACATTCGTAAACGCCGCTTTCACCATGTGATGCGGACGGCCCTCCAGGTAGTAGGTCTGCTTCACATTGCGCATCATGGGAATGCTGAACAATCCCCACCAAACGGAAGTGAGCACCACCACAATCTTCACGGCAGTCGGGTTATCCATCCCCATGACAAGAAGAATACCGATGGAAATCAGGAAGGGAATGGTGCTTCCCCCGATATATCCCATGGCATACCCCCAGGCGGAAATCTTGTCCATCCGATCCCGTGTTGTCACATCCGTGAGAAACGAGTCATAAAACAGGCACGAACCGGCAAATCCAATATAGGAAAGGACATAGCCGATAAGCAGCATCTGCCAGTTGTCAAATACTGCCATAATTAGCGTACAGAACACGCCGACAAGCATAAAGATGGTAAAGAATTTTTTCTTCATTCCCTTGTAATCACCGAGAGAACCGAGGATCGGCGCCATCACGGCCACAATCAGTGTGGCAAGGGATGTGCCATATCCCCACCATTGCATGCCTACCGTATCTTCTCCCGCAACGGCAGTAAAATAGATCGGGAAGATAGCCGCCATGATATTTGTCGCATAAACCGAATTGGCCCAGTCATACAGAATCCAGCTTTTTTCTTGCTTGGTAAACTTGTCCTTTGGTGCCGCACGCATAAAGAACTTCCTCCATTTCATTGTGAAATGCCCTATTTTTATTGTGACAGATTCTAGGAAAAAGTCAATGCTTTTTTTCTTTACATTGTAAAAAAGGATACTCTTTCACGGCAAAAGAATACCGAAGCAGAAATCACCGCTTCCTTCCGTGAGCCGCACCAGACGTTCCTGGCCGGCAAGGGAAACGGCGGAGACGACACGGACAGGTGTATAATTTTTTGTATAGCCCTCCCACACATTCTTTGCGCATAGCCGCTCAAACAGCACACTTTCTTCCCGCCCAATCTGTGAACGGAAAAACGCATCCTTTGTTTTTTGCGTAAGGGCAATCATTTTGGCGCTTCGTTTCTCTTTCACGGCATTTGTCAGCTGGCCTTCCATTCGATCCGCCACCGTGCCCGGCCTGCGGGAATACGGAAAAACATGGACCTTTGCAAAGCCGATTTCTTCCGCAAAATCGCAGGAAAGGCGGAATTCTTCCTCCGTCTCCCCAGGAAACCCAACCATGATGTCGGTCGTAATGCTGGCATTATCAAACGATGCGCGCAGACGTCCCACAATTCTGCGATACTCCGCCGTGTCATAGTGCCGGTTCATGCGGCGCAGCGTAGCATCGCATCCGCTCTGCAGGGAAAGATGGAACTGCGGGCAAAGCTTTTTTTGGCGGGCCAGCCTGGCAATGACTGCGTCCTCCATTTGTTCCGGCTCCAGAGAGCCAAGACGGACTCGTGCAATCCCCGGCACTTTGCAGGCTGCCTCCACGGCATCACAGAGATGCAGGCCAAGGTCCTGTCCATAGGCAGAAAGATTGATTCCGGTCAGCACCACTTCCCGATATCCGTTTTCACCCAGCTTGTGCAATTCCTTCTCCAAGTCGCTCAAGGGCTTCGAACGCACACGTCCGCGGGCATAGGGAATGATACAGTAAGAACAGAACCGGTTGCAGCCATCTTCAATTTTCAAGAAAGCCCGCGTCCGTTCATGAAACTGTTCCACCTGCATGGGCTCAAACCGTTCGCCATTTTCATGGGGCACAATATCCACAATGCGCTGCCGGGAAGAAAGATAATCCAGAATATAAGAGGGCAGACGGGAGCGGTTTGCATTCCCGAGCACAATGTCGGCATCCGTCAATTCACGTGCAGCCTCGGGAAATGCCTGAGGCATGCATCCTGTCAGCACAAGAACAGCCGTGGGAGCATTCCTGCGCAAACGATGGAGCGTCTGCCGCACTTTGTGATCGCTCACCGCCGTTACCGTGCAAGAATTTACCAAAATCACGTCACTGTCCTGCGCCCGCTCCGCCAGAGAGAACCCTTCGTGTTCCAATAAAGCCAGCATTGCCTGCGTTTCATATTGATTGACCTTGCAGCCGAGCGTTTCAGCGAAAACTTTCATATCTTGACTTCCTTCCCTCATCGTTACGTACCAGCATGCAGCCAGTGGTAAAGAGACCTTTTTGCAGAAATCCATATCAAGCGGAATATGCATAAAGAAAACTGTACCGCAAAACAGTATCTCTGTCAAAGTTTCATCTTGACCAGCACGCGCAATTTGTATTATCATGAATACGGTTTCTGTAAGCCCGCCGTTTGGCTGGACCAAATGCTCCGGGCTTTACAGCTTGATATTTTCTGTAAAGGAGGCAACAGGTATGGTGAAAAAGAGCATTATGCTCTCGAGCATCGAATCGGTTAAAAAGTTTGTGGCCATCACCAACAAGTATGATTTTCCGATCACTTTGACGACGGACAAATACAAGATCGACGCAAAGTCCATTATGGGCGTCTTCAGCCTTGACCTTTCCAAGCCCGTCACGCTGGAGGTAGAGGACGAAGCGGCCCCGGAGTTCCTGGAAGAAATCAAACCCTTCCAGGCGTAAGATCATTTTGTGAACCGTTTCATCCATAAAGGAGGGGAGTCAGGACTCCCCTCCTTTTTTACGCATATTTCGCGCCCCAAACCGATTTGTTGCTTCCGGCAGCCGTAAACGTCATCACATCCGTTCCAGCCTCGTCCTGCATGCGACAAAAAACGCCGCTGTAGGTTGTTTCGTCATATGTTAGACTCATAAAACAGGTCTTATCTTCATATGTCCAGCTGCCTGAGATGTCTCCGGAAACAGTGCCGTCCTCCTGCAGGGTAACGAGCACCGGCTCCGCAATTTTGTCGCTGATGTCGGAACCCAGATTGAGAAAGAAATAGGTGCCTGCCAGTTCCTCTTTCCCATATCCCTGTGCCGAAATCGTTTCCCCTTTTGTGGTAAAGGGAGCCAGAACAGGCCAGCCTTCCTTGTTCAGGAACACCTGCTTGACACAGGGTTCATGGTATTCCGATCCGTTGTCAAAGCGGGAATGATAGCACACATACGTTTTTCCGTCGTCATCCTGAAAAAGGGATTGACCGCCTGTGGCCATATAAGCCGTTTCACAGCTCGGCATCATATAATTTCCGGAAAATTTCAGTCCATAGGGCGCATGGTCAAGCCCAATAGGGGAGGGAGCCGCTCCGTTCATGTCCACATACGGGCCATCCGGCGCTTCGCTTCGGAACACACGGATCTGATAGCCGCCTGTGCGCTCCAGCCCTCCGTAGGAAACATAGAGATAGTAATAACCGGAATCACTGTCATACTGAATATACGGCCCTTCAATGGATACATGGCCGCCGCCGAGCAGCCGCTTGCCGAAATAGGCGTCCACACTGTTCTCCGGATCAGATTCAGGGTGTATCACCAAACCGGTCGTAGGGTCAAGCTCCAGCAGAAAGATGCCGCCTGACCAGGAACCGTATACCATCCATAAGCGGCCGTCCTCGTCAAAAAATGGCGCCGGATCGATGCAGTTCGGCCAAAGCATATTGTTGTAATTGCCTCCGTTCCAATAGGAGGCAGCGTCCTCCGGATCCACCACACTGAAAACGTCCGTTTCCTGCACATCTAATGGGGTAAAACCGGAATAGAGGAGAGGTCCCTGGTACACGTACGGGCCTTCCGGCTGATCCGCCACAGCATAGCACAGATTTGACTTGACGTATGTAGAAGACACGCAAAAATACATCACATACTTCTGCATCTGTTCCAGATAAATGACATCTTCCGCCCAAACAGCATAGGTGCCGTCCCCGTAATCGCCGGCATAGTCAAAGATCCCAAGCCCATCCGCAAACAGATTATCAAACAGCGGATTGTCCGGTGTGTATCCGTCTCCAATCGTGGTCCAAGTCTGCAGATCATCGGAACAGGCGCCTGTCATGTGGGAACCGTAAAGATAATATCTGCCGTTAAACTTCTTGATAGACGGATCGTGCACGCTGACCCCAGCCCCGTTTGGCGCCGTTTTAATTTCCGCCATCAATTCTTCCGCCGTGACGTCCGGCAAAGAACCGGTCTGCCCGCCTGACGTACTGCCCTGCACATCCGATTGCATCCCGCTCGTCTCACCGCCCTCTGCCGGCTCCGCACAACCGGAAAAGCCCAGCACAGCCGCAAGAAGAACGGCTGCGGCTTTGGTTCCGTCTTTCCATGTCTTTTTCATGTAGCCGCATCCTCCTGTTCCTTTTTTTCGTCCAGGCGGGCAAAGAGCTCCGTCCAGCGGTTGAACTGTTCTTCACTCGTCTGTTTGGTTTCCTCCAGCTGGCGGGAAAGGGAAGCCACAGCCTCATAGTCCCTGGCTGTTTCTGGATCGGAAAGCTGTGCCTCCAGAGAGGCAATCAGCTGATCCGTTTCCTCAATTTCTCTCTCCAGCTTGCGCAGAGCCGCCTTTTCCTTGCGAAGGGCCGCCTGCTGTTCCTTGCGCGCACGGTATTCGGCAGCGCGGGAAGAGGGAGCGCTTTCTGCTGCCGCAGCCTGTCCTTCCTTCTTTTCCTTCAAAGCCTCCAGATAAGCGTCATAGCCGCCAAGTGTGCAGGAAACGCCGTTCTCCTCCAGGCGGTACACCTTGTCCGCAATTTTGTTGATGAGATAACGGTCATGGGACACAATAAAGAGCGTTCCCTCATAGCTCTGCAGCGCATTTTCAAGCGCTTCACAGGAACTGATATCAAGATGGTTCGTCGGTTCATCGAGCAAAAGGAAATTATCCTGCGACAGCATCAGCCTCAGCAGCAGCACACGGGCGCGCTCTCCGCCGGAAAGGGCGGAAACCGGCTTAAATACATCTTCTCCTTTGAAGAGAAACACCGCAAGTGCACTGCGAACCTCCGTCTGCGTCATGCGAGGATAGGCATCCCAGATCTCATCGATCACCGTCTTATTCAAATCCAGGTTGGCCTGAATCTGATCATAATAGCCTGTATCGATCCCGGCGCCGAAACGAACACTGCCCTCCGTCGGGTGATACACGCCCAGAACCGTTTTCAGAAAAGAAGTCTTTCCGCAGCCGTTCGGGCCAATCAGAAACACGCGTTCGCCGCGCCGGATGTGGAGATTGACATTGTGAAACAGCTGCTTTTCGCCAAAGGAAAGACCGAGGTTTTCCGTGATCAGCACATCGTTACCGCCGCGCTGGCGAATGGAAAAATCAAACCGCAGTGTTTCCGGGGCATCTTCCGGCTTTTCCAGTGTGCTTTCCAGCCGATCGATCACCTTCAGCTTGCTCTCTGCCGTCCTAATATTTTTTTCGCGGTTCCATTGCCTTTGCTGGGCGACTACGCCTTCCAATCTGGCGATTTCCCGTTTGGTATTGTCATATTTTCTCTGCAAGGCAATGTTGTTTTCTTCCTTTTGCTGCAGGAAAGCAGTGTAATTTCCGCGGTAGAGCGCCAGTTTGCCGTTTTCCATGTCGAAGATGCGATCCGTGATGCGATCCAGGAAATAACGATCATGGGAGATCACAAGAAATGCACCGTGATAGGCGCGAAGGAAATCCTCCAGCCACTCCACGCTTGCGATGTCCAGGTGATTGGTCGGTTCGTCGAGCAGAAGAAGATTGGCACCGCTGAGCAGCATTTTTGCCAGCTGCAGCTTTGCCTTCTGACCGCCGCTTAGAACGCCGATGGGCTGAGCCATCTCCGCGTCGTCGAATCCCAGGCCCAGCAGTGCGGATCGGGCACGCGAACGGCAGGTAAGCCCTCCCTCGCGTTCAAACTGTTCCGTCAGCTGTGCCTGACGCTCGATAAGCTCATCCTGACTTCCTGCCTTCGCCTGAAGGCGAAGATTGATCTCCTCCAGCTCCCGTTCCAAGGCAAGAAGCGGCTCAAATACGGTTAAAACCTCACTGTAAGCACTCTTTTCCAAATCCCGGCAAACATGCTGTTCCATATACCCGATTTTTGTGCTATTGGCCTTGTAAATGTCGCCTCCGTCATTTGGCAGCTCCCCTGTCAGCATGCGGAGCAGCGTCGTTTTTCCCGAACCGTTCACACCAACCAGGCCGATATGATCTCCATCCTGTATTTCAAAAGACACTCCTGAAAAAACAACGTCTGTGCCAAACGATTTCTGCAGGTTGCTGACGCTGAAAATTGCCATTGCGGACACGCTCCTCACCACTGAAGTCCTTGCAGGAAAAAGCCCCTTCCGAAAAAAGGGAAGGGGATCTCCTTTTCTTTAATTATAAGCGAAAAATGGCATGCGATCAAGGCAATCCGGCACAATTCCTGCCTGTTTCAGGAGGAATCCTCTCAATTTCGTCAAAACATTCCGTTTTCGTTCCGAATTCCTGAAGCAGGGAATAAAAACGATTCAGCGGAAAGTACACAATCACAGGAAAGGTTTAAGGCGTTCCACAGCCTTTTGTTCCTCGGAAAGGAAATCTTCCGCAAGCCGGCGCGCACGGCCGTCTGCATGAGGAAGGCTGTGCAGGCTTTTCGTAACACTGATAATGCCCATTGTTACCCCGTTCAGTGTGAGTTCCGCCAGGTGAGAGGTACTGCGGTCCATCATGGTATTCATATTGATCCCCCCGCGAATCATGGCTTTCTGCAGGGGAGAACGGTGTTTGAGCGGCAGTTCTTTTTCCTGCATCAAATTTTCGGTTTTGACCGAAAGACGGCGATATGCATCTTCCTGCCGTTTCAGCTGCCCGCGCAGCTCCCGATTTTCTGCTTTTGGAACCACAGCACACATGGCTTCCACGCCCATTTCAGCCGTTCGGGTCAGTTCACAGAGCAGTTCTTCATCTGCGTTTTCCGTTGGTCTATTTTTCATTTCCATTTTCTCCTTTTCCAATCGATCGCGGCGACAAAGGGAAAGGAATGCACGCATTCCGCCGCAGAAATAGCATGCCCTTACCGGCTGCACTTTACGCAAAATGATTGCGTCCCACTTGCAAACGCAGGCGGAAAATAGTAAAGTAGGAGAAGAACACCCCGGAGCAGAATGCAAAACGCGCGCATACCCTGCCAATGGGACCTCAATGGGGGTATTCAGAAAGGAGCGAAATCATGAGAACAGGAATTTCTACGGCCTGTCTGTATCCCACATTGGTTGAAAAATCGCTTAAACACCTGCTTTCTATGGATTTCAAACTTTTTGAGATCTTTATCAATACGTTCAGCGAACTTCAGCCCCCGTTCCTTCACAGCATCCAGCATATGCTTCGCGAGAGCGGGGCAGAAGTCAAATCTCTGCACCCGTTCACCTCCGGGATCGAGGGCATGCTGTTTTTTTCCGAATACAGCCGCAGGATAGAGGATGGTTTGGAATTCTATAAAGCTTACTTCGACGCTGCCAATGAACTGGGAGCCAAACTTCTCGTGCTTCACGGCCAGCGAGGCTATCAGACGGGAAAAATAACGGAGGAGGAATATATTGAGCGCTATCTTCGCCTGTTCCGGCTCGGAAAAAGCTTTGGAATAACGGTGGCCCAAGAAAACGTCAATCTCTTTCGAAGTGAGGAGGCCTCTTTCCTGCAAAGAATGCGGGAACAGACAAACGGAGAATGTGCCTTTGTTTTCGATATCAAGCAGGCAGTTCGCGCAAAGCAAGATCCGTTTGCCGTTTGCCGCGCCATGGGGGATCGCCTGGTTCATGTTCATATCAACGACCACAAGGCCGGGGCAGACTGCCTGCTGCCCGGTTCCGGTGAAATGGATTATGCGCAATTGCTGCGTCAACTCCGTTGCGTTTCCTATGACGGCGATCTCATCATTGAAGTCTACCGCAGCAATTTTTCTCAGGATTCCGAACTTCTGCAGGCCAAATCTTTTGTTGAATCTCTGTGCACAGGCACCTATGTGTGAAACGAAAAAAATAAAAAGCGGCGCTTCCTGTGGAAAATTCTGCGGGAAGCGCCGTTTTTTCATATTTCCTTTTTGGTCTGAATTAGCCTGCTGAGTTCCTCCATGAAACTGTGAACATCCTTGAACTGGCGGTATACGGAGGCAAAGCGCACGTAGGCAACCTCGTCGATGTCTTTCAGCCTGTCCATCGCATATTCTCCGATTCGGCTGGAAGGAACCTCCCGTTCCAGCGAATTCTGGAGAGTATTCTGGATTTCATCCACCACATTTTCCAGTGTGTCAAGCGAGACCGGACGCTTTTCGCAGGCGCGAAGCAGCCCGTTGAGCAACTTGTTTCTGTCAAACGTTTCGCGGGAGCGATCTTTTTTGATCACCACCACCGGAACCGTTTCAATCACTTCGTAGGTGGTAAACCGTTTGCCGCATTTCAAACATTCCCTGCGCCGGCGGATTCGCTCCCCTTCGTCTGTAGGGCGGGAATCAATGACCCGGCTTTCCCCATAACTGCAGTATGGGCATTTCATGGCAAATCTCCTCTCTGTTCCCGGCATGGCAGCCGTTTTCGTACAGGAACAATCACAACAAGGGAAACTTTTTCTCTTGTCATCTATGAAACCCGAAAAAACCGGGTGAGTGGCATTGTCATTTTCCTGCCATTATTTTACCATGTGGAGCAGAAATTTGCAATTTTCTTTTTTAGAGTGACAAATTTTCTCACATAATATTTTCCAGAGAGGGAAGATCTGCTTTTCTCAAAGCACGTATCTGTGCCAATGCCCGTATGCTTTCCTTTTCAAGTTCCTGCCAATTTCCCTGCTGTGCCAAAACAGGCAGGGCCGCAAGGCGTTCTTCAATGCCGTCCAAATGGCTGTGAGTTGTGTAAAGATACATCACTTTACAATTCTCACCCCAGGCATCATGGGCTCTTCGCGCAGATTTTTCAGCATTTTCAGCCTCTTTTTGCCTTGAAGAGGTAATCGTGCTATAAAGCTGTTGTTCAACTTCTTCCGCAGTATTCTCTGTGTAAAGCATTTCACCTATACAGATTAAAAGTGCGAGCAGAAGGAGTGATAAAGCTGCAAAAAGGCGCTTCACGTTTTTTGCCCTTCCTTTTTGATAATCTGAATCAGACCTGAAGAGTTAGCTGTCATAATAAAAACTTCCTTTTGAGAGAGATTCTGTTTTTGAAGAATTTGCAGTACCCACTGGCGTGATTTATGGACCATCCGAAGAGCTTCCTCTGAAAGCACGCCATCACTTATTACAACCGCTTCAATTCCCGTTCCCTGCGGTTTAAGTCCAAGCTGTTCAGCAGAGGGCTGTTCCTTTTCCGGCTTTTTGATGACGCTCATTCTTCCATTTGTTTCGATGATCGCGTAATCCACATCCCCAAGGGAAAAAACATCCTTCTGCCGCAATTCTTCACAAAGATCCTGCGTTGTCATGCGCAGACGCTTGAGCTCACTCTGCATAATCTTGCCGTGACTTATTACCACAATCGGGCTGCCGCAGACCAGTTTGCGAAAGCGTTCGCTTTTCAGCATAAGAAAAGAGGCCAAAATTTCACACGCAACCAGCACTGCAATGGGAAGGAGACCGCTGAGCAATGGTTGCCCTGCATCCTGCATCGGAATAGCGGCAATATCCGAAATCAACATTGTGACGACCAGTTCACTGGTCTGCAGCTCGCTGATCTGTCGTTTTCCCATCAAGCGGACGGCAGAAAGAATCACCGCATAAAGCAGCAAGGTTCGAATAAAAGAAATCGCCACTAGCCTCCTCCTTTCTGAACTTCGTTCCCGTTTCAAGTGATATCTTTTCCCCTATAACCGCCGCTTTATGCGAGCAGGAAATACATTTGTTCCCACGTTGGTTGTACCATGGCCTGATGCGTATAAACAGGTGGAAAGTGGCACACAGTAAGAATGATTTGGCTTTGGCAGGATATGACGATGCGATCAAGGAGGAGTCTTCGCCATGCTTTCATCATCTTTACAGGAAAATCTTTCCCGTTTTGAAGCCGATTTTGACGGGAGCGTTGATTTTATTCTGCGCCGTCTTCGTGTCTTGGGATTGGATGCAGCTTTTCTCAGCATGGAGGGAATGGTCAACAAACAAATTGCCTCCCAAAGTGTTCTGAATCCTCTCGTATCAGCCGAATGCCGGCAGAAAACACCCATGGAAACATTCCGCTATCTCTGTGACTGTGTTCTCGCTTCGGTCGATCAAAAAGAGGTACAGGAATACCCGGAGGCTCTCAATCTTTTAATGAGCGGCTTTGCCCTGTTTTTACTCGACGGCTGCCACGTGATTCTGGCCATCGGCATTCAGGGCTTCTCCTTCCGCAGCGTGGGGGATCCGCAGAATGACAAAATGCAGCGCGGTTCACGGGAAGGTTTTGTAGAACCGGTGCAGATCAATATGACGATGATACGGCGCCGCATGAAAACAACAAATCTGAAATTTGAGAAAGTCACAATGGGGAAAGAGAGCAATACCTTTGTCTGCCTGTGTTATCTGAAAGATCGTATTTCCCCGAGCCTGCTTGCCGATCTGAGAACCCATCTGCAGAAAGCAAAACTGGACGCCGTACTGGCAGCCGGATATGTCGCCCCCTTCCTCTGCAGGCCGGATCGTTTCTCTCTGTTCAGCACAGTCGGCGTCTCAGAGCGGCCCGATACTGTCTGCGGAAAAATAGAAGAAGGACGCGTTGCCGTTCTGGTGGATGGAACCCCACACGTTCTGATTGTGCCGCATCTGTTTATGGAAAACTTTCAAAGTTTCGACGATTATGCAGCCCGCCCGTTCTATGCGGCTTTTACGCGTATTTTAAAGCTGGTCGCTTTCTTTCTTGCACTGTTTTTGCCTGGGTTCTATGTGGCGGTCTCAACCTTTCACCCGGAAATGATTCCAGGCCCGCTGCTTGTGAAACTGGTGCAGTCGGAATTGGGAACACCTTTTTCCATTATGGGAGAAGTTCTGCTCATTCATATCATCTATGAAATCATGCGCGAGGCAGGGCTGAGAGTACCCACCACACTGAGCCACGCAGTAAGCATTGTGGGTGCGCTTGTAATCGGCGACACTGCTGTGAGTTCCGGCCTGATCGGAGCACCCACACTCATGGTTGTGGCCGTAACAGCCATATCATCCTATCTCACACCTTCCCTCTATGAGCCGGTGGCAGTGTCCAGACTCATCCTTATCTTGATTGGAGGAACAATCGGATTCTGGGGCCTTACCCTGTCTGCCTTTGTCCTCCTCATCAACCTCTGCGGAGAGAACTCGTACGGGATTCCCTTCAGCGCACCTGTTTCTCCCTTCAGCCGCAGGGCAGCACGCGATCTCCTGTTCCGGAGCGGCTGGCGGAAGCTCGGAAACCGGGTGGAAAAAGTTCAGGATCTGCCGGGATCCACAAGACAATCGTAAGAGAGGAGGGAAACGGTGTGACACATGTGTGTCCTTCACATCAGATCAGTTCCGGCCAGCTCTTTGCCTTGCTGTTCGGAGCCCGTATCTCCTGTTTGCTGTCAATGGGAGCATTTTTCCCGGGTCAGCTTTCGCTTCAGCAATGGATCCTGCCGCTTATCCTTTCAGGGCTCTGTTTATTTCTTTTGATTCTACCGTTTTGGCTGCTGCAAAAAAAGTACCATGGCCAGCCGTTCCCTCAAATCCTTCGTGCAAAATGGGGAAAAGCGGCTGCAATCCCTTTGCTCCTCTATGCACTTTGGTTTCTGCTGGAAGCTGCTGTGCCACTTGTGTTGCTTTCGCTTTTTCTTTCCCGAGCCGTTGAACCTCTTGTCCCTGTTCCCCTGGTGTCCCTGGCACTTTCAGCCGCCGGGCTTTATGCCTCGCGTAAGGGAACGGAGGCTATGGGACGAACCGCCGCTGTGCTCAGCTTTTTTCTGGCACTCGGCGCCTTGCTTTTAACTGTAATGCTGCTCACAAAACAGAATCTTTCCAACTGGGAGCCAGTCTGGCAGGGTGAAGGGCAAAATACCGCAACAGGGATCTTGTTTCTGCTGGCCCGCGGCAGCGGCCTGGGACCGTTTCTGTTCCTCTCCGGTCAAACTCGTGCCCACGCATGGCGCTCCTTTTGCCTTTGGGATATTGCAAGCACTGCCCTTGCCTGCATTCTCAGCGGTGCAGCGGCAGGCGCAATGGGAAACTATCTGAACAATCAGATATTTCCTCTCTATACGGCCGCCTCTTACGCCGAAACAGGCCCTGCTCGCGGTTTGGGGGCTATCGTCATTGCCATGTGGCTGTTCAGCACACTCATAGGCCTTTCCATGGATCTCCGCTGCTTTGCCCTGTGTGTGGGATCCGTTTCCCCAAAAGCCGAAAGCAAGCTTACTCTGCTCGGGGCGCTTGCCGTAGCAATTTTCTCGCTTGCAGCCTTCTCTGTTTCATTTTGGCAAAGCGAAATTTATCATTTTGGGGTGTTGCTTCCGTATTCACTTCTGTGTATTTTCCTGTTTCCACTTCTCCTGCTTTTCAAGAAACAAAAGACGTCATCCCGAAAAAAACTCGTATTGCTTTCCGTCACCTGTCTGATCCTTCTATCTTTGTGCAGCTGTACCGATCAGACAAGATTGGACAGACGAATCCTGATTAATGGAATTGGGATTGATTTCGACGGGAAACAATATCTTGTCACTGTGCAGGCTTTGAATGCGTCAGAGCAGGAAACCAGCGGGGTCACTATCTATACCACGGAAGGGAAGAGCGTGCTGGAGGCGCTCCAAGCACTCACAAAGCAAACGGGAAAAGATCCGCTTTACCATCACGCGTCGCTCATTGCATTCGGCCCATCCTGCGCTGAACAGGGCGTGGGGGAAACGCTTGACTTTTTGATCCGTAGCATCGGTGTGGAGCCGGACATTTCGCTCCTGCTGTCAAAAGGAGAAGCGGCAGAACTGCTTTCGGCTGAACGGGATGGAGAGACTGTGACAGCACAAACCATGAGCGAGATTCTGGAAACAAGAAATATAAACGGTCAAATTGTGAACACAAACCTCGTCGAATTTGTCAACGGCGTATCACACCCGGCCGGAGGCGCTGTTCTGCCTGTTTTTACCAGCGGAGAGGATGGCGTGAAAGCAGTCGGAAGCGCTCTTTTCAGTGAAGATGGTACTATCCTGGACACCTTAACGGAGGAGGAAACGCGTGGCCTCCTTCTCCTTTCGGGCCAATTTGACCGGGGAATGGAAACTGTTTCTCTGTCTGACGGTACCGTTCTCACGGCAGAGCTTTCCGGCGTCTCCCTTTCTGCAGAACCTTCCTTCCAACAGGGAAGTCCCGCTCTCACCCTTCGCATTGCCTGTGAAGCTGCCGTTGTTTCCCTGGGGCAGGAAGCCGAAGCCGGCGGGACTAGGGATAAGGAAAGGAAAGCATTGGAAGAACAGATCAAAAAAGAGGCACAGGCCGTCATGGACCTGTGCCTCAAGGAGCAGCAGACAGATATCTTTTCCTTTTATAGCCTGTTCCAACGCGAGGCCCCTACCTTCTGGGAAGAACATGGAGAACACTGGAAGGAAGAGCTTCCAGATCTGCAAACCGAAATCCGTGTGGTCATAGATTTGAAAGAGAGCGGCAGAAAAAATTAGCTTTCGGGCTCCGGTTTTGTCAGTTCGCTGAGGATTTTTTCAGCCGCCGCACGGCGCATGGAGGCTTCAATGGAAAGCTCCGCAGCCAAGTGAATCAGCGATTCTTTCCCGCCGGAAACACCCTCTCGCAGTCTGGCGCAAACTTCGTCAATCGCTGACTGCTGCGCTTTGGAAAAACGGCTGTACATCTCCTGTTCCCCGCTTTCTCCACGCAAAAAGTTCATCAGGGAAGAGATATCGGGGATGGAGAGAGAAGATTTCAGCATGCAGATCATTGTAAGCATTGCAAGGTGATCCCGCGAATATTTTTTCTTTTCGGGCCGGGGCAGAACGCCGGCCTTTACATAATTGTTGACCATACTGGCAGTCAGAACACCTTCACCGTTCCGATCAAAAACGCCAAGCTGTTTTTCCATATAGTTAAGTACCTGATCCATATATAAATAGATTTCAGGCATCCGTTCCCACGGCTGCGGCTGGTATTGATCCAGCTCCTCGCACCATGTTTGAATGGCATCGGAAGAAGAATTCATTCCGTTTTTCCTCCTTTGTTGCAAAAAACTCGTCTTTTATCCGTTGTGGGATGCGGTTTTCGCGGCATAATGGCTGGGTGGTACGCCCATGTATTTTTTAAACACACGGGAAAAGTAAAGCTGATCGGAAAATCCTGTGGAATATGCCACTTCCCCTACGGAAAGGGAACCCTCCTCCAAGAGTGCCGCGGCCTTGTTCATCCGGCAGCGCATCAGATACTCATTCGGCGGCATGGATACATTTTCCATAAAGAGCCGATAAAGATGGCTGCGACTGATTCCAGCGCTGGCGGCAATGTCTTCAATGTTGATCGGCCGTGAATAATTGTATTCAATGAACTGCACTGCTTTGCGCACATATTCATAGCCGCCGGTGTGGCGTGCAGGGGAGAGATTGCCGAACCGATCCATCAGATCAGCAAGAAATAGCAAAAGCCCTGCCTGAATGCGCACCTCATTGCTGTGTGAAGAGGGCGAAAGGCGGCTGATAGTTTCCAGACGATCGGGAAGAGCCGTATCAGAAAAATGAAAAACAGGATTTTCGTAAGAAAGTCCTGTCAGCTCCACAAAATGCTTCGCATCTGCGCCATTAAATCCAATCCAGCAATATTGCCAAGGACTTTCAGCATCAGCCTCATAGGAAGCGACCACACCCGGTAAAAGCAGGAATCCATCCCCGCCTGTGAGCAGATATTCCTTCCCGCCGAACGAAAACACACCTTTTCCGGAAGTAACGCAATGGATCAGGTAATGATCCCGCACGGCCGGCCCCCATGCGTGCCCTGGCGAGCATTTCTGAATGCCGCAGCTATACACCGCAAGCTCCAGACTGTTGTGGTAATCCTGCTTGAAGGATCTCCGAAACGGATCACTCACCAAACCTCCCGCCGCCTTTCCAGTTATTTTCTAGTTATTTTCTATTATAAGCCGAAACAGAACTCTTTTCAATCATTCCCGAAAATTATGGAAAAAGAAAAACATTTTGCGAAAAGGGAATTGAAATTGATTTTTGTATCGGTTATAATAAAACCAATCCTGCTTCTTGAGAAGGTGCCTCAGGAGCAATGAAAATTATGTGTCAAAGGAGAGTCGGCCATGCCCAATTTTCTAGCACTGCAAACAGACGATCCGGTGGTTTTGTCCTTAACCATTCTGGTAACGGGTCTGATAGTTGTTTTTCTGGTTCTGATTGTTCTCACAGCCATAATCAAGGGCTATGGAACGGCCATCTTCAACATCGCCAACAAAGAGGAAAAAACCAGGGAGGAGCCGGTTGTGGCCGCTCGGACTGCCACTCCTGTTACCCAGGCTGTTCCGCATGTGGAAGCCGGTATTCCTGGTGAAGTGGTTGCGGCTATCGCCGCTGCCGTCTATTCGCTTGATGGTATGTCCGGTTCTGCCATCCACTCTATCCGCCGTGCCCGCAAGGCTTCCCGTTCGGCATGGGGCATGGCCGGCATCATGGAGAATACTCGTCCTTTTTAAGCCAATGATCTCAGCAGTATTTTTTTACTTTTATCAATTTAGAAAGGATGATTTTTCCCGTGAACGTTTTCCAGGAAGTTGCGCAGGGATTTGTGGACGCCCTTCAGGGAATCTGGACGTCCTCCGGTTTCATCGGAAACGATCCCCGCAACTATATTATGATTGTGATTGCACTGGCACTGTTGTATCTTGCAATCAAAAAGGAATTTGAACCACTGCTGCTCCTGCCGATCGCATTTGGCATGCTGCTGGTGAACGTGTTTCCCGGTATTACGGCAAACCCCTCCACAGAAATGCAGCTTGTAACAGATTACATGGCAGCCCATGGCAACGTGGCAGGAAATTATCCCATTGTTCTGCTCAATGGACAGGAGTATTACCAGATTCCTACAAACGGCGGCCTGTTCTATTACCTGTATCAGGGTGTCAAGCTTGGCATTTACCCGCCGCTGATCTTCCTCGGCATTGGTGCCATGACGGACTTCGGCCCTCTGATTGCAAACCCAAAGAGCTTTCTGCTTGGCGCTGCTGCGCAGCTCGGCATTTTTCTCACTTTTATCGGCGCCATGGCGCTCAGCATCTTCACGCCTCAGGAAGCCGGTTCGATCGCCATCATCGGTGGTGCTGACGGCCCGACCGCAATTTATGTGACGTCCATTCTGGCGCCGCACCTCTTAGGCCCCATCGCCGTGGCTGCATATTCTTACATGGCGCTGGTACCGATCATCCAGCCCCCGATCATGAAGGCTCTCACTACGAAGAAAGAACGCATGATTGTGATGGAGCAGCTTCGTCCTGTGACGAAACTTGAAAAGATTTTGTTCCCCATTCTTGTTACCATTCTGATTTCTCTGCTTCTGCCTGACGCTGCTCCGCTTGTGGGCATGCTCATGCTCGGCAATCTGATGCGTGAAAGCGGCGTTGTGTCCCGTATTTCCAATACGGCTCAGAACGAACTGATGAACATCATTACCATTTTCCTTGGTGTAACAGTCGGTGCAACTGCTACCGGCGAGGTGTTTCTCACGCCTCAGACAATCGGTATCGTTGTCCTCGGCCTGCTTGCATTCGGCTTTGGCACGGCCGGTGGTGTCCTGTTCGGTAAGCTGATGTGCAAATTCTCTGGCGGCAAGATCAATCCTCTCATTGGTTCCGCCGGTGTGTCTGCTGTCCCGATGGCCGCTCGTGTTTCCCAGAAGGTTGGCCAACAGGATAATCCGGGCAACTTCCTGCTCATGCATGCTATGGGTCCAAATGTGGCCGGTGTTATCGGTTCCGCTGTTGCGGCCGGTATTCTGATCAGTATTTTGAGATAAGAAAAAGAAAACGTATTACCCGCACACTTCGGTTCGGCGTGTGCGGGTAATTTTGTCAGGAGGAACTTCTTTTGAGTGAATGGACAGATCTCCGCAGAAAGGTTCTGGAAAAAGAATTCAATCGCATGAATGACCGGCAGCGCGAGGCAATCTTCTGGACAGAAGGGCCTTTGCTGGTGCTGGCCGGTGCAGGCAGCGGTAAGACTACAGTTCTGGTCAACAGAATTGCAAATCTGATTCGATATGGCTCGGCATACCATTCCGAGGAAGCGGATCGGCTCACAGCCGAGGATGCGGCTAATATGCGTGCATATCTGGCAATCGGCACAGAGCTTAGCCCGGAAACGCAGCGCGATATGGCCGTTTCTCCCTGCGAGCCCTGGCAAATAATGGCCATCACTTTCACAAACAAAGCTGCGGGAGAGCTGAAAAAAAGGCTTACAGATTTGTTGGGAGAATCCGGCGGAGAAATTTGGGCTTCCACTTTTCATTCGGCCTGCGCCCGATTCCTGCGCCAGTTCGGCGATCGGTTGGGTTATACCAGCCGGTTCACCATCTATGACACAGATGATTCCAAACGGCTCATGAAAGAATGTCAGCGCACGCTGCGAATTGAGGACAAGGTTTTGTCCCACAAAACGATTCTCAATGAGATTTCCCGTGCAAAAGACAGCCTTATCACACCGCAGGCTTATCTGGAAGCGGCCGGCCATGATAACCGTCTTGTCCTGATTGGACAGGCATACAGCCTTTACCAGGAAAAGCTGAAAAAAGCGGATGCCATGGATTTCGATGATTTAATCAGCAATACGGTTCACCTGTTTCTGGAATGTCCTGATGTCCTTTCGTATTTCCAGAACAAGTTCCGATATATCCTGGTGGACGAGTATCAGGACACGAACCATGCGCAGTATATGCTTGTCAAACTGCTCTCCCAGAAAAGCCAGAACCTTTGCGTGGTAGGCGATGACGATCAAAGCATTTACAAATTCCGCGGTGCTACAATTGAAAATATTCTCAGTTTTGAAAAGACATTCCCGCGCGCACATGTCGTCCGGTTAGAACAAAATTATCGTTCCACACAAACCATTCTCGACGCTGCAAATGCAGTGATTGCCAACAATGCGGAACGAAAAGGGAAAACACTCTGGACAGAAAACCCCAAGGGCGACCCAATTTCCGTATATACGGCGGCCAACGAGCTTGGGGAAGCCGACTACATTGCAAAACAAATTCTTGATGGCGTGGAAAAGAATCGAAAGTTTTCTGATTATGCTGTGCTTTACCGCATGAATTCCCAATCCAGTACGCTGGAACGCATCTTTGTCAAATCCGGCATTCCTTATCGGATGCTTGGCGGCCTCCGCTTTTATGAACGACGTGAAATTCGGGACATGATTGCATACCTGTCTGTTATAAATAACCCGGAGGACGAGATTCGACTGCGCCGCATCATCAATCAGCCGAAGCGATCTATCGGTGATAAAACGATCGCACAGGCTGCAGAAATTGCCGCGGGCGTCGGGGAAAGCCTGTTTGAAGTCATTGCCCATGCAGACGAATTCGAGCAGCTCAAGCGGTCCGCAGGAAAGCTTCAGCAATTTGCCGCACTCATGCAGGAACTGATGCGCGCCTCTGAAGCACTCAGCCCGGGGGATCTCTATGAACTTCTCCTGGAACGCACCAACTACCAGCAATATCTGCGTGAAACAGAAGAAGAAACCGCTCAGGATCGAATTGAAAACATTCAAGAACTTGCCTCGAACATTCGCCAATATGAAATGGACAATGGGGAAGAGGCCACACTTTCCGGTTTTCTGGAAGAAATTTCTCTTATGACCGACGTGGATAATCTGGATGAAAGCGTTGACGCCGTCGTAATGATGACGATGCACTCCGCAAAAGGGCTTGAATATCCGTGCGTTTTCCTGCCAGGGTTTGAGGAAGGAATCTTTCCCGGCATGCAGGCCATTTACCATCCTTCCGATATTGAAGAGGAACGACGGCTGGCCTATGTGGCAATGACACGTGCCCGTGAAGAACTCACGATTGTAAACGCTGAGCACAGAATGATCTTTGGAAGCACCACACGAAACAAAATCTCCCGATTCTGTATGGAAATTCCGGAAGAACTGATCGACCGCCACAGCGAGCGGGAATGGAAAAAACCGGAGCCGGGCACCGTTCTGCCGATATCCAATCGGGAAACCAGATCAGCTTCTGTGCAGGCAGCGCGCCACTTTGGGCCTGCCGCTTCAACAAAACCGGAAAAGCCGAAAACAGCTTTCCTGCCTGGCGACACTGTGCATCACAAAACCTTTGGAGACGGCATGATCCTTTCTGCTTCCCCCATGGGAAACGATACTCTTCTGGAAATTGCTTTCGAACGGGTGGGCACTAAAAAACTTATGGCCAATTTTGCAAGACTTCAAAAGGTGTAAACAGGCGATCTTCCTGCAATACAAACCAGCAAAAAGCGGGCTCCTATACACATAATGCTGTGCAGGAGCCCGCTTTGTCTATTTATTCTGAAATGCCGGTAGGACCGAACCCATCAATCCTTCTGCGTGGGATTGACACGCGTTACAGTTGTGCCGCTGCCGTCCGTTCCGTCCACATTGCCGGTATACATCACATAGACCTCCTCGCCAATCTTGAGTCCATCCGGGAGATTGCTCAGGTTGGTATCCGCACCAATGGGGAAGGTGATAGAACCATCGCTCGTCTTGAGGACAAATGAGTTCATCGTTGCATCCTCAATGGTTCCCTTCATCATGTGCTCCATGGGCGTACCCTCCACAGAAGACGGGCTCTCCGACACAGCGGATTCTGCAGCCTGGGACTCTGTGCTGCCGGAAGCTGTCTCACCGCTTGCAGGCTCAGAGGATCCAGCGGCACTTTCTTCGCCGGAAACCGTTTCACTCGCCGTCTGGGAAGACGAAGCATCGGAGGAAGCGGAAGAAGAGCTGGACGTCGTATTGTTATTGCAGGCAGCCAGCATTGCGATCATTCCGCAAGCCAGAAGAACGGCCACCATTTTTTTCAGTTGCTTTGTCATGCTTACTACCTCTTTCCGAAGGAATACCCACGCTGCCCAAATGCTCTCTTCAGCACTTGAGAAAACGTTCGTTTCCTTCTCTTGTTTTCAAAGCTTATGGTAAACCGAGATTATGAAATTGGTATGAACATCAAAGAAGAAATCTATGTCAAAATCATGACAAAGTTTGACAGAAGGGAGGAAGAAACGTATACTAAAAAGGAAAATCACAAGGAAAAAGAGAGGATGCAAGAATGATGGCGCAGGAACTTTCACAGGAACGCAGGAGTGAACTCGCCCATGCCAATCAGCTTCAAGTGGAGATTATGAAGGGACTTCAAAGCGGTGAACCGGTGGAACGTCTCCTGCTGAAAGCACTTGAGTGTATTGCGTTGAAGGACAATGACACTGTCTCCTATCCGGAGGCAAAAAAGACACTGCTTGCTGTCTACGGCGATGCGCTGGGAGAAACCATTCCTCTAGAAATTGAACTGGAAGAATATGAAGAAAGGCTTCAACGCTTAAAAAAAGCATATGAAGAGGGAAAAGAGACGGAACCGCGGGACACACAGGAGCGTGTAAAGAACGCTATTCTGACCCACGAAAATAGAATTGCATTTCTGAAAGAAAAGCTTGGAAAAGAATAATTGCAAACCGCTCTCTGCGGTGTATCGGGATCCGTTTTCTTGCTTTTTATAAGGAGGAATTCCGTTTGTTAAATATTGGCTGCCATCTATCGCCTTCCAAAGGCTTGCTCGCTATGGGCAAAACAGCCCTGGCTCTTGGCGCAAACACATTCCAATTTTTCACTCGAAATCCGCGGGGCAGCCGTGCAAAGCCGATGAACGCCGAAGATGCTGCCGCTCTTATGGCGTTTGCCGAAAGCCACGCCTTTTCCCGCTTTCTTGCTCATGCGCCTTATACGCTCAACGCCTGCTCCGCTTCCCCTGAAACGAGGGAATTTGCCGAGCAAACCATGGCGGACGATCTCTCACGCATGGAATACCTGCCTGGGAATTACTATAATTTTCATCCCGGCAGCCATGTGGGTCAGGGAACAGAGAAGGGAATCCAAATGATTTCCGACTTGCTGAACCGGATTCTTCGCCCGGAACAGCACACAGTCGTGCTTTTGGAAACCATGGCGGGAAAGGGAAGTGAGGTCGGTGGCCGGTTTGAAGAACTGCGCGCCATTTTGGATCGCATCGTTTTGCCAGAAAAAGTCGGCGTCTGCCTCGACACCTGTCATGTTTTTGACGCAGGCTATGACATTGTAAACCATCTGGATGACGTTCTGGATGAATTTGACCGGATCATTGGCCTTTCCCGTCTGAAAGCCGTCCATCTCAACGACAGCAAAAACCAAATGGGAAGCAGAAAAGACCGGCATGAAAAGATTGGACAGGGTCACATCGGCCTTGAAGCATTGGTCCGCGTGAGCAATCATCCTCTCCTGCGCAGCCTTCCTTTCTGCCTCGAAACGCCAAACGAGACGGAAGGATATGCGGCAGAAATTGCACTTTTGCGCAGCCACTTTATCGAATGAAAAAGAAAGCCGAAGGCCAAATCTTGAATCCCTCCGGTTATTTTGGTATACTATATTTGTTTGCCGCAGTTTTTTCAACGGATTGAAGAATCAGGAAAAAGCTTCCGGCAGGATTCTGTTCAAGAAAGGCCTTGATTCCAGATGGCAAAAGTAACCTTGTTGGCCTTCACACCGGAACCGGAAAAAACAGTGGCCGCTGCCGCGAAGCTCTGCTATTCCCCTGCGTCCATTGATACCGTTCTGGAAGGGCTGACGGAAGAGAAAACCGCATCCTTTGTCCAGATGTTGGCCGAAATCGGGCATGAAAGCCCTATCGAACACGCAAGCTTCACCTTTGGTTTGGAAGGTGTTTCCCGATCTCTTTTGGCGCAAATTACGCGTCACCGCATTGCTTCCTTCAGCGTTCAAAGCCAGAGATATGTGGCAGAACATGCATTTGAGTATGTCATTCCGTCGGAGATCGCCTCCATCCCGGAAGCCAGAAAGGAATTTCTGGCAGCCATGGAGGAAGACCAGCGCCACTATGAAAAGCTGACGTCAATTTTGCAGGAAAAATATCGCAGCGAGCTGATAAAAGCAGGAAAAACGGAAAAAGAAGCGGAGCGTGCCGCGCAAAAACGCGCCATTGAGGACGCCCGTTTCGTGCTGCCTAACGCCTGCACCACGAAATTGATCTGCACGATGAACGCCAGATCGCTTTTGAATTTCTTTTCCCATCGCTGCTGCAACCGTGCACAATGGGAAATTAGAGATGTCGCCTGCCAGATGCTTGGCCTTGTGAAAGAAAAAGCACCCCACATTTTTGCCACCGCAGGCCCGCCGTGCCTGCGCGGCGCCTGCCCGGAAGGGAAGATGTCCTGCGGCAAGGCTGAGGAAGTGCGGAAGGCCTTCGGGGTGAAAAAATGAGAGGGCGGCTTCTGACGGTGGAAGGGCTTGACGGGAGCGGCAAAGCCACACAGGCAAGGCTGCTCTGTGATTTTCTCAATGAAATGGAGATCCGTGTCCGTAAAGTCTCATTTCCTGACTACGAACATTCTTCCTCATCGTTGGTCAAAATGTATTTGAACGGGGAATTCGGCAGCAAGCCGGAGGATGTCAACGCATATGCCGCATCCTCCTTCTTTGCCGTTGACCGATATGCAAGCTACCGGAAATACTGGAAAGCCTCGCTGGAAAACGGGGAATGGGTGGTTGCCGATAGATACACGACCTCCAATATGATCTACCAGGTTACCAAACTTCCTCGGGATGAATGGGATCCTTTTCTGGATTGGGTTTGCGATTTTGAATACGGAAAACTTGGTCTTCCGCAACCGGATCTAACGCTGTATTTGGACATGCCTCCTGCTGTTTCCCAAAAACTGCTCGCCGGCCGTTACCATGGAAACGAATCAAAAAAAGATATTCACGAGCGAGATCTTCCCTATATGGAAAATTGCAGGCTTGCCGCTCTCTATGTGGCAAAAAAAATGGGGTGGCGTATGATTCACTGCGCCACCGGGCAAAATCCTAAAGCTATCTCGGAGGTACAACGGGAGATCCGCATGGCTGCAGAGACTTGTCTTCTGCAAAACACATGGGTGTAATACGGGAAAGGAGAGCGGCAAGCGCCGCAAAACTGTATGTTGGAATTCCATTACCCTGAAATCAAAGACAGAGTCTGGGTACAACCGATCCTGGCTTCCTCGGGCGGCATGGGAAGCGAATATGCGTTTGGGACGATGTATATCTGGAGGTGGACCTATCACCGCCAAATCTGCCGCTGGAACGATTTTGTTCTCTCCTCGCTTGGCAAAGATCAGCATTCTTACGCCGTCCCTGTGGGGAATGGAAGCAGAAAAGAGGCGGTGGAAGCCCTTCTGGCTGATGCAAAGGAGAGAGGCATTCCTTTCCGCATGTGGGGCGTCACACAGGAAGAAATTGAAGAATTTGAAAGCTTGTTTCCTGGTAAATTTCTGTTTTTGCCTGCTCGCAACGACGCGGATTATATTTATCGGAGCTCGGATTTGATCACACTTGCCGGCAGAAAATATCACGGAAAACGGAACCATTTGGCCCGGTTTACCCGCACGTATCAATGGAGCTATGAGGAAATTGGGCGCGCTCGCTTCCTTGCCTGCATGGAGATCGCGCAGGAATGGTGCCGGAAAAACGGAAGCTGCGGGGAAGATGGCCGCAGCGAGGAAAACTGCGCGGTTGCGGTTGCCCTACATCACTTTGAAGAGCTTCATATGATAGGCGGCCTCATTTCCATCGATGGCAAACCGGTTGCCTTTTCCCTGGGAGAGGAAATCAATCCGCAATGCTTTGTTGTCCATTTCGAAAAAGCGCTTGACGGTTACGATGGTCTCTACCCCGCTATCAACCATGAATTTGCCTCTCATGCTCTGGCGGGATATGAATATATCAACCGCGAGGAGGACATGGGAATCGAAGGACTGCGCAAAGCAAAACTGTCCTATTATCCTGCTGTCCTGCTGGAAAAGTATGTGGCTGTTCTGCGGGAGGAAACCACATGATTGTGCCCGCCGCTCCGGGTATGGAACGCGAACTGAAACGACTGTGGCTGATCTCTTTTCAGGAGGAAAGCCGTCCTATCAGCCTGTTTTTCCGAATGGTCTATCGGCCCCAAAACTGCCTTGTCTATTTGTTTCACGGCAAAGTTGCCTCCGCCGTGCATCTTCTGCCCTGCTCGGTGCAGCTGGGCGGCGGCCGCACGGCGCAGGCACATTACATTTACGCCGCCGCAACCTTTCCGGAATACAGGGGGAAGGGTCTGATGGCATCTCTGCTGGCATATGCTGCGCTGTACGGTGCAGCGCACGGGCAAACGTATTCGCTGGTCCTTCCGGCAAGTGATAGCCTTTATGCTTTTTATGAGGCGGCGGGATATCTTCCGTTCTTTCAGCTGGACATGCAAACAGCATCTGCGCACGAATTATCTGCGTTTTCCTCCCCATCAAAGCAAAAAGTGCGGCAGGTCCCGGCGTTTGCGCAGCTTACACGTGTCCGAAACAATGTTCTGCGCAACCGGACCGGATCCGCTTTGTGGACCGCAGACGCTCTCTTCTACGCGGAACGCAGCGCTCGTCTTTACGGAGGAGGGCTTCTCTCGGCAGGCAGCTCTGCCGCTCCTTCCTACGCTCTTTGCAGTGGGGGAAAAGAGTGCGCCGTAACGGAATGGATTGCAAAACCTTCAGACAGACCCGCTTTGCTTCGCCTGCTTCTCGATCGTGTGCCGTCGAAATCTTATCGGTTCCGGTTTCCGGCCGGAATGCAGCCGCCTGTTCCGGATCTTCCCGTGCAGCGGCAGCCGTTCGGCCTGATCAAGCCTCTCTCCTGCGCAGAACTTCCGGCTGTCGAAACAAATGCGCTTCCATATTTGGGAATGACGCTGGACTGAGATTTACAGTCTGTTAATGCTTATTACATGCAAGAGGAGATACAATAGAACAAAAGCAATGAAAGTGAAAGGGGATATCAAACCATGATTTATGTTTTTCTTGCAAATGGATTTGAAGAAGTGGAAGCACTTACGCCTGTGGATGTCCTTCGCCGTGCGGGCTGTGAAGTCAAGACCGTCGGTGTGGGCGGCAAGGAAATCACCGGCTCCCATAAAATCTGCGTAAAAGCAGATATGGAAGTGACGGACATCGAGATCGACAAGGCGGAAATGGTTGTGCTGCCGGGCGGCATCCCCGGAACGCCGAATCTGGAACAGTCCGACGCTGTTCGCGCTGCCGTGGAACAAGCGGCAAAGAACGGCGCCTGGGTGGCTGCCATTTGTGCCGCTCCGTCCATTCTCGGTCATCTCGGCCTTTTGAAGGGTAGAAGAGCAACTTCTTACCCCAGCTTTGAGAAGGAATTGATCGGCGCGGAAGTGACGCATGCCCCCGTGGAGGTGGATGGAACATTCATCACGGGACGTGGTGCGGGTGCTGCGCTGCCGTTTGCCCTGAAATTGGCAGAAGTTTTGAAGGGGGCTGAAAAGGCCCGTCAAACCGGTGTCGCCATGTGCGTTCCCGGCATGTAAAAACTGCAGGGCCATGAGGTCGCTGCCGGAAGGACAGGTGATCTATGCACAGCAGAAATATTAAGGAATGGAAAAATTCTCTTCGCATGTACAGCCGCGCATTTCGGGAAGCCATGGAGCCGGCAGAAAAAGAAGCGGCAGATGAGGCGATTCTGCGACGCTTGCTTTCGTTGAGAGAATACCGGAAAGCAGAGTGGATCTATACATATGTCAGCAAACCGATCGAGGTTGACACTCTTGCGTTAATAGAAAATGCTCTCCGGCACGGGAAGCACGTGGCGGTGCCGCGGTGCGTACCCGGCACACGGGAAATGGAATTTTATGAGATTCATTCCCTTTTCGAGCTGCAGCCCGGCACATTTGGCGTTTTGGAACCTGTTCCAGAAAATTCCCGTCTCGTGCAGGAGGAAACGGAAGGCCTGTGCATTGTGCCCGGTCTCAGTTTTGACGCAGAAGGATACCGGTTGGGATATGGAAAAGGGTATTACGATCGATTCCTTTCCCGTTTTTCAGGCACCACGGCAGGTGTTTGTTACAAAGGCTGCCTGAGACGATTGCTTCCTCATGGATATTATGACAGACCCGTTGAGATATTGATCACAGAACGAAGCATCCGCAATATTCCAAAACAAAATCTCCGCACAGGAAACGGAGGGGTCAAACAAGATGAACGAAAATAACCAGAACGGTCGGCTATCAGAGGAAGAGCTCAGCCGCCGCCTGCGCGAAAAACGCGTGAATAACTTTTCTTTAAATATATCAGACGATGAGTGGGAAGAGGACAACAATTATGAAGAATCATCCTCACTCAACAGTTACAGCGATCCCTCCGTGGCGGAACGGCAGTCTGAGCAGGAGGCTAAAAGCGAAAAGCAAGCAAAGAAGCGTGCTATGCAGGCGCATAAGGCGCGCAATAAGCAGAAACGTAAGGGAAACCGCCGGTTTTTCCGCATTTTGTGGCTTGTCATGGTGCTTCTGATCGCTTTTTCGGCCGGCTTTTATGCGGTAAACGGAATCAACGATATGCTGGCTGTTGGTCGGGAATCCATCAGCGTGACGGTCGATCTGCCGGTTGACCCAACCAACGAAGAGGTGGCGGAAATTCTGGAGGAAAAGGGAATCATTCAAGATCGCTCGTTCTTTGAGCTCTACGCCGCGTTCACCAACTCCAGCAATTATTACAGCAACGGCACATTCCAGCTCGACACCTCCATGGATTATCAGGCCATTATCAACACGCTTCAAAAGACTTCCAACCGTCTTGACGTCGTCACCGTCATGATCCCCGAGGGAACCAGCGTGCGCGAGCTGGCTCAGCTTCTGGAGGAGAATGGTGTGTGCAGCGCCAGCGATTTCCTGGAAGCCTGCAATACAACGGAATTGGATGCAAGCTATGATGTCCTGAGCAATATTACCGATCGCGGCGAACGCTACTACCATCTGGAAGGATATCTCTTCCCGGACACGTACGATTTTTATCAAAACGACGATGTTACGTCCGTCCTCATGAAGCTGGTCAATAACTGCAACAAAAAAGTAATGGACGAAGATTTGCAGGAGCAGATTGCTGCTTCCAACATGTCGGTGGACGAGGTGCTGACGCTCGCCTCCATCATCCAACGCGAAGCTGCCAACAATGACGACATGGCCATGGTGTCTTCTGTGCTGCACAACCGTTTGAAAAACGGTGCGTCGCAGGATATCTACACGCTGGACTGCGATTCCACGATGTACTATCCTTATCGCACAATCGACGATGTTCCGGAAGACGAACGTGAAACGTTCTTGAGTACCTATAATACCTACACGCTGCGCGGCCTTCCGCCGGGACCCATCTGCAATCCCGGTATGGCGGCGATTGAAGCAGCTTTGAATCCCACGGATACAAACTATTATTATTTCTGCCACGATGCGGACGGAAATGCCTATTATGCGCAGACAGCCGCCGAACATCAGCAGAACCTTGTGGAGGCTGGCCTGCGCTGATGAACAAACCTGAAGTATTATCTCCCGCCGGCGGCATGAAACAGCTGCAAGCCGCTCTGCGCTTTGGCGCAGACGCCGTTTACCTCGCGGGTACGGAATTCGGCATGCGTTCTGCCCCTGCCAATTTCACAGAAGAGGAACTGGCAGCGGCGGTCACTGCGGCCCATGCGCAGGGGGTTCGTGTATATCTAACCTGCAACACGATCCCACGGAATTCAGAGTTGGAGCGGCTCGGTCCATTCCTGTCCTTCGCACAGGACGTGGGGGTGGATGCCTTTATCATGACAGACTTTGGCGTGATGGAGCTTGCCAAACGCTTTGCTCCCCATGTGGAGATTCATATTTCCACGCAGGCCGGCGTAGCCAATTACGCAACAGCCAACGCATTTTATCGGCTGGGAGCCTCCCGCGTTGTGCTGGCAAGAGAGCTCTCGCTGGAAGAGATCGCGGGGATTCGTGCTCACACGCCGAAGGAACTGGAGCTGGAAGCGTTTGTGCACGGCGCCATGTGTATGAGCTTTTCCGGCCGGTGCCTGCTCTCGAATTATATGACCGGGCGCGACGCCAACCATGGGGATTGCGCTCAGCCCTGCCGCTGGAAATATGCTCTTGTGGAAGAAAAGAGGCCGGGCCAGTATTTTCCCGTGGAAGAAACACAGGGGGGCTCTTTTATTCTCAATTCAAAGGATCTCTGCATGATCCGGCAGATTCCAGAAATGATAAAGGCCGGTGTCACCAGCCTGAAGATTGAAGGAAGAGCAAAGTCTGCCTACTATGTTTCAGTCATCACAAATGCCTATCGGCTCGCCGTGGACTGGTGCATGGAACACCCGGATCAGCCGGTACCGCAATGGATTGTAGACGAAGCCGATAAAATCAGCCATCGCCCCTACAGCACCGGCTTCTATCTCGGCGGTGAGCCGGGCCAGGAAACGGTGCATGGCGGGTATATCCGCAACGGAGAAGTCCTTGCCGTTTGCGAAGGACGAGAGGGAGAGCTTTTGATTCTCTCCCAACGCAACCGCTTTTTCCGCGGGGAAACGGCAGATATACTTGAACCGGGCAAACAGCCTTACAATCTGCCACTTGACGAACTGTTTGACGAGGAAGGACAGCCCCTTGAGGTCGCTCCGCATCCGATGATGCGGGTTTTTCTGAAAACGGAGGTGGATGTGCCTGCCGGTGCCATTCTGCGCAGGTATCAGGAGACCGTTTCGGAATAAAAAAATCAAAACAGGGAACACTGCGGAAAAGCGGTGTGCAGAAACAGGAGGGAAGCCACAACGCTTCCCTCCTGTTTTCTGTCCGCGCAAAAGGAGGCGTTTGAAATGGAGCGGAGGATTGCCGCTTTTTTCGGTTTCCTGTTCAGCGCCCTATTTCTGTGTATGCTGTGTGTCTATTCGCTCACAAACGGAGAAACGCTTGCAGAAACCGCACAGCGGCAAAGCGTATATAGGCTGACTGTGAGCCAAACCCGCGGGAAAATCTATGATTGCCAGATGCTTCCCTTCACCGGGGAGACAAACCGTTGGGTTGCAGCTGTAGCGCCAGGTGTACAAACGGCTGCCGATCTCGGCCGCGCTTTGGAAAGAGAAGAGGTCAATTCTCTGCTGCCGCTTCTGCAGGCTGGCAAGCCCTTTTCCCTCTCTCTGCCGAACAATGTTTCCGGGAGCGGTATTCTGACCTTCCAGGTGCCGGATCGATATGCAGGGGAACAGCTTGCCATGCACACCATCGGATATCTTGACGGTTCCGGCCACGGTGCATCAGGACTGGAACTAGCCTTCGATGATTTTCTCTCTGCACAGAGCGGAGAAATCTCCGTGACGTACCAGGTGGATGCCCTCAATCATGTGCTGGCAGGGGAAAAAGCGGAAGTTTCGGACACCTCTTCGCTTGGAAATGCAGGAATCGTCCTCACACTCGACAAACGAATCCAGCGCATTGCAGAGGAAGCCGCTTCATCCTCTCTCCAAACGGGAGCTGTCGTGGTGGCAGAAATACCCTCATGCAAAATCCGCGCCATGGTCAGTCTGCCCACCTTTGATCGGGACAACCTCTCCGAATCCCTTGAGGATCCTGCTTCCCCTCTGCTGAACCGCTGCCTTTCCGCATTCAGTGTGGGATCTGTTTTCAAGCTCGTGTCTGCGGCTGCCGCGCTGGAATCCGGTATCTCTCCCGAATACACCTACACCTGTTCCGGCTCCACGGTGGTGACAGGCCGTGCGTTCCGGTGTTACGCATCTGAGGCACACGGCGAGGAAAATATGCAAAAAGCCATTGCAAACTCGTGCAACACGTATTTTATCAACCTGATGAAGCAGGTAAATGCTTCGCAATTTCTGACGATGGCGCGCCGCTTCGGTTTTGGAGAATCCCTCACGTTGACGCCGGGACTGGAAGCGGACAGCGGCGTTTTGCCGGAAGAAACTTCTCTGCAGATTCCGCAGGCACTGGCCAATTTCTCCTTTGGACAGGGAGATTTAACGGCGACGCCCCTGCAGATTGCCGCCATGGTAAACACAATTGCCTCCGGCGGAGAATATGTGCCCCCACAACTCGTGGAAGGAACTGTGGATAGTTCTTATCAATGGATATCCCGCGAAAGCGGGGAAGAGCCTGTGCGTATTTTGAGCCCTTACACGGCTGCCCTGCTGCAAAACTTTATGCTTGCTTCCGTGCAGGAGGGAACCAGTGAAAAATATGCACCAGCTTATGGCAGAGCAGGCGCGAAAACCGCCACGGCACAGACCGGCCGGTTTGATGAAAACGGCCTGGAAAAGGTGCATTCCTGGTTTGCAGGTTTTTATCCCTACGATTCCCCGCAGTATGTGATCGTCGTGTTCTCGGAAGAGGGAACAGGAGGAGGCCCCACCTGCGGACCGGTCTTTCAATCAATCGCAAACGCTCTGTGGGAAGAACGTCTGGTGACGCGAAATCCGGAAAACATGGGGAGTATGTAGGTTTGTCAATGATGTGTTACAGATTAAGGAAAGCGAATAAGACCTGTTTAGGAGAGCGCCAAGAGAGAGGACGCATGGGGAAATTGTTGTAAGCCCGTTCACGGACAGCAAGCTGGGCTTTGAAATCATCAAAGCTATAGAAACGGTGAGAAGCATAGAATTCTTCGTTATCTTTACGGTGGCTGCGCTCCACTTTGCCATTGTGACGTGGGGTGTATGGACGGATGAGCTTGTGACGGATACCAAGCTTTTTCAGTTCCAGCTCAAAGAGCGTGGGTTTATCGGAGCCCTTCGGCAAGAGGCGGTTCGTAAACTCGGTGCCATTGTCCGTCTGGACACATTCAATGAGATACGGGAACTTTTTCACAACATGGCGCAGGAAGGCAGTAGAGGAATAGGTGCTGTGCTCCTGAAACGCCTCGATATACCGAAACCGGCTGTACTCGTCTAGGAAGGTATATTGAAACCATTGTGTGGACTCTTGCTGGTTCACAATACAAGCTTTCGGGACGAATTTCACATCGATCTGCACACGCTGGCCGGGATATTGCATCTGCTCATAGGGTTTTGGAATATACTTGGGATTCGGCAGTTTTACGGCCATAGCGCCACGTTTTCGCAGGAAACGATACAGCCCGGAAATGGATCGGGTGTAACCTTTTTGCCTGAGCTTGACCCACAACACAACGATCCCGGTATTCGGGTTGCGGCGGCGCATGTTCAGGATGAGCTTGATTTCTTCCGGTGTGTGCTGGTTTGGATGATGATGCGGCCGGTGAGAGCGGTCTGCCAGCGATTGGAGTGTACCATCGTACCGCTTGCGCCAACGGTAGATATACTGCCGGTTCAACCGGTAACGAATAGCTGCTGCGGTGACGCCGTATTTGTTTGAATACTCAATTACTGCTTGCCTAAACTGCATGGTCTGTGTTATCTTGTTCATAGCGAATAGGGTGACACCTGCCTTTTGGTTTTGTCTGGACAACTCTACCTTAACACAGGTCACTCCTATTCGCTATTTATTTCTTTGATTTGTTACACATCATTGTAACACCTACACATGCGAAAGACCTTGACAGATAACAGGAAACGATTTATAATTTGTTAGTAAAACTAATTAAATGAAGCGGTATGGGAACGATTGAAATGAGCCTGTTTGAAAAAGAGTTAAATGATTTGCTGGTCCAGGTTTATCGCTCCATCGGGCAGATGGAAGAGCAGATGGTCCGCATGTCGCACCACATGAATCTGTCAATCAGTGAAATCCATCTGCTGGAAGCGGTTGGAGAAGCATCCGAAGACGGGGAAGGGCCCACAGTGAGTGAGCTTTCTGAACGGCTGCGCATTAGCCCACCTTCCGTGACGGCAGCCATCAATAAGCTGGTAACCAAAGGCTATGTCGAAAAGGAAAAAAGCCGGAAGGACGGCAGAATGGTGCACATCACACTGACCAAAATGGGGCAGAAGGCCAACTTGGCGCACCGCTATTTCCATCTTCGCATGGTTCATTCCATTTCCAAGGATTTGACGGAGGAAGAGCAGGCGGCCATGCTGAAGGGAATGCAAAAACTAAATGAATTTTTTGCTTTAAAAATTCACAGAAACGAGGAGAAGCTATGAGTTTTCGAATCATTGGAACAGGCAGCGCTTTGCCGGCCTGCCGGATCACGAACGACGATCTTTCAAACCTTGTCGATACGAGCGACGAGTGGATCACTACGCGGACAGGCATTCGGGAGCGCCCCATTCTCACCACGGAATCTGTCACGGAGATTGCTGTAGCTGCGGCCCGCAATGCGCTTGAAAACAGCGGGATTTCACCGGCAGATTTAGGTTACATCGTCTGCCCTACACTGGGCGGGGATTACATGACTCCCAGCTTGGCCTGCGTCGTGCAGATGGAGCTGCAGGCGAATTGTCCCGCCGTCGATGTGAACGGCGCCTGCAGCGGATTCCTCTATGCGCTTGATGTGGCAGACGGCATTTTTGCGCGGGGAAAAGCGCGCTATGTGCTTGTCCTTGCGGCGGAACGGCTCAGCCGGATTCTTGACTGGTCGGATCGCAGCACCTGTGTCCTGTTTGGCGATGCTGCCGCGGCAGTCGTGCTGGAGGCCGGGGATGCGCTGCATTATCTCGAGGTGACGGCGCGCGGCAATCTCTGCCTCGCTTCTCCGCTTGCCCCGGGCAGCTGCCCGTATACGGAACCGGACACCCGCAAGCCCGGCCTGCTGATGAAAAACCGAGAGGTTTACGCATTTGCCGTGAACACCATCAGCAGCAGCCTGAAAAAGGCGGCGGAGGAGACGGGGATTTCAATGGAAGAAACGGATTATTTCTTCCTTCATCAGGCAAATCTTCGCATTATCGAAACAGCGCGCAAAAAATTGGGCCTGCCGGAAGAAAAATTCCCTGTCAACATTCAGAAATACGGAAATACGTCCTCTGCAAGTATTCCGCTTTTGCTCGATGAATGGAACAGGGCGGGAAAATTGAAAAAAGGGCAGCACCTCGTGCTCTGTGCGTTTGGCGCCGGTCTTACCACGGGCCTGGCCGCACTGGATTGGGACATCTGAACCGGATCGAAATCTCCCAGCGGCAAATCGCGCTGCTATGCCGGCAGGTTTTCAAACATAACACAAAAAGGAGAACAATGTAATGACGAATCTGGAAAAGCTTGAAAAGATTTTTATGGAGTACAAGGATGATCTGGAGTCCGGTAGACTGCGGGAAGACACCACGTTCGAGGAACTGAACTTTGATTCCCTTGACGTTGTGGACCTCATTATGGCATGCGAAGACGAATTTGGCGTGACCATCGGGGAAGATCAGGAACTCAAAACGGTGGGCGATCTCCTGAAAATTATAGATGAAGCGGAGGAAAATTGACATGCTGCAGTCTCCTATCTGTGAAAAACTCGGCATCACGTATCCCGTGTTTCAGGGCGGCATGGCGTGGATTGCCGATGCCAACCTGGCGGCGGCTGTGAGCAACGGCGGCGGCCTCGGCATCATTTCAGCCATGAATGCAAATGCAGAATGGCTGCGCGGCCAGATTCGCCATGCCAAGGAATTGACGGACCGCCCGTTTGGCGTGAACATCATGCTCATGAGCCCGTTTGCGGACGACGTGGCAAAGGTGGTTGTCGAAGAAGGCGTCCAGGTTGTGACAACCGGCGCGGGCAACCCGGGAAAATACATGGCAGCGTGGAAAGAGGCTAATGTGAAAGTTGTTCCCGTGGTGGCCAGTGTTGGTCTGGCACGCATGATGGAGCGTGCCGGTGCGACCGCCGTCGTGGCGGAAGGCACGGAGAGCGGCGGCCATATCGGTGAGCTGACGACGATGACGCTTGTGCCGCAGGTATGCAGCGCCGTGCAGATCCCCGTCATAGCAGCGGGCGGCATTGCGGATGGCCGCGGTGTGGCGGCGTCCTTCATGCTGGGTGCCTGCGGTGTGCAAGTCGGCACACGCTTTCTTGTTGCAAAAGAATGCGGCGTGCACCAGAATTACAAGGATAAGGTGCTCAAGGCAAAGGACATTGACACCATCGCTACGGGCAGAAGACTCGGTCATCCGGTACGCAGCCTGAAAACGCGTTTCAGCCGCGAGTACATGAAGAAAGAGTATGATCCCTCCGTCACGTCTGAGGAGCTGGAAGCCCTCGGTGTCGGCGCACTTCGGAAGGCCGCGGTGGACGGCAATGAGACGGAGGGGTGCTTCCTGGCCGGACAGATTGCTGGCCTTGTCAACAAGGAAGAGCCTGCGGCAGACATCGTCCGAGAGCTCTGTGAAGAGGCTGAAATGCTGCTGAAGGGAGCTTCGAAATGGGTAAAATAGCTTTTTTGTTTGCCGGCCAGGGCGCACAGTATCCCGGCATGGGCAAATCTCTGGAGGAAGCCAGTCCCCGGGCAAAGGCTCTGTTTGAGCTGGCGGACACTGTTCGGCCCGGCACCTCCGCCCAATGCTTTTCCGGCACGCAGGAGGAGTTGACGGAAACGAAGAACACGCAGCCTTGCGTGTATCTTGTCGATCTTGCCGCTGCGTATGCGCTGGAGGAGCAGGGCGTTCATGCGGATGTGGCTGCCGGTTTCTCGCTCGGCGAGATGGCGGCCCTCACGTTTGCCGGCGCGTTTTCTGATGCAGACGGCTTCTCTCTTGTGTGCCGTCGCGGTGAGCTGATGCAGCAGGCTTCCGAGAAGCATCCCGGTGCGATGGCAGCCGTCCTGAAACTGGACGACGAGACGGTGGAACGTCTCTGCGCAGATTTCCCGGACGTTTTCCCGGTGAATTACAACTGCACAGGCCAGCTTGTGGTGGCAGGCGGAAAAGAGAATTTGATTCGCTTCTGCGATCTGGCGGCACAGGCGGGCGGCCGCGCCAAAATGCTCGCCGTGGGGGGCGGCTTTCACAGCCCGTTCATGGAGGAGGCTTCCGCGGCTTTCCTCACGGAATTGAACCGTGTGGGCGTGAAAGCCCCGCGCCTTCCTGTTTACTGCAACCGTGCAGCCAAGCCGTATGCGGAACAGCGGGAAACGGTTCTGGCAGAGCAGATGAAAAATCCGGTCCTCTGGCGCAAAACCATTGAAGCAATGGCGGAGGACGGTGTCAGCTGCTTTATCGAAGTGGGTCCCGGAAAGACGCTTTCCGGGCTTGTGAAGCGCATTCTTCCCCATGCACAGATTTTGCGTGTGGACGATGCGGAAACGCTGCGGCAAACAGTAGAAACCCTCAAAGAATCAGGAGGTCTTCATGAAAACGCTTAACAATCAGACGGCGCTCGTCACCGGCGGATCCAGGGGCATTGGCCGCGCCATCGCGCTTGCCATGGCAGAAGAGGGCGCAAATGTGGCTATCCTCTATGCGGGCAACGAAACGGCTGCCGCGCAAACGGTTCAGGAAGCGGAAGCGTTCGGCGTTAAGGCTCTCTCCTATCGATGCGACGTATCTTCCGAGCAGGCCGTGAAAGAGACAGTGGATCAGGTGCTGAAAGATTTTGGCCGGGTAGATATCCTGGTGAACAATGCCGGCATTGTTCGGGATGGGTTCCTGCTTTCCATGAAAGAGGAAGCGTTTGACGATGTCATCAACACCAATCTCAAGGGCGCCTTCCATCTGATTCGCCAGCTGTATTCCCATATGATGAGAAGAAAGTCCGGCCGTATCATCAACATCAGTTCCATTGTCGGATTGAATGGAAATGCGGCGCAGGCAAACTATGCCGCTGCCAAGGCAGGTATCATTGGTCTCACAAAGAGCACGGCCAAGGAACTGGCTGCGCGCGGCGTGACTTGCAATGCTATTGCACCGGGATTCATTCATTCCGATATGACGGATGCCATGCCGGAAAAAGCACGGGACGCCATTTCGTCTCAGATTCCGATGAAGCGGGTAGGGCAGCCCCAGGATGTTGCCGCTCTGGCCGTTTTCCTTGCCGGCCCCGGCGCGTCTTATATCACCGGCGAGGTGATCCGTGTAGACGGCGGGCTTGCCATGTGAGCAGAGCATAAGAAAGGACAGCACGATATGAGAAGAGTAGTTGTGACCGGAATGGGGGCCGTCACCCCAGTCGGCAATCACCTGGAAGAATATTGGGAGTCTCTCGTGAACGGTGTGTGCGGGATCGGGCCTATCACCCGTTTTGACACATCAGAAAAAAAGGTTAAGCTTGCCGCGGAGGTCAAGAATTTTGATCCGCTCGAGTATTTTGAAAAGAGCGAGCTGAGAAAGACGGATCTCTTCGTGCAGTATGCGGTAGCCGCATCCGAACAGGCTATGCGCGATAGCGGGTTGGAGGGACAGATCGATCCGGAACGCTTCGGTGTATACATCGGCAGCGGCATCGGCGGTATTTTAACCACAACGGAAAACAGCGATAAACTTTGCAAAGGCGGGAAACGCGTCTCTCCGTTCATGGTCCCCATGATGATTTTGAATATGGCTTCCGGCACAGTTTCCATTCGCTTCAAGGCGAAGGGGCCGACGCTGCCTGTTGTCACGGCCTGTGCCACTTCCACGCATGCCATCGGAGAGGCATACCGCGCCATCCGGCACGGATATGCGGACGCGATCCTTGCCGGCGGCAGCGAGGCAGCCGTATGTGAGCTGACGCTGGCAGGCTTTACAAGCTGCATGGCGCTTTCCACCAACCCGGATCCGAAAACGGCTTGTCGCCCGTTTGATAAGGACAGGGACGGCTTCGTGATGGGTGAGGGTGCAGGCATCCTGGTGCTGGAAGAATATGGGCATGCCAAGGCGCGCGGCGCAAAGATTTATGGTGAGGTTTGCGGTTACGGGAACACGTCGGATGCTTATCATGTCACGGCTCCTGATCCGGAGGCGGGCGGCATCACGCGCGCCATCAAACTTGCGATGGAAGAGGCCGGTGTCACAGCCGACGAATACACCTATGTGAATGCGCACGGCACAAGTACACAGCTCAATGACAAGAGTGAGACGCGTGCCTTCCATCAGGCGTTTGGTGATGCTGCCAATAAAATCGTTATCAGCAGCACGAAGAGTATGACAGGTCATATGCTCGGCGCGGCTGGCGCCGTGGAAGCGATTGCCTGTCTGAAAGCGTTGGAGACGGGCCTTGTGCCGCCCACACTCGGACTTCAGGAGCCAGATGCGGATTGCGATTTGGATTATACGCCGGGAAAGGCCAGAAAAGTGGATGTACATACGGCCGTATCCACCAGCCTGGGCTTTGGCGGACACAACGGCTGCCTGGTGTTCCGCAAAGCAGAGGAGGCGTGAGAAATGGATTTGGAAGCGATCAAATTTCTTGCCAATCTAATGGAGGAAAAGGGGCTGACGTCGTTGGACATACATGACGGTGATCAGACCATTTCTTTGCAGCGGCAGGCTGCGCCCATGCCGTCGTTTGACTACGCACCGCCCGCGGCGCCTGTCATTGTGCCTCAGCAGGAACCGAAACAGGAGAGCGGAAAGAACGTGGGAGATGTGGTGAATTTTAACCACGTCACAGAGCTCAAGTCTCCCATGGTAGGCACGGTTTACGTCTCTCCTTCACCCGGTGCGGATCCCTATGTGAAAATAGGCGATAAAGTGAAGAAAGGGCAGGTACTCTGCCTGATTGAAGCGATGAAGCTGATGAACGAGTACACCGCTCCGCAGGACGGTGAGATTGTGGACATCAATATTCACGACGGCGACCTGGTTGAATACGGACAATGTTTGTTTACAATTTATTGAGTAGGAGAATGAGAGCATGGATCGAGAAGCAATTAAAAAACTCATTCCGCACAGAGAACCGATGCTTCTGGTTGACGAGGCTTCCGTGGAACCGGATCATACGGCCATCGGTCATTACACTGTTCGGGGCGACGAATGGTTTCTGCAGGGCCATTTCCCGGGAAATCCCGTCGTGCCGGGTGTTGTCCTCTGCGAAATAATGGGGCAGACGTGCTGTGTTCTTCTGGCAGATAAGATTAGCGGATGTACGCCCTATTTTACAGGCATTGATCGCGTGAAGTTCCGCAATCAGGTCCATCCGGGAGACACAATCGAAATGCACTGCTCTATCAAGCGAGTGCTGCGAAATTTCTATTTTACGGAGTGCGCTGCTTATGTTAACGGCAAGCTTTGCGCAAGCGGCGAACTCAGCTTTGCGCTTGTGAAGTGAGAAAAAAGAAGGGAGGAGGAAGGCGCTGTGTTTTCGAAGATCTTGATTGCAAACCGCGGAGAAATCGCCGTGCGCATCATCCGCGCCTGCAAGGAGATGGGGATCATCACGGTTGCCGTGTTCAGCGAAGCGGATCGTGATGCCCTCCATGTCAGCCTGGCGGATGAAAGCATCTGTATCGGTCCTGCCCGTGTGCAGGACAGCTATCTGAACATGACGGCTATTCTTTCTGCCGCCGTTGAGACGAAGGCGCAGGCCATTCATCCCGGATATGGCCTTTTGAGTGAGAATGCCCGGTTTGCTGAGCTCTGCGAGAAGTGCAACATCACTTTTATTGGGCCGTCTTCCCGTTTGATTTCCCTTTTAGGTGATAAGGATCAGGCTAAGCGGACCATGCGCGAGGCGGGAGTTCCGGTTGTGCCGGGCTGTGATCTTGTTCCAGATGTGGAAACGGCCAAACGCGAAGCGGAGAAAATTGGTTTTCCGCTGCTTGTGAAAGCAAGGGCAGGCGGGGGTGGACGTGGCATTCGGCTGGTTCGTTCCTCTGACGAAGTGGAAAAGGCATTCCTCGCTTCCTCGGCGGAGGCGGAGCTGGCTTTCGGCGACGGTTCATGCTATATGGAGCGGTTCCTCAAGCCCGTGAAGCATATAGAAGTGCAGGTTCTCTGTGATCACCATGGTCATGTCATATGCCTTGGAGAACGCGACTGCTCCATTCAGAGAAAGAACCAGAAGCTTTTGGAGGAAAGCCCGTCTCCCTTTGTGACACCGGAGCTGCGGGAAAAGATGATGGAGGCCGCGGCAGATGTGGCGCGCGCCGTGCACTACGACAACGTCGGAACGATCGAATTCCTTGTGGACAAGGATCGCCATTTCTATTTCATGGAAATGAACACACGGCTGCAGGTGGAACACCCGGTGACAGAGCTCGTAACCGGCATTGATTTGGTCAAGTGGCAGATCCGCTCGGCTGCGGGGCTGGAATTGCCCTTTGAGCAGAAGGATATTGTGCTGCGCGGGAATTCCATTGAGTGCCGCATCAATGCGGAGGACCCGTCGCATGGGTTTGCGCCGAGCTGCGGAAAAATCAGTCTGCTTCACATTCCGGGCGGCCCATGGATCCGGTTTGACACAGCGCTGTATCAGGACTATGTGGTGCCGCCATATTACGATTCCCTGCTCGGCAAGCTGATCGTGTGTGCACAGACGCGGGAGGAGGCGATCCGCAAAATGCGGGCTGCTCTTTGCGAGCTTGTCATCGAGGGCGTGAATCACACGGCAGATTTGCACCTGGATCTGCTGGAGGATCCCCGATTCCGCGACGGCACCTATACCACGGATTTTATGGAGAAAAGAGGGTAAGCTATGCTGAAAAAGGCAAACTTTAAGCAGAAGCGGAATCAGCTTGAAGGGTATAACCCTGCGCTGGATGAGCTTTCCCCCAATGTTCCGGATTCGCTCTTTGTCAAGTGTCCGCACTGCTCACATCTCACGCTTGGCGCTGAGTTGGATGAAAACCAGATGGTTTGTCCCAAATGCGGCTATCATATGCGCTTGCCCGCAAGAAAGAGGCTTTACAATCTCTGCGATGGCGGTACCTTTCAGGAATGGGATGCAGGTGTCTTCAGCAAGGATCCGCTTTCCTTTCCCGGCTACCAGGTGAAGGTAAAGAGCAGCCGGCTCAAGAGCCGGGAGATGTCTGCCGTGGTGACAGGCAGAGGCGAGGTGGGGAAGATATCCTGCGCGCTGTTTGCCATGGAAGGCCAGTTTATGATGGGCAGCATGGATTCTGCCGTGGGCGAAAAAATTACGCGCGTGTTTGAACGGGCGTTGGAGAAAAAGCTGCCGGTGATTGGCTTTACTGTTTCCGGTGGTGCTCGGATGCAGGAAGGCATTCTCTCCTTAATGCAGATGGCGAAGACGAGCGGAGCGGTCAAACGCCACAGTGATGCGGGGCTTCTGTATGTCACGGTGCTGACCAACCCCACAACAGGAGGCGTTACAGCAAGCTTTGCCATGGAGGGGGATATTCTCCTTGCAGAGCCCGGTGCGTTGATAGGCTTTGCCGGGCCCCGCGTGATTGAGCAGACCATGAGGCAGAAATTGCCGAAAGGGTTCCAGAGCGCGGAATTCCTGCTGGAAAAGGGATTTCTCGATGATGTTGTGCCCCGTTCTGAGCTCAAAGGCAGGCTGACGCAGATTTTGCGCCTGCACCAGGCAGAAAGAGAGGGCTGAACCGTGGCAGATGCGTTTAAAAAGCTCCAGCTGGCCAGAAAGAACGGCCGCCCGAGCGGGAAATATTACATCGATCACCTCCTGACGGATTTTGTTGAACTGCACGGCGATCGTCGCTTTGGGGATGACCCCGCCATTATTGCCGGGATCGGTATGCTCTGCGGTAAACCAATTACTGTTGTGGCGCATGAAAAGGGCGGAGATATCCGTGACAAGGCGCGCCGGAATTTTGGTTCTGCGCATCCGGAAGGCTATCGGAAGGCGCTGCGCCAGATGAAGCTGGCGGAAAAATTTCACCGCCCCGTCCTTTGCATTGTAGATACCGCCGGTGCGTATGCGGGGATCGGAGCCGAGGAGCGCGGCCAGGGGCAGGCGATTGCGGAAAATCTTATGGAAATGATGGCGCTGAAAACGCCGATTCTTTCTCTGTTTGTGGGGGAAGGAGGAAGCGGCGGCGCGCTTGCGCTGGCAGTCGCCAATGAGGTATGGATGCTGGAAAATGCTGTTTATTCGGTGATTAGTCCGGAAGGCTGCGCCAGTATTCTTTGGAAAGATGCGTCCAAGGTAAAGGATGCGTGCGCCTGCCTGAAAATGACAGCGGACGATCTGCTTTCTCTTGGCGTGGTTGAGCAGGTTATTCCGGAAACGGAAGAACTCTGCGCGGGGTTGAAGCAGAAACTCAGCGAAGCCTTTGCCCGGATGAATCGTCTTTCTCCTGAAGAACTGTGTGACCAGAGATACCAGCGGTTTCGCAGGTTGGGGGTGTTTGGGGAATGATCGCCCTTGTAACGGACAGCACAGCGTGTCTGACGCATGCAGAAGCGCGGGAATGGAACATCTATATTGTTCCGCATTCTTACCGGTTGGACGGGAATCTTTACACAGAGCTGTTTGAGGGCGAAAACGGCGCCTATGCCCCGGTCCTGCGGGGAAGCCGCCTTCGTTCCTCCATGCAGGCCTCAGAGGATCAGTTTTACTATGTGTTTCAAGCGCTGTTGCAGCGCGGCATGGATGTGCTGTGCACGGTGATTTCCTCTCGTCTCAGCGGGGCGTATTCTGCTGCCGTCAATGCCTCCCGAAGATTGGGCGGCCGTGTAGCAGTGGTGGATTCTCAATTAACGGCGGGCGGATTGTATTTGCTGCTTGCAAGTCTGCGCCAAAGCATTGATCAGGAGCATCTTTCACTGCATGAGGCTGCGTTGCGCTGCGAGTCCATTCGCCAGCATATCGGCGTGGCTTTCTCTGTTGAAAATATGGAAGCGCTCCGCAAAAGCCGGCGCCTGGGCCTGGTGCGGCAGTCAGTGGTTTCTATGCTGAATCGCCGCCCCGTCTTTCTTCTGCAGAAAGGTGCCATTACCAGCTTCGGATTGGCACGGGGCTGGAGGGAACGGCTGGAAAAGCTGATGGAATTCCTTCCGTCTAATGTAGAAAAAGTTGTCATTCAGTGCTTTGAAAAGAACCGGGATGCCGTTTCACTCGCGGCTGAGATCAAGCGCAGATTTTGTGCACCGCTGGTCCTGCTGCGGGAGATTGGCCCCGTTCTCAGCATTCATATCGGGGAAGACGCCATTGCGCTTTCCTGGGAAGAGAAAACGAAGTGAGAGAAAGGTTCGTTTTCTGAGAGCGATAAACTGAGGAGTATGCCGGGCGGATGGTTTTTGCCCGGCGGTTATACAATATTTTTCACCGGGGGAGAGCGTGCGGTTTTCCCTCGGCTTTTCTTTTGCGTACGGCCGCAGGGATGAGTTTTGCAATTGTCAAAGGAGGGGGTGCTTTGAGGGCGGGACTTCTTTTTGTTTTTGTTTCTTGTGTTTTAAAGCTTTTTGTAGTAAAATAACAACAAAAGCAAATTGGCACATTCTGGCAGGGAGGACTGTATGGAAAAAGCAAAGGTTTATTTCACAGATTTTCATGCGACGCCGGAGATGACGCTGCCGCAGAAACTGCGCCGGCTTGTGAAAAAGGCCGGCATTGACGAGCTGCCCGTGAAAGGCCATTTTACAGCCGTCAAGATCCACTTCGGAGAGCCGGGCAATCTGGCGTATTTGCGGCCGAATTATGCAAAGGTGATTGTGGATATTGTGAAGGAAAACGGGGGAAAGGTTTTCCTCACGGACTGCAACACGCTTTATGTGGGCGGCCGCAAAAATGCATTGGACCATCTGGATTCTGCCTACACAAACGGCTATAATCCGTTTACAACGGGCTGCCATATCATTATCGCTGATGGCTTGAAGGGCCTTGATGAGGAAAAAGTGCCGATCGAAGGCGGCGAATATGTGAAGGAAGCAAAGATTGGACAGGCTGTGATGGATGCGGATGTCTTCATTTCCCTCACGCATTTTAAGTGCCATGAAAACACGGGCTTTGGCGGCACTTTCAAGAATATTGGCATGGGTTGCGGTTCCCGTGCGGGCAAGATGGAAATGCACAGCGCCGGCAAACCGCATGTGCAGCAGGAACTGTGTGTAGGCTGCGGAATGTGCCAGCGTAATTGCGCACATTCTGCCATCACCATCACGAACCACAAAGCTTCCATCGATCACAACCGCTGCGTGGGCTGTGGGCGCTGCATCGGCGCTTGCCCGAAGGATGCTGTTGCGGCAGCAGGGGATGAGGTCAACGATATCCTGAATAAGAAAATGGTGGAATACGCAGCTGCTGTCCTGCGCAACAAGCTCTGCTTCCATATCAGTCTCATCTGTGATGTCTCTCCGTTCTGCGACTGCCACGCGGAGAACGATGTGCCGATCATTCCTGATGTCGGCATGCTGGCTTCCTTTGATCCGGTGGCTCTGGATTCTGCCTGTGCGGATCTGTGCAATGCGCAGCCAGCAATGCCCGGGTGCCGGATTGACGGCAATGCCGATGAAGATCATTTCCATGCCGCCCATCCCACCACAAACTGGCACAGTCTCATTGAACATGCGGAAAAAATGGGCCTCGGCACCAGCCAGTATGAGTTGATCCGGATTTAACCCCGCCCTTTTCAATGGAATACGAATGGGCAGGGCCGTTTCAATGATTTCGCTTTCCTGTTTGAATTTTCCATAAAAATGACGAAAAAACGGGAAAGAAGCTGGACACTGTGTAAATATTCGGATTCCTGTTCGTTTTGGGCCGGTTTCATGTTGCAAAGCAACTTTGTTTGTGATATATTTAACATATGGTGTTCCGCTGTTTTTCCCCGGCTTTTCGGGCATGACATCCGGGAGGGAGGCAGCAGCAAAAACGGACCCTTCAGGCCGAAAGAAGGCTTGAACTATTTTTGAATGGAGGAACAAAAAATGTCCAGAACAATTGTGTTGGCAGGTGCTGTCCGTACGGCAATCGGCAAAATGGGTGGGGCTCTCTCTAATACCCCCGCCGCCACGCTGGGTTCCATCGTCATTAAGGAAGCTCTTTCCCGTGCAAATGTTGCGCCCGATCAGGTTGACGAAGTCCTCATGGGCTGCGTGCTTCAGGGCGCTCAGGGCCAGAACGTTGCTCGTCAGGCTGCTCTCAACGCTGGTCTTCCGATCGAGGTTCCCGCTCTGACTCTGAACAATGTTTGCGGTTCCGGCCTGAAGTGTGTCAATACGGCGGCTGCCATGATTGCTGCCGGCGAAGCCGATGTCATCGTGGCCGGCGGCATGGAGAACATGTCCATGGCTCCTTATGCACTCACGAAGGCCCGCTTTGGCTATCGCATGAACAACAGCACGATGATCGATACGATGGTGAACGACGCTCTGTGGGATGCGTTCAACAACTATCACATGGGAATCACGGCTGAAAATCTTGCTGAAAAGTATGGCCTCACCCGCGAGATGCAGGATGAGTTTGCCGCTAACAGCCAGCAGAAGTGCGAAAAGGCTCAGGCTGAAGGCCGCTTTGACGATGAGATCGTTCCTGTGCCGGTTAAGGTGAAGAAGGAAACCGTTATGTTTGCGAAGGACGAAGGCCCCCGTGCCGGTGTGACGAAGGAAAGCATTTCCAAGCTGCGCCCGGCCTTCAAGCCGGATGGCACTGTTACCGCCGCTAATGCTTCCGGTATCAATGACGGCGCTGCAGCTGTTGTTGTGATGACGGAAGAGAAGGCCAAGGAATTGGGTGTGAAGCCGATGGCGAAGTTTGTTGTCGGTGCTTCTGCCGGTGTGGATCCGGCTATCATGGGCATCGGCCCGGTTTATGCGACCCGCAAGGCTCTGGCCCGCTCCAACATGACGCTGGATCAGATTGACCTGATTGAAGCGAACGAAGCGTTTGCCGCTCAGTCCCTGGCTGTTGCCAAGGAGTTGAACTTTGATATGAGCAAGGTGAATGTCAACGGCGGTGCCATTGCTCTGGGCCATCCCGTTGGTGCTTCCGGCTGCCGCATTCTTGTCACCCTTCTGCATGAAATGCAGAGAAGAGATGACGTCAAGACTGGTCTTGCCACGCTGTGCGTAGGCGGCGGCATGGGCGTTGCCACGATCGTTGAGAAGTACTAATTTTTTAGAATTTTCTGAAAAGGAAGAGCACGATGAACTATATTCAGTATGAGCAGAAGGATGCTATTGCCGTTCTTACCATTTCCCGTGAAAAGGCTCTGAACGCACTGAATTCCGAGGTTCTTGGCGAGCTGGATGCCGCTATCGACGCGATTGACCTCGACACAGTCCGCTGCCTGATTATCACGGGCGCCGGCCAGAAGTCTTTTGTGGCTGGTGCTGACATCGGTGAGATGAGCACGCTGACGAAAGAAGAGGGAGAGGCTTTCGGCAAGAAGGGCAACGACGTATTCCGCAAGATTGAAACGCTCCCGATTCCGGTTATTGCTGCCGTGAACGGGTTTGCGCTTGGCGGCGGCTGTGAGCTCTCCATGAGTTGTGATATTCGCTTGGCTTCCGAAAATGCTGTCTTTGGCCAGCCGGAAACCGGCCTGGGCATTACGCCCGGCTTTGGCGGCACGCAGCGTTTGGCCCGCATCATCCCTGTTGGCAAGGCTAAGGAAATGCTGTATGCCGGCACGAAGGTGAAAGCTGCCGAGGCCCTGACGCTTGGCCTCGTGAATGCGGTTTATCCTTCCGAGGAATTACTTCCCGCTGCGGAGAAGCTGGCCGGCAAGATTGCGCGCAACGCGCCGATTGCCGTGCGTGCTTCCAAGAAGGCCGTCAACGATGGCCTTCAGGTTTCCATTGACGAGGGCATCGCCATTGAGGAAAAGCTGTTTGGCAGTTGCTTCGAATCGGCAGATCAGAGGAACGGCATGGCTGCTTTCCTGAATAAGGAAAAGGCGCCTGCTTTCCAGAACAAATAAGAATTACAGCGTGAGACGGGTGCTGTGCGGGGAACCGCGCATCGCCCCAACACGCTGTTTTTGAAAGACAAGAAACTGTGAATTCAGACAGGAGGATTTTATTATGATCGTTGGTGTTATTGGCGCCGGCACGATGGGCTCCGGTATTGCGCAGGCTTTTGCTCAGACGGAAGGCTTTGAGGTTCGCCTCTGCGACGTGAAAGCAGAGTGGGCTGCAAACGGCAAGGCTAAGATTGCAAAGGGCTTTGAGAAGAGAATTGCCAAGGGCAAGATGGATCAGGCTGCTGCCGATGCTATCCTCAGCAAGATTACTACCGGCACGAATGAAATCGTGGCAGATTGCGATCTCGTTGTGGAAGCTGCTCTCGAAAAGATTGACCTGAAGAAGGATATCTTCAAGAACCTGCAGGGCATCTGCAAGCCCGATTGCATTTTCGCCACGAACACGTCCTCCCTTTCCATCACGGAGATTTCCAACGGCTTGGATCGTGCTGTTGTTGGCATGCATTTCTTCAACCCCGCTCCGGTCATGAAGCTCATCGAAGTCATTGCCGGTGAGACGACGGATCCTGCCGTGGTGGAGAAGATCGTGGAGATCTCTAAGCAGATCGGCAAGACTCCCGTTCAGGTGAAGGAAGCTGCCGGTTTTGTTGTGAACCGCATCCTGATTCCGATGATCAATGAGGCCATCGGCATCTATGCCGACGGTGTTGCCAGTGTGGAAGGCATTGATACTGCCATGCAGCTCGGCGCCAACCATCCGATGGGCCCGCTCGCTCTGGGCGATCTCGTTGGCCTTGATATTGTTCTCGCCATCATGGAAGTTCTGCAGGCTGAGACCGGCGATCCCAAGTATCGTCCGCATCCGCTGCTCAGAAAGATGGTCCGTGCCGGTAAGCTGGGCCGCAAGACAGGCGTAGGCTTCTACGATTACAGAAAGTAATTTCTGGCCCTGCTATTTTACTATATTGGAGGATCGACGAGTTATGAATTTCGTGCTTTCTAAAGAACAGGAAATGGCTCGCACTCTTTTCCACGATTTCGCGGAAAATGAAGTTAAGCCCCTGGCGCAAGAAGTTGACGAGCTGGAGCGTTTTCCGGCTGAAACAGTAGAGAAGATGGCAAAGCTGGGCTTCTTGGGTATTCCTCAGCCGAAGGAGTATGGCGGCCAGGGTTGTGACACGCTTACCTATGTTCTCTGCGTGGAAGAGCTGTCGAAGGTTTGCGCTACCACGGGCGTTATCGTTTCCGCCCACACTTCTCTTGGTTCCGACCCGATTAAGATGTACGGCACACCGGAGCAGATCCAGAAATATCTTGTTCCGCTCGCCAAGGGCGAAAAGTTGGGTGCGTTCGGCCTCACCGAGCCGAATGCGGGCACGGATGCTTCCGGCCAGCAGACGAAGGCTGTTCTGGAGGGCGACCACTATGTCCTCAACGGCAGCAAGATTTTCATCACGAACGGCGGCAAGGCTGATATTTACATCATTTTTGCCATGACGGATAAGTCCAAAGGCACGCGCGGAATCTCTGCTTTCATCGTGGAGAAGGATTTCCCGGGTTTCCGCATCGGTACCAAGGAAAAGAAGATGGGCATCCGTGGTTCCTCCACGACTGAGCTGATTTTTGAGAACTGCATCGTTCCGAAGGAGAATTTGCTTGGAAAAGAGGGCCAGGGCTTCAAGATTGCCATGCATACGCTGGACGGCGGCCGTATCGGCATTGCCGCGCAGGCTCTCGGCATTGCCGAAGGTGCTTTTGAGGAGACGGTGAAGTACGTCAAGGAGAGGAAGCAGTTTGGCCGTCCGATTGCCAAGTTCCAGAATACGCAGTTCCAGCTGGCTGACATGAAGACGAAAATTGAGGCTGCAAAGCTTCTTGTTTATCGTGCTGCCCTTGCTAAGGATACGCAGAAGGTTTACTCTGTGGAGGCTGCTATGGCGAAGCTGCTTGCGGCAGAGGTTGCCATGGAAGTAACCACGAAGGCTGTTCAGCTCCACGGCGGTTACGGCTACACCAGGGAATATCCTGTTGAGCGCATGATGCGTGATGCAAAGATTACGGAAATCTACGAGGGCACCAGCGAAGTGCAGCGCATGGTTATCTCCGGCAATATCCTGAAATAATGATTGCTGTAAAGCCCAGAAGGAGTGACATTCTTTGAATATTGTAGTTTGCATTAAGCAGGTTCCGAATACAAACGAGGTTAAGCTGGATCCTGTAACCGGCACCCTGATCCGTGACGGCGTCCCCAGCATTATCAACCCCGATGATAAGGCTGGCCTTGAGGCCGCTCTTCGCCTGAAGGATCAGTTCGGCGCTCATGTCACGGTTATCACCATGGGCCCGCCGCAGGCCGACACAGCTCTGCGTGAAGCGCTTGCCATGGGTGCGGATGAAGCTGTCCTGATTACCGACAGAGCGTTCGGCGGCGCCGACACGCTGGCTACCTCTACCACGATTGCTGCCGGCATCAAGAAGTTGCCTTATGATCTGATCATCACGGGTCGCCAGGCTATCGACGGTGACACGGCTCAGGTTGGTCCGCAGATTGCTGAGCATCTGAATATCCCGAATGTCAGCTATGCGGAAGATATTAAGGTGGAAGGCGACACCGTCATCGTGAAGCGTCAGTATGAAGACCGCTATCATGTTGTGAAGGTCAAGATGCCTTGCCTGATCACGGCTCTGAGCGAACTGAACCAGCCGCGTTACATGACGCCCGGCGGAATCTTCGACGCATACCGCGAGAAGAAGGTTACGGTTTGGACCGTAAATGATATTGAAGTAGATCGCGACAGAATCGGCCTTAAGGGCTCGCCCACGAGAGTGTTTAAGAGCTTCCCGAAGAGCTTGAAAGCAGCGGGCACGGTTGTGCAGCTTGATCCCGAGGATTCGGCCGAATACATGCTCGAGAAACTCAGAGAGAAATTCATCATTTAAGTTCGACTTGGCGGGATGTATATTTTCAGAACATTGAAAGTGGTGAACATATCATGAATTTACAGGATTATAAAGGTGTATATGTTTTCGTCCAGCAGGTCGATAACAAAATCACCGGCGTTTCTTTTGAATTGATCGGTAAGGCAAAAGAGCTTGCTGCTGCGATGGATACGCAGGTAACCGCCATTCTTTTGGGCTACAACGTGGAGTCTCTTTGCGATGAGCTTGCAGAATACGGCGCCGATAAGATTGTAATGGTTGACAATGAGGCGCTGGAGCCGTACCGCACGGAACCCTATGCTTATGCCATCTCGGCCATCATTGAGAAGTACAAGCCCTCCGTTGTGCTGTACGGTGCAACCGCTATTGGTCGTGACCTGGCCCCCCGTGTGTCTGCCAGAGTTCGTACCGGCTTGACGGCTGACTGCACAAAGCTGGAAGTTGATCTGGAGACGAAGGGCCTGCAGATGACTCGTCCGGCTTTCGGCGGCAACATCATGGCTACGATTCTTTGCCCTGAGCATCGTCCGCAGATGGCCACGGTTCGCCCCGGCGTCATGCAGAAGATTAAGCCTGTCAAGGGTGCAAAGGCTGAAGTGGAGAAGCTGGATCTTGAATTTGTTCCCAACCACAACTATGTGGAAGTGGAAGAAGTCATCAAGAAGGTCAGCAACAAGATTGACATTCAGGATGCGAAGATCCTTGTTTCCGGCGGCCGCGGCGTTGGCTGCCCTGAGAATTTCAAGCTGTTGAGTGATCTGGCTGAGGCCATTGGTGGTGAGGTCAGCGCTTCCCGTGCCTGTGTGGATGCAGGCTGGGCCGAGAAGGACATTCAGGTTGGCCAGACCGGCAAGACGGTTCGCCCGAATCTCTACATTGCCTGTGGCATTTCCGGTGCTATTCAGCATCTGGCCGGTATGGAAGAGTCCGACGTGATCATTGCCATCAACAAGGATGAATCCGCTCCGATTTTTGAAGTTGCCGATTACGGCATTGTTGGAGATCTGACGAAGATTCTGCCTATTTTCACCGAAAAGGTGAAGGAAGCTATGGCTGCGCGCCAAAACGGCTGATTTTGAATATTTTGAATTTAGAAAGAGAGGCTGCCGCTTTTGCGGCAGCCTCTCTTTCCTTACTTAACTTGATCTTTTTGTTCTGCTGCCCTATAATAAGAAAGGTTTTGCATCGATTGATTCATTTTGGGATGGTAAACGATGAAAGTAATGCCAAAGCGCTCAAAACATTTTGAAATCTTCAGGAATATCTTTTTGTTTCAGCGGACAAAAACGGAGCTTGCGGAGTCGGTCTTCCTGTCTCCCCTTTGTGAATGCTTTCAGTTTGAGCCTGGGGAGTATATCTTTACACGAGACCATTTTCGGAAATGCATGGGAATTGTTGTTTCCGGAGAAGTCAGGGCCATTAAGCAGGCGAAGGACGGGACTTTCATTTTACTCAACACATTCTTTTCTTCCGGAATCTTTGGTGTGGCCGGTCTGTTTGTGAACAGCCAGGAATATGTGTCCGATATTCAAGTTGTGCGGCGCAGTAAAGTCCTGTTTTTGCCGGAAGAACTTCTTCGTTCCCTTTTCCGAAGGGAACCGATGACAGCAGAAAACTATATCTCCTATCTTGCCACAAGAATCCAATTTCTCAATAAAAGAATTGATATCTTCACAGGCGGCACAGCTGAGCAGCGGCTGGCTGGTTATCTTTTATCCATTTGTCCGGCATGTTATCCTTATGAATGCAACATTCCCGTGACATATCAGGATCTTTCAAAAGTCCTGAATATCGGAAGGGCTTCTCTCTACCGGGCGTTTGATTCGTTGGAGCGTTTTGGAATTATAACGAGAGAGGGAAGAGTGGTCACAATTTTGGATCTGGAGGTTCTGCGCGGCATCATTTAAACGCTTTTCTTGTTCTCTTTTTTCAAAAAGCAGGTTCCTTTTTTGTCTGAATTGTGCTATACTAAACGATACTGTAGCATAGACAAATTTTGCAAAAAGCTGGGAGTCATTTCATGAAAATAAAAAGGTTTCATCTGTCACAGGCTGTGCCTCAGATCGTGATTGATATTGTTGTCGTCTTTTTCAGCTATTTCCTCGCGATGGAACTCCGGTTTGAAGGAAACATTCCGTGGCATGAATACGAATATTTTGCGTTTCTTGTTCCCTACATGACAATTGTCTCTATCGCTGCTTTTTTTGTTTTGCGGTTTTACAACACGATGTGGCAATTTGCCAGCATGGATGAGCTACTTCAAATCTTTTTCGGTACAACCATTGCAGGTATTCTCTCTGCGATTCTGGGCTTTCTCGTGGGCGGGCATTTCCGCGTCAACGGATTGTTGATCCATCGTTTGCCCATCTCTGTCTATGTCATTGGCTGGGCCCTCATGCTTCTGTTTGTCGGCGGCTCCAGATTTTCGGTTCGATTGTGGCACAGAAGAAAGAGAAAGAACGAACTGCACAGGGAAAATGAGGACTTTCAGCGCGTCATGGTTATCGGAGCCGGTGAAATGGGTTCCATGATCATCAAAGACATGAAATCTGCGCCGGAAAGCCAGGGGATTCCTGTGATTGCCATAGATGACAATCGTGCAAAACGCGGCACCAGGATTCATGGCGTGAAAGTAGTGGGTGGAAGGGAAAGCATTCCCCGTATGGCCGCCCGGTATGACATTGATCAGATTTTGCTTGCTATTTCCAATGCAGACAAAAAGGATAAGCAGGATATTTTAAGTATCTGTGCAAAGACAGGCTGCCGTTTGAAAACGCTTCCTGCTTTGTATGAGTTGATGCAGAGCGATGACAAGCAAACTAATCCCATTCGAGACATTGACATCCTGGATCTGCTTGGCCGCGATGAAGTTCACTTGAACGTGGAGGAAATCAGCGGTTATTTGAAGGGGAAGACCATTCTCGTAACAGGAGGTGGCGGTTCGATTGGATCGGAGCTCTGCCGGCAGATCGCGTATTTTCATCCCAAGAAGATCATTATTTTTGATATTTATGAGAATAATGCCTACGATCTCCAGAATGAACTGCTGATGCAGTTTAAAAATTTGAATCTTGAAGTTTTGATTGGTTCCGTGCGCGATCGTCTGCGTGTGGAGCATGTGATGGATGTCTGCCGGCCGGATGTGGTCTTCCATGCCGCTGCGCACAAGCATGTGCCCTTGATGGAACTGAGCCCCGGTGAGGCTGTGAAGAACAATGTGTTTGGCACGTGGAATGTTGCTCAGGCGTGCGATAAATACCATGTGAAGCGCATGGTTCTGATTTCCACCGACAAAGCGGTGAACCCAACCAATATTATGGGTGCTACAAAACGTATTTGCGAGCTGATTATTCAATACAGCAGCCGTCACAGCAAAAATACAGAATATGTGGCTGTTCGGTTTGGCAATGTGCTGGGCAGCAACGGCAGTGTGATTCCCCTGTTTAAGCGGCAGATTGCGGCGGGGGGTCCTGTGACGGTTACGCATCCGGACATCATACGTTATTTCATGACCATTCCAGAGGCAGCGCGTCTGGTGATCCAGGCCGGAGGTATGGCAAAGGGCGGAGAAATCTTTGTTCTTGACATGGGACAGCCTGTAAAGATTGTAGACTTGGCCCGTAATATGATTCGGCTTTCGGGTTTTGAGCCGGATGTCGATATCAAAATCACGTATACAGGACTTCGTCCTGGTGAGAAGCTGTATGAAGAATTGCTTCTGGACAGTGAAGGCGGCTGCCAAAAGACCTCTCACAAGCTGATCTATATCGGTACACCGATCCCCTTCAACGAGGAAAGTTTCCTGCAGGATTTGGATGAGTTGCGCTCTGTTGCGGGTATTGACAATGTGAAAATGATTGGCATTGTTCACCGGCTGGTGCCCACTTACTCAGGTCATGCCGAGGAGACGGATGCTTTGGCCCCGAATAATAATGAAGCGTAACAAAGAGCCGGCTTTCATGGCCGGCTCTTTGTTATTCGGCTGTCTGATGTGTTTGTGAGGCAGACTTCCCAATTCTGTAGTTTAATAAATCGCTGACTGTTGTGATTTGAAAGCCGGCACCCAGCAGACTTTCGATCGTCTGATTGACCCCCGCAATGGTGGAACGGGCTGCATCCTGAAAGCGGAGGATAGACCCGGGCCCTGCTTCCCGCATAATACGGGTTTTCATGGCGCGGGGCGATTCGTTTTGCCAGTCCAGACTGTCGATATCCCACAAAACAGTTTCCAGATTCAATTGTCGGGCCGCCTCAAGCAGGGTGTCGTTCCAATTGCCGTAAGGAGGCCGAAACAAGGTGGGTAGTTCGCCTGTACATGCCAACAGGGTGTCATTGGCTTCTTTCAATTCCTGCAGCATTTCCGTGTAGGAACGTTCGCAAAGCGTGAGGGAATGATGCTGCGAATGATTGCCGATCTCGTGGCCGGATTCAGCAATTTTACGTGCTTGCTCCGGGTAAGCCGCCGCCCATTCTCCTTTCAAAAAAAACGTAGCGCGAATGTCATAACGAGCGAGAAGAGCCAGAAGTTCACCTGTTTCCTGATCATCCGGCAGCGTCTCAAAGGATAAAGCAATGATTTTATCAGTGCCTACATTTCCCCGGCAGATTGGTCCGATTTCAGAAAGCCAGACGGGGGCAGCCGGCTCTGTTTGGGGAAATCCACCTGTAATGCAAAAAAATAAAAGGAGTAGAGCCCCTATCAGCTTCAAATATTTGCGTTCCATACGTTCTCACCTTTCTATTTTTTCCAGGGGAGGAAATCAAAATGGCCTATATTACGCAAATTCGATATTGCCACAGACCGATTCACTGGAATCGAAAGACTGTGCTCGATGTGTCATACAACGATAAAGCGTTCTCTTTGTGGACGGCAGCTGCAGGAGCGGAGAAAGGGGTGGAGGTGTCGCCGGCCAGCATTCAATTGGATCGGCAACAGGCATCCGTTTTACTTGCGTATCTGCAGGATTTTTTGGAGAATACAGCACAAAATCATACATAAACACCTTTGCTTTCCCGATACTAGCAGTATGGAATCATTCGGCGGTTAAGGAGGCGGAACCATGCATACGATTTTTCTTTACGGAGATCGCCGTGATGTAGTTTTGAGAACGGCGCTGCTTGGTGCGCTGGCACAATGCGGAAGCGTGCTTTATATGGAGGAAGGCGTTTTTTTTCAGGCACCGGAGGAAGCCCCGGCTTTTTTTGTTTACGAATGTGAGTGCCTGCCGTCTTTTTCCGTAAGCAAAGGGCTGCTTTTGATGAAGAACAGTTGTTCCGGCCGGGAACTTTCCCTTCCTTCCGGGATCTGGGCTGTGTTGGAATCTGGAAATCACAGCGGAGCCTGTGCGTTGCGTCACCAGTCTGCACCCGTGATTTCCTGCGGGTGCAGTGCGCGTGACACACTCAGTCTTGCCAGCATAGAGGAGGATACTGCCGTGCTTAGTTTACAGAGAAGTGTGCTCACACTGGGCGGAAATCTGGTGGAACCCCATGACTTTACTGTGATGCTGCAGAGCAAGAGACATCCTCATCAGATTCTTCCGATTGCCATGACCCTTCTTCTTTGCGGTGTTTCTACGGAACGGGGATATTCCATTTGAAGGAACCCGCAAGAATGTTCAGCAAAATATTGGCAATTATATTTATGGCAGGATGACATACACTATGAGTGCAAACGCAAAATTCAAAAAAGAAATAAGGAGTGTATGTATAATGTCCAGCAAGAAGAATGTTGTTCCTGAAGCTCGTTCCGCTCTTGACCAGTTCAAGATGAAGGCCGCTTCTGAAGTGGGTGTTAACCTGAAGCAGGGTTATAACGGTGATCTGACCTCGAAAGAGGCTGGCAGCGTTGGTGGGCAGATGGTCAAGAATATGATTGAGAGCTACGAGCAGAACATGAAGTAAAGCTCTTGCGTGGAATGAGGCGCCACCGGATTTCCGGTGGCGCCTCAGCCTGTAGAAAAACCTGCTCCGGCAATTAAGCCAGAGCAGTTTTTTTGC
>CAKNKY010000007.1 GCA_930987725.1 uncultured Anaeromassilibacillus sp. | reverse complement strand
CTCTTGGCGCTCTCCTAAACAGGTCTTATTCGCTTTCCTTAATCTGTAACACATCTTTGACAAACCTACACTTCTCTCCCACGTTAATGCTTTGCTCCCTTGATTCAATAAAAAAGCAGGTATATAATCTCAAAAGAGGAGAATCTGCTTCCTGAAGGGCAGAACTCTCCCCGCAACAACCCGGAAAGGAGATCATTTGAATGGCTCTTTTTACTACCCGCATTGAGCGGGTGCTCGCCAACATGGAGCGGCAGGGACTGCATCAGATTCTGGTGACTTCCACTGCCTCCGTTTATTATCTGACCGGTGTGTGGGTGCAGCCGATGGAGCGGATGTTCGCTTTTTATTTGGATGACACCGGCCGGTGCGTGCTCTTCGGAAACGAATTGTTTGGGCTGCAGCCCATGGACGGTGTGGAACTCTTCCAGCACCGCGACAGCGATGATCCGCTTCGCGATCTGGTTCACGTTGTGCGTCCCGGCAATCTGGGGATTGACAAAGCCTGGCCCAGCCGTTTTCTGATTCAGCTCATGGAGCAGCGCGGAGACATTACGCCTGTGCTGGGCAGCGCTCCTGTGGATGATGCGCGCATGCGCAAGGACGCAACGGAGATCGAACTGCTCCGCCGCGCTTCCCGCATCAACGACACTGTTGTGGCCGCCGGCATTGCGGCGCTGCACGAGGGTGTGACGGAAACCGAAGTGGCCTCCGCTGTGGAGGAAGCATTCCGCAAAGCGGGTGCAGAACGCGGAGAAGGCCAGCTTGTGTGCTTCGGCGCCAACGCCGCCGATCCGCATCACGGTCCAAATCAGACGGTAATCACCGACGGCGACTGCGCCGTGCTCGACATCTTTATCCCCTTTGACCGCTATTGGTGCGACATGACGCGAACCGTTTTCTTCCGCTCCGTTACCGAGGAGGAACGGCGCATCTATGAAACGGTGAAGGAGGCAAATCTGACTGCCGAATCGGTGATCCGTCCCGGTCTGCCCATGAGTGAATTTGACGCTGCGGCGCGCCGTGTCATCGAAAAAGCCGGATACGGTCCCTACTTTACGCACCGGCTCGGGCACGGCCTCGGCCTTGACTGCCATGAGCCGCCGGACAACAGCGCCTCCTGCCATGTGATTGCGGAACCCGGCATGGTGTTCTCCGTGGAGCCGGGCATTTATCTTCCGGGAAAAACAGGCGTACGCATTGAGGATCTTGTGCTTGTGACGGAAACAGGCTGCGAAGTACTGAACCACTACACAAAGGAACTGCAGATTGTCAAATAAAGAAATATTTTTGGAAATCTCTTGACATTCTGTGTAAATTCCAGTATAGTGTCTTTAGTTTATTCCATCATAAAACCGATGAAGCAGAAAAAAATCAGAGGGTTTCTTCCCAGCGAGCGGAGGCCGGTGCAAGCTCCGTATGAAATTCTGAACAATATGGTCTGCGGAGGGCGGCGTCAAATGCGCCGACGCGGTGGTCTGCGTCAGTGACCGGAGATATGTTGGTATCTCATTGAGGGCCCGCAAGGGTTGAATCAAGGTGGCACCGCGAACATACTGTTTCGCCCTTGACCGTATGCATGCATACGGCCAAGGGCTTATTTTTTGTCAGCGAAAGGGTGGTTTCTCATGTTGAACAAACACAAAATCGTCATTCTGGGTGCGGGCCATGTTGGGTCCCACTGTGCACATGCATTGTGCCGGCGATGGTGTGCAGAGGAGATCGTCCTGGTTGACATAGACCGCGAAAAGGCAGCGGCACAGGCTATGGATGTGGCCGACTCCCTCTCCTTTCCTCCTGCCGACCTGGTGGTGAGAAGCGGAGATTACAGCGACTGTGCAGATGCCGATCTCATTTTTGTTGCAATCGGCAAAGCCAGGAGTCCCGGCCAGACGCGGCTTGATCTGCTCGGTGATTCCGTGAAAATGGCCCGGACACTCGTCTCCCAGCTCAGCCCGTATCCGTTGCCCGGTATCGTAGTTTCGATCACGAACCCGGCAGATATTGTGGCCGATTACCTGCGCAAGGCTCTGCATTTGCCACGCAGCCGTGTATTCAGCACCGGCACACTTCTTGACACTGCCCGCCTCATCCGCACACTTTCCGAGGAAACGGGCGTGAGCCGCCGCTCCATTACCGCGTTCTCGCTCGGTGAGCACGGAGATTCCTCCATGATACCCTTTTCCGCGATCCGTGTCGGCGGCCTCCCGTTGGATGCCTACCCGCAGGTGGATCGCGCACGCGTTCTGGAACGCACGCGGATGATCGGCATGGATATCATCAACGGCAAGGGGTCTACGGAATTCGGAATCGGCGAATCTGCCGCCTTTCTGGCAGAAGCTATCCTGCGCGACCGCAAGGCTGTTCTCCCCGTTTCCGTCCTTCTTTGCGGCGAATACGGGCAGGAGGGCGTCCACTGCGGCGTTCCCTGTGTGATAGGCCGGGAGGGCATCGAAAGTATCGTTGAACTGCCGTTGACGGAGGAAGAGCAGGCGTTGTTTACACTGTCCTGTAATGTCATCCGCACACATATTGCAATGGCGGAGCAGATTGCGCCGCTTTCAGAAGAGTAAAAAGGATCATAACCTTAGCTAGAAAGGAACGAACCTGATATGAAAAAGATTCGAAAGATTGCCGCCTTACTTCTCACCCTTGCTGCCGGTTCCGCCCTGCTGATGACGGGCTGCGACGGCACCTCCTCCACAACAACCGTCGCGATAGTGCAGCCGATGAGCCACACGTCGCTCGATCAGATCCGCGATACCATTATCTCCGAACTGGAAGCCGCAGGGCGTGACGACATTAAAGTAGTAACGGAGAATGCCAACAACGATACGACCGCCCTTTCCACTATCATGCAGAACCTGCGCTCAGAGGGTGTGGATATCGTGGTTCCCATTGCGACTACTACAGCTCAAAGCGCCAAAGCCGCGTTTGAAGGCGAGAATACGCCCATCATCTTTTCCGCCGTGTCCGATCCGACCGCCGCAGGCCTTACAGGTCCTGACTGCGAAAACATTACGGGTGTTTCCAATAACATTCCCTCCGATGAAATCGTGAAGCTGATCTCGAACTTCCAGCCCGGTTATAAAAAAATCGGTTTCCTGTATACCTCGAGTGAGACGAACTCCGTTTCCACCATCAATGCCGCAAAGGCTTACTGCGATGAGAACAACATTGCGTATGCGGAAGCCTCCATCTCCTCCCTTTCCGAGCTGCCCACAGCTGTGCAAACCCTGCTCTCCGAAGGAGTAGACGCGCTTTACACCGGCAATGACAACTCTATTGCATCCGCTATGCCAACTTACACTGATGCAGCCTATTCGAGCGGCGTGCCGATCTACTGTGGCGCCGACTCCATGGTGGCGGATGGCGGCTTTGCAACCATCGGCGTCAATTATGTGCAACTTGGAAAGCAAACGGCCGATCTGATTCTGCAGGTAGCGGACGGAGCCTCTCCTGCGGACCTTCCTTACCAGACGCTGTCTGAATACGCCAAATTCGTAAATCTGCAGGCCGCCGACACACTGGGCCTGGAGCTCACAAACGACATGCTGGACGGCTATGAGATTCTCGTGGAAGCGGACGGCACGAGCCATTTCGGTGAATAAACGCAAAAAACGGTTGGAGGAATAAGATGGAAATTGTCAATTTGATTCTTTCCGCTCTCAGTCAGGGAATGCTTTATGCCCCAATGGCGATGGGAGTGTTCATTGCCTTTAAGATTTTGAATACGCCTGACCTCACGATTGACGGCAGCCTTGTGTTCGGCATGACGGTGTGCGCCGTTGTGACCATTGCCGGACATCCCGTGCTTGCCCTGGTCGCCGGCACAGCCGCCGGCGCCGTGGCAGGCCTGATCACCGGCCTGCAGCAGACTAAGCTGCAGATCAATGCGATCCTCGCCGGGATTCTCACAATGACAGGGCTCTACACCGTGAATTACATGGTGCTCGGCGGACAGGCAAATCTCTATCTGCAGCACGCAGAGCTGAACGAGAGCGGAAGTGAAGTGTTTGTATCCAGCAACACCATTTATAAAATGTTTGCCTCCCTCTTCCCTTCTTGGGACAACACGGTTGCAGTGCTTGTGCTGACAGCTCTCCTTGTGGCAGCCGTGGCAGCGCTGCTGTGCGTCTTTTTCAAGACGCGTCCCGGCATGGCCATCCGTGCAACCGGCGATAATGAAGAAATGGTGCGTTCCTCCTCCATCAATGCAGACATGTCCCGCGTGCTGGGCATCATGATTGCAAACGCTCTGGTTGCGCTCTCCGGCAGCCTGCTCTGCCAGCAGCAGCGGTATGCCGACCTGAACAGCGGCAGCGGCATGCTGGTGGTTGGTTTGGCCTCTGTGATCATCGGTCAGGTGCTGTTCGGCAAGCGAAGCGTCACGCTCGGCGTGATTTCCGCTGTGGCCGGCTCCACCGTGTACCGTCTGATTCTGCAGTTTGCTTATAAAATCAACATGCCGAGCTACGCCGTGAAGCTGCTCTCTGCCTGCATTGTTGCACTTGCCCTCTCCCTTCCGCTGCTCAGGCGCAAGTGGTCCCTTCACAAGGCGCGCACGGCTGCGAGAAAGGAGGGTTCCGTATGAACAGCAAGGCGCAGCTCACCATCACGCATCTCACCAAAAAATTTGAAGCCAACTCCGTCAACGAAAAGACAGCTCTTCTGGATTTCAACCTTGAAGTGCAAAAGGGAGATTTCATCACCATTCTCGGCTCAAACGGAGCGGGGAAATCCACGCTGTTCAACGCGATCCTTGGAAAATTCCTGCCGGACAAAGGCAGCATTCTGCTCGACGGCGAGGATATTACCTATGAAAAAGATTATAAGCGCGCTTTGAACATTGGGTGTCTATACCAGAACCCCATGCGCGGCACCGCCCCGAACATGACAATTGAGGAAAACCTTGCTCTGGCCTACACACGCAAATCGACCCACCGCTTTTTTGCGGTGAACAAGAAGGATTCTGCCTATTTCCGTGAGCTTCTTGCCTCCCTCGATCTTGGACTAGAGGATCGCATGAAGACAAAAATGGGCCTGCTCTCCGGCGGACAACGCCAGGCGGCTGCGCTTCTTATGGCGACGATTGCGAAACCGAAGCTCCTGCTTCTGGATGAACACACGGCCGCTCTGGATCCTGCCACGGCGGAAAAGGTTCTGCGCATCACACGCTCCATCATCTCCGAACGCGGCCTGACCGCATTGATGATCACGCACAACATGGAGCAGGCGCTGGCATTCGGGAATCGGACGATTATGATGGACAGCGGCCGTCTTGTGCTCGATGTGCGCGATGAAGAACGGGCCGCCATGACGCCGCAGAAGCTGGTGGAACTCTTCTCCCGCTCGGCAAGACAGGCTTTGTCCGATCGCACGCAGCTGAGTGTTTCATGAAGCGGGAACCTGTTCAGATTGAGACAGAGCGCCTGCTTCTGCGGCATTTCACCCCGCTGGATCAAGACGATCTCCTGGCAATTTTGGGAGACGAGGAAACCATGCGCTTTTCGGAACGGGCGTTCAGCCGGGAGCAGACCAATCATTTCCTGCTGGACTTCTGCGTGAAGCGGCAAAACGCCTTCGCGGCGGAGAGCAGAGAAACCGGCCATGTGATTGGATATCTGTTATTTCATGAGACGGATCCTGAGATCTATGAAATTGGGTGGTTCTTCAACAGACAGGTTTGGGGAAACGGCTATGCGTGGGAAAGCGCCTCTGCCCTGCTTATGCATGCTTTTTCCACTCTTCACGCGCACAAAGTGATAGCCGAGACAACGGACAATGCCCGATCCGGGAAGCTGATGCGCCGCCTGGGAATGACATTGGAAGGCGTACAGCGGCGCCAGGTTCGGGATCAGGGCGGAAACTGGGTAGATCTTTATCTTTACGGTATCTTCCCTCGGGAAGTGAAATCTTTTTCACACGCCAACACACAGAAAAAAAGAAACGGAGGAATTGACATGAAATTTCAGGAATTCTTTTCTCTTGTCAAGGGCCGCATGGCTGACGTCGACGTGAGCAATATCCATGAAAACGTGGCGTTTCAGTTTGACATCACCGGCGAGGAGGCAGGTACGTTCTATGTGGAGCTGAAAAACGGGAAGCTTTCCGTGGAACCGTATGAGTATTACGATCGTGATGCCAAAATCACGTGTTCGGCAGATACGTTGATCAAAATTGCCACTGGGAAACTGGATCCCGTCGCCGCCTTCACCTTCCGCAAAATCAAAGTCGAGGGAAAACTGGAAAAGGCGCTTCTTCTGAAACAATTGCTGAAATAAAGGGATATATAAAATAAGAAAGCAGGAGGGCACGCTTCCGAAAACGGTAAGCGTGCCCTCCTGCTTTTTAAACTGATCCGGAAAATTCCGCATCTTGAAGCTATGCGTCCGTTGTGATATAATAAAAGAATATCCAACAAAAAAGGACAGACGGCTGTGAAAGCGAGGGTGTTTGTTTTGAAAATTCATGAATCTGCAGAAAATTACCTGGAAACCATTCTGATCCTGCAGCGAAAAAATGGACAGGTGCGCTCCATCGATATTGCAGGCGAACTCTCCTTTTCCAAGCCAAGTGTAAGCATTGCCATGAAAAATCTGCGGGAAAACGGCTACATTTCAGTGGACAAAGAGGGCTTTATTACCCTTCTGGAAAAAGGGAAGCAGATCGCCGAAACCATTTACGAACGCCACACACTCATCTCGGATTGGCTGATCCACCTAGGCGTGAGCCCTGAAACAGCTGCCGAGGATGCGTGCCGGATTGAACACGTGATCAGTTCGGAATCCTTCGAAGCACTCAAGGCACATGCAAACATGTCGGCCGCCGCGGCACCGGAACGCAAGGGATAAATCTGGATTACGACAGGACAAGATATGGCCTGATTTTTTCCAGTGTCTTTTCCCCTATCCCATACACATTTGTCAGTTCATCGAGGGAGGAAAACGGACCGTTTGCTTCCCGGTAATCGAGAATTGCCTGCGCTGTCACGGGGCCGATCCCCGGCAGCGTATCCAGTTCCTCCAGCGTGGCACTGTTCAGGGGAACAGGCCAATCCGCGCGGGAAGACACCGGCTCCGAATACACTGAGACCACAACAGGCCGTGTGATTTCCGGCACAAAGAACGCCTGATAGCCGATAATTGCGGCAGCCAACAGCAACGCCACCCCTATCAGGATTCTGTTCTGCACCGTTTCATTTGCCATACTATTTTTCCGCCCCCGATTCTCTCATTCCGCCCTTTGTTCCAGATACTCCACAAGATCGGCAAGCGCCCCGTCTTCGCAGCGGCTCAAAATCTTTTCCGCCCTGTGAAGCAGGGCGCTTTTCGCATTCTGCGGCACTGCGGCGTGACCGGCCGCCAAAAGCAGTTCCAAATCGTTGTCATAATCCCCTGCGGCATACACGCAATCCATCTGCAGAGAAAGACGCCGCGCCAGCACGCGCAGCATCTCCCCCTTGCTCGCAGCTCGGTTCGTGAGCTCCAGATAGCGCTCCGAGGAAAAGAAAAAACGAAGGCTCCGCCCCGCGTGTTCCGCCACAAAGGAAGCCACCTGGGCCAACAGCTCCGGTTCCCCTGCAAAGAGCAGGCTGTGCCACGGCCCAAAGGACTGAACTTCCCTGCCGTCTACAAAGGAATGGTGCTCCGGGATGGTGCTGTTCTTGATAAACGGCGTGCGCCGGATAATACCGACGGAGCGCTCATAAAAGCACTCCATCCCGAGCGTGGGAAACCGGTAGTATACAGTCTCCACAAGAGCAGCCGCTTCTTCCCGGTCCATGGGAAGGGATTCGAGCACACGGTCTGTCTCAGGCTCGTAAAGAACACTGCCATTCAGGCAGATCATCGGCACATTGACCGGGAGCTGATCGAGAAACTGACAGGCTGAACCGATAGCGCGTCCCGTTGCCACGGTGAACAAGCCTCCGTTCCGGACAAAGCGGCGCAGGGCTTCCTCCGTTCGCCGTGGAATCTCACGGCCTCCACACACAATCGTTCCGTCCAGATCACTGGCAATCAGAACAGGCTGCCGGGTCATCCAAGATCCCCTCCCTGGGACGCGGAAATCCGGCGCAGTTTCTCCAGGAAAGACTGAAAATACGGCGGAAGTTCGCTGTCAAAATCAAGCCATTCCCCTGTGCGGGGATGGCGGAATCCTATTTTTTTTGCATGCAGGCATTGCCCGTGCAATTCACGGATCCCTTTTTTGGGGCCATACCGCTCGTCTCCTGCCACGGGATGGCCCAGATATGCCATGTGCACACGGATTTGATGGGTACGGCCCGTTTCCAGGATGAGCCGTACGTGCGTAAAGCCCTGATACCGGGCAATCACCTCAAACCGTGTCAGCGCGGATCTGGAATTTTTCTCCGTGACGGCCATCTTCTTGCGATCGGTGGGATGGCGGCCGATCGGCGCGTCGATCACGCCTTCGTCCTGTTTCACATTGCCATACACGACGGCTTCGTACTCGCGTGTAAAGCTGTGCGCCTTGATCTGCTCAGCCAGGCGGACATGCGCAAAATCATTCTTGGCGACGATTAACAGGCCGCTGGTATCCTTGTCGATCCGATGAACAATGCCGGGCCGGATCACACCGCCGATCCCAGAAAGAGAATCACCGCAATGCGCCAGCAGAGCATTCACGAGCGTACCGGAAGGATTCCCTGCACCCGGATGCACTATCATGCCCTTCGGCTTGTTGACGACAAGGAGATCCGCGTCTTCATATACAATATCGAGTGGGATCGCTTCGGGCAGGACTTCCGCCTCCACAGGAGCCGGAATGGTGACAGCAATGCAATCTCCAGCGCGCACCTTATACGATTTTGACAGGGCAACGCCAGATTTGCACACCTTTCCGGAAATGGCCAGCTTCTCCGCCGCCGTGCGCGTGAGCTCCTCCAGCCTTTCGCTCAAAAATTTGTCAAGCCTTTGCCCATCTTCTTCGGGCAGGACCAGCAATTCCTCCGTGCGCGCCATGGTCAGCGGCGTCTCCTCTCCACATGCTCCACACCGGCCCGTTCCGCAAAGAAAATCACATGGATGACAAACAGCGCTGTGCCAATGACAACGGCGCAATCCGCAAAATTGAAAACAGGCGGGAAAAAGGAGACAGAAATATAATCGATGACATAGCCCATCCAGATGCGATCAATCAGATTCCCGACACCGCCGCCCAAAATCAGGCCGCAGGCCAGGAACGTAAGGATGGTGTGGTTTTGATATCGAAACAAAAGGAAAAAAATCACAAGCATCAGCAGACAGGTCAGCACGATGAAGAGCCATCGCTGATTGCTGAGAATGCCGAACGCAGCACCCCGGTTTTCCACATAGGTCAAATTAAGCAAACCGGGAATGAGCGCGACCGTGCCCACCGGCTTGAGAAACTGCACCACCAGCAGTTTCAGGATCTGGTCCACCGCCGCCAAAAGGACGGCCAGGCCAATCATCAGAAACGGCACAAAAACTTCCTCCTTATGCCAAAACAGGCGGGCAGAAACGATACGGTCTGCCCGCCTGCTTTTTTCGATTTAGATTCAGGACAAAACGGCTGCGCAGCGGCTGCAGAGATCGGGATGCTCCTCGCAGGAACCCACCGTATCGCTGTAGCACCAGCAGCGAGCGCATTTTTCGCCGTCTGCATGGGCAACCGTAACGGAAAGCTCCGGCACGCTTTCACCGGTAAACTCGCCAGCGCCGCCCTTTTCAAGCTCCACTTGAGAGACAATGAAGACGGCCGCCAGTTCCTTCTGCACGGAAGAGACAAAGTCATACAGTTCTCCGTCGCAGAACAGACGTACCTTGGCGTCAAGCGAAGAGCCGATCACCTTATTCTTGCGCGCAATCTCCAGCGCCTTCTTCACATCGTCACGGATCTGATGGATGCGGTCCCAGCGGGCAATGAAGCTGTCGTCCACCGAAACACCGCTCGTGCGAGGCATCTCGTTGAAGAGCACGCAGGCCGGATCGGCGGAAGCATCATGCGGCATGGCATGCCAGATCTCATCTGAGGTAAAGGCAAGGATCGGGGAAACAAGGCGGGTCAGCGCGTCCAGCACACGGTACATAGACGTCTGTGCAGCGCGGCGCGTGAGACTGTCTTTCTTCTCCGTATAGAGACGATCTTTGGCCACATCGAGATAAAAGTTGGAGAGATCCACGATGCAGAACTGATGGATCGCATGGTAAGCCTGGTGGAATTCATAGGAGAGATAGCCCTCATGGCATTTATCCATGACACCTTCCAGCTTCTTAAGGACCCAAAGGTCAATCGGCAGGAGCCGATCGTCCGGCACGCTGTCGTTGTCGGGATCGAAATCCTTGAGGTTACCGAGGATAAAGCGGGCTGTGTTGCGGATCTTGCGATAGGCATCGGAGAGCTGCTTGAGAATCTCCTTCGAGATGCGGATGTCCGCATGGTAATCAGAGGAAGCCACCCAGAGGCGAAGGATATCTGCGCCGTACTGATCCACAACTTCCTTCGGATCGATGCCGTTGCCGGCGGACTTGTGCATCTGGCGGCCTTCGCCATCCACAACCCAGCCGTGCGTGACGACACTGCGGTAAGGCGCCTGGCCGCGCCACGCCACAGACGTGAGCAGAGAGGACTGGAACCAACCGCGATACTGATCCGCGCCTTCCAGATAGAGATCAGCCGGCCAGCGCAGTCCATCGCGCTGTTCCAGAACGGCCGCATGGCTGACGCCGGAATCAAACCACACATCCATGATATCGTGCTCTTTCGTGAACTCCGTGCATCCGCACTTTTTGCAGGCGGTGCCGACGGGCAGAAGTTCCTTTTCGGTCTTGGCGTACCAGGCATCGGAACCTTCCTCGCCGAACAGCTTGGAGACATGCAACATGACATCTTTATCGATCAGCGGCTCGCCGCAGTCTTTGCAATAGAAGATCGGGATCGGAACACCCCAGCGGCGCTGACGGGAAATGCACCAGTCCTTGCGATCCTGCACCATGGCAGTGATGCGATCGCGGCCCCAGCCGGGAATCCACTGCACCTTGTCGATCTCTTCGATCGCCTTCTCCTTGATGGCATCTACCGAACAGAACCACTGTTCCGTGGCACGGAAGAGGATCGGGTTTTTGCAGCGCCAACAGTGCGGATACTGGTGAATGATTTTCTGAGAAGCAAACATGGCGCCCGTTTCCACGAGATATTTCGCAATCGCACGGTTTGCTTCGTCCGTCGTCAGCCCGGCAAATTGGCCTGCCTCCGCGGTAAGCTTGCCGTCCGCATCTACAGGCACAACGATCGGCAGTTCGGAATACTTCTGGCAGATGTCAAAGTCCTCCACACCGAAGCCGGGAGCCGTGTGGACGCAGCCGGTGCCGCTTTCCAGCGTGACATGGTCGCCCACAATGACGAGAGAGGTTCTGTCAAGGAACGGATGCTGCGCCTTCATGTATTCCAGCTCGCTGCCGCGGAAGGTGGCAACCGTTTCATAGGTTTCCTTGCCGCCGGCCTTCATGGCATCCTCCGCAAGAGCGGAAGCCATAACATAATATTCATCCCCGCAGCGAATGACGGAATATTCAAAATCAGGGCCCAGGCAGATTGCCACATTGCCCGGCAGCGTCCAGGTGGTCGTCGTCCAGATAACGAAGAAGACCTTGGAAGGATCAATGCCCTTCGCAGCGAAAAGGCCCTTGTCATCCGTCACACGGAATTTCACATAAACGGAAACGCAGGGATCCTCCGCATATTCGATCTCGGCCTCAGCCAGAGCCGTTTTGCAGTCCGGGCACCAGTACACAGGCTTCAATCCTTTGTAGATATAACCCTTTGTGGCCATATCGGCGAAAATCTCGATCTGCTTCGCTTCAAAATCGTGTGTGAGCGTGATGTAAGGATGGTTCCAATCGCCGATGCCACCCAGACGCTTGAACTGATTGCGCTGGCCGTCAAGATAGGTCATGGCAAATTCACGGCAGATCTTCCGCAGCTCCACATCCGAAATCGTGGTGGAATTGCCGACGCCCGCCTTGGCACGCGCCTTGAGTTCCGTGGGCAGGCCGTGCGTATCCCAGCCCGGCACATAGGGGGCCTTCCAGCCAGCCATGTTGCGGTAACGCACAATGATATCCTTCAGCGTCTTGTTGAGCGCCGTGCCCAGATGAATGTCACCGTTTGCATACGGCGGGCCATCGTGCAGAATGAACAGGGGCTTTCCCTCGTTCTTCTTCATCAGCGTTTCATAAATTCCGTCTTTTTCCCACTGTTCCAGCATGACAGGCTCGCGCTTGGGCAAACCGGCCTGCATGGCAAATTCCGTTTCGGGAAGATTCAGCGTCTTTTTGTAATCCTGAGCCATGGTGGTTTTTCTCTCCTGTATTTGAATTTCATTAGGTGCAGGGTCTGTGTTCCGACAATCAGAAAGTGTCAAAATTGGAAACACCGGCCTTGAATTCCAGTGTCGGTTCCTGAACGCTCTCAGGATCCGGGGCGGCGCGGTCCGTAAACAGCGAAGACTCCAGATGCATGCCGCCTTCTTCAGCCGGCACCTGCTCCTCCGCAGGAGCAGGTTGTTCCGGCTGCTGTTTTTCCGGCTCCTCCTCCTTCGGGAGGGCATTGATCAGCGTCAAATGCTGGCGATACAGATCCAGCAGGTGAGAACGGAAATTGGAAACCTGTGCTTTCAGATTTTGAAGCTGCTGCTTCTGGTCCTGAATCTGGCCTTCTGCACCGGAAACAATATGTTCCGCCTTCAGCGTCGCGTCCTTGAGAATGATTTCGGCTTTGTGACGTGCCTCCCGAATGGAAGCATCGCCCAGTTTCTGGGCGCTTACGAGGGCATTTTTGATCTCATCCTCCTCGCTGCGATACTCCTCAATTTTTGCGGCAAGGATCTCCACCTTTTTCTGCATCTGCGAATTCTGCTCTTTCTCCTTGGCAACCTCATCCCGCAGCGCCTGATTTTTCTGAATCAATTCCTCCACAGTATCACGGACCTGATCGATAAACGTATCGACGTCATCCGTTCTGTAACCGGAGAAACCAGCTTTCCGGAAACTGACGTTTGTAATATCATTCAACGAAAGCATGCTGCCTTCCGACTCCTTTCCTCGAAATCCCTCAACAGGACAAAAAAGAACGCCGGACAGAAATCAAATGTATTTTCTGCCCGAAACGCAGAGACGGCCCTTTTTTGTGAGCGGCCCCAAGCGGTCTATAATAAATTTCCCTTTTCCGCGCACGGAAAGCTTGGAACCTTCCTCCACGCGGCAGGAGGGAGATGTTTCCTCCTGATGGTTCAGCGTAACCAAACCTGCAGAAACACAGGAAACCGCCTTTTCGCGGCTCATTCCCGCCAAAGCCGCCACCAGACAGTCGAGGCGTGCCGAGGCCACCACAAAAGACAACGGCTCAAAGCGATGGGCAACAGGATAAGGCGTCTGTGCACCGGCAGAGATGCGAACCCCCACCTTCCCGATTTTCGCCGTCTGATCCACAAGAAAAGAGGCGACTTCGTCGCGCACAAACACAACGGCGCGCCCTTCCTCCACGAGGATATCCCCGATCGATTCGCGCTGAACGCCGCGTGAGAGCAAGCCTCCCAGAAAATCCCGGTGACCCAGCGAATCTCCTTTTCGGTAAAGAATGGTAAGCGGCTGGAAAGGAAACGACGCCGTTTCCGGTTCTCTGTAAAAAGGAAAAGCCCCAAACATGACGCGCTCCGCTTCCTCATGACCGCCCCACAGCAGGAAACGCTCAAAATGGAGCCGGTTCATCAGGAATTGGGCAAATGATGCTTCCCATTCATCCAGAAAACCGACAAAGTGCGGCCTTCCGCGGCGTTCTGCAATATCCACTGCATCGCCCAATCGCGCCTCCAGAAGGGCTGTTTCCCTATTTTCTGCCATGTTTAGAAATACACCCCATTGTTTTCCAGTTCATCCATCACGTCGTCGCCTGTCAAATCGACATTATATGGCGTGATAATAAAGGTGTTGGTGGCCACGCGCTTGATTTTTCCGCCGTTCGCATACGCTACGCCGGAAAGAAAATCGATGATACGGCGGGAAATATCCTTGCTCGTATTTTCAAGATTGAGCACAACCGTGTGCATCTTCAAAAGCTCATCCGCGACGTTCCGCGTTTCCTCACCGAAATGCTCCGGCTTGAAGAGCACAACCTGAAGCTGCGCCGTGGCATGAATGTTGACAACCTTATTGCCAGAGGAAGACGAGGAAGGCGTAAAGGAGGAAGAGGTCCTCCTGCTCGTTTCGCGTTCGCGTCCGCTGGACACAGGGGTATCATACTCCTCTTCCTCTTCCCTGTCGTCGTCCTCATAGTACTCATCGTACTCGTCATCAGGGGGATTCCACATATTTTTAATCTTTTGTACAAAGCCTGCCATCGTTCCCAACCTCCTGGTTTGTTTGTTTTCAGCGGTAGACGCGCGCGCCGTACAGGGCGGAACCTACGCGGACCATATTGGCACCCGCGCGGATAGCATCCTCGTAATCCGCCGACATTCCCATGGAAAGGTAGTCCATATTCACATTATCCATGCTTTTGTTCTTTATGTCAATAAAATATTGCGTCATGCGGGAAAAAAAGCGGATGGTCTCGCTCTTCGCGGCATCTGCCGGCGGGATGGCCATAAGGCCGCGGATGTGAAGGGCCGGCAGCACAGCGACCTGCTCGAGCAGTTCCGGGAGTGCCTCCGGCAGAACGCCGGATTTGTTTTCCTCTCTGCCAATGTTGACCTCCAGCAGGATGTCCTGCTGCTTCGCCGCTTTGACCGCCTGGCGTGACACCTCCTGGGCAAGGTGAAGGCTGTCCACCGATTGAATCAGGCTGACCTTTGAGATGATCTGGCGAACTTTGTTTGTCTGCAGATGGCCGATGAACTGCACATCCACCGACGCATACCCGTCATATTTCTCGCAGAGCTCCTGCACCCTGTTTTCCCCGATATGGCTGATGCCCAGGGCGATGGAATGGTTGATCACCTCCACAGGCACCGTCTTGGTGGCCGCAAGCAGCGTGATCTCCTCCGGCTTTCGGGAAGAATCCGCTGCCGCCCGTGCGATCCCGTCACAGATGCGCTTATAGTTTTCCTCTACGGCGCGGAATCTTTCTTCCCACTCATTTGACAACTTTTCCGTCATACAGATCGGTCCCTTCTACGACAATTTCATCATACAACTGCACGGTTCCGTCCGTCATCAGCTCGTCTTCATTCGGATTCGGATCACAGATCACATAATAGGAGGTGCTGTAGAGCGGCACTATCTGACGGAACACTATCTCGCTGCCGTGCATCACATACACGCCCTTGACTTCGCGCATCTCCGTCACCTCCTCACCGTTCTCATCTTCCCAGGTCTTTGTGACCTCGGCAAAATGGACAGCCTTCTGGCTCACACGAATACCGCTGTACTGTGTCACAGAGATTTCACACGTCTCCGTGCGGAGAGAGGCAAGCTCCTCGTTCATCTCATAGCATTCCATTACAATAAGCGCGGGGGATTCCAGATCCGTCTGGTTGACTGCATCGACCACGGCTGTGACCGAATCAGAGATGGCAAACGGGAAACGAAGCGTGACTGCGTTTCCCTCTGCAAACTTCAGCGCATCCTCTGCGGACACGGTACACACAAAATACCATTTGAATTCGCTGCAGATTTTCCCCACCGCATCCGGCGCAGGAGAAACCTGTGTTTGCACAAGGGAAGCGTATTGATCCGCTGTGAGCGACTGAATGGAATCATAGGGAAAGACGGATTCATAACCGTCTACCTCGCTGATAAACACACCGGCCGCCGGAGCCGTGACGGTGCCGAGCGTCTGGCGGCCCGCTGCAAGAGAATCCCGCTCCGCAGTGAGCGATTGCACACGCGCATCAAAATTACTCACCTTGCCAGTCACAATCTGCCGTTCGTTCAGTGAATACATCAAATCCTCCCGCAGTTCTCCCAGCGAATCAAAATTCCCCTCGGCACCTCCCTGCAGCAGTGCAATCAACTTCTGGCTGATCTGTTTGCTCAGGGTATCCTGATCCACCGCATGGGTGTTTCCGGGAGAAGAAAGGCTCTGCAACTGTGAGATTTGGTAATTCAATTCATCAATCCGCGCCTGTGCGGCAGCGCCCTGCGCCGTCGCATACAATTCCGCAACGGCGCCTCCTTTTGATACCTTCCCGCCGTCCGGCGTGACATATGTAATGACCCCGTCCACCTGCTGCTGAATGACGGTCTCCTTGCGCACAGCTGTGCCTGTTGTCTGAATAAGATCGGAGGTGCCGGGATCGCTCGCCTCTACATAAGTGGCGATTTCCGTCTGCACGGAAGAATAATTGGCACGATAAATCTGATACCCAATGTAAAAGAGCAGAAGAAAGGCAAGGCAAATAGCCGCCGCCTTCCGAATCCATGTGTGCTGCAGCGTGTCATGCATTTGCCGCGCCTCCTTCCCGGGTACTTCTATTTATTATACCCGATAGCAAGATCATTTGCAACTATGCGAGCAGCTTCCTGCAGCAAAGCCTGTTCTTCCATTTTATCCCGAGCAAGCCAGTGGACCTCTTTTTCCCGGCGAAACCACGTCAGCTGACGCTTTGCATAGCGGCGCGTTTCCCGGCGAAGCATTTCCAACGCCTCCTCGAGTGTACAGTTTCCCTGCAGCCAGGGGAACAGTTCCTTGAATCCAATTGCCTGCTTAGCCGTGGCGGCGCCCTCACACGCGAAAAGCGCTTCCGCCTCCTTCAGAAGGCCCTGCTGCACCATCAGATCGACGCGCCGGTTGATACGGTCGTATAAAAGCGAGCGATCTTCATAGGTCAGGCCGATCCAGCAGGCTTTGTAGGGAGAAGGTTCCTTGCGGGATTCGTCGCGAAGCTGCTGCATCGTCTTGCCCGTCAGAGTGGTGAGCTCCAAAGCACGCACGATCCGCTTGCCGTCACGCAGGGAAAGACGCGAAGCCGTTTCCGGATCATGCAGGGCGAGCTCTCGCAGCAGCGGTTCCGTCCCTTCCTCCTCGGCGCGACGTTCCAGAGCACCGCGGAGCTTTGGATCCTGGGGGTTCCCCTCAAACGATACATGGTGCAGCAGCGAAGAAAGATAAAGCCCGGTCCCCCCCGCCAGCACGGGAAGCTTCCCGCGCGCATGGATCTCACAAATGCACGCCCCGGCCCGCTGCACATAATCTGCTACGCTGAACGGTTCCTGCCAGTCAAGAAAGGCGAGCAAATGATGGGGCACGCCCTTTTTCTCCTCTTCGGAAGGCTGCGCTGTTCCGACGGGAAGGCCTCGGTAGATCTGCATGGAATCGGCCGAGATCACTTCCCCGCCGAACAGGATCGCCAATTCGACGGCAAGCGCCGTTTTGCCGGAAGCGGTGGGCCCCACAACCGCAAGCACGGGGATCTGTTCCATGAAACTCCTCTTTTCGTTTACTGAATTCTGCCGAACTGTTTTTCCAGCTCCCGGCGTGTGAACACAACGGAAACCGGTCTGCCGTGCGGGCAATACCGGATCTCCGGGTGCGCCGCCAGCCGGTCCGCCAGAGCGATAAGCTCAGCGGGGGAACTCTCATCCCCTGCCTTCACGGCGGCACGGCACGCCACATTGTGATAGAGCCAGTCGAGCTTTTCCGTCGTCAAGTCCTGTTTGGAGCGGAGCAAATACCCGGCAATCTCCATCACGGTTCCGGCAATGTCATCTGTTCCGAGAATGAGCGGAACAGTGCGCACCAACACGGTGCCGGGACCGAAATCCTCGATCTCAAAGCCCGCCTGCTCACAGAGTGCGCGCCCTTCCAGCACCGCGGCATATTCGTTCTTTTCCAGTGTCACGGGGATGGGCTGCAGGAGCAGCTGTCGATCCGCCTCGCCCCGCTGATCTTTCAGCTTTTCATAGATCATGCGCTCATGTGCGGCATGCTTATCGATCAGCACCAGCTCATCCCCGCGTTCCAGAATGATATACGTGCCGAAAGCTTCCCCAATCAGGCGAGAAACCGTGCGTGGTTTTTCCTCGGGAAGCGCCAAGGGTTCCTGCGAATCGCCTGCCGGCTCCTCTTTTTCGCCGTGACCAGGTTCCTTCGGAGATCCCGGTTTCACCGGATCCTGCTCCTCAGGAGTTTTTGCCGGCTGTTCTCTTGGCGCGGAGGAAACCGATTTCGTCGGAGGCAACTCCTGTTTTTCCGGCTTCTCCGCCTCTGCACGCCGAACGGATGGGAACAAGCGCGAGGAATCACGAAGAAAAGCACGCGAAGCCAAATAGGGCTGACTCAGCTGAGGCACGGAGATCTCCGGCTCCGATTCCGAAGCTTGCCCGTGCAAACTTTCCTCCTGCTGCGATACGGAAGGCACGGGAACGGTTTCCTTCGAAACGGCGTCGATTGAAAGCTGGCTTCCCGTCTCCACGGGAACAACAGGCAGACGCGCGGCGGGAAGGTGCACGGTCCGCGGGGCATCCCCCTGATTCAAAGCTGTTTTCACCCCGTGGTAAACACAGTCAAACAGCGGCTTTTCGTTCACAAAGCGGACTTCGATTTTCGCGGGATGCACATTGACGTCGACCGCCTGCGAAGCAATTGTGAGGTGAAGCACGCAGGCGGGCAGCTTTCCCACCATGAGGGAGCCCTTATAGGCTTCCTCAAGCGCAACCATAGCGGTGCGGCTTTTCACATAGCGCCCGTTCAGAAAGAAATTCTGCATACTCCGGTTCGGCCGCGCTGCCGCCGGCTTGCTGATCAAACCTTTGACCGTCACGCCGCCGTAGGCATAGTCCACGGGGATGAGCCCCTGCGCGAACTCCCGCCCATACACGGCATAGATGGCATCGCGCAGCTTTCCGTTGCCTGGTGTGCGGAGCCCTTCCTTTCCATCCCGAAGGAAACGGAAAGCGATTTCCGGGTGGGAAAGGGCAAGCTTATCGATAACGGAAGCGACGGCGTTGCCCTCGACCACATCCTTTTTCAGGAATTTCATGCGGGCAGGCGTGTTGTAAAACAGATCGCGGACCACAATGGTGGTGCCTGCCGGGCAGCCCGCCGGTTCACACGATTCCTCCTCTCCGCCGGAAATCACATAACGCGTGCCTTCCAGCGCATCCCCCACGCGTGTGAGGAGTTCCACGCGTGCCACGGCGGCGATGGAAGCGAGCGCCTCGCCGCGGAACCCGAGCGTCAGAATGCCCTCCAGATCCTTCTGGCTGTTCACCTTGCTCGTGGCATGGCGCAGGAAAGCAACCGGCACATCCTCACGCGCGATACCGCAACCGTTGTCCGTCACACGCAGATAGGAAACGCCGCCATGCTTGATTTCCACCGTGACGGACGTCGCCCCGGCGTCAACGGCATTTTCCAGAAGCTCCTTGATCACCGAGGAGGGACGTTCCACCACCTCGCCCGCGGCAATCAATTCCGCAACATGCTGATCCAGCACATGAATTCGGCCCATACGGCGCCTCCTTTCTTTTGTATCCTTTTATGTATCCTTCTTTGCCAGCGTGGTCAGCTCAAACAGCTGCGTCATGCATTCAATCGGCGTCAGGGTATTGACGTCGAGCTCGCGCAAGCGGTCCATAATTTCCCGCTCCGCGGAGGGCACAAGCGCCAGCTGAGGCGCTTCCTCCTCCTGCTTTTTGCGGCCCCGCTGTGCGGGAGCGGAAACGTCATGGCCCGCTTCGAGCTCCGACAAAATCTGCTTGGCCCGGTTGATCACCTTGTTGGGAACGCCGGCCAGCTTGGCCACCTCCACGCCGAAGCTGTCGTCCGCCCCGCCCCGCACAATGCGGCGCAGGAAGGTGATATCGTCGCCGCGCTTTTTCACGGCAATATTGAAGTTTTTCACGCCGCCAATCTGTCCTTCAAGCGCCGTCAATTCATGGTAATGCGTAGCAAACAGCGCCTTGGCTCCGAGCTGCTTCTTATCCGCCACATATTCCAGGACGGCGCGGGCAATGCTCATGCCGTCGAAGGTGGAGGTGCCGCGGCCAATCTCGTCGAGGATCAGCAGGCTGTCGGACGTGGCATTTCGGATGATCTCAGCCACCTCGCTCATCTCGACCATGAAGGTGGACTGACCGGAGGCCAGGTCATCCGACGCGCCGACACGCGTGAAAACGCTGTCGGTGATGCAGATATCCGCCGAAGCGGCCGGCACAAAGCAGCCAATCTGGGCTAAAATGACGATCAGCGCAATCTGACGCATGTAGGTGGATTTTCCCGCCATGTTGGGGCCCGTGATGATGGCAATACGGTTTTCTTCCTTGTCGAGCAGGACGTCATTCGGCACAAAGGGAGCATCCAACAGCTTTTCCACAACAGGGTGACGGCCCTCCCGGATATCAATCCGCCCTTCCAGATTGATCGACGGCCTGACATACCCCTGCGCAGCGGAAACCTGCGCAAACGAGAGCAGCACGTCAATCTGTGCCACGGCAGTGGCCGTTTTCTGAATCCGGGCCAGCTCGGCTGCCGTTTTCTTGCGCACCTCATCGAACAGCGTGTACTCCATCTGGATGGAGCGATCGCGCGCGCCAAGGATACGGCCTTCCAGCTCCTTCAGCTCCGGGGTGATAAACCGCTCGCAGTTTGTGAGCGTCTGCTTGCGGATGTAATCGGACGGCGCCTGATCCTTATAGGCATTCGTAATCTCAATATAATAGCCGAACACCTTGTTGTAACCGACGCGCAGCTTGGGAATGCCGGTGCGCTCGCGCTCCCGTGTCTCAATCTGGGCAGCCAGGCCGCTGCCGTTTTCCATGTCTCCCTTAACCTGATCCAGTTCCTCGCTGTAACCTGCCCGGATCAGTCCACCCTCCCGCACGGAGAAGGGCGGCTCGTCCACGATGGCACGGTCGATGAGGTCGCGCACATCCTCAAGCGGATCGATCTCTTCGCGCAGTGAGGTGAGAAGCGAAGACTGCACCTGCTCCAGCGCGGTACGAAGCAGGGGCAGGCGCGCCAGCGCGGAGGCAAGCGAGCGAAGCTCCCGCGCATTGGACGAACCGTAGACAATGCGGCTCATGAGGCGCTCCAGATCGTGCACACCTGTGAGAGCTTCCGAAATATCATCCCGCAGAGCAACGGAATCCACCAGTTCCTCCACGGCATTCTGGCGCCGCACAATCTTACCAGGACTCATAAGCGGCTGCTCAAGCCAACTGCGGATCAACCGCTTGCCCATGGCCGTTTTCGTCTGATCCAGCACCCAGAGCAACGATCCCTTCTTTTCCTTTGTGCGCATTGTTTCCAGCAGTTCCAGATTCCGGCGGGCGTTCAGATCGAGCCGCATAAACTGGGCCCCGCTGTAAAGGCGCAGCTCCGTCATGCGCTCCAGGCCTGTGCGCTGCGTTCGCTTCAGATAACCGAGCAGCGCGCCGAGCGCAGCCGTGATCAGCGGCTGATCCTCGAGATCAAGCGCTTCCAGGCTCTTTCCCGCAAACTGCTCCTGTACAGCCGCCGCAGCCCGGCTGAGATCGTATTCCTCCTCCGTGAGGAGTTCCAGACTCGCGCTGAGCCGCTCTCGGATAAATCCGGGCAGTTCCCGCAGGTCAAGCGCCGCCGGATTCACCAAAATTTCACGCGGAGAAAAACGGGACAGCTCATTGACCATCTGCTCATACAGATCCTCGCCCTCCAATGTGGCGGCGCAGAGATCTCCTGTGGAAATGTCGGCAAAACAGCAGCCGATTTTCTTTTCCGTGACACAGAGCGAACAGATAAAATTATTCCTGGCTTCGTCCAGCATGCTTCCTTCCAGCACCGTGCCGGGCGTGATAACGCGAATGATATCGCGCTTGACGAGGCCCTTGGCCAACGCCGGGTCCTCCATCTGCTCGCAGATGGCAACCTTATATCCTTTCTGCACGAGGCGGGCGATGTATGTTTCCGCGCTATGAAACGGCACGCCGCACATGGGAGCCCTCTCCTCCTGGCCGCAGTCACGCCCAGTCAGCGTAAGATCCAGCTCGCGGGACACCAGTTTGGCGTCATCGAAAAACATCTCATAAAAATCTCCGAGCCGGAAAAACAGGATGGTGCCGGGATTTTGCTCTTTGATTGAAAAATATTGCTGCATCATGGGAGAGAGATTCGCCATGTTGTCGCCTCCAAGCCAGATTGAAAAAGCATGCGGACGGAACCGGCGCAGCCGCATCCACCCGCATGCTCTCGATGCTGTTTTTTAAACCGCTGCGCCCGGCTATGCGGGCGATGTGTGCGCCATTTTGCCCGGCTGAGCTCAGTGGCAGCCACCGCAGGAACCGCAATCGCCGCCGCAGCTCGATTCCTCGTAATCGGCGGTATCCGGATCGACACCATCTGCGCACTGGCTGATGATGGCGCTCACACGGTTCAGCAGGGCGTCCAGATCCTGCTTGGCAGCGTTATAGTTCTGCATGTTCTCATTCTGCATCACCTGTGAGTAAATCAGGCGCAGATCATTGTTCAGCTCCTGCAGCTTCGCCTCATTCGGCGTTTCCTGATTCGATTCATTGTTGATAGCCATTCTCTTGAGGTTGAATTCACCGATCAGGTTCTGCAGCTCAAGGTCGCCGTCGCAGGCTTCACTTGCCCTGTGCATGGCAAGGTAACGCTCATCCTGCTGAAGCTGGCGGCCAATCTCGCGGGAAAGTTCAATGATATCCATGGGGATTCCTCCAATGCTTTCTTTTCAAATTTCTTTATTTCCACCGGAAAGCCATTCTCCGGTCAAAATCCAGTTGCGTGCCTGTGTGATTTTCACTGGCACAAAGCTTCCAATCAGGGATGCGGGACCGGGAAAATCTACAATGACGTTTCCATCGGTGCGGCCGGCAAGCATGCCCTTGTATTTTCCTTCTTCTTCCACCAGAACGCGCTGCACGGTTCCCACGGCAGCCTGACAGCGCGCGGCGGCGATCTCCTCCTGCACGGCACACAGTTCCTGAAACCAGCGCGATTTTTCCTCCGCCGGAACGGGATCGGGCATGGAAGCGGCCCGGGTGCCCTGCCGTGGCGAAAAGATGAAGGTGAAGAGAGATGTGAAGCCGACTTCGCGAATCAAAGAAACCGTGTCAAGAAACTCCTCATACGTCTCGCCGGGAAAGCCCACGATGACATCGGACGTCAGGGAGAGATCCGGGATCTTCTCCTTGGCATATCGAATCAGGGAGAGATATTTTTCCCTGTCGTAATGGCGGTTCATCTCCTGCAGGATCCGATCGTTTCCCGACTGGAAGGGCAGATGAAGATGATGGCTGATATGTGTGCCGGATGCAATGGTGTCGATCAGCTCATGTGTGGCATCCTTGGGGTGCGAAGTCATGAACCGGATGCGGTAATCGCCCGGCACCTGATCGAGACGGCGGAGCAGCTCCGCGAACGAGACGGGAGACGGCAGCGTCTTGCCATAGGAATTGACATTCTGGCCGAGAAGCGTAATGTCTTTATAGCCTGCCCGCACAAGGCCCTCAAATTCCTCCTGAATGGCCTCCGGCGAACGGCTGCGCTCACGGCCGCGGACATACGGCACAATGCAGTAGGAACAAAAGTTGTTGCAGCCGTACATCACCGTCACCCACGCCTTAACAGAGCCGTCACGGTGAATGGGAAGGCCTTCGTGGATCTGATGATCCTCATCCTCCTCCCCGCGGGAAAACACGCGGTGGCCGGAGGTGAGCGCCTGCAGAAACAGTTCCGGAAAACGGTGAATCACATGCGTGCCGAACACCAGGCTGACATACGGATAACTACGCTGAATCCGCTGCGCCACATGCGGCTGTTCCATCATGCACCCGCACAGCGCAATGATCACGGAGGGATGACGGCGCTTGATGTTTTTCAATGCGCCGACATTGCCGAACACGCGGTCTTCTGCATGTTCGCGCACGGCACACGTATTGAAAAGAATAAAATCTGCTTCTTCCGCCTCTTGCGTGAAGGAAAAACCCATCTGCTCAAGAAAGCCTTTGATCTTCTCCCCGTCCGCCACATTCTGCTGGCAGCCATAGGAATGGACAAAGGCAAGCGGACGCTCGCCGCGCGCGCGGATCTGCATGATCTGGGCCGCCTCTTCCATGGCGGCAGCGTTATAGGAAAGGGTTGGCTTGTTTTCCTGCAAAGAAGGGTTCCTCCCCGGCGTCAAATTTTAAGAGCGAACAAAACAAGCTGCACCCTGCACTGTCTTGGCCGCGCAAATCAAAAACAACGTTAGTATACCATATTCCGGCGGTTTCTTCAAGGCGGCATCTCAGAATTCTGCGCGGGAAACCAGGCATCCCGCAAAACAGGGCGCTCACGCAGAAAAATGTCATGGCTTCGCAAAGCGGATGGCGGGCAAGAGGCACTGCCGGAATTGTAAAAGCAAAAATGGGCTGGCAGAAGAACTGCCGGCCCATTCCAGTGCCCTAAAAAATCAGACGGGATGAATTTCCTTTTCGGCGTCGGCGTGCTTGCCGTCGATGCCATACTTCGCGTCGCGGCGCTTCTTGAAGAAATCGAGCGCCACCTTCGGGAACTGTGCGTAGGAGAGGACATCCTCCTCCTGCTCAATCCACTCGGCGCATTCCTTGCGCAGATCTTCGAGCTCCGGCTTGAGCAGATCAGCCGGACGGCAGGTGATGATCTCCTTGCCGCCGTTGACCTTCTTCGCAAATTCCGGATCCACCGGCATCGGCGTGGTGCCGTACTTGCCGGAAACAAGATCCTTGAACTCGTTCGTGCACATCTTGTAGCGCTCGCCGTTGATCACGTTGAACACAGCCTGCGTGCCGACGATCTGGGAGGTCGGCGTCACGAGCGGCGGGTAACCGGAATCCTGACGGACACGCGGCACTTCCTGCAGCACTTCCTCGAGCTTATCCGCCTTGCCGGCCTGCTTGAGCTGCGAGAGCAGGTTGCTCAGCATGCCGCCCGGCACCTGATACACAAGCGCCTTGGTGTTCGTTGCCAGCATGCTCTGATCGAGCAGGCCGCTGTCGATATACTTCTTGCGCAGGCCCATGAAATACTCACGGATCTCGTTGAGCAGCACCAAGTCGAGGCCGGTGTCGTACTCCGTGCCCTTGAGGGCCGCCACGATGGACTCCGTGGGCGCATGGGACGTGCCGAGCGCGAGAGGAGACATCGCGGTGTCCACCACGTCAACGCCGGCTTCCACACCCTTGAGGATGCACATGGAAGCAAGGCCGGACGTGTAGTGCGTGTGGAGCTGAATCGGGAGATCCACAGCCTTCTTCAGCGCGCTGACGAGCTTTTCGGTCTCATACGGCGTGAGCAGGGCGGCCATATCCTTGATGCAGATGGAATCTGCACCGGCATCGGCGATGCGCTTCGCATACGCGACATAGTACTCGTCGGTGAAAACGGGGCCCGTTGTGTAGGAAATTGCAACCTGCACATGCGCGCCTTCCTTCTTCGCGGCGCGAATGGCCGTCTGAAGGTTCTTGATATCATTCAGAGCGTCGAAAATACGGATGATATCAATGCCGTTCGCAACGGAACGCTGCACAAAATATTCCACAACGTCGTCCGCATAATGACGGTAGCCCAGCATGTTCTGGCCGCGGAACAGCATCTGCAGCTTCGTGTTGGGGCACTTCTTTCGGATCGTGCGGAGTCTGTCCCACGGATCCTCATTCAGGAAGCGCAGGCAGGCGTCGAACGTCGCGCCGCCCCAGCACTCGAGGGAATGAAAGCCAACCTTGTCCAGCTTGTCCAGGATCGGAAGCATGTCATCGATCGGCATTCTGGTCGCAATCAAAGACTGGTGCGCGTCACGCAGGACAGTCTCGGTAATTCCGATTTTTTTAGCCATTTCGTTTCTCTCCTTTTCGTAAGCTTTTTTCTGTCTTTCTCTTACTGGAGAGACACCAGAGGCGTGCCGGATTCCACGCTGTCGCCCTTGTTGACATGTACGCCGGCAACCGTGGCGTCATGCGGCGCCATGATCTCGTTTTCCATCTTCATGGCCTCGAGCACAACCAGCACATCGCCCTTCTTCACAGAAGCACCGGCGGACACAGCCACACTCACAATGGTGCCGGGCATCGGGCTGGCAACCACTTCAGCACCGGCAGCCGGAGCAGCCGGGGCAGCAGCCGGAGCCGGGGCAGGGGCGGCGGCAGGCGCAGCGGCCGGGGCCGGAGCGGCAGCCGGGGCAGGGGCAGCAGCCGGAGCAGCAGGAGCGGCAGCGCCCGTTTCCTCTACCTGAACATCGTACACAACGCCGTTGACGGTAATTTTGAGATTTTTCATCTTGGTTCATCCTCCTAGTTCGTTTCTAAAATCACAATTCCCCTTACAGCTGGATGTTGCTGTGCTTCTTCGGCAGGTTGGAAACGCGCTTGCTGGAAAGCATGGCAAGGTTCGCAATCACGCGATCTCTCGTCTCCTCCGGCAGGATAACGTCTTCAATATAGCCCTGAGCCGCTGCGGCCAGCGGAGTGGCTTCATTCTTCTTATAAGACTCGATGAGCGCCTTGCGATCTTCCACCGGATGTTCGGAGCCCTTGAGCTCGTCGCTGTGCAGGAAGAGCGCCGCGGCAGCCGGGGCAATCGGCGAGACAACGGCATTCGCCCACGCCATGGCATAGTCCGCGTTGGCGCCGCGGCCGGCAACGGCGATGTAAACAGGGCCGTACGCTTCCCCGGTGATCACGGTGATCTTAGCGGTCGTGGCCTCCGCGTAGGCATTGGAGAGCTTCACGGCTTCACGCAGGGAAGCAAACTCGGAAGCATCCACAAAGGAGACGACGGGAAGGGAGAACGCATCGCAGAAGCGCACGAAACGCGCAGCCTTGGAGCAGGCATCGGCGTCCAGCACACCCTGATAGGCGACAAGGCCTACGGAGGCGCCGGAAATCTGAGCAAGACCCGTGACGGCGGACTTGCCGAATGCAGCGGAGAGCTCCACAAAGGTTTCCGGATCGCTGACGGAGGAAATCACGGCATAGGGCTCGGAAGACTCGACTGCTACAGGAACACCCATGACGCCAACCTCGGCGGCGGGAGCGCCGCTCAGGTTGTTGGAGGGCAGATTGGCGAGGACATTCTTCACAGCCTCAAACGCTTCCTCCTCGGTTTTAGCAAGAATGCTGCACACACCTGTTTCCGCAGCATGCGCCGCGCCGGCATTTTCGCCGCCGGTGGAAACAGTGAGTTCAGCCTTTTCCGTCATGACAATGACGTCCGCATTCGCGGCGATCATGGCGGAGGTGCCGATGCAGGGCCCCAGAACAAGGGAAATCTGCGGGACGACACCGGAGAGAGCAGCGCTGTCTTTCAGAATCTCTCCATAAGCAGCGAGAAGATCAGCGCCCTCGGCAAGACGGCCGCCGATGGAATCATAAATCCCCACAACCGGCGCGCCCGTCTTCACGGCAAGGTCATACACCTTCTTGATCTTGGCCGCCTGCGCCTTGCTCATGGCGCCGCCGGCCACGTCGCTGTTCTGAGCGAACGCGTACACGGGGCAATCATCCACCAGGCCATAGCCAGCAACTACCTCGGCATAGCCTTCGCCGGACTTGGCAAGGCCATCCACCTCATTGAACGTTCCTTCATCGAATAATGCGGTAATGCGCTGATACCCCTTTGTTGCCCGGGCCTCCTCGCGGGCTTTCTTCAGAAGTTCCGCGCTGCTTCCGTTACTCATGCGAATTCCTCCTTCTATGACAGTACTCTTATCATTCCAGAAAAATAAACAACAATCAAAAGTATTATAATCGATCCGCAGATTCTTGACAAGCGGTATTTGCAGAAAAAGCGGCATTCTTCTTGATTTTTACGATTGATTCCGTGGGGAGTGACCACACGTTTCCCTCTCTGGAAAACCCTTCACTCCTTAAGAACGATTCCAGCCCCGGAAGTGTGCAGCAAAGCCGGTAAGCCCCGTGGTTTGCGGCGCAGGATGCGGCCGCGCGCAGGAGTGTATCCGCCCAAAAGCGGCGATTCTCCGCCGTGCCTTTCTCCGTTTCAAACAGAACAATCCAAAGAGAGCCATGGCGCAAGCTTACACCGGCACGCCCCCGTTCCGTTTCCCCATCCCGCAGGAGAAAAAGTTCAAGCGCTTCCGGTTCCTGCGCCAGAAAGGCGCTTTTTTCCTCCCCGGAAGCAGGCAAAACCGTGATCACCTGCCTGCCCCCTTCCGGCCCGGCTGGGCCTCTCCGCCCTGCCCGGACGCCTCGTGCAGCAGCCGGCGCACTTCCTCCTTCGTCAGTTCCCGCCATTTTCCGGGCGGCAGCATGCCGAGACGCAGAGACCCCATCGCCGTGCGGCGCAGGCGGGCAACCTCCAGACCGAGCTGCTCGCACATGCGGCGGATCTGGCGGTTCCGCCCTTCGTAGAGAATGATCTCCAGCACGACACGGCCTTTTTCCTGGGAAAGAACGCGCACGCGGGCCGGGGCCGTCTTTCTGCCCTCGATCTCCATGCCCGTCTCCATCCGGGTGAGCTGATCCTCCGTGACGCCGGGGTGAATGGTGACGCGGTATGTTTTCGGCAGATGATAAGCCGGGTGGGCCATTGCGTTGGCAAAAGCGCCGTCGTTCGTCAACAGCAGCAGGCCTTCCGAATCCTTGTCCAGCCTGCCCACGGGATAGACGCGCTCCTCCACATCCTCCACCAGATCCGCCACACATTTGCGGCCGCGCTCGTCGCGCATCGTGGTGATGTAGCCGCGCGGCTTATGGAGGAGAAGATAGCGGTTTTCGTCCGCTGCGTGAAGCGGACGGCCTCGCACGGTGATTTTATCGCGGCGGGGATCCGCCCTATCGCCCAGGGCGGCCGTTTCCCCGTTCACGCGGACGTCGCCGGCTGCGATCCACTCCTCCGCTTTCCGGCGCGAGGCGAGGCCGCAGTCGGCGATGATTTTCTGCAATCTGATTTTTTCCTGCTGTGCCATGGTTCTGCAACAATCCTTTTCCTTTGATTCAAGTGGTCGGCTATCGCGTTCGCCCCGTTCGCCGCCCTCAAAGATTCAGGCCGAAAAAAGAGGCGATTTTTTCCCAAAAACTTCTGTCATCCTGTCTCACCGTGATCTCCTGCCCGGCATAAAGAGGCATACGGCATTTTTCCTCTCCGTCAAGCCAATAGGAGAGGGAACCAATTTGGCTTCCGGCATGCACGGGAGCATAGAGAAACGGCGGAAGCTCCACGCGGCACTCCACGCGCTGCGCCTCCTCCTGCAGGACGGGAAAGGCTTCCCCTTCCTCCCCCCGGACAGAGACAAACGGCGCGCTGCCGCCTGTGACGGGAAGGCTCCCGGAATACGCCGTCTGCGGTTCGGTGTAAAGCTCCAATTCTGAAAAGCCGTATTCCATGAGCGCCATGTGATCGTTCCAGTCATCCGGATCGGAGAGCGTCACGGCGACAAGCCGTATGCCGTCCCGCTCCGCCGCAGAGACGAGGCAGCGTCCCGCATGCTTCGTATACCCGGTTTTTCCCCCGATGCACCCTTCCAAAAGGGTGAGCAGTTTATTGTGATTTGTATACGTGCGTGTCTCCTCCGGCTCCTCAAATGAGACACTGACCTGCGGGCTTCCACAGAGAGAGGCGAACAACTCATTTTCCATAGCGAAGCGCATCAGCCGCGCCAGGTCGGCTGCCGTCGTCTCATGGCCTTCCGCGTCCAGCCCGGAGGGTGTGACAAAATGGGTTTGCGTGAGGCCAAGTTCGGCCGCACGCCTGTTCATCCGAGCGGCAAATGCGGAAAGGGAACCGTCTATGGCAATGGCCGCGGCATTCGCCGCATCGTTCCCCGAAACGGAGAGCATGCCGGCCGCCAGTTCATGCAGGGACAGCCGGTCTCCGGCGCGCAGGCCCATGGAGGAACCCTCCGCCCGGATCATCTCCTCCGTGATGGTGATTTCCCGATCCGGCTGCTCCAGCGCGAGAAGGGCCGTCATAATCTTTGTCGTGCTGGCCATGGCGCGCGGCTCCTGCGCATTTTTGGCAAAGAGCACACGCCCGTTCTCCGTTTCCACCAGTATGGCCGAAGCCGCGGAGACGGACGGCTGATCCGCCGCCCGGGCCGGAACGGCATCGGATGCCAGACAAACAACTATCCCCATGACAAAACAGATCAATCGTTTCCACATGATAGATCACCCGCCCGGAACCATTCTTATGCGGCTGATTGATCAAATATCCCGATCAGATCTCGGGGTCCTCCATGGTAACGGCCTTTTCCTCCTCTTCGCGCTTCCGCCGGAAGGCCTCCGCAGCCTTTTCCGCTTCCTTCTGCCCCTTGCGGGACTGGATCAGCTCATTGACTTTGTCTGCAATCTCCGGGATCATGCTGATCACACGATCCGCGGAGCTGCTATAGGGATCGATCTGAAGCAGGCGCACATTTCCGCCGCTCACCGCCAGAAAGCCGAGAGGCGTCACTGTGACACCGGCTCCTGCGCCGCCACCGAAATAGCTCTTTTCGGGATGCGCCTTCGAGGGCAGATCCGAACCACCGGAAGCAAAGCCATAGCTGATTTTGGAGATCGGCAGGATCACCGTACCGTCCGGCGTCGAAATCGGATCGCCGACGACGGTGTTGACGTCCACCAGCTGGCGGATTTTCTCCAGCGTTGTATTCATCATGCCTTCAATCGGATGTTCGCTCATAGTTGATTCAACCTCTCTTCCCTTTTTGTGTATCGTGTATCCCCTGCGGGGATGGCTGCGGCGTTTCCTGCCGTGCCCGCTTCCAGAACAAAAGGAACCGGAACAGCGCGGAAAGCGCCTCCTTGATGATGAAAAACAGTGAAATGTGCGCGCGGACCAGGAAGCGAACTTCTGTTTCCTTTTTTTGAAAATCCGGCACGACGCTGACGCCGTAACGGGAGCACCGGCAGGCGGCCATCAGCGCATGGACAGCCGGATAGACGACGGCGCACGCATTGCCGTACTGCAATGCCACATTGGCCGCGTCTTCCCCCGCAACCGTGAGACAAAGATCAAATTCCGAAACATGCACATGTGAAAGGAAACGCTTCAGAACGGACACGGCGAGCGAGGCCGCCTCGGAAAGCAGATCGAGCAGTCCCGGGATGCTTCTGCGCTTTAGTGTATCCAGCAGCAGCGCTTTTTTTCCGGCTTTTCCCTCGTTCTTTTCCTTTTCATTTTCAGTTGTTTCCGCCGTTTCTTTCTTTTCTTTCTGCGGCCAGAGGCGGTAGGAAAGGAAAAGATAGCGCAGCACCACCTGCCACTCCTGTTCCAACCGAACGGAAAGGGACACCGGACTGGCAAGGAGCAGAAGGATCAAAAACAGAATTGCAAGAAAGACTGCCATGCTGTCCCCCCTTCATGCACAGCACCATGTGACCAGGATGGAAAAGGAGCGAGTCTCTGCTATCCCTCCTCGCTCTGCGAAGGAAGCGTCTCCGTCTGCGGCAGCTCTTCCAGCGAGGAGAGGTGCATACAGCGCAGGAACTGATCGGTAGTGCCGTAAAGCAACGGGCGGCCCGGCAATTCCATGCGGCCGCGCTCCTCCACCAAATTCTTGGCCATAAGCGTAGAAAGCACACCGCCGCAATCCACGCCGCGCACCTGATCGACAAACGCTTTCGTAACGGGCTGATGATAGGCGACAACGGCAAGCACTTCCAGCGCAGCCTGCGAAAGCGGCGCATTCCGGTGCAATTCCAAAGCATTGCGCACCTCTTGCGAAAACTGCGGACTGCTGCAAAACTGATAGCTCTGTTCCAATCGAACCAGAGAAATGCCGCTTCCGGGGCGGTTATACCGTTCGGAGATCGCTTCGAGCGCTTTTTCGAGCTCTCCCTTCTCCACCTGCAGGGCCTCGGACAGCCTGCTCAGCGGGACAGGCTCACCGCTTGCAAACAGGATGGCCTCTACGGCTCCCTGAAGGTTTTCCATTCTCTCTCCCTCCCTGCACGGCTCGTAGATCGCATGCGGACCGTTTCCCGGCCGAGCGGCCCATCCACCGAGATACGGCCCGCTTTGGCCAACTCCAGAACGGCCAGAAAAGTGGCCACCTGCTCGGAACGATCCTGCTTTCCCTCATATAGGCTATAGTAAGAAATCTCCCGGCCTGTGCGGAGCTTGCGCAGGACGGAGACAATCTGCGAAGAAACGGAGACGATCCGGTGGGCCACAATCCCTGCAAACGTAGCCGGGGTAGGCGCCATGCTTCTTTTTTTGCGGCCGACCGCCATCTGATAAGCCCGCAAAACTGCCTGCGGGTCCAGGCTCCGGCGGTACGTTTGATCCGGCTCAATCTCTTCCGCCGGCCTGACAAATAGATCAAAAGAGAGCTGCTGCGCCAAAACAGACGCAAGCCGTTTGCATTCCTGATAATGCAGCAGCTGATCCACCAGCTCCTTCGGCTCGGATGACTTTTCATGCCGCGGCAGGAGGGCGGCTGTCTTCATCTCAATCAGGCGGGCTGCCATTTCCAAGAATTCGCTCGCCACATCCATGCTGGACACCTGCATGGCATGGACCTGTTCCACATACTGATCGACAATGGACAAGATGGAAACCTCACAGATGTCCAGTTTGTTTTTAGAGAGCATCTGCAAAAGCAAATCCAAAGGCCCGTCAAACGTTTCCAGATGGTAGGAAAAAGAGTCCAACAGGGTCCCTCCTCACAGCAGGCCGAGCGCCTGAAACGGGAGGAGCGCAACGGAAAAAACAGCATCCCACAGCGCATTTTGAATGGTCCAGAGAAACGAATCCAGCGCGCCGGACAGCAGGATGAGGAACAATACGCCCACCAGAATCCGCTCGTAGCGGTAATACTGATACATGATACGGTCCGGAAGGGCAGCTGCCACCAGACGCGAGCCATCGAGCGGCGGCACCGGGATCAGATTGAACACCGCAAGCGAAAGATTGATGGATACAAAAAAATAGAAAAAGGTAAAGAGAACGGACAGGACCTGATAGGATGCGCCCTGCACACTGGGCAGGGAACGGGCCACACATTCCAGAACAAGATAGAAAATGGCCCCCACAAAAGCTGCAATTAGGTTGCTGACCGGCCCGGCAATCGCCGTGATGGCCATATCACGCTTTGGATGGCGAAAATAGTAGGGATTGACGGGCACCGGCTTGGCCCAGCCGATGCCGAAAAGCAGGATGCCAAGAGCACCCACAGGATCAAGGCTGGCCAGGGGGTTCAGCGTCAGCCTGCCGCACTGCTTTGCTGTGGGATCTCCCAGCTTATATGCCACGAACCCGTGCGCGAGCTCATGAAGCGGTGTAACGAAAAAAACGATGCAGGCCACAGCGAGAAGCTGCATGAGCAGCCCGGCCAGAGAAAGGCCGCCTCCCCCTGCGAGACTGCGAAGGGCTTCAATCAGCATAAATGGGTATTCCTCCCCGCAAACCAAATGGACGTGCCGGAAATCGGATTCCTCTATTTTCCCAAAAATAACAAAGAAGATTCCTTTCCGGTGTCAAATCGAACCGGTATACTTGAATGTATTATAATATAGCCTCCTCACAAAAACAAGCCCAATCCCCGAACAGCCGCTTCCGCAAAAGAAAATATCTGAAAAATAGAAAATAGCTCTTGCTTTTCTTCAAAAAACCTGATAGAATACGAATGTTGTAAGCTCATAGATTGTCCTCAAAAGGAGGTGCAGACATGGCAAAGTGTGAAATTTGCGGCAAGAACGTTGCATTTGGCATTCAGGTCTCCCATTCCCACAGACGTTCGAACAGAACTTGGAAGCCGAACATCAGACGTGTGAAAGCGATTGTGGACGGCAGTCCGAAGCGCGTTTACGCCTGCACCCGCTGCTTGCGTTCCGGCAAGGTTACCCGCGCTGTCTGATGCACAAGACGACGAAGAATGCAAGGACTCCTTGAAAAGGGAGTCCTTTTTTCTTACCCCTTTTACCGGTCGCAGTCATGACCCCCGGCAAAGCCGGGGGCTTGGGAAAGCCCTAGAAGGGCATCGTACCGGCAAGCCTCTCAAGAGGCACTGAAAAATCCGTCTCTTGCATCACTTGCCCCACAGCCCGTAAACGGGCACTGTTCATCTAAGATCAACTTCCTGATAATAGTAATGTTGTTGATTTTTTCTCGCTTCGCTCGATGCTTGAATCTAAAGCTTTTTTACTCTCCCCGACCTAGCCGGGGGTTGTCGTTTCGCTAAAGCATATTAGTGCAAAAAGCGCACGGCGATGCCGTGCGCTTTGAAAGGCAGTTCTGTTTTCGGAACTCACTTTTCCTTTTTCTTGATGGAGATCTTCTTTTCTTCCCCTGCGCGCAGACGCTGAATGTTGGCGCGGTGCTTGTAGATGAGAATAGACGCCTGGAGCGCCGCAATGATAAAAGTGCTGCACACATAAAGCAAAGAAGTCGGCCCTGCGGCAGAACTCTGGTGCAGGTAGTCCACAAAAAAGTTGAGGATCAGCGTGAACACCGGGAACGATCCGGCTGCGCAGATGGAGGCAAGCGACACAATGCGGCTGCACAGAAATACGATGATGAACACCACGATTACAAGCACGAACGCACGCCAATCGATGAGCGCGATGATGGCCCAGCTTGTCAGGACACCCTTGCCGCCCTTAAAGCCGAAATAGAGAGGGAAAATGTGGCCCATGGCACAGAAGAAACCGGAAAGATAGGCTCCATACTGAATCAATTCCCCGGATCCGATGCCGGGAATGGACACCTGGGAAGCCGCCCATGCGAACAGAAGACGGCCGATGTAGACGGAAAGGATGCCCTTGCCGAAATCACAGAGGAATGTACAGGCTGCGGCTTTTGCACCAACGGAGCGCAGCACATTTGTCGCCCCCGCGTTTCCGCTGCCCATCGTGCGAATATCTTTCTTGTGATCAAACAGCTTTGTGAAAAGGATGGAGAAGCTGATGCTCCCGAGCAGATATGCCAGGAGCGCTGCGGCCAACCCGCATAATAGGATCTGCAACATCTGAAATCACCAAATCCTTTCTGAAATTTATTTTCCCTTTTCCCCTCGCTCGCGGATCAGGAAACGGATCGGCGTGCCCTCCATGCCAAACGTCTCCCGAATCCTGTTTTCCAGATACCGCTGATAGGAGAAATGGAACAGTTCCGCGGAATTGACGAAAAAGACGAAGGTGGGAGGACGAACCGAAGCCTGCGTCAGATAATAGATTTTCAGCCTGCGGCCTTTGTCCGTGGGCGGCTGCACGCGCGCCGTGGCCTGGGCCAAAACGTCGTTGAGCATGCCGGTGGGAATCCGCATGGCGTTGGAATGTGCGGCAAGCTTGATCAGCTCAAACAGCCGGTCAATTCTCTGCCCCGTTTTGACAGAGATAAAGACGATGGGAGCATAGGGCATAAACGAGAAATCGGTTTCCAGCTTCTTGCGGTATTCCTGCATCGTTTTGCCGTCTTTTGCAACGGCATCCCACTTGTTGACGGCGATCACACAGCCTTTGCCCGCTTCATGGGCCAAGCCAGCCACCTTGGAATCCTGCTCCGTAAAGCCAACCGAGGCGTCGATCATGATGACACACACATCCGAACGCTCGATCGCCATCTGGGCGCGCAGCACACTGTAGCGCTCAATGCTGTCCTCCACCTTGTTTTTCCTGCGGAGACCGGCCGTATCCACAAAAGTGAAGCGGCCGAAGCTGTTCTCAATCTGCGTGTCGATCGCGTCACGCGTGGTGCCGGCAATGTCGGAAACAATGCAGCGCTCCTCCCCCGCCAGGAAATTGACGAGAGAGCTTTTTCCCACATTCGGCTTCCCGATGACCGCCACACGGATTTCGGTCGGCTCCGCGTCGTCTTTCTCTTCCTCCGACGGAAAAAACTCGAACACGCGGTCCAGCAAATCGCCTGTCCCGTGGCCGTGGACAGAGGAAACCGCCACCGGGTCGCCGAGACCGAGATTGTAAAATTCATAGAATTCGGCCGGGGGCTCCCCTATCGTGTCGCACTTGTTGACACACAGCACAATCGGACGCCCGCTGCGCAGCAGCATGGCGGCAATGTCCTTATCGGTGGCAACCACGCCTGTGCGCAGATCCGTCACCAGAATGATCACGTCGGCTGAATCGATGGCGAGCTGAGCCTGAGCGCGCATCTGCGCCAGAATTACGTCGTTTGTTTTCGGCTCAATGCCGCCCGTATCGATCAGGGAAAAACTACGGTTGCGCCATTCACACTGGCCGTAAATGCGGTCACGCGTGACGCCGGGCGTGTCATCCACAATGGAACGGCGCTCCCCCACCAGCTTGTTGAACAGCGTAGACTTTCCCACATTCGGGCGGCCGACGATAGCCACAACAGGTTTCGCCATTGACGATTCACTTCCTTATCAACAAATTCATTAGTTCATAGCCGTCATCCGGAACAACAACCGTTTCAACATTCAATTTTTCCCGCAGATCCTGCAGCGAAACATCGTCAAGGAACAGATCTCCCTCATGCCGGAGCATGGTGCACGGGAGGAACAGCCGCCCTCCCAGTTCCCGGCCGCGAAGCTGATCCAGAATATCCCCGCCTGTCACCAGACCGGAAACATTGATCGATTCGCCGAAAAAGCGGTTCCGGATCGGAATCACCTGATACGTTAAATTATGGCATTTTCTTTTCAGCTCGTCAAGGAGCTCCTGCAAAAACGGCGCAAAAGAAACACCGGTGACCAGCGTGCCCGATCTGGGAACATCATCCCCGGAAAAATCTTCGAGAGCATCCCGGAACCCTTCCTGAAAGTTGGCAATGAGGCCGACACCGTTTTCGAGCTGATCAAACGCACCGTAAAACGGCGCATCTGGAATGGGGAGACCAGCCTTGAGATAGAATTCATCTGCCGCATAGCAGACACGCTCCCCATGCTGTTCCAGCATTTTCTCGCCCCATCGCTCCCCAGCGCGGACCACTTCCAGCGCCGTTTCACGCACATACGGCGTGAGAGGCGTGAGACCATCGCGGAAACGCGTGACGCCAAGCGGCACAAGCGCCACACTCTGCACGGAAGGATAGAGCGCAAGCAGATCGCCGAGCGTGCGCTCCAGCTCCTCGCCATCGTTCCAACCATGGCATAGAACGATCTGGCAATTCAGCTTGACGCCTGCTTCTGCAAATTGATAGAGATAGCGCAGCGAATCCCCCGCAAACCGGTTGCCCATCATCCGGCAGCGCAGTTCCGGATTCGTGGTGTGCACCGAAATGTTGATAGGGCTGATGTGCATTTTAACGATGCGGTCCGCCTCCCGCTGGCTCAGGTTGGTGAGCGTGATATAGTTGCCGAACAGAAAGGAAAGGCGTGAATCATCATCCTTGAAATAAAGTGACTGACGCATCCCCTTGGGAAGCTGATCGATGAAGCAGAATACACATTTGTTCCGGCAGGAGTGCTGCTTGTCCATGAGATACGTTTCAAAGGAAAGGCCCAGCGATTCATACTGCCCTTTCCGAATGTGCACCTCCCGGGCTGCGCCGGAAGCATCCTGCAGGGAAAGCGTGACCTGTTTTTCCGTTTCGTAAAATCGGAAATCCAGCACGTCGTAAATTTCATTTCCGTTGATGGCGTTCAGCACGTCGCCCGGATGAACGCCCGCATGCGCAGCCGGGCTTTCCTTTTCGACCGCAAAAACCGTGACCGGCATTCGACAAACATCCCCTTTCTCTCTCTTCCTTCGGCACTTCCCTGTTCCGGGCAAAAAAATAGAGAAGGATTTCTCCTTCTCCATTCTTTTGGAATACAAGAGGAGCCTTACGCTTCCTTCTTGATGACTTCCCTGCCGTTATAATAGCCGCAAGCGCTGCACACTCTGTGAGGAGCCTTCAGCTCGCCGCACTTCGGGCATCTTGCCAGAGCAGGAGCGCTCAGCTTCCAAACATTGGAACGTCTCTTGTTCTGTCTTGCGCTGGATACTTTTCTCTTGGGTACCGCCATTGTCAGCACCTCCTTACATCTGGAACTAATCTATCAGTTTGCTTAGAACCTCCAGACGAGGATCTATCTGATGAAGATTGCAGCCGCACGGCCCTTCATTGAGATTCTTCCCGCAGGAAGGGCACAAACCCTTACAGTCTTCCTGGCAAAGATACTTATAGGGAAGCTCAAGCAGGATATCAGAACGGAGAAGCTCGTCCAAATCCAGCAGATCCCCTTCTTCCACCAGGATATATTCGCCGTCATCCTCCTGTTCCAGAGAATGAGCGAGTTCATGGGAAAAACGAAAATCATACTGCCGCCTTACCGGCGCAGCGCATCTGTCGCACGGCGCTTCGTAGGCAAAGGAAACCTCCGCTTCCAACCGGACACAGCCAGCCGAAGCCGTCACGGCACCTTTGGCTAAAATCGGCGTGACAAACGGGTAACAGCCATACCGCTCCGTGTCAGACAGATCCAGCTGACAGGAAAAGGGCAGGATGCTAAGTTCCCCGGAAAAAATGTCTTTTAAGTCAAGAACCATCTCACACCTCGGCGCTACACTAGAACATTATATCGAGTGAAGAAACGTTTGTCAATAGAAAATTTACAAAATATTATGGAAAAGGTGCTACCGTCCCCGGCAGCACCTTCCATTCCGGTTCAAACGTTTTCTGCGAGAGAATCCATGCCTGCCGGCAAATCAGCGGCGTCGGCGGAAACCAGCAGCGTAATCTTGACGTTGGAAGCCTGCGCCAGAGTGTTCAGGCTTTCGGCAAAGGTCTTGAACACGTTCATATCCTGACCAATGATTTTCAGCGTGGAATCGATGAAAATATCGGTGACATCATAGTTACCTGCGCAAATGCCGCTCACGAAGCCAAACAGCATCTGGGCACCGGACACATTGTATGCATCCGTATCAATCAAACGGGCCTGATGGGGAAGGTCATAGGTCAGTTTCAAGCCCTTCTCAATGACAATCACGTTGCCGTTCGAAGTTTCGACGGCCTTAGTAGCACGCTCAATCAATTTCTTGGTTTTTCCGGAGCCTTTTTTCCCAACAATAAGTGTAATCATTTGCGTACTCCCCTTTTTATGAATTTCATCCGCGCTGCGGCGGGAACAAGCTGCCTTTTTCCCGTTTACTGCTGCAAACGTTTTTCCAAAGCTTCTTTTTCGGATTCGTAGCCCGGCTTCCCAAGCAGGGCAAACATATTCTTCTTGTAGCTCTCCACACCGGGCTGATCAAACGGGTTGACGCCCATCATGTAGCCGGAAATGGCGCATGCTTTTTCGAAGAAATAAATGAGATAGCCGAGAGATTCCTCCGAAAAATCGGGGGCATGAATTACCACATTCGGGACCCCGCCGTCGGTGTGCGCCAGCACGGTTCCCTCAAAGGCTTTCTCGTTGACATATGCCATCGATTTGCCTTCCAGGAAATTCAAGCCGTCCACGTTTTCCGGATCGTTGCCGATGAAGAGATCCTTCTTCGCCTTATCAAACAGAACAACCGTTTCAAACAGGGAACGGCGGCCCTGCTGGATGTACTGGCCCATGGAGTGAAGATCCGTGGAGAAGACAACGGAAGCCGGGAACAGGCCCTTGTTGTCTTTGCCCTCGCTCTCACCGAAGAGCTGCTTCCACCACTCGTTCATCATGGTGAAGGCAGGCTCATAGCTGACAAGAATTTCAATCTCCTTGCCCTTGCGGTAAAGGATATTGCGGATCGCAGCATAGCGATAGCAGTCATTCTGCTCCAGATCCGGGTTGGCAAGATCCTGCTGTGCCTGACGCGCACCGGCCATGAGAGCCGTGATATCGGCGCCGGAAACGGCGATCGGCAGGAGGCCGACTGCCGTCAAAACAGAATAACGGCCGCCGACTTCATCCGGCACGACGAAAGTTTCATAGCCTTCCTTGGTGGCCAGCTGCTTGAGCGTGCCCTTGGCCTTGTCTGTTGTGCAGTAAATGCGGCTTCTGGCGCCCTCTTTGCCGTATTTCTTTTCCAGCATTTCGCGCAGCACACGGAACGCAATGGCAGGCTCCGTGGTGGTGCCGGACTTGGAGATCATGTTGATCGACACATCACGGCCTTCGCAGATTTCCAGCAGCTCGGCCAAAGCCGTGGAGCTGATACTGTTGCCGGTGAAGTAAATGTCGGGTGTATCCTTCTTGAGGGCATTGTAATTGGGCGACTTCAGGAATTCAATCGCAGCGCGGGCACCGAGGTAAGACCCGCCGATGCCGATCACGATGAATACATCGGAATCAGACTGGATCTTTTTTGCCGCCGCCTGGATGCGGGCAAATTCTTCCTTATCATAATCAGTGGGAAGCGTAACCCAACCGATAAAATCATTTCCCAGACCGGTACCGCTGTGCAGCGTTTCATGCGCCGTGCGGACCTGCGGGGCAATCGCCTGAAATTCACTTTCGCTGATAAAGCGCGAAAGATGTTTCGCGTCCACATGAATTGCCATTTTTGTTCCTCCTTGCTGTTTCCGGAGCGGCGCTGTGTCCCACAAAGGAAAACGCTGGAGCCGGAATCACTTTATGATTATTTTACAATAAACGAATGCTATTTGCAAGGAAAAGAGCACAATTTAAAAAAATTCACTTCCCAACAGTCAGCCAAGCGTGACCAAAGCCCGCAGGAGAGCAAGCCAGGCAGAGGAGAATGTGAGCTCCTGCACTTCTGCCGCAGCGCGCACCGGCGCACTGCAAATGACTTCTCCGTCCAGCCTGCACACGACGGAACCGACTTCCTGCCCAACGGAAACGGGCGCCGTCAATACTTCCTGCAGCTCCACTTCGCAGGTGACTTCCTGCTCCCTGCCTTTTTCCACCACGGCCGCTGCAAGATCATCTGCCTGCACGGCCACCTCGCTCGCCATGCCTCCCGTCACGGGCACACAGGGAAGCTCCACCGCGCCGGCATCCGGCTGCACGACGCTCCAACCGCCAAAACCATAGTCCAGCAGCGCCGCGGCGGACGAAAAGCGTTCTTCCGTGGTGGAGCAGCCCAGGACTACGGAGACAAGGGACATGCCGTCCCGCTCGGCAGTGGCAGCCATGCAGCTGCCCGCCTTGCTGGTGGTGCCCGTTTTCAGCCCCGTGATGCCGGAATAGGATTTCAGGAGCTTATTTGTGTTGACCAGCTGCGTTTTTCCGCCGCGCAGCTCATCCATCCAAGTCTGGGAATAGCGGAAAATCTCCTCATGCTGGATGAGAGCGCGCGACATGAGCGCAACGTCATAAGCCGTCGTCACATGGCCGTCCTCATCCAGACCGCAGCAATTGAGAAACACCGTTTCCGTCATGCCGAGTTCTGCGGCGCGCTCGTTCATTTTCTCCACAAACGCATCTTCGCTGCCGCTCACATGCTCCGCGAGGGCAACGGCTGCATCGTTCGCGCTCATAATCACGGTCGCCTTGAGCAGATCGTCCACGCTCATCTCCTCGCCGGGTTCCAGCCAGATATCCGATCCGCCCATGGAAGCAGCGTGATCGCTCGCAGCCACAATGTCGGTGAGCTGAATGGTTCCCGCATCAAGCGCTTCCATCACGAGGAGCAGCGCCATGACCTTCGTGACGGAAGCGCAGGCGCGCTGCTCATGCGCGTTCTTTTCAAACAGCACCTTCCCCGTGGATGCTTCCATAAGGACGGCAGACGGAGCGGGCAGTTCCTCTGCCGTGAGTGCCTGCGCCGGCCGCGGCACGGCAGCTGCCGCCACGGCAATGCCCAGAAGAAGGGCCGCGATTCGCTTTGCTTTCATCTCTCCCACACCTCCCTGATACGCATGGATATGCGAACCGGGCGGCAGGCAGAACAAAAAGCCTCAGCGGCGCACGGGGATGCCGCGGCCTGCCAAGTACTCCTTGAGCTGGGGAATGGTGATCTCCCCGAAATGGAAGAGGGAAGCCGCGAGCACGGCATCCGCTTTCCCCGTTGTGAACGCATCGTAAAAATGCTCCATCGTTCCGGCACCGCCGGATGCGATCACCGGGATGCCGACCCGCTCGGAAACGGCTGCGGTCAGCTCCAGATCATAGCCTGTCTTCTGGCCGTCGCAGTCCATGCTGGTGAGCAGGATTTCGCCGGCACCGCGGCGTTCGGCCTCGACGGCCCACTCGAGCGCGTCACGCCCCGTATCAATACGGCCGCCGTTGAGGTACACCGTCCAGCCGCCGTTCGGACGCCGTTTGGCGTCGATGGCGCACACCACACACTGGCTGCCGAATTTGTTGGCAGCCTCCGTCAGCAGTTCAGGATTTTTGAGAGCGGCGGAGTTCACGGAAACCTTATCCGCTCCGGCACGGAGCAGCAAGTTGAAATCCTCCACGGAACGGATGCCGCCGCCTACGGTGAACGGAATAAAAATTTGCTGTGCCACGCGGGAGACAATATCCAGCATCGTGCCGCGCGCCTGGTGAGACGCCATAATATCAAGAAACACAAGCTCATCGGCACCCTGGCGATCGTAAGCCGCGGCAGCCTCCACCGGGTCGCCTGCATCGCGCAGGCCCGCAAAGCTCATGCCCTTGACGACACGGCCGTCTTTCACATCCAGGCAGGGAATGATCCGTTTTGCATACATAAGCGCAGTTCCTCCTTCACAGCAGACCGGCAAAATTTTTCAGCATGGCAAGTCCTGTTTTTCCGCTCTTTTCCGGGTGGAACTGAACGGCATTCAGGGAACCGCGGCGCACGGCGGCATCAATGGCAACGCCGTATTCCGTTTTTGCGGAGACAACGGAGCGATCCTCCGCATGCAAAAAGTAGGAATGTACAAAATAAACGTATGGTTCTTCTTCCAAACCCGCAAACAGGCCGTCTTTCTGCAGGAGGCGGAGGGAGTTCCATCCGATGTGCGGGATCTTGAGGCCCGGCCCGTCCGGAATTCTGTGAATGGTGCCTTTCAGAACACCGAGGCCCGGCACGCCGGGGGATTCCTCGCTGCCTTCAAACAGGAGCTGCAGCCCCAGGCAAATGCCGAGGAACGGCTTGTCCTGCTCGATGAAATGCCGGATAGGCTCTTCCAGCTGCAGGGAACGCAGGGCAGCCATGGCGTCCCCAAAAGCGCCGACGCCGGGCAATACGGCCGCAGCCGCACTGCTCAGGACCCGCGGGTCCGCCGTAACGGCCGTCTCCACGCCCAGATAGTCAAAAGCTTTCTTGACGCTCTGCAGATTGCCTGCACCGTAATCAATAATCGCTATCATCCGTCCACTCTTCCTTTCCGATGACCCTTCTTTTCAGGAAGTTTTTCTCTTGAACAAGTTTATTCTATCATGCTTGCTCCCTCTTGGCAATGCAATCCGGCGGTTATTTTCATGCAAAAGGCAGCAGGCACAAAAACACTTGACAAAGGAACTCCTGAACCAGTATGATAAAGATTAGTTTTGCTGAGCCCTATATTATGGAAAGAAAGTAGGAAAACGCATGATGGATTACATTTCCCTCGCGGGCATCTCCGTTGGGCTTGCGATGGATGCCTTTGCCGTCTGTATCACAAATGGCGCCGTGTGCAGGAAAGAAGCTGTAAACTTGCGGTTTGCCCTTCGCATGGCGCTCAGCTTTGCGGTCTTTCAGGCACTGATGCCAATGATCGGCTGGCTGATCGGGAAGGCGGGAGAAAACCTGATTTCCTCCATTGACCACTGGATCGCGCTTGTCCTGCTCTGTTATCTGGGCATCCAGATGATTGTGGAAGCTGTGAAAAAGGGGCGCGAGGGCGGAGAAGAAACCTGCCAGGCAGACGGAGTCAGCCTGCGCACACTGCTGGCACTCTCTGTGGCAACCAGCATCGATGCCCTTGCCACGGGAATCATCCTCCCCTCCGCCGTGGGCGCGAACACGCTGCCGCTCATGATCTTTTCTGTCTGTGCCATCGGCGTCATCACCTTTTTCATCTGCATGGCGGGCGTGTTTCTCGGGAAGACCTTCGGTCTTCTCGTGGCCGGAAAAGCGGAAATCCTTGGCGGCATGGTCCTGATCGCCATCGGACTCAAAATCTTTATTGAGCACATGTTTCTGTAACGCTGCACGCAAGTATCTCCCGAACATAACAAAAGGGCGGCCCCGGAACCTTCCGGGGCCGCCCTTTTTCAGGCAAACGTCTTATTCTTCTTCGTCATGGTGATGATCGCAGCCGCACCCACAGCCGCAGTCATCCTCGTCCACCTCGTCGATGTCAAACTCCAGAGGCGTCCCGCAATTCGGACAATCCATCTGGCCGTCGCAGATGACATCCTCGGAGAGACAAATGGTTTCGTTGCAGTTCGGGCAAGTAACCTCATAATAGCACTCGTCGCCGCCGAAGTCTTCGTCGTCTTCGTCTTCGCAGCTGCAGCCGCCGTAGACTTCTTCCTCGAGGGAACCGAGATCCTCGTCCACTTCGTCCAACTGGGCAGAGACATTCTGCACATTGTCCTTCAGCTCGGATACTTCGCCGGCCATCTCATCGATGAGATCGAGCATGGCATTGATCACTTTCACTTCCTTCTGGGAAGCATCAAGTTCAAGGCCTTCGGCCAAACCGCGCAGATAAGCGGCCTTTTCTGTAATTGTCATGACAGCAGCCTCCTTTTTCATCTGGATGCGCACAGAGCAAAGCGATTACGCGCGCTCCATATATTCGCCGGTACGCGTATCGATGCGGATCATTTCGCCTTCATTGATGAAGAGCGGAACCTTGATCTCCGCGCCGGTCTCCAGCGTGGCAGGCTTCGTGGCGTTCGTGGCGGTGTCGCCCTTAAAGCCAGGGTCCGTCTTGGTGACCTGCAGCTCCACAAAGTTCGGCGGCTCCACACCGAACACGGTGCCCTTGTAGGAAAGAACCTTGCAGACCATGTTTTCCTTGACAAACTTGAAGTTGTCGCCCAAGACGCTGGCGTTGATGGGCATCTGCTCATACGTCTCATTGTCCATGAAATAGTACAGATCGCCGTCGCTGTACAGATATTCCATTTCCTTGCGCTCCACGAAAGCGGTCGGATATTTGTCATTGGGGTTGAAAGTTTTTTCCGTTACGGCGCCGGAAATAACGTTGCGGATCTTCGTGCGGACAAAAGCGGCGCCCTTGCCCGGCTTTACGTGCTGAAACTCGATGATGGAATAGACGTTCCCGTCCATTTCAAACGTAACGCCGTTTCTAAAATCGCCTGCAGAAATCATGTCTGAATCCTCCAAATTATTTTTTCCTTATTTTAGTTTATAATATTCACCGCTTTTTTTCAAGAAAAATTTTCGGAAAAGCGGAGGAAAGGCACAGCTTTTCCTCACAGAATGATCAGTTCCTTGGGAGAAGCGGTGATGTCCTCGCAGCCCGTCTCGGTGATGACCACGAGGTCTTCGATCCGCAGGCCAAACTTGCCTTCCAGATAGATACCCGGCTCCACCGAAACAACCATGCCGGGCCTTGTGATGGTTGTGTTCCCGGCGGAGAAGAGCGGCCATTCATGGATCTCTACGCCGACGCCGTGGCCAAGCGAGTGCTCAAACGCGCCCTTGTACTCCGCTTCGAGAATGTCGCGGGCCACCTTATCGATAGAGCCGCACGTCACACCGGGCTTAACGGCAGCGATGGCGTCCAGCTGCGCCTTCAGCACCAGGTCATACGCGTGGCGCTGCTCGTCGCTCACATGGCCCACAGCGACCGTGCGTGTCATATCAGCATGATAGCCGTGCAGCAGAGCGCCCGTGTCCATCGTGACGAAATCGCCGTCCTCGATGACCTTATCGGAAGGCACACCGTGGCAGAGCGAACCGTTCTTACCGGAAACAACGATGAAATCGAAGGAAACACCCTCTGCGCCCTCTTTGCGCATGAAGAATTCAAGTTCCAGCGCAACTTCACGCTCCGTACGGCCCGCGCGGATATAGTCCAGGATATGGGTGAAAGCATCATCCGTGATCTTCTGCGCTTCCTTCAGCTTGCGGATCTCATCGGGCATTTTGATCGTGCGGAGCTCCTGCAGCAGGAGGTCCAGTTTTTCGCCCTTCTCCTCCGCGGCGCCCACGGCTGCAAATGCCTGCTCGAAGAGGCAGGCTTGCTTGAGGGAAAGCTTGTCATACTCCACCAGGACACGCTGCGCATGGTCCTGCTTGAGCAGATCGCAGATGGTCTCTGTCGTGCGTCTGGTGCAAATAACCTCACAATCCCTGACCACGCGGCGTGCCGCCTCCGCATAGCGGAAATCGGTTATGAAATACGATTTTTTCGAAGTGACCAACACGGCCCCGGCGCTGGAATGGAAGCCGGTGAGATAAAACCGGTTTTCACCGGAAGTAATGAGAGCAGCGGCGTCCTCTCCGTTGGCTTCAAAAAACGCATTGCGGAACCGTTCAATCGTGGAAAGCATAAAAAGGTCCTCCTTCGATATTAAGACATCAGATATTTGAGAGCTTCCAGTGCAAGGAAATAGCTGTGTTTGCCAAAACCGGCAATCTGCCCGGCACAGACAGGCGCAATCACCGAGGTGTGGCGGAATTCTTCCCGCGCATGGATGTTGCTCATGTGGGTTTCAATAAAGGGAACAGATACGGATGCGATGGCATCGCGCAGCGAATAGCTGTAATGGGTGAGGGCACCGGCGTTCAGCACGACGCCGTCATACGCTTCACGTGCCTCATGTATTTTATCAACCAGCACGCCCTCGTGATTGCTCTGAAACACATCGCAGGAAAAGCCCAGCCCAGCGGCGTATTCCCTGACCTGGCGCTCAATATCGGCCGCCGTTTCCGTTCCGTAAACACCCTTCTCCCGGATGCCGACCAGATTCAGGTTCGGCCCCAGAAGAAGCAGCACACGTTTCTGTTCCATTACATTCCTTCCTTCCATTTTTCCCAAAGTCCAAGGCGTTTTGCTTTTTCCCTCACGGGAATTTCCAGCTTTCTTCTCCACCCAAAGCGGAGCGCGCTCTCCTCCCCCTGCGGCGTCACCAGGATGGAGCGCAGGCCGGAACAATTGGCACCCAGAATATCTGTAAACACCTGGTCCCCTACGGCTGCGGCGGCAGCCCTCCCCTGGCCCATGCGCTTAACGGCGCGAAGATAGCCGACGGGAAGCGGCTTCATGGCACAGGAAAGGTACGGCAGGGAAAACTGCGCGGCAAAAGGCGCCACACGCTTTTCAAAATTGTTGGAGACAATCATCAGGCGGACGCCCGCCTGCGTCAACTGTTCTGTCCACTCCAGCGCACCGGGAAAAGGCTGCTGGGAACCGTGGCTGGAAAGCGTATTGTCTGCATCCAGGATAAGCGCGCGGACTTTCATTGCCCGCAGCAGGTCAAGTGTGATATCCGTCACCTTTTCCACACAGACGGTGGGAAGAAAAACAGGCATAGGCTGCTCCTCTCGAACTTGGTATAACTATAAAAAGTCAAACGCGAAAAACAAAGGAACAAACAAAAAAGCGGGCGAAATCCGCCCGCTTTTCAAGTGAGATAACCTCTCCGCAATGTTTACTTATACTTGCGCTTACGGGCTGCCTCAGACTTCTTTTTGCGTCTGACGGAGGGCTTCTCATAAGCCTCTCTCTTGCGAACCTCTGCGATCACGCCAGCTCTTGCACACTGCTTCTTAAATCTTCTGAGAGCGCTCTCGAGCGATTCGTTGTCTTTGATTCGAATTTCAGCCATCTATTTTCCCTCCCATCCGCCGCACGGCAGGGGTATGAGTTAGTCGTATTACAAAAAAATATTATACAGATGAGACCCCGATCTGTCAAGAGCATTTTGAAAAATAAATCCGAAAGACGAGAGCCATTTAGAAAGAAAAGCAGAAGATCCGGAAACCATTCGGTTTCCGGATCTTTCTGGAGCTGCTAGGCAGATTCGAACTGCCGACCTCATCCTTACCAAGGATGTGCTCTGCCTACTGAGCCATAGCAGCATATGGCGACCCGGAACGGGCTCGAACCGTCGACCTCTAGCGTGACAGGCTAGCGTTCTAACCAACTGAACTACCGGGCCATATGGCAGGGGCAGAAGGACTTGAACCCTCGGCACGTGGTTTTGGAGACCACTGCTCTACCAACTGAGCTATACCCCTATCTCCACGCTTCCTTGAGATTGTCTTTCAGACCTCATCAGCGCGAGTATTATAATACCAGAGACGGAGAAGGATGTCAACACTTTTTCTCAATTTTTTGACAAAGATCTTTTTGGAAAAAAGGAGCCTGAAAATCCGCCTTGTTCAGCCTGCCCAAAATGTGCGAAAAGGCGGCCACGGCTTTTTGCCGCGGCCGCCTTTTCGACGGCAATCCACACTCAGATGGAAATCTTGTGTGCGATGCGATACAGCTCAATGTTGAACGGACGAACCGCCTGGAGCGCCTCCGTGATGTCGAGATCGATGATCTTGCTGTTGCGCACGACAATCACACGGTTGCTCTTGCCCTGAGACAGCAGCTCCACGGCATGGTAGCCCATCTCACTGCCGACCACACGGTCGCGCAGTGTCGGGGAACCGCCGCGCTGAACATGGCCCAGGACCGTCGCACGGCTCTCAATGCCTGTCTGGCTCTCGATATCCTCAGCCAGTTCCGTGACATGGCCGACACCTTCGGCCACAATGATGATGAAGTGCTTCTTGCCCGTCTTCTGGGTAAAGCGCATGCGCTCGATGATGTCCTTCTGGAAATCAAACGGAACCTCTGGCACAAGGATCGTCGTGGCGCCGACGGCAATGCCGGTCTGCAGAGCCAGATCGCCGCAGCGGCGGCCCATAACCTCAACGACGCTGCAGCGGTCATGGGATTCCGTTGTATCACGAAGGCGGTCGATCATCTGGACAGCCGTGTTCATAGCGGTATCGAAGCCAATGGTATATTCGCTGCTGGCAATGTCATTGTCAATCGTGCCGGGAATACCGATGCAAGGGATGCCAGCTCCGGTGAGATCGCGTGCACCGCGGAAGGAACCGTCACCGCCGATGACGACAACGCCGTCGATGCCAAGCTTATGGCACATATCGGCCGCACGCTGGACACCTTCCGGCGTGTTGAATTCCGGGCTGCGAGCCGTATACAGGGCCGTGCCGCCGCGATGGATGATGTCGGACACCGAGCGGAGGTTCATTTCGAACGCATCTCCGCTGAGCAGGCCGTTATACCCTCTGCGCACACCCATCACACGCAGGCCGGACGTGATGCCGGCGCGGACCACAGCTCTGATGGCCGCATTCATGCCGGGAGCATCGCCGCCGCTTGTCAGCACTGCAATTGTTCTTGCGCTCATGATATAATCCCCCTAAAAATGATAATAGCAGAACAAGAGATTTCGGTTGGAGAATCTATTCTTATCTTCCATTATACAGATTTGTCTTTTCCTGATCAAGCCGGAACATATGGATATTGGTTCCCGCTTTATGGAGTTTTTTATCATTTTTCAACTACAGCCACATTTTTTTCGCCCAAAATATGGCGGAGTTGGGTTAGCAGCGTCTCATTTACGGAAACTCTCAGCGAAGCAGGCGCCGAAAACAGTTTATGGACGTCGTTCCTGTAAAGGTAAACAGGGGTGGCTCCCTCAAAGAGCTCCACAAGCAGGAGTGCCCGTTTGCAGCGCGGGCTGTCTGACGAGGGAACCTTGAGATAAAGGCCGGGGCGGTTTCCCCGTTTTCTGGGTGTCCCCTCCCCCTGTTTCGACAAATCCCGCAGCGGACGCGCAGTTTCGCAGATGAGCTTGGCGTCCTCCTCCTCCCTGATGCTCACACGCGCCGTGAGGAGGACAGCCTCCCCTTCCGCCAGAAAAGCGCCGAATTCACTCAGCGTGGAAGGGAAAACAAGGACTTCCAGAGAGCCATAGAGATCTTCCAGCACCAGAAACGCCATGGTGCTTCCGTTCTTCGTCGTCTTCATGTTCATGCTGGTCACAATGCCAATGACGGAGACGTGGCTCCCATCCGGGAACCGGTCGGCTGCATCCTCTGCAAGTAGATCGCCGAGCGGGGTGGCGTGCAGTTTGTCATATTGATCCTGATAGGCCGCCATGGGATGACCGGAAAGATACATGCCCGTCACCTCTTTTTCATAGGCAAGTTTTTCCCGCTGAGAAAAATCAGGCATATCCCGCACAGAAAATTCCTGTGCGGCTTCCCCTTCCTCACCGGAACTGAAAAAGCCGAGCTGGCCTTCAATATTTCGGCGCTTGTCCTCCTCCAGATAATCCAGGATGGCTCCGGCATTTTCGAGCATCTGACGTCTGTTCAGGCCAAGGCCGTCCAGCGCACCGCACTTGATCAGGCTTTCCAGCGCACGGCGGTTCAGCTGATCGTACACGCGCCGGCAGAAATCCTGAAAGGATCGGAACGGTCCGGCCTGTTCCCTGTTCAAGGTGATATGCTGCAAAAAGCCTTTCCCGAGATTTTTAACCGCAAGCAGCCCGAAGCGGATGTTCTGCCCTGACACAGTAAAGCCAAGGCCGCTCTGGTTCACGTGGGGCGGGAGGACACGGATTCCCAGGCGGGAGCACTCTGCCATGTAGGCGACCAGCTTATTGGTATTGTCCAGTACACTGGTGAGGAGGGCAGCCATGTACTCCTTTGGATAGTGGCATTTCAGCCATGCTGTCTGGTAAGAAACGAGGGCATACGGCGCAGCATGGGACTTATTGAATCCATAAGCAGAAAAGCTCTCCATTTCACGGAAAATATCGAGCGCCGTCTTTTCGTCCACACCGCGCCGGATGCAGCCCTCCACCTCCACGGTACCGTCTTCCCGCACAAGACCGTGCACGAAGATCTGCCGCTCCCGCTCCATCACGTCGGCTTTCTTTTTGCTCATGGCACGGCGCACGATATCTGCGCGGCCAAGCGAATAGCCTGCCAGCACGCGGAAAATCTGCATGACCTGCTCCTGGTAAACAATGCAACCGTAAGTGACTTCCAGAATATCCTTGAGCAGGGGATGCTTATACCGCACCATGGACGGGTTATGACGACATTCGATATAGCGGGGAATGGACTGCATGGGACCGGGACGGTAAAGCGAGACGACAGCGATCAGATCTTCAATCGATTCCGGCTTGAGCTGCATGATGACATTGCGCATGCCGCCCGATTCAAACTGGAACACGCCCTCCATGCGGCCTGCGGAAAGCATGGCATAGACGGCGGGATCGTCATCCCGAATCTCTTCAATGCGGAACGACGGCTCGCGCCTGCGAATCTGCTCTACGGCGTCGTGAATGACGGAAAGGTTGCGCAGCCCCAGAAAATCGATCTTGAGCAGGCCGAGTTCCTCGAGCGTTGTCATCGTATACTGCGTCACGATGGAATCGCCGTTCTTGGCAAGCGGAACCAGGCTGCGCACGGGCTGATCCGTGATAACGACGCCGGCGGCGTGCGTGGAAGCATTGCGCGGCATGCCCTCCACCTTTTTCGCCATCTCCACGAGCCGCGCTATCTGCGGATCGGACTCACACCGCTGGCGGAACTCCTGGGACTTTTCGAGGGCGGCATCCAGCGTGATGTTCGGCTCCATCGGCACCAGCTTGGCAACGGAATCCACAACGGCATACGGAATCGCCATGGCGCGCCCGACATCCCGCAGCGAGCCGCGCGCCGCCATGGTGCCGAAGGTGACGATCTGCGCCACATGGTCGGAACCATATTTTCGCACCACATATTCAATCATCTCCGGGCGGCGTTCGTCTGAAAAATCCACATCGAAATCCGGCATGCTCACGCGCTCCGGGTTGAGGAAGCGCTCGAACAGCAGATGATAGCGAATGGGATCCACGCTCGTGATGCCCAGGCAATAGGCAGCCAGGCTGCCCGCACCGGAGCCGCGCCCGGGACCGACGGGGATATCGACGCTGCGCGCATACCGGATAAAGTCATAGACAATGAGATAATAATTGATGTATCCCATCTTTTCAATGACGGATTGCTCATAGGCCAGCCTTTCCCGCACGTTCTCCGGCGGGTTTCCCCCATAGCGGCGGTGCAGACCTTCCTCGCACAGGCGGTAAAAATACGCGCGGTTGTCCTCCCCGCCCGGCGCTTCGAACTTCGGGAGCTTCGTCTTGCCGAATTCCAGCTCCACCTGGCAGCGCCCGGCGATCTTCCCCGTATTGTCGATGGCTTCCGGCACATCCGGAAACAGGGCGCGCATCTCCTCCTCCGATTTATAGTAGAATTCCTGGGAATCAAACGCGAGGCCGTTTTCTTCCTCCACCGTGTGGTTCGTCTGGATACAGAGCAGGATACGGTGCATCTCGCTGTCTTCCCGCGTAATATAATGACAATCGTTCGTCGCCACAAGGGGAATATCCAGTTCGCGGGAAAGGCGGATGAGCTGCGGGTTCACATATTTTTGCTCGCGCAAGCCATGGTCCTGCAGCTCCAGATAGAAATTCCCCTTGCCGAAAATTTCCTCATAGCGCATAGCGGCCGCCTTCGCTTCCTCGTAATCGTTTGCAAGAAGCGCGCGCGGGATCTCCCCCGCCAAACAGGCGGAGAGCGCAATCAGCCCTTCATGGTATTGCCGGAGCAGCTCGAAATCCACACGCGGCTTGCTGTAGAAGCCTTCCAGCCAGGCGCGCGAGACAAGCTCCGCCAGATTCCGGTAGCCCTCGTTGTTCTCGCAGAGCAGAACCAGGTGGCGGTTCTCTCCATCCAGTTCATGGACTTTGTCAAACCGGGAACGCTGCGCCACATAGACCTCACAGCCAATAATAGGCCGGATGCCCCTTTTCTTTGCCTCTTTATAAAACTCCACCGCACCGTACATCACACCGTGATCGGTGATGGCGACTGCTTTGTCCCCACGCGCCTGCGCCATATCCAGCAGCCGCTTGATCCGGCACGCACCGTCCAACAGGCTGTATTCCGTGTGCAAATGAAGATGGGCAAACATGAAAAAAGTCTCCTCCTATGATTGACGCTCTGAGAGTTCCACAATCCGCTGCAGCCTGTGATTGACGCCGGAACGACTGAGCGGACTGCTGAGCATATCGCCGAGCTCCCGCAGAGAAAGCTCCGGGTTTTCCCAGCGAAGCAAGGCAATTTCCCGCAAATCTTCCGGCAAAGCGCCGAGGCCGATGGTCGCCTGAATTTTTTCAATCGCGAGTAGCTGGCGGGCAGCCGCAGAGGCTGTCTTACCGATATTGGCTGTCTCGAAATTATTGAGCCGGTTCAGATTGTTGCGCATTTCTTTCAACATTTTAGCCTGCATCAGCGCCATGGATGCGTGTGTGGCGCCGAGGAAGGTGAGCAAATCCGCCACCTTTTCCCCGCCGCGCAGATACACGATGAACCTCCCCTTCCGGTTGGCAACGGCAGGCTGCAGGCCGATGCCCCCGGCCCGGCCGAGCAGCAGGGCGAGATCGTGCGCCAGGTTCATGAACGGAACGGAAAATTCCAGATCATACCCTTTTTCCGGCGCCGTCACGGTGCCGCATGAAAGAAAAGCCCCCCTCAGAAAAGCGGGCACACAGCAGGGATGCGCCAGATTCTCCTCGTGAATCCGCAGATTCACTTCCCCGGAACGATGGGAAAAATGATGAAGAAAGCGGAGGCGCTGATCCTCCCCGGGGATGGAAACGGCAAAGGTGGTTCTGCCGCCTTTCCGCACAACCGCGGAGGAAACCTCCGCCATCACGCCGGCTGTTTCCGCCGCCTCCTGCGCGGCGCGATGCGCCACGGCAGCGCTTTCCGTGAGCAGAGAGACAGAAGAAGGGGAGAAACTGTTGGCAAGCAGGAAGGCGCCGTAACATTCGGCACGGCGGCAGCAATCCCGTTCCGGCTCAAGCCGGCAAAGCTCCTGTTTTGTATCCGATGAAAAGGACATGGACGCTTACCTCTTTTGGATGTCACGGTGGCTGACGCTGACCTTTTTTCCCTCGGCAGAGAAATGCTCATAGAGAAGCTGTGCGAACGTGACAGAGCGATGTTTCCCGCCTGTGCAGCCAACCGCCACCACAAGCTGGCTCTTTCCCTCCTCCACATAGAGGGGAAGCATATAGTCGATAAGGCTGAACAGGCGCTTTTTTACTTCCTGCGACTGTTCCCAGCGCATGACATAATTGCGCACCGGGTCATCAAGGCCGGTGAGCGGCTTCAGCTCCGGCATGTAATACGGATTTGGCAGGCAGCGCACATCGAACACAAGATCGGCTTCCGGCGGAAGGCCATATTTGAAACCAAAGGAAAGGCAATGAATCGATAGCGCATCCTGCGCGCTGCCGAGAAACAGCGAAGCAAGCTGCTTTTTCAGCTGAGCGGGCGCAAGCAGAGACGTGTCGATCACGTAATCCGCCATCTCGCGCACCGGCTGCAGCACAGAGCGTTCCATCTGCACCGCCTTGTCGAGCGAACCAAGGAAGAAATCCGCAAGCGGGTGCTTGCGGCGCGTTTCCTTGAACCGGTTGATCAAAACGGAATCGGAAGCATTGAGGAAAAGAATTTTATATGGCTTTCCCTCGCGACGCATTTCCTCCAGCGTGCCGGCAAGCGTGAGAAACACATCCTGACCGCCGCGGATATCTGTCACGACGGCGACGCGGCCAAATTTTTCCCCTGCCTGCTGGCAGAGGCTGTAAAAGGTTTCCAGCAGCTGCGGAGGCAGATTGTCGACGCAATAAAAGCCGATATCCTCCAGTGCGTGAACCGCCTGCGTCTTTCCAGCCCCCGACAGGCCCGTAACGATCAAAAATTCCATCATTTCTTTCCTTACTCTCCCACAAACTTCAGTTCGCATTCCAGCGAAACGCCTGTCTCGCGCAGGACCGTCTCCTGAATTTTTTCGATGAGGGCCTGCACGTCCGAGCAGGTTGCCCCTCCCTCGTTCACGATAAAGCCCGCATGCTTGGGGCTGACACAGGCGCCGCCCACGCGCGTCCCTTTCAGGCCGCACTGTTCAATGAGGGCACCGGCAAAATGCCCTTCCGGCCGCTTGAATACGCTGCCCGCGCTGGGATGGTTCAGCGGCTGCTTTTCTTTGCGCCTGGTATAATACTCCTCCATCTGCAGGGCGATGGACTTCCGATCGCCCTGCGAGAGGGCAAACACGCCCCCCGTAATGACGCCGCCGTTTTCCATGAACACGCTGCAGCGATATCCATAACCGAGATCCGCTCCGCTCAGCGTTACCTCTTCCCCGGAAGGCAGCAAGCAGGACACCGAGGAAACGGCCTGGCTCATCTCTCCGCCATACGCTCCCGCGTTCATATACAGGGCGCCGCCGACAGAAGCCGGAATACCCCAGGCAAACTCCAGCCCGGTAAGGCCGTTCTTTTTCGCAAAATTGCAGAGCCCTGCCAGCGAAACGGCGGATCCACACGCAATCTCTGTGCCGCGAACCAGGGAAATCTCATGGAAATCCCCGGAAAGCATCAGCACACAGCCGCGGATTCCTTTATCTGAAACAAGCAGATCGGAACCGTTTCCCAGCAGAAAAAGCGGGATCTGCAGGCGGTTTGCCTCTTTTTGCAGCAGGCTGAGCTGTTCCTTTGTCATGACTGTCAGGAAAAGATCGGCCGGACCACCGATCCGGAATGTGGTGTGGCGGCTCATTGGCTCATCGCGCACGGTCAGACAGCCGGCCGCAATAGCGGAGCGCTCCAATTCATCCAACGGAAGCATACAGTCCCTCCCTTATTCTTCAGGCAGCCGGGACACCGGCCGCTCAGAGATCCAGCTTCAGTGTTTTGTCTTCCTCCTGGAGTGTGTCAATGTCCATGCCAAGGCTGGCAAGAAGCTCGGTCGCCGCATTGTAGCCCATCTTCTTCTGGCGGTTGTTCATGGCGGCCACTTCGATGATCACGGCAAGATTGCGCCCGGGCTTTACAGGGATTGTCAGCACCGGCACCTTGATGCCAAGAATTTCTGTGTATTCATTTTCGAGGCCCATACGGTCGTAAACCTTCTGGTTATCCCAGATTTCCAGGTTGATCACAATATCGATTTTTTCCGTGAGCTTAACGGATGCCATACCGAAAATGCGCCTGGCATTGATAATGCCGATGCCGCGCAGCTCGATGAAATGGCGGATGTTCTCCGGCGCCTGGCCGACAAGCGATTTGGCGGAAACGCGGCGAATCTCCACGGCATCATCCGCAATAAGACGGTGCCCGCGCTTGATCAGCTCAATGGCCGTCTCGCTCTTGCCGACACCGCTGTCTCCCACAAGCAGGATGCCTTCGCCATAGACTTCCACGAGTACGCCGTGACGGGTGATGCGCGGTGCGAGTTCGACATTCATGAAGGCAACGAGAGCGGCTACCAGGCTGGAGGTGGTATCTGCCGTGCTCAGCAGCGGCACACGGTGCTCCGTGACGGCAGCGAGCATTTCCGGCGTGGGCTGCAGGCTGCGCGCAATGATGGCAGCCGGAGGGTGTTTCGAAAACAGCTCGTCGAGCACCTGGCGGCGATCCTGCGTGGAAAGAGAATTGAGGAAAGCCGTTTCCGCGTTGCCGAAAATCAGAATGCGGGATGTGTCATAATAGTCATAAAAGCGGTTCAGCTCCAGCCCCGGCCGGTTGACGTCCGTGGAATTGATCATGATCTTCTCCGGATCCTCCGGCATATAAAGGACGGAAAGCGAAAGTTCCTTCATCACCTTTGACAGTGAAACGGTAAAGGTTGTCGGCAATGTAAGCACCTGCCCTTTTCCTTCCCGGCAGTTTTGCACAAAGAGAAGCGTTTGACCACCGGGAATATATGATGATATCTGTATTATAGCCCATTCGAGGTCAAGATGGAAGGGATTTTTATCGTTCGAGAAAAAAGAAGCGGGTGGCCGCACCGCAGCTACCCGCTTCCTATCAAATTTTGCTGAAACAACTCAGACTGCGCGAGCCTTTTTCTTGTCCTTGTAATTTCTCCACATTACGTAGAGAGGACCGGTAATGCAGACGGAGGAATAGCAGCCCACCAAGATACCGACCATCATGGGCAGGGCAAACGTAGTCACACTCGAGAGACCGTAAACGACGCCCACCACATACACACAGGCAATCGCCACAAACGTGCACAGAGAGGTGTAGATCGAACGCGTCAGCGTCTGATTGATGCTCAGGTTTACCAGCTCGGACGTCTTGGCCTTCGGACCCAGCACGCGGCGGTTCTCACGGATGCGGTCATAGATGATGATCGTGTTGTTCAGGGAATAGCCGAGGATGGTGAGGATCACGGCGATGAAATTATCGTTGATCGGCATGCGGAACACAACGAACGTGAAATAAACGAGCACAACGTCATGCAGCAGTGCGATAATCGAGATAATGCCCGCCGAAGCGCCGCCGATTTTACGGAAGCGGAACGCAATATAGATGACAAGCAGTACGAACGTGATGGCGACAGCCACCAGGCACTTGGCAAAGAACGTGGTGCCGACCGTGCGGTCCACAGAGGAAGTCTCTTCAATGCGGAGATTTGCATCCGGATATGCCTGTGCAATCTGATTTGCAATCTCCTCCTGCTGCTCTACAGTGATGGAATCCGTTCCCGCAAAGGTGATGGAGAGGCTGTTTTCAGGGTTGCCGTTCGCATCCGCCAGGTTTTCATAGACGCGGACGTCGGCATTCTGGCCTGTGGCAGACTCGACCGCGGACTCGACCGCAGAGGTGTCGATTGTGCCGGAATACGCGTACTCCAGCATAACGCCGCCCTTAAACTGGATATCCAGCGTCGTGCCGAAAATCACGTTGAAAATCACACCGAGAACCAGCAGAGCAATCGTGATGGTGAAATAAATCTTGCGATTCTCATAGAACCGAATGTTGAATTTTTTCATTTTGCAGCACCTCCGAACAGCCATTTTTTCCGCAGCGGCTTAAACCCGGAGAGCGACTTTGTCATGAGGCGGGTTGTGCCCACACCAAAGATAAAGTTGCCGATGTTGCCGATCAGCAGCGTGTAGCCGAAGGAATAGATGGAACCGGTCGTGGACGCACCGAACAGCATGGAGAGAATGTTCGTGGGGCCGAACACAGCCATCAGGATCAGGGAAACAATGATCGTTGTGATATTGCCGTCGAAAATGGCCCAGAAACTGTTGTCATCGCCCTTCTGGATGGCGCCGTCCAGCGATTTGCCGACCCAGAGTTCTTCCTTGATGCGTGTTGCCGTAATGATGTTGGCGTCCACGCCCATGCCGATCGAGAGGATGATACCGGCAATGCCGGGCAGCGTGAGCGTGAAGCTGTTGAAGGCCGGAAAATAACCGGACACGGCTGCGAAGCAGAGCGCAACCTGGCCAATGAGGGAGATAACCGCCACAAAGCCTGTGAGGCGGAACATCAGAATCATGAACAGAGACACGAGGACAAACGCAATGATGCCCGCGATCATCATCGCCTCAAGGGAAGAGGAACCCAGCGTGGGGCTGATGGTGCGGAAATTCTTTGTCGTGAGCTGGAACGGCAGGGCACCGGCGTTGATCTGGCGCGCCAGTGTGGTTGCTTCTTCCGCGTCCACACCGGTAATGGTCGCCTCGCCGCCGGTGATGATATCATTCACGACGGGAGCGGAAATCATGACGTCGTCCATCCAGATAGAAATCTGATCGTTGAGATAATCCGACGTGGCCTGCGCAAATTTTTCGGCGCCCGTATCCGTCAGGTTCAGAGCAACCACATGCTCTATGGAGCCCGTTTCAGGGTCCTGATACATCTGGGCTTCCGCAGACTCCACGTCGCTGCCGTCGAGCAGAACGGTTTCGGCTGTCTCCCCGGTAGGCGTGCGATAAATGGGCTGCCCGTCCTCCCCCGTATCTGTCGTCTCATACTCGGCGCCGGGGCGGAACGTGAGCTGCGCCGTAGCGGAAATTTCCTGAATGGCGGCTTCCGGATCAAAATCCGTCTCTCCGCTCTTCCACGGGAACCGCACGATGATCCGGTTGTTGGCCGGATCGGTGTACAGCTCATAGTCTGTAATGTGCTGGTTAATCAGGCGAAGTTCAATGGTCTCTTTGGCGGACTCCAGATCCTCCTGCGTGACCTGCTCGTCCGTATCGGGAACAAAGGTGGCTTCGACGCCGCCGTTGATGTCAATTCCCCAACGGATATCGCCCACGCCCTTTAAGTACGTCACCGTGTTATCGCCGTTCTGCACGTGAATGCCGAAGATCGAGGTGACGGCCAGGGCGATGATGAGAAGGGCGACGATAAAGAATACCGGTTTTCCTACTCGCTTCATGCGCATAGCCTCCAACTATAGGTTTGAATTTCCGCAGGCTTTCGCGGACGTAACAGAACCATTATAGGGTTATCCTCTGGAAAAGTCAACAAAATTCAGACAAGATCCGCCAAATGAAAGAAAGGTGCAGAAACGGCGGCGGGAAAATTCCCGCCGCCGCTAAAAAAGCAGGCTGTATGCCGCCGTTTTCTCTTTTTATTTGGTTTCCAGCAATTTTTCCGCCGCTGCAAGCTGCACGCACAGGCAGAACAGATCCATTGCAACTTCAAGCTCGGAGACCGGCGGATAGGTGGGTGCCACACGGATGTTGCTGTCACGCGGATCCTTGCCGTAAGGATACGCAGCGCCTGCTCCCGTGAGCTGCACACCGGCGTCCTTGCAGAGCTGCACCACGCGCTTAGCGCAGCCATTCATCACCTGCACGCTCACAAAGTAACCGCCGTTCGGCTTTGTCCAGTCGGCCACGCCCTTGCCGCCGAGCTGTTCCTCCAGCTTGCCGAGCACCGTCTGGAACTTCGGGGCGATGATCTTGCGGTGGCGCTGCATCTGCGCATGGACGCCTTCCATATCGCGCAGGAAATAAATGTGGCGGAGCTGGTTGAGCTTGTCGGGACCGATGGTCTGATAAGAATAATGCTTGCGGAGAATGGCCAGGTTGACCTCGCTCGCGCCCACGGCAGCCACACCGGCTCCCGGGAATGTGATCTTGCTGGTGGAGGCAAAGAAAATCGGGAGATCAATGTTGTGCGTCTTGCGGCACTCATGCCAGAGGTTCAGCAGCTGGTCCGGCGTATCGGTGAGGTCGTGCACGCAATAGGCATTGTCCCAGAAAATGCGGAAATCCTTTGCCGCGGGCTTCAGGGCAGCAAAACGGCGCACCGTCTCATCGGAATAGGTATAGCCCTGCGGGTTGCTGTATTTCGGCACACACCAGATACCCTTGACCTGCGGATCATTGTTCACCCAGCGCTCCACTTCGTCCATGTTGGGGCCTTCCGGCGTCATCTCAATGGGAATCAGCTCCATGCCGAAATACTCGGTGATGGCAAAATGGCGATCATAACCGGGAGACGGGCACAGGAATTTCAGGTGACCCTGATGCATCCAGGGCTCGCAGTCGCTGAAGCCATGCGTCATGGCGCAGGAGATAACGTCAAACATCATGTTGAGGCTCGAGTTGCCGCCGACAATGATATTGTGATCATCGACGCCCATCATTTCTGCAAACAGCAGGCGAAGCTCCGGCAGGCCGTCGGCCATGCCATAGTTGCGGCAGTCCTCCCCCGTGGAAGCGGTCATCTTGGAACGGGAATTCAGCGTGTCCAGCATGGGCATGGAAAGCTCAAGCTGCTCCATGCTCGGCTTGCCGCGCGCCATATTCAGATTCAACCCCTGCTTTCGGACCTCGTGATACCGGTTCTCCAGATCTTCCTTGATGTGGGAAAGCTCTTCCCTAGACATTGCTTGAAATTCCAAATTGCGCATCTCCCTTTTTCAAAATGCAAAAAGCCTCTCAAAACCTCCTTTATTGTAATCGATCTTCTTTGAAAATGCAAGATAAAAATGTGTTTCCTTCATCTTACAGCATTCGTTTCAGAAAAAACCCGGAGATTACCGGCAAAATGTACAATTTGACGCGTTACAACTTTCAAAATTGGGGTTTCCCCCGTTTTTGCATGAAAAAAGAGCATCGGAACCCGATGCTCTTTTTGAAGCAAAGAATCGCAGAGATGAACCATTAGAATTCCGCGGTACCCGTTGTGCGCGGGAAAGGCAAGACATCACGGATGTTGGCGATGCCCGTCAAATACATGATCAGGCGCTCAAAGCCGATGCCAAAACCAGCATGCTTGGTGCCGCCGTAACGGCGCAGATCGAGATACCACCAGTAATCCTTCTCGTCGAGCTGAAGCTCAGCCATGCGCTTCTCGAGAAGGTCGAGGCGCTCCTCACGCTGGCTGCCGCCGATGATCTCGCCGATGCCGGGCACGAGGCAGTCCACAGCCGCAACGGTCTTGCCGTCGTCGTTCAGGCGCATATAGAACGCCTTGATCTCCTTCGGGTAATCCGTCACGAAAACGGGCTTGCCGAAGATCTGCTCGGTGAGATATTTCTCATGCTCCGTCTGCAGATCCACGCCCCACTCTACCTTATATTCAAATTTGTCGTTGTTCTTCTTCAGCATCTCCACGGCATCCGTGTAGGTCACGCGGGCAAAATCGGAATTCACCACATGCTGGAGGCGCTCCAGCAGGCCCTTATCGATGAACTGGTTGCAGAATGCGATGTCATCCGGGCAGGTGTCGAGCACATAGCGGATGACGTACTTGATCATTGCTTCCGCGAGCTCCATGTCATCCTCCAGATCGGCAAATGCGATCTCGGGCTCAATCATCCAGAACTCGGCGGCATGGCGCTGCGTGTAGGAACGCTCCGCGCGGAACGTGGGGCCAAAGGTGTAAACCTTGCCGAAAGCCTGGGCCATGCACTCCGCTTCCAGCTGGCCGGAAACGGTGAGGGACGTGCTCTTCTGGAAGAAGTCCTGGCTGTAATCCACAGAGCCGTCCTCGTTCTTCGGCACGTTGTCCAAGTCAAGAGAGGTTACATGGAACATCTCACCCGCGCCCTCGCAGTCGCTGCCGGTGATGATGGGCGTGTGCGCATAGACAAAGCCGTTCTCCTGGAAAAACTTGTGGAGGGCAAACGCGGCGGCAGAACGCACGCGGAACGCCGCGCTGAACGTGTTGGTGCGCGGACGCAGATGCGCAACCGTGCGCAGGAATTCCAGCGAATGGCGCTTCTTCTGCAGCGGATAATCCGGCGTAGACGCGCCTTCGAGCGTAATCTCCTGTGCATGGATTTCAAAGGGCTGCTTCATCTCGGGGGTAAGAAGCAGTTCACCCGTAACAACCAGGGCGGCTCCAACGTTCGCTTTCGCGATCTCTTTGAAATTGGGGAGCTTCGCCTCCTCAAAGACGATCTGCACACCCTTGAAGCAGCTTCCGTCGTTGAGGTCAATAAAACCGAGCGCCTTGGAATCGCGGATTGTGCGGACCCAGCCGCATACCGTAACCTGCTGGCCCCCGAGTTCTTCCGATCGCTTGTAGAGCTCCCTGATTTCTGTCCGTTTCATTGGTAGCACCATGCCTTCCCTATTGGTTTGAAGGATCCCGTGCGGGACCGCAGTATAATAATGAAAAAAGGCCAGACAAGCGTCTGGCCTTTGGCGGAGAGGATGCGACTCGAACGCACAATGCCTTGCGGCACACCACATTTCC
>CAKNKY010000006.1 GCA_930987725.1 uncultured Anaeromassilibacillus sp. | reverse complement strand
TGGATTACTACAATAACCGACGTATTAAGACAAAGCTAAAGGGCTTGCCGCCTGCGATACACAGACAACAAGCCCTTTCAGCTGCTTGAATATTTTTTATCGAAAATATTGTCTAACTTTTTGGGGTCACTTCACTTTTGCCGGGCGGGCGGTTTCTTTCTGTCGTGCAAAGAAACGGTGGAAAGGCGGCGCATGTCCGGGCACAAAAAGAGGGGGCCCTTCTGCGGGACGCCGCCCTTTCCGCCGCTGTTTCGTCAGCGTGTTTCTCCCCAGTAGACAAGGGCCAGCATACCGGGGCCGGTGTGAGCGCCGATCACGGGGCCGATGTCGGCCGTGAACACCCGCGCTTCCGGGAATCTGTCACAGACGGCTTCGCGAAGGGCCAGCGCTCCCTCCGGACAGGCGCCATGCCCCACCACAACACACTTTCCCAGTTCCGGTGTCCAGCCCCGTTCCATGCGGGCCAGCAGTGCTGTGACAGCCTGTTTTCTTCCCCTCGGCTTTTCCGCCACAGCCAGTTTTCCGCTGTGGTCCACCTGAAGCAGAGGCTTCACCTGCAGGGCCGTCCCGATCAAGGCGGCACCGGCGGATACCCTGCCGCCCCGGCGGAGATGCTCGAACCCATCCACGGTAAACCAGTGGGACACCCTCAGCCGGTTCCGCGTGACCCACCCGGCCAGTTCTTCCAGCGAAGCCCCCTCGCTCTTCCGGCGCACGGCCTCACACACAAGGAAGCCTTCCCCCACGGATGCCGCAAGCGTATCGATGCAGACAATGGCCCGATCGGGATACTTTTCGTGCAGCTCCTGCGCACAAACCCGGGCGGACTGAAAAGTTCCTGACATGCCGGAGGAAAAGCACAGATACAGAATGTCATACCCGGCCTGCAGCATCGGCTCAAAGCATTGAAAATAGGCAACGGGGCTGATTTGGGAAGTGGAGGCAAAGGAACCGGCTTTCTGCAGCTCATAAAATTGTTCCGCAGAGAGCTCTCCGCCCGGTCCGTATGCATGGTTTTGTCCGCCGATTTCCACCTGCATGGGAATGACGTCAAAGGAGGGCAGTGCTGCAAGCCATTCCCCGCTGCAGTCCGCCGTGGCATCTGTCACAATCCGGTAGGGAGCCATGCCGGTTACTCCTTTTTCCCGCAGGCAGCGCATTTCCCGCAAGATTTCCAAAGACTGTCTGCCGTGCCCTGCCAATTTTCCGCATACGGCGTTGTCTTGTCACAGAGATGATCCACACTCTCCGGGCTCTGGTAATCCGTGCTCACAGCGCCCGTTTTCTTCACCATAGCACGCAGGGCTTCCGGGTTTTCCAGCATGGGGCACGGACGCAGCATGTTTTCATTGAACGGCTGGTTGTCATGGTAAGCCTGGAACAGGGGGCTCTTGAGAGCATCCAGCAAACTCGTGTCATGAATATTGCAGTTGGAGTAATGAATGAACACGCAGGGCTCCACATCCCCCTTGGCATTGATGTGCAGATAATTCCGGCCGCCGGCAATGCAGCCGCCCACATATTCCGCGTCGTTCTGGAAATCCATGGAGAAAATTGCCTTTGTGCTGCGGAATTCCCGGATTCTGCGGTAAACCTCCGCCCGCTGCTGAGGCGTCGGCAGAAGCTCAACGGCAGCATCGTTGCCCACGGGCATGTAATGGAAAAACCACACAAACAGCGCGCCGCTGCCGAGCAGGTAATCAAAGAAGGCCTCACTCGTGACGTCCGCATAATTCTTGCTGGTGTAGCAGGTGGAAATGCCGAAGGGAAGGCGATGCTCCCTGAGGAGAGCCATGGCATGGCTGACCTTTGCGTAATCGCCTTCGCCGCGTCTGGAATCGTTGGCTTTCTCGAAGCCTTCCAGAGAAATGGCGGGAACAAAATTCTTCACCCGCAGCATGTCCCGGCAGAACGATTCATCGATCAGCGTTCCGTTCGTGAAAGCGAGGAACTCACAATCCGGATGCATTTCACACAGCCGGATGAGGTCTTCTTTGCGCACCAACGGCTCGCCGCCGGTGTAGATGTACATATACGTGCCCAGTTCCTTGCCCTGGCGAATGATGGAATCCATGGCTTCCAGACTCAAATTCAGGCGGTTGCCGTACTCCGCAGCCCAGCAGCCGGTGCAGTGCATGTTGCATGCGGAAGTGGGGTCCAGCAGAATGGCCCAGGGAACGTTGCAGTTTTCCTTTGCCTTGACTTCGTTCTGCGTGGCGCTCCCCTTCAGGCTTGCATTGAACAGAAAGTTCTGGAAAAATGCGCGCCGCACGCCGGGATCGAGTTCATACACGCGGAGGATAAGCTGATACCAGTTGTTCTTTTCATTGATTGCCCGGCGAATGGCGTCCCGCTGGCCGCGATACCAGTCAGGCGGCGTGAGTTTGTCCACAAGGGACATCAGCTTCGGAATGTTTTCCTCCGGATTGCCTTCAATGTACTTCAGTGCCTGGTTTAGGGCAAAATTCTGCATGGTTTCTTTTACACTGCTCACAACAGTCATCCTTTCTCTTCCTCATGGGAACCGTTTACAGCAAAGTATGATGAAAAAATCAGAAAAAGTCACGGGACACAACGGCCAAACGGTCAAAAAATAAGACATTTCCCCGATTCTGCCGCTTTTTGGGACAGAATGGAGGGAATGTCCATTGCGAAGGCCGAGACGGGAACGTAAGCTGTTTACAGATGAAACACATTGTTATGCCGGGAGGAGTGCGCCCTATGGAAAACAGTATGTCTCGGATATTAATAGAAACCACTGTGAGGCAAACTCTGAAGGGACTGCAGGATAATCCAAAACGGAGCGTGCGGAATCTTGTGGATATGGCGCTTCATTTTTCGGAAGGCCGCTTTCAATACCGCTTTTTTCAAACCGCTCACACCATGCTGGAACACCAGGACAGCGCGTACTACGCCCTGGTGGAGGATGCCGTGAAACACATTGAAACGGAACATCTCGTGCGGTTCGGCATGAACCTGGGCTACAACAGCTGCACATGGGGTGCCCGGAAAATCCGCACAAACGAAAGAAAACTGGGATGCAACATTTCCTGGACGGTGCTCCTTCAGCTGACTTCTCCCCTCCTTTCGGAGCACTTTGCGCAATACGACCGCGCCATCGAGGATGGGGAGAACCTGGGAATCTACTCCTGGACGCTGCTGACCCGCGGCCCGTGCCGGAACTTGATCCCCCTTATCCAGCATCACCCGGACAGCGCCTTTTTCCTCTTTTGCCAGCCGGAAGAGATCGACGACGCCTTTCTGAAAACAACAATAGAACCGCTCCGCAACCTGATGACGGTGGTGCGCTGGGGCAACGCAGCAAAAAAAGCCTGCGCCGCCCTCCGGAAGGCGAAGCTGCCTTATTCCGTTTGTTTCCCCTATTCCCCGTCTGATCTGCCCGCCATTCAAAACGGAGATCTGTTCCGCAAGGCACAGCTTCTGCACCCTCTGTTCACCGTGCTTGCAGCCAGGCAAGACTGTTCCCCCACTGTTCAGCACAGTGCCCACGAAGCTTCCGTGGCCGCACGGAAGGAACAGGGCTTTCAAACGGTGCCATGGGAACTGTATCACGACATCCGATATCTGGATGAAATCATCTCCGATGACCCGTGCTGCCTGATGATTGACGCGCAGGGCCGGCTGCTTGCACCGGACAACCCCAATTTCACTCCGCGCGGCAATCTCTTTGAAGAGGGGCTGCCTTCCCTGATCCAGCGGGCTTACCCGAAACTCGCGTCTGTCTGTTCCGGAAAAAAAAGCGCCATCCTCAGAGGATGCGCTCTTTTCCGATTTTATGATCGCTCAGGAGGATTCCTGCTCCGCCTCGGAAATCTCCCGGCAGATGGAACGGGCCCCCTCTTCCGTCAGTTTTCTGATTTTTCGAAGGAACTGCTCCGGCGCCATGCACTCTTTCATGAGAAGCCAGCGCTCCATGGCGCAAAGTACCGCGTCTGTGAAAAAATCCATTGTGAACGCATCCACCTCTTCCCTGCCCAACAGGTGGGAAATGCGATCCGCCAGAAGAGGCCGGATGAATTCACGGAAATGATCGCTGAAAGAATTTTGTCCCTTGATCTGCAGTGCCTTGCGGTAAAAATCGTGATTCTCATAAAAATAACGGCATGTTTTTTCGATAAAGGCCCACCGCTCTTTGTAGCGGGTTCCCACATTTTCCAGGTTTTCATCCCGGATGAGGGAAATAAATTCCGTGTCAAAAATCCAGTTCACAAGATCATACTTGTCTTTGAAATGGTAATAGAAGCTTTTGCGGTTCATACCACAGCGCTCACAGATCTGTGACACATTGATTTTCTCAAACGGCATTTCTGCCATCAGCCCTTTCAGGGCTTCCGCCAGCGCATGTTTTGTGATATTGGAATCCGCCATATTCTGCCTCCGATCCGTTTTTCCCTGTTTCCACAGCCGGAAAAAAGGGAACTTGTCTGCCCGCACCGATCTGTTCTGCAAACCAAATGGCAAACAAGCCTTTCTTCGGAAGCCTTTCTTTTTTCTGTGCCGGCAGTTTCCCTGTTGGGGATCAGTGTAGCACACGATTCGATTTTTCTCAACACCCATTCCTCTGCCGTTTTGGGACAAATTTTCCGATGTGTCCCAAAAGCACATGCCCGAGCAAACACAGCGGCCGGTTTTTCGCAAAGGAATTCCGCCGCAAAAAAGGAGTGTCTCACCAGATGAAACAGGAAAACAAGGCTCCCCGCGCCCCTCTCTTTCTGAGCATGCAGCCCTCCCGCCTGATTCGGCACACGGATCAGCGGCTCATGTCCTACAACATTGAAATGACCGAGATTACAGGCGGCACGTTCTGGAAAACCTACACCGCCGGACAGATTGCCGGCACAGAAACGTTCCCCGCCGTTTCCTCCCTTTCCGACACACGCCGGTTTGGGCGCTTCTGGCTGTTGCGGCAGGGAGAAACAGATACATACACCGGGATGGAGAAGCTGGGCACAGAACCATTTGACCTCGGCTTTTCTGGAGAATATCTGTCCACACACCTGGGGAAACGGAAGAAGGCCATCAAGGAATGCCTGCTGGACCAAAGCGTGGTGGCCGGGATCGGCAACATCTATTCCGACGAAATTTTGTTTGCCGCGCACATCCGTCCGGCGCGGCCCGCCAACACGCTGACCAAAGAGGAATGGACCCGCCTGGCCCGGACGATCCCCGAGCGGCTGGCCTACTTCATTGAAAAGAACGCGATTACACCGGAGGAATATCTGGAGACGAAAGGGCAGGACTACCGCAACACGCCGTTTTTACAGGTCTATGGACACGGCGGCGAACCTTGTCCAGTCTGTGGAGAAACGCTCTGCCGAACTGTGATCGGCGGCAGGAGCAGCGTGTACTGCCCGGCTTGTCAGAAGATATAAAGTAAAAAATGATAGATAAGGCCCTTCTTCCTCATGGAGAGGGGTTATTTTTTGCCCTTCTTAGATTCATTCCCGGTTCACATACACATAGAAACCTGCGTTTGGCAGGATGTCGACCGCCATGGACACAGGGGCGGCAAAGCCAATGCTCGTCAGGCTCACATTCGGCCGAATGCTCATGAGATACGCCACATGACAAGCACAAACACTAACAGGGTGCAAAAGGGCCGCCCTTGTTGGGCGGCCCCGGGGCAAATCACTGGGAAACGGTGTAAAGGGAGTAAAAATATCCTTTTTTCGCGATCAGCTCCTCAAAGGTTCCCGTCTCTGCGATCGAGCCGTTTTTCATGGCGAGGATACCGTCATATTGGCGGAGCAATCTTTCCTCAAGCGAATGGGTAACGACGACGGCCGTGACGCCGTGAAGCCCGAGAATAGCGTCCGACACCTGATAGGCAGTCTCGGCGTCCAGGGATGCGGTCGCCTCATCCACAAGCAGCACCTGTGATTTTTTAAGCAGGCTCCGCGCAATGGAAATGCGCTGCTTTTCCCCGCCGGAAAGGCCGCTGCCGTTTTCGCCGCAGAGAAAATCCGCGCCCTTTTCCGCAATCAGAGCGGAAAGACCCGAAAGCCGGATTGCTGTCTTGATCTCTGTGTCGGGAAATTCCCGGAACATGGTGATGTTGTCCCTGATTGTGGCATTGAACACAAACACGTTCTGCTGGATGATGCTTTCCGTCTCATAGAGCGCTTTGCTGCCGATCTGCCGAAGCTCCGTTTCATCGAAGCAGATCTCCCCGCCGTACGCCGGATCGGAAGCCATCAGCAAATGCAGCAGAGTGGATTTTCCGCAGCCCGACGCGCCTACGATGGCATATTTCCCGCCGCGGGCAAAGAAACAGCTTACATTTTTGAGAACCGGTTTTTCGGGCTCATAGCCGAAGGTGAGCCCCTTAACAGCGATGCCCTGCCGGATCTCCAAATGAGCGGATTCCGTTTCCTCCCGCACATGACTGCGAAGGGCTTCCGCCATCTTTTCCACCAACGCCCGCGCCGCTTTCCTCTCCGCAAGACATGTGGGAATGGTGCCAATGGGGCTGAGGACATAATTCATGAGCTGCACAAAGATCAGGGTCGTGCCGGCCGTGACGCCTGTTCCCGACAGAGCCAGCCAGGCCCCGAACAGGAACACACCGAGCTGCGCCGTGGCACCCGCAACGGAGCCGAACATCTGGACGAGAATCCGCATTCTGTGTTTTCCGCATTGTGCCGCAGCAAGCGACTTGATGTGCTCCGAAAAAATGGCAAGCATCCGTGCTTCCGCCTGAAACGATTTGATGACGGAAAAGCCGACCAGGCAATCGCGCAGTTCGGCAGTGTAAGCTTCGTTTTGATCTGAAACCTTCTTCTCCCGTTTCGCCACTTTGCTGCCTGTCAGCAGCGAAGCCAGCAGCGGCAACAGAGACAGCAGCATGGCGGCGGCCGTGAGCAGCGGGCTGTACCACAGCATGAGCGCCATGGCACCGAAAAAAGTCAGGAGACTGTCAAGCACGGTAAAGGTGTTCCAGAGGTAACCGTTTTCGATCGTCTGGATGTCGTTTGTCAGCCCGGAAATGTAAGCCGCCGTATTTTCACGCAGGAAAGCAGAGATGTTTTTCTTCATGAGTTTTTCAAAAACGTACGCTTTATACTGTGAAATCCCCCGCGTAACAAATTTCGGCCGGAACACATAGGCAATTAGAAACGCCGCCGCAATGCCGACGATCAGCAGCAGAGTGAGGCCGGCAAGCTCCGCCAGGGTGAAGCCCGTATCGTAGCCGCCGATCCGGTCGATCAGCTGCTGCATCAGCCACGAGATGAGCAGGTTGCCGATTGCGCTGAGCAACGTTTCCCACAGTGAAAACACGAAGCACACACCGTTTCCCCTGTAAAACTGCCGCGTGAAAGGGCGAATGTCCGGCTTCTTCCTCTTCATTCTGCAGCCGCCTCCTCCGCCCGTATCTTGTCCCAGAGCGCCCGCAGCGCTTCATTCTCGTCTTCTACCAGGATCTGCTTTTCGACGGACGCCATGGCGGATTCCCCGAGATCGTCGTAGATGGTCGCCTTCTTCGTATCGCCGACACAGAATTTGATGTTTTGTATTTTGTAGGTTGGCGCCTCATCAAAAGCCTTCGCCGTAGCAAAGGCGCGGCGAAGCCAGGTTTCGCCTGTTTCCCGTTCCCCGAGGAGGAGCGAAAGATTTGCGCACTCGCAATAGCAGACGGCGAGCACCTTATCTACGTAGGCAACCGTACGCAGATCCATTTTGACGCTCTCCAACAGATGGACAAGCCACACAACCGACTCCAAGCTGCTCACCGTGTCGTTCGTCTTGAAATAATAATTGGCATACGCCAACATGGTTTGGACTGCAGAGGCAAGGATCTCACCGAACGCCCCCATTAGATACGGTTCTGCTTCTCTGGGATCGAACACATCGTTTTGCGTATAGGCGGCCGCAATCAGCGAATGATAATGGCCGCCCACATTGTGCTTCTTCAGGATTTCAATCGCCTGTTTCGGCTGACCAAGCGAAAGATAACACTGGGCAATCTCCTTCTGGATCACAGCCTCGTCGATTTCGGGATCCGTGTTTTGCGGCAGCAGCAAAACGGAGCGCTCCAGCAGCTCGATGCTGCGGCGCAGGTAAGTTTCGTTTTTCTGCTCAATGCCCGCCGCTGTGTACAGCCCGCCGGCGCTGAACACGATGAGGAACATATTCGGGTAGCGCAGCAGCGCTTTCTCGGCCTCGGCAATGCCTTCCTCATATTTTTTCCCGCGCTGCAGCAGCTTGATTCTCTCTTTGAGCGCGGCTGCGCTGCCGTCCCGCACTTCAAACCCAACGATCGCGTCCAACGACACGCCGAACAAATCCGCCATCTCCGTGAGAAAGCGCAGGTCCGGCGTCGCCGCGCCGCGCTCCCATTTCGAGACGGAGGCAAAGGTGACCCCCAGAGCTTCTGCCAGCTGTTCCTGTGTCATGCCGTGTGCCCTGCGCAGTTTACCAATGTTGGCGGAAAGCAACAGTTCCATCTTTTTGTTCTCCTTTCTCTTTTTGCCTCTTCATTCTACCATCGCTGTTACGCAGAAAAAAGGCATTGCGGATACAAAAAGTTTTATATTTTCTAAACCTGTGGTTTAGTCCAAATGGCAGCGCTGGCCGTTCCTGCGGGAAAGCCGCACATTGGAAAAGCCCGCTCCGGTTTTTGAGCCGGAGCGGGCTTTTTGAGATCGTTTCATTTTATTATGGGAACGGCAGTACAGCGTGCGCCCTCACTCAGAGAGGGAAACGGCGCCCTGCGGCAGGTGCAGGATCGTCGCCTGCAGGCCGGCCAGCACATCCAGCGCTTCGCGGTTGAGCAGCGGATCGGCCGAGGCGACGCACGCGGCGTCCACCACGATCTCCGCCTCCGGCAGGGCGGTGCGCGCCAGCACGGCGTTCGAGAGCACACAGATGTTGCTCACCACACCGCAAAGCTCAATGCCGGCATATTCCCTGCCCCTGAGCCAATCAAACAGGGCGGCGCTGCCGAACACCGGCTTTTCGAAGGCGGGGCAGCCGCGCAGCAGTTCGGCGGCCCTGCCGTAAAGCTCCCAGCCCGTTGTGCCGCGCAGGCAGTGCGCCACCGGCAGTTTCCTGCCCTCCTGTGTGCCGGCGTAGGACGGGCCGTGCGTGTCCAGCGTGTACACCACGTCGTCCCCCGCAGCCTGGTACGCGCGGATCTTTTCACAGACAGCGTCCTCGATGCGTTTGGCCGCCTCAAAGCCGAGCGAACCGCTCACAAAATCGTTCTGGTAATCCACCACAATCAGCAGCTTTTTCATCGGAAGCTTCCCCCTTTTGCCGGTTCTTTTCCTCTATTATATGGCAAAGCGGCCCGCCGCGCAAGGCAGGGCCGCCTGGAATACTGGAATCTTCACCTTGTCAGGCGCACGGCGGAGCCGGACGCCAGGCGGCGCGGACGCGGGGACAACTCCCGCTCCAGGAACTCCGCACCCACACTGAGCGACGAGAAAACCATGAGGAGCAACAGCGATGTCTGCGACCAGAAAACGGTCACATCCGTCACGCCGTGCACAAGCACGGCGGCCATGGCCGCCGTCATGAGCACGTTGGAGGGGCGGCCGATGCGGTTGCGGAAGCGCAGCCACAGCAGACGCGCCTGCTGCAGGCCGAACATCAGGAACACGCTCAGGCCCACAAAACCGAAATTCAGCAGCGTGTCAAGCAGCAGGTTGTGGCAATGGTAGGTCAGATAGCCGCCGAGCTGCGGCGCAATCATTTCATAGGCAGACGCGCCCTGGCCAAGCAGCGGATGCTCCAAAATGCCGTGCAGCGCCGTCATCCAGATGGAAAAGCGCTGATCCCAGGCTGTGTCCACGTTCTCCACACGCGGGAACAGCGCCGGAAAATACGTGATCAGCGCGGCTGCGGCAGCCGCCAGGACGCAAAACAAGATCAACAAACTGCGGCGGCGTTGGAGCAGCAGATATACAAAAATGCCGGCACAAGCCGCAATGGCGGAGGACATGCTGCCCGTTAAGTAAAGCCCGCACAGATTCGCGGCGGCGGCAACGAGATACCATCCGCGCGACTGGCGGTTTGTCTGAAAGCGGTAAAAGCAGACGAGCAGCATGATCTCCACCACCGCGCCGTAATAATTGGCGTTTGTGAACGTGGAGACAGACCGGTATTCCGGCATGGACGGCCAATACACAATCTTCTGGCCCACGGCCAGGAGCGCACAGCCCACGCTGCAGCAGCAGGCCCAGTCCAGCATGCGGCCGAACAGGGCGCGCGTCATCACACTGCGCAGCAGCAGCCCGCAGATGATGATCGCATAGAGCACGAAGGAGACGAGAATCCCCCGCAGGTTGTTGTACATGGCGGCCACAAAGAACGGCACAATCAGAAAGCCGAGCAGAAGCCGCGCATACGGAATGGCGAGAAGACGCCGGCGGCGCCCGTCGTCGAGCATAACGGCGACGGCGATCACCAGGCTGGCCGCAATGGCCGTATAAAAACTGAGAAAGACCGAAACAGTCAGGAGCAGCACCGCGAACGCGTCCGCGCGCTCCTTCGTCCCCAGGCATGTTTGCCAGAGAACTTCCGCCTGTTTCTTCATTGTGTGTCACCCTTTCCTGAGACTTCCCTTTTCCTTGCCGGGCATCCCTCCCTTTTTCCTGCCGCACGGGCCTATTCTGTCTGATACCCCATTATAATAACTTCCCTCCGGCGGGGCAAGATGGATTCTATTGGAATTCTAAAAGGTTTTTTGCAGTTCTTTTGGACAAATCGCCGATTTTTATGAAGCAAATTTGAATATTATTACAATGGTTTGTCGAAATCAAAAAAATCTTCACATAATTGACGAAAATTCGTCACAAAGGCATCACGTGAGATAAGCGGAAGCGGCATAGCCCAGATAGTCCTGATAGCCCACCACAGACCATTCCTTCCACGTGCTGTACACGGTGACACAGGCCCCCCTGGGAATCCGCGCGAGGACGGTCGCTTCCAGGCTGGGACACTCCCGCAGATTGAGAGGGCTTTCCTGCGTGGTCACGACGGCGCAGCGCGGCTTTCCCACCGTTTCGATGAACGGCAGGCCAAAATAGATCGTGAGGCCCTTCGTGAGGTTGGCGGCAATCTCCTCAATGTGGGAGCGAATCCAGTCCGCGCCGGTGCTGTTGTCGTGGTATTCCGTTTCCACCAGCACGGCGGGGGCATTCGTCTTCGTCACCTCGGCAAGGCGGACGGTGGCAAGCACCTGCACGCGGCACGGCGCAATCTCCCGATACGTTTCGGCCAGCGTTTCCGCGGCCCGTTTGCCCCACTCGCTGTAGCGGTAGTAATAGAAATCGGAGCCGTTGAGCTGGCCGCTCATGCTGGCCCCGGCCGCATTGGAGTGAAGCGCCAGGTGCAGATCATACTCCCCTTCGTTCGACTGGCGAATCACACCGGCCAGCGTATCGCGCGGGCTGCTGCGCGTGTAACGGATGGCGTTTCCGAGCAGCAGCGGCTCCATGGCGTCCGCCACCTCGTTCATATACTGCTGCTCATTCCCGCCGCCCTCGTATTCGTTGAACGGCTGCAAAGACGGGCTCAGAAAAATAATGGGCATCTTCGGTTTCCTCCCTCTCTCATTAGCTGCCGAGCAGGTCGGCAAAAAATGCTGCGCTGGAACAATCCGGTGGGCGGAGCCTGCGGCCCAGGCTCAGGAATCCGCCCTTCCGCGTGATCCAGTTTATGCGATCCTCACACGTGAGCGTGCAGCGAAAGCCCAGGCCCTGCACAATTTCCTCCTCCCCGCTGCCCACGGCGCCGAAGGGATAGACAAAACAGGAGGCCGGTTCGCCGAGTTCCTCTCTGAGCTTTTCCTGCATGGCCGTGAGATCGGAGGAGAGAAGAGCGCAGTAGGCGTCGTCCCCCTCCCCTTCACACCGGGCGCTGCCGGTGCGGCCGTCCGTGAGCGCATGCAGGTTGTAGCTGTGGTTCTGGAACTCCACCAGCCCGCTGGCGCGCATTTCACGCATTCTGTCCCATGTCAGGTGCGTGTAGGGGGCGCGTTCCTCCCCCGTTTCGCTGTAGAGATCGCTGTAATAGCCGATGGGCGCAATGACGATCTTCATGTTGTATTGCCGTGCAAGCGGATAGGCGTAGAGATAATTGTTGTAGTAGCCGTCGTCAAAGGTGAGAAGAATCGGCTTTTCGGGGAGCGTACCCTCGCCGTCCGCATAGGCGAGCAGATCCGCGATGTGAACGGGTGTGTATCCGTTCGCGCGCAGCCAACACAGATCGCTCTCGAACAGGGCCGGGTCGATCACGTACTCATTCTGCAGAGATTTGTCGCGCAGCAAACCGTGATACATGACCGCCGGAAGGGAAACGCCCTCCTCCTGCACGGCGGTGGAAGCGGGGGCTGCGCGGTGGAAGCCCCGCTGCAGGAGCAGACCGGCGGCGCAGCCGAGCAGAAACACAAGGGCAGCCGCTGCGGCGCCGCGGCGAAAGCGAAACGATGCAAACATGCAAAAAACCCTCCCCCCTGCTACACGATATGCAGGGAGGAGGGCAGGCAGAACGGTTTTCTTTTGGGAACGGCGGCTCAGATCCTGGCCACGCCGGAGGCACGGGCCGCTTCGGAAACCGCTTTCGCCACGGCGGCGCTCACATTCTTGTCAAGGGCACTCGGCAGAAGATTCTGCGCGGAAAGCTCCCCTTCCGGGATGTAGGACGCAATGGCGCGGGCGGCGGCCACGAGCATGTCGTTGTTGATGTCGGAGGCGCGCACATCCAGCGCGCCGCGGAAAATGCCGGGGAAGGCCAGCACATTGTTGATCTGGTTCGGGTAATCGCTGCGGCCCGTGCCGATCACGGCCGCACCGGCTGCGGCTGCCTCATCCGGCAGAATCTCCGGCACCGGGTTGGCCATGGCGAACACCATCGCGTCCTTTGCCATGGAGCGCACCATCTCCTGCGAGACGATGCCGGGTGCAGACACGCCCACGAAGAGATCGGCGCCCCTGAGGGCATCGGCCAGCGCGCCGGTCACACGGCGCGGATTCGTGCGGGCGGCCATCTTCGCGTGCGCTTCGCTCAGCGAGGGATCGCCCGCCACGAGAATGCCGTTTTTATCGCAGAGGATCAGCTCGCCCACGCCGAGCGCCAGCAGGAACTCGGCAATGGCGGTGCCGGCCGCGCCCACGCCGTTCACGACGCCGCGCACTTCGGAGGGCTTGCGGCCCGTGATGCGGCAGGCGTTGAGGAAAGCGGCCGCTACGACAACAGCTGTGCCGTGCTGATCGTCGTGGAACACGGGGATATCGCACACTTCCTTGAGACAGCGCTCGATCTCGAAGCAGCGGGGAGCAGCGATGTCCTCCAGATTGATGCCGCCGAAGCTGCCGGCAATCAGGCTCACGGTGCGCACGATCTCGTCCACATTCTTCGAGCGCACGCAGATCGGGATGGCGTCCACATCCGCGAACGCCTTGAAGAGGGCGCACTTCCCTTCCATCACAGGCATGCCGGCCTCAGGGCCGATATCCCCCAGGCCGAGCACGGCGGTGCCGTCCGTGACGACGGCAACGGTGTTGCCTCGGCGCGTGAGCGTGAAGCTTTTCTCCGGGTGGCGCTGGATTTCCAGGCATGGTTCGGCCACGCCGGGCGTATAGGCGAGCGAGAGATCGTCGCGCGTCTGCAGCGGCACTCGGCACACCATTTCCACCTTGCCGTGCCATTTTTCATGCAGGCGGAGCGATTCCTTGCGGTAATCCATGTTACAATTCCCTCTTCCATTTGAGTATTGCGGGGGGATTCCCCTTCCGTTTCGCTTCTCCTATTATAATGCGTCATCGTTTGCGCCGCAAGCCAAATTGCGGCGCAAAAAAGCGCCCCCGGCCGGAAAAGCCGGGAGCGCACGAGCGGCGGCCGTCAGCGGATGGCCTTGCCGCGCCACCTGTTGCTGAAAAAGCGCCAGGTGAAGAGAGACGCCCGCACAAACCAGTCGATGAACATGGCGCCCCACACGCCCATAAGGCCCATCTGCAGCCCCTGGGCCAGGAGATAACTGAACGCAATGCGGAAGATCCACATGGAGAGGACGCTGCTGATCATGGTGAACCGCACGTCCCCCGCCGCGCGCAGGCCGTTCGGCAGCGTGAAGCTGATGGGCCAGATCAGGATGGAGAAGATGCCGTTCGCGATGATGACCTCCACCGCCATGGTCGTGGCCTCGCCGGAGAGATTGTAAAGCCTTGTGAGCGGGAGAGCGCAGGCCATCTCAATGAGCGAGAGCACGAGCATGCACAGGCAAGAGAGAAGGGTGAGCTTTTTCGTGTATTTCTTTGCCTGCTCGTAATCCCCCGCGCCCACGCACTGGCCGATGACCGTGACCATGGCCAGGCCAATGGCTGTGGAGGGGATCTGCGGCAGGGAGCACACGGAGCCAGCCGCCGCGTTCGCCGCAATGGCCGCCGTGCCGAAGGTGGAGACGAGGCCCTGCACCAGCACCTTGCCCACCTGGAACATGCCGTTTTCCAGCCCGTTCGGAACGCCGATGTTGAGGATCTTGCGGATCATCGACCAGTTCCACTGGAAAATGTTGAGGGATTTCAGGTGGATTTTATCCTCCACGTGCGGCTTAGAGTGCAGCAGGTACACCATAATCACTGCGCCAAGGATACGGGAAACCAGGGTGGCGATCGCCGCGCCGGCAACACCCAGGTTTGCCCCGTAGATCAAAATCGCGTTGCCGGAAATATTGACCACATTCATGAGGATGGAGGTGCGCATGGAAACCTTTGAGTTGCCCATGGCGCGGAAGAGCGCAGCCCCGCCGTTGTAAATGCCAAGGAAGGGATAGGAAAGCGCAGACCAGAAAAAATAGGTGTAGCTGTTCTGCATGACGTCCTCATCTGCGGTGCCGAACATGAGGTTCAGGATGCCGTGATTGCCCGCAAGGGCCAGCGCGCCCAGCACAGTGGAAAGGATACCAACGGCAAGCAGAAGCTGCCGGGCCGCGAGGTTTGCATTTTTCAGATCGTTCCGGCCCAGGTACTGGGAAGCAACGATTGCGCCTCCCGTTGCCAACGCGGAAAAGATATTGATCAGCAGCACGTTGATAGAGTCCACCAGCGAAACGCCGGAAACGGCAGCCTCCCCGCATCCGGCAACCATCATCGTGTCCATCATGCCAATGGTGACGGCCAGAAGCTGCTCGACGACAAGCGGCCAGATCAGCCGCTTCAGGTCACGGGTTGAAAACATCATAACAATACAGCGCCCCCAATTGCCCTGCCTGTTCCGCACCCCCGGGCAAACTAATGTATTTATAACCTTACGCTTTTCCGGTTGAAATGTCAAGCTTCGCCGGCAACTCCGGCAGTTTTTGCATTTTCCCTTCCTTTTTTGCGCAAAACGTGATACGATCAGAAAAACGGAAAGAGGGGACCTTTTGTGAAAAAGAAACGCATTCTCTCCGATTTTGCGCTGCTCTCCATTTTTTACGTGGTGCTGGGCGCCATCCTGCTGGGATGGCCGGAGCTTTCCGGGCGCATGATCTGTTATGCATTCGGCGCCGTGCTGATTGTGGCCGGCCTGCTGCGCGGCGTGCGCTATTTCCTGCGCGACGAACAGCAGGGCATGGCGCGCCGCGATCTCGCAGCCGCTGTGACGCTGTGCGCCGGCGGGATCTTCCTGCTCGCCCGGCCGGACACCGTTCTCTCCCTGCTGCCGTTCGCGTTCGGGCTGCTGCTCATCGCGGGCTGCGGCGGCAAGCTGCAGGCGGCCGCAGACTTAAAGCGGATCGGCTCCGGCCTGTGGATTCCGGCCCTCGTGCTTGGCCTACTCTCGCTGGCGCTCGGCGTGGTGCTGCTCGTGCAGCCCTTTACCGCCGCCATGGTGCTCGCCCGCTTCATCGGCGCTTCCGTGATTCTGGAAGGGCTGGAGAACCTGGCCGCCCAGCCGATTTTCCAGCGCAGGCTGGACGAGCATTACGGCGATTGACCACATCAGACAGGAACAAAGGGGGAACCTGACATGGATTTGCTTTTCCGCGAACTGGACCGGCTTCTGGAACACGCCCGCCGCGACGGGCGCCTGCGCCGCCGCCTGCTGGCCACGCGCAACGCCGCGGACCCGACGGACGCTTTCTGCACACTGGCGCAGTCCCTCGGCTATGAGATCTACATCGGCGATCTGTTCGCTGCCGGGCAGGAATACAGCGACAACCAGTGCAAGAGCACGAACGGGGGCAACCCGAGGCCCTATGATTCATTCGAAGATACGCTCGGCCTTTTCCTTTCCGAGGTGGAACAGTTGCACACCCCCGCCGAATAGAATGGTGTGGAGGTGATCCCACCGTGGACATGAAGGTTTACCACTGCGAGAATCCCGCCGAAAATCCTGTTCCCCGCTGGCTTCGGCACAGCGGCGAGGAACCGCCCGGGGAGCGGACGCTCGTGGAGCAATTCAAGGCGAATCCGGACGCCTTTTTCCCGGAATTGACGCGGCAGAAACACGCGGCCAAAACGGGCCGCCGCCATCCATAAGCAAAACCGGAAGCTTTTCTCCGTTTGTCTTGACAGACGGCGGAGTCTGCCCTATAATAGCACTCGAAAAAATCTGGGTGGACTTTCCGGACTCGATCATCTTTTCGCCACACAGCCCCTGGAAGGCCGGTCCGTGCATTCCGTTCCCGCGGAACGCGCGGCGGCCCCGTGGAGGCTGTGTGGCTTTTTTTTGACTTCGGAAAGCCGCCCCGCAGGAGGACATATGAACGAAACATTTATGAAGGAAAAGCCCGTGCTGCCGCTGCTGCTCTCCATGGCGCTGCCCATGGTGCTTTCCATGCTGATCAACTCGCTTTACAACATTGTGGACAGCTACTTTGTGGCCAAGATCAGCGAAGATGCCATGACGGCGCTCTCGCTCGTGTTCCCCATCCAGAACTTCATCAGCGCCATGGCCATCGGCTTCGGCGTGGGCATCAACGCCGTCATTGCCTTCCACCTGGGCGCAGGGAACCAGGTGATGGCAAACCGGGCCGCCACACAGGGCCTGGCGCTCTCCGTGGTGCACGCCGTTGTGCTGGGCGGCGCAGGCGTGGCCGTGATGCCCGCCTTTCTGCGGATGTTCACGTCATCCGAATCGGTGGTGTCGCTCGGGCTGCGGTATTCCGTCATCGTCTTCTCGTTCTCCCTCTCCATCATGGCAGGCATTGCGTTCGAGAAGATCTTCCAGGCAGTGGGCCGCATGAAGGTGACGATGGTGGGCCTCGCCTCCGGCTGTGTGGCCAACATCATTCTGGACCCGCTGTTCATCTTCGGCCTCGGGCCTTTCCCGGCGATGGGCATTGAGGGCGCGGCGCTGGCCACGGGGATCGGGCAGACGATCTCGCTGCTCATCTATCTCGCCGTCTATTTTATGCGCCCGCTCTCCGTGCGCATCGGCCGGCAGTTCCTGCGGCCGGACGGCGCCACGGTGCGCCGCCTGTATGCCGTAGGCATTCCGGCCACGCTGAACCTGGCGCTCTCCTCCCTGCTGATCACCGCCCTCAATGCCATTCTCGCCGCGTACTCCGGCGTTTACATTCTCGTGCTGGGCGTCTATTATAAGCTGCAGACGTTCCTTTACCTGCCCGCCAACGGCTTCGTGCAGGGCATGCGGCCGCTTGTGGGCTACAACTACGGCGCGGGGGAGTACGGCCGCGTGCGGAAGCTCTACAATCTTGTGTTGATCATGAGCGGCGCCATCATGGCGGCGGGCACGGTGATCTGCCTGCTCTTCCCCGCCCAGCTCATGGGCCTGTTCACCGAAACGCCGGAAACAATCGAGGCCGGCAAAACGGCGCTGCGCATCATCAGCGCCGGGTTCCTCGTCTCGGCCGTCTCCGTCACCTCGTGCGGTGCACTGGAAGGGCTGGGGAAAGGCGCGGCCTCGCTCATTATCTCGCTGGCGCGCTACGTGGTCGTCATCCTTCCGGCGGCTTTCCTGCTGAGCCGGCTGTTCGGCGCCGCCGGCGTGTGGAACGCTTTCTGGGTGACGGAAGTGATCAGCGCCGCCGTCTCGCTGGCCGTGTACCGCCGCGCAACGGCGCACCGCGCCTGACACTTTCCGCACCGGAAACAGAGGCCCTGCGGGAACGGCCAAACACATCTGGAAAAAGGAAGCGCGGCCCCGACGTGCAGGGGAAACGGGAACAGGGTCTTTGCTCCCGCAACAGGCCAACGCACAGCCGAAAAATATCAGAATGCAAAAAGGCCGCGGGCAAAGCCCGCGGCCTTTTTGCGCCGAAGCTATCTCAACAAAACAGAAATCGCAATTCCTTGCGAGGGGTACGCTTTTTACTTGCGCAGACGGCGCACACGGTTCCAGCCGCCCTTCACAGCCCTGGCCGCATTGCCTGCCGCCTCACGGGCTGTTTTCGCGGCTCTGCCGGAGAGAATCGTGGCGGCAGCCGCCAGTTCCTTCACGGTAAGCTGCTTTTTGCGCACGACGAAGATGCAGGCGGTGAGTACGGTGCCGAACACCACGATGGCAAACGCGATGACGCCGTTGCCGGCATCGTCCGCCTGGCTGCCGCTGCCGTCCTTTGCGGCGGCGTCAACGGTCGTGATAAACATATCCTTCGTGACCTCGGCGGCGGAAGAAACGCTCTCCACCACGGAGGCCGCGGCCGCAGCAGCCGGATCCCCGGCGGAGCGGCTCAGCTGGGACTGCGCGCCTGCCACAGCGGCGTCGCCGTCCGCCGCATCAGCGGAAGCGGCAGCAGGCTCGGCGCCGTCGGTCTCCGCATCCTCCGCAGGTTCTTCCGCGGGCTCCTCCGGCTCCTCCACGGGAGCAGGGACGGCGTCGTCGGAGTAGAGGACGTTCTGCTCATCCATGGTGAGGATGCCGTCCGCCTCGAGGCCGGCGGCTTCCTGATAGGCCATCACAGCGGCTTTGGTGGCGTCACCGTAGAAGAAGGAGGTCTCGCCTTCCATATAGCCGAGTGCAATCAGCCGCTCCTGCAGCTGGCGCACGATGCTGCTGTGATAGCCGGGGAACACCGTGCCGGGTTCCTCGTTCAGCGGCGCGTCAGAGGAGAAGAGGCTTTCCTGTGTGGCGACGTCGGCGGAACCGGTCACTTCCAGGCCCGCAGCCTCCTGATAGAGGGCGACCGCATCGTTCACAAGGGAATCGTAATAATCGTTGATGCCTTCATAGTAGTAATCAAGCTCGCTCAGGCGGGTCTGCAGCCGTGTCACGGCAGCGCCCTTGCTGCCCAGCGCGAGGTCCTGATAGGAAACCGGGGCGGCGGCAGCCGTGCTCCCGCTGCCGGAATTTCCCTGGGAAACGGAGCCGGAGGAGGACTGCGAATAGGACACGCTGGGCGTGCTCTGCTGCACGGGGGCAGCCTCCACCTGCGGGGCTTCCGTCACATTGGAGGGCGCGGAAGCGCACAGGCCGTTCGCGTCAAAGGAATAGGCGGCGCCGTCGATTGTCTTTGTGCAGCTCACCACATACTGGCCGTCTTCATAGTAATATGTACCGCCGTTGAAAGTGACCCAACCGGTCGTGGGGTAGGAGACACCGGGAACTTTGTACCACATCTGCCAATTGTGGCTGTAGACGGAGGAGTACACCGTGTTGCTGGACGTATCGCGGCAATCCACCGCCATGCCGCCGCCGACATACACGCCGACGTGGCCGGGCTGCCACAGGCCCAGGCCGTGAATGCGCGGCAGGGAAGACAGCGACCCCGACTGCGGCGCGGAGCTGATTTGCATACCGCTGCTGCGGGCCGTGCCTGCATAGGAATAGATCAGGCCGGAGCAGTCGCTGTAAACACGGCCTCCGGACGTCTGGCCGCTGGCGCCGTAGCGATACAGCCAGCCGTTATAATACGCCGAGAGCGCATGCTGGGCAAGGCCAACGCCGGTGCCCGCTGCCGAAGCCTGCGGGCTGGGCAGCACGCCCGCCACAAACATCACCATCATGATAAACGTCATCAAAAAGGCCGTGATCCGTTTCCTGTTCATTTCCGTGTTTGCCTCCTTGTTTCTTTGGCAGCTCCCCAACGGCACGAGCCGCCCTCCCCCGGGCGCCTGCCGCTTGCTGCATTCCGCCGCCCCGCCACCCGGGCCGGCATTTTTTCGCGGTCAAATCGTTACAATTTGTAACAAACTGGTTACAGTCTATCACAAATCGGTTACAACTTCAACCCCTTAAGGCAAATTTAGCAGGGAAAAGACAGGTTTTGCAGAAATATTCAAGAGATATTGCGCAAAAGAAAAGTCACTTTTCCAAAAGAGACGATACGATCTCGTCCGTGTGCATGCCGCGGGAACCCTTCACAAGCACGGCGTCCCCCGGGCGCAGGGCCCCGCGCAGGAACGCAGACGCCTCCGCGTTCGACGAAAAACTGCGGCATGAGATCGCAGGTTGCTCCCCGCTCGCCCCTTCGGCAATCCAGCGGGCGCGCTCACCCACCGTGACGAGCAGCGACACACCGGCGCGGGCGGCACGGCGGCCCACCTCCTCGTGGGCTTCCCGCTCCACGCTGCCCAGCTCAAGCATGTCGGCCAGCACGGCCACGCGGCGGCCCGGGAAACCGGCCAGCACCTCCAGGCTGCTGAACGCGGCGTCCGGGCTGGCGTTGTAGGAATCGTCGATCACGGTGAAGCCGGCCGGCGCGCGCCGGACCTGCTGGCGCATGGCGGGCGGCTGATAGGCTGCAAGCGCGTCCGCGGCCCGCTGCAGGGAACCGCCCAGCGTGCACGTGACGGCCAGCGCGGCCAGCGCGTTGCGCACATTGTGGTCGCCCGGCACGGGCAGCCGCACCTCCACGCTGCCGCACGGCGTTTCGGCCGTGAAACGCACTGTTTCGCCCTCGCGGACCACCTGCGATGCGCGGTACGCACAGCCTTCCCCGAAGCCGAACCAGACCTGACGCAGATCCGGGCGCGCTTCGCGCAGCGTGGCGAGCAGAGGATCGTCCCCGTTGACAAAGAGGACGGAGCCGGGGCCGAATGCGTCCGTGATGCGCAGCTTTTCGGCCATGATGTTCTCTCGGCTGCCGAGCTGGCCGATGTGCGACACGCCGATGTTCGTCATCACGGCGTACTGCGGGCGCGCCACGGCGGCTAGGCGCGCCATTTCGCCGAAGTCGCTCATGCCCATCTCCACCACGGCGGCTTCATGCTCCGGCAGGAGGCGAAACAGTGTGAGCGGCAGCCCAATCTGGCTGTTCTGGTTGCCCTCCGTCTTCATGGTGTGCAGGCAGGAGGAGAGGGCCAGGGCGACCATCTCCTTCGTAGTCGTCTTGCCCACGCTGCCCGTGATGCCCACCACGGGGATAGAGAAGCGGGAACGATAGGCGGCGGCGGTGCGGCGCAGGGCCTCCACCGTGTCCTCCACGGCGATCCAGGCGCCGGACGCGCCCTGCGGGAGCTGATCCGGCTCCGTGTGCTCCTGCGTAAACGCGGCGGCCGCACCGGCTTCAAACACGGCCGGCAGGAAGGCGTGCGCATCCGTGCGCTCGCCGCGGATCGGCACAAAGAGCGCCCCCGGGCCGACACGGCGGCTGTCGGTGCTCACCGACGTGACCTGCGTCTCCGGATCGCCGCGCAGCAGCCTGCCAGCGCACGCGGCGGCAATTTCCCGAACGGTCATCTGCATGCTCATCGCCCTCCTTCACAGCTTGCCGGCCAGAATGCCGGCCACAACTTCGCGTTCGTCGTAATGCGTGCGCTTGCCGCGGACCTCCAGATAGCTTTCGTGGCCCTTCCCTGCCAGCACGACAATGTCGCCCGGCTCCGCGTGGGCCAGACAATAGCGGATCGCCTCAGTGCGGTCCGGGATCTCCACATACGCCCCGCCCGTGGGCACGAGGCCCTGCTTGATGTCGGCCAGGATGTCGTGCACATCCTCAAAGCGGGAATTGTCCTCCGTGATGACGGAGAGATCGGCCAGACGGCCGCTCACCTCGCCCATCTCATAGCGGCGGGCGCGGGGCCGGTTGCCGCCCGCGCCGAAGAGGCAGATCAGGCGGTGCGGGTGATACTGCCGCAGCGTGGTGAGGATGCTCTCCATGCTCACGGCATTGTGCGCGTAATCGATGAGCAGCGTGAACGGGCCCGGCACCGGCACGGGCTCCACGCGCCCCTTCACCTTCACGCGCGCCAGGCCGCGGCGGATCGCCTCATCCGGCACGTCGAAGAGCGTGCACGCAGCGGCGGCGGCCAGCGCATTATAGACGTTGAAGCGGCCGGGGATATCAACCTCCGCCTCCATCGTGCGGCGGCCCGTCATCGAGAAGGCGACGCCGAGGAAACCGGGCCGCGTCACAAGCCGGTCATCGGACGCGCGCAGCCCGGCCCTCTCCGAAAAGCCGAACGTTTGCAGCGCGCACGTATGGCCGCGCGTTACGCCCTCCCACGCGGGATCGTCCACGTTGACGACGCCCGTCGCGCACTTTTGAAAGAGCAGGCTCTTGCAGGCCAGGTATTCCGCCATATCCTTGTGCTCGTCGCCGCCAATGTGATCCTCCGAGAAATTCGTGAATACCCCGGCGAAGAACGGGAGCGAATCGAGGCGGTGATCCCGCAGGCCGATGGACGAGGCCTCCAGCACGGCGGCGCGGCAGCCGGCGTCCAGCATGGCGCGCAGGGCCCGCTGGATCTCATACGATTCCGGCGTGGTGTTCACGGTGTTCACGTGCGTGTCCCCGTAGTCGATGCCGATGGTGCCGATCATGCCGGTGGGGATGCCCGCCTCCTCCAGGATGGCGCGCACCATGTGGGCGGTGGTCGTCTTGCCCTTCGTGCCGGTGATGCCCACCACGCGCAGTTCCTCCGCCGGGCGGCCGAAGAAGGCGGCGCTCAGCTCCGCGAGCGCTTCGCGCGTGTTCGAGACCAAAAAGAGCGGCGCGCCGCCCGTTTCCACCGGCCGTTCCGCCAGGACGGCGCAGCAGCCCGCCTCCCCGGCGGCCTTCGCATAGGCGTGGCCGTCGGCGCGCGCGCCGCGCAGGCAGACGAACACGCGACCCGGCCCTGCCTGGCGGGAATCATACACAATGTCGCTCACCTGCGCCTCGAGGGCTTCAGGGGCAGACTCCGTCTGGAAGGAGATCCGCGCGAGCAGATCCCCCAGTTTTTTCTCGGTTGACATGCAGAAACCTCCCAAATACAGGTTGGACCGCCGTCACAGCACGACGCTGAGCGCCAGCAGATAGACGGCCGGTTCGTAGAGATGCATCACGGCATGATCGCGCCGCGAGGATTCGCGCTGCGTGACGACGCCGTCTGCCAGGATGAGATCGGAAACGGTGAAGCAGAGCGCCCCGAGCGCCAGGCAGACGGAGGACGCGCCCGGCCGCAGGAAGGGCAGCGCGGCAGCCAGCGACAGCATGCCGAACAGGAAAACCGGGTAAACGCAGAGCGGCACGCGTTTTTCCCCAAGCGTGGGGATCGTTTTCCTATAATATGCGAACAGAAGCAGATAGAGCAGCGCCCAGAGCGGGATGCTCCACGGCGTGGGCTGCGCCTGCAACAGCAGATGAACGATGAGCAGAACATGCGCCGCGAGGAACGAGAATACACCCGCCACAAAGTGCACGCCGATCAGCACATCTGACACAAGGCAGACGCACAGCGCCGCGAACAGCACCCAGGATTCACCGCCGCGGTGCACCGTGCCGTAAAGGCCGAGCAGCACAGGCATGAGCGTGGTGAGCGCCTTGCAGCGCAGATCCCCGCGCTTCGGCCCGTCGAGATAGAGATACAGCCCGCCCTCCATGAGCAGGAACAGAACGACGGCCAGGAACAGCTTCATGCCTCTCCCCTCCTCACTGCGGCGGGCGGCGGCCCTCGATGAGATCGTACAGCTTGCTGATTTCCCCCTCGTTGGAAAGATCCAGGGAAGCCAGGGCTTTGGAATAAGAATCGCGCAGCGAAGCGCTGTCGAGCAGCTGCTGCAGGCCCTGGGCGATGCCGTCCGGCGAAAGGGGCACGATAAGGCCCGTTTTCCCGGAGTCGATCTGATCGGCTGCCGTGGAAAAATCGGTGAGCAGAATCGGTTTGGCCAGCGCCATGGCCTCATCCACGGCAATGCTCTTTCCCTCAAAGCGCGAGGGCTGCACATACACCGTGCACGCGCGCACATAGGGATAGGGGTTGGCTTTCTCCCCCAGGAAAAAGACGGTGTCGTTCAGCCCCAGCGCCTCGGCCTGATCGCGCAGGTCGGCCTCCTCCGGCCCGACGCCGATGATGTACCAGCGGAAGGAATAGCCGCGCTTTTTCAGGATCAGCGCCGCCAGCAGGGCGAGATCCAGCCCCTTCTGCGGGGAAAGGCGCGCGATGGTGAGCAGCCGCGGCCCGGCGAAGGAATCACCGAAATCGGCCGGCTCCTGCGCAAGCTTGCGCAGGAAGGCAGGCGAGATGATGTTGTAGATCACGAAAAAGCGGTTCTCCCACTGCGGAAACACCTCGCACAGCGCGTCCCGGCAGGATTCCGAGACGGTGCACAGCGCGTGGAGCCGGCCGAAAAATCGGCGGTCATAGTCCTCGTCCAGCCCCATGGCCTTGTAATCGCCGTGGATGAAGCCGATCTTCCGCTTTGCCTTCACCTTTGTGACGGCGTAATAGATGGGCTGGCCTTCCATGAAGGCGACCACGGCATCGTATTCCTTTTTCGGGGCACGCACGAAATGCTTTTCGATGCGCCACATGCGCGCGAGCCGATCCCCCATGCCGCCCGGCGTCTTGCCCGCAAAACTCACGAGCAGGCGGCACAGCGCGATAAGCGGCTTCTTTTGCCGCAGCAGGGCGGGCAGCGCCCGGCGGATCTGCAGCCGGTATTCGGGGGGGAACAGCGAGGGCAGGTGGTTCACCTGCTCCGGCACGCGGGGCAGGAACAGCCCTTCATCTGCAAAAAGCTGCAGATCCACGTCGTATTTTTCATAGTCGAACAGGTGCAGCAGCGTGACAAGGCTTTTTTCAATGCCGCCGCTGTGCAGGCTGAAATTCACAAACAGAACGCTCTTTTTTTCCATGACGGCTCTCCCGTCCTTTCCGCCCTTTTCGGGCAGCCGTTATTTCTTCCCGGCGCTGCGGCGCAGGGAGCGGGCGTACAGGCTGTAAAATAGATAGGCGGCCGCCGTACAGCGCGAACCGATGATCAGGCGGATCACCCGATCCGCCTTCGTGCCGTGCTTCAGGTTGGGCGAAGCGCACGATTCGCGCACGGCGGGCTGGCGCAGGATCCCGCGCACCTCCCGCCATCTGGCGCCAAAGCCCGCCGGGTTCTGCGGAGAAAAGCAGTTCACGAGCGAGCCGTGGGCCGCCTGCCGCACCAGCCAGGCGCTGCGGCGGTCCGCATAGGCCTCGGCCAGACCGTGCGCCTCGAGGAACGCCCCGATGATCGCGTGGCAGCGCAGCAGCATCTCCATTTTCCCCGGCCGGTACCGCGTGCTCAGCGATACGGGATTGTAGCGGTAATGATAGTAGGCGCCGGGCACATACACGGTGCGGCGCGCCAGCACATGCGCCTGGATGGAGACGGGCAGATCCTCGAGCATAACCTCCTGCTCCTTATAATAGGAAAGGCCGCACCCGCAGAACCACGCGCGGCGGTAGAGCCGCCGCCAGGCGCAGCCCAGCATTTCCACCTCCCGCCAGGGGCCGGAATCGGGCGCGGGGCCTGTCAGCTCCTGCAGCACGCGCGCGGCCGTCTTCTCCTGCGGGGCGCCGGGCACTGCCGGCAGCGAGCAGACGCGGCTCACGCCGTCCTCCTCATTCTCACGGACGTAATCGAACAGCACAAGGTCGGCCTCTTCCCTGTCCGCCGCCGCCGTGAGATCCTCCAGCATGCACGGTTCCACCCAATCGTCCGAATCGACAAAGGCCAGGTACTCCCCGCGCGCCTCCCGCACGCCCCGGTTGCGCGTGTCGCCCAGGCCGCCGTGGGGCTTGTCGATCACGCGCACGCGCGGATCGCTTTCATAGCGGCGGCACAGTGCGAGAGAACCGTCTGTGGAAGCGTCGTTCACAAGCAGAAGCTCGAAATCCGGGAATGTCTGGCGCAGAAGGCTTTCCACGCATTGGTTCAGATACCGCTCCACATTGTAGACCGGCACAATCACACTTACTTTGGGCAATGTTCAACGCCCCTTTCGTCTGTTTCACCGTACGCTTCCGGTGCCGCTTCTTTCCCCTCATTATAGCATTCCCAAAATATGAATACAAGCGCGTTCCAGATTCCCTCACCGGAAGAGAGAACAAGTTTGTTTTTGTATTAAAATTATAAAACTATGTGTAAAAATTCGTCATTTATCTTAATTTTTCCGAAATTATTGACAAGAGGCAGCAAGATACGATAGAATGAAGTTGTCCTATCGGATAACGTTCTTATCTTGTTTGACTGGAGGGTATTTCATGAACGCAAAGAACGCTTCCATTGCGGCGCTTGTGTGCGGCATCGTCGGCATTGTCGGATCCTTCATTCCTTACGTTTCCTATGTGGCCTTTGTTGTGGCTATCCTAGCTATCGTATTCGGTGTGAAGGGCCGCAAGCTCTCGGAAGAGAATCAGAAGGGCATGGCAACCGCCGGCATGGTGCTCGGCATCATCGGTGTCGTGCTCGGTGCGCTGAGCATTCTGTGTGTTGTCTGCGCGCTCGGCACCATCGGCTCCCTGGCCGCTGCCGGCGCTCTTTCCTGAGAACAGGAGCGCATGGTTCGATAAAAAATGCTATACGCTTTCGGGCGTATAGCATTTTTTATGAGCGGAAGGAGGAGAGCCCTTTTTGATTCCACCGTTTGAGCTTTTCGGCAAGACATTCGGCATTTACCCCCTCTGTGCTCTGGCGGGCATCTTCGCGTGCGGGCTGTTTGCGTGCGTGCAGGCGAAAAAGCGCGGCCTCGACGTGGACGACATGATCGTCGCTCTGCTGCTGTGCGCCGTCGGCGCGCTGGTGGGCGGGCACATCCTGTATGGCATCACCAATCTGCCGCTGCTCGGTCAGGTGCTCGCCCGCGTGCCGGAAACGGGCCTTTCCGGCGACTTCTGGAGCGGGATGCTGCTCGTGTTCGGCGGCTCCGTGTTTTACGGCGGTCTGCTGGGCGGCATGGCGGCCGGCGGTCTTTACTGGAAAAAGAAGAAGCTGCCGGCAGGCTATGTGGACGTGATGGCTGTCTCCGTGCCGCTGTTCCACACCTTCGGCCGCGTGGGCTGTTTCCTGGGCGGCTGCTGCTACGGCATCGAGTGCCCCGTGGGCTTTGTCTACACACAGAATCCCATCCCGCAGGCAAACGGCGTGCGCCGCTTCCCGGTGCAGCTGCTGGAGGCGCTGTTCTGCCTGCTGCTGTTTCTTGCCCTGTTCGCCCTGCTGCATCGCGGGCTGTGCCGCGGGCGGCTGCTGGCCGTCTATCTGTGCGTCTACAGCGTGGGGCGCTTCTTCCTGGAATTCCTGCGCGGGGATGCATACCGCGGCTTCCTGTTCGGCTTTTCCACCTCACAGATCATCAGCATGCTGCTGCTTTTGGGCACGCTGCTTTTCCCTCTGATCAATCATCACCGCACGCCCGCACCGGCGCGGGAATGAGCGGCTGAAACACAAAAAAGGCCTGCCGCACGGCTTTTTGCCTGTGCGGCAGGCCTTTTTATCTTTGCAGTCCCCTCAGGAGACAATCTCGGAGCCAAAAGGCATGAACGCCAGCTTGGCCAGCTTGAAGCACTGCAGGCCGAACGGGATCCCCACAACCGTGACGCAGAGGAGCGCGCCGTTCAGCACGGCGGCCAACGCCAGCGGGATACCGCTCACGATTACCCACACGAGGTTCAGCAGGAAGGATCCTGCCCCGCCGCCATAGCGGACTTCCTTCCCGAACGGGAAGAAGGAAAGGCCCGCCAGCTTGAAGCACTGCAGCCCCACCGGGATGCCCACAAGTGTAACACACCACAGCGCGCCCGCCAGGCACCAGGCCAGGCCCTGATAAAGGCCGCAGCAGAGGAACCAGAGCACGTTTCCCAGATAGCCCATGTCATTCTCCTCCCGGATTCAGGGGCTTTCCCTTCAAATATCCTCGGGATCGACGACCGTTTTATCCTCCGTGGAAGCATACTTGAGCTTTTCCACGATCTGCTTCGTGTCGCGGGCAATGATCAGTTCCTCGTTCGTGCTGATGATCCACACCGGCACGGAGGAATCGGGGGTGGAAATCTTGCCTTCCCGGCCGCCGACCATCTTGTCGTTGAGCTCGCCGTCGATCTTCACGCCCATGTACTTGAGGTAACGGCACACGCTGTAGCGCAGGTGCGGCTGGTTCTCGCCGAGGCCGGCGGTGAACACCAGGCAGTCGAGGCCGCCCATGGCGGTGATATAGGAGCCGATGTACTTCGCAATCTGATAGGAGAGCATGTCATGCGCCAGGATGGCACGCGGATCGCCTTCGATCTCGGCCTTCGTGACATCGCGGTCGTCGCTGTAGCCGCAGATGCCGTACATGCCGGACTTCATGTTCAGGATGTCGCTCATCTCGCCGGGGGTGAGGCCCTCCTGCTCCATGATGAACGTGACGATGGAGGGATCGAGCGAGCCGCTGCGCGTGCCCATCATGAAGCCGTCGAGCGGGGTGAGGCCCATCGTGGTGTCGATGACCTTGCCGTCGCGGATGGCAGCAATGGAGGAGCCGTTGCCGATGTGGCAGGTGATCATGTTCATGTCCTCGAGGGGCTGGTGCATGAGGTGGGCGCAATGCTTGCTCACATAGCGGTGGGAGGTGCCGTGGAAGCCGTAGCGGCGGATCTTGTACTTCGTGTAGTACTCATAGGGGATGGCATACATGTAAGCCTTCGGCGGCATGGTGGAGTGGAAGGAGGTGTCAAACACCACGCACTGGGGCACATCCGGCCCGAATACATGCTGGCAGGCGCGGATACCGTCCAGCTCAGGGCCGTTGTGCAGCGGCGCAAGCGGGATCAGGCTTTCGATGCCCTTGAGCACCTCGTCGTTCACCAGAACGGACTTGCGGAAGATGGAGCCGCCCTGCGCCACGCGGTGGCCGACGGCGGAGATCTCGGTGAGCTTCTTGATGACGCCGGCTTCCGGATCCGTGAGCGCCTGCGTCACCATCTGGAACGCTTCAATGTGGTTGTTCATGACAACGCGCTTCTTGATGGAACGGCCGTCCGCCGTCTTATGGGTAAACATCCCGCTTTCCTGGCCGATGCGTTCGCAATTTCCCTTGGCAAGCATCTCTTCGTTGTTCATATCGATGAGCTGGTATTTGAGCGAAGAGCTGCCCGCATTGATAACCAATACTTTCATAATATCCTCCTGTTTGCTTTTTTATTGCAACCCGGGCCGCGCGCCTTGCGGCCGGCTGTGCGATCCACTATAATGGGGATGGTTCGTTCCCCGCGCGGCCGGCAGGTTCCGGGCGCGCATCACAGAATTAGTATAGTACATTTCCGGTGCTTTTGCAAGATTTTGCCCCCGTTTTCGGCGGGTTTTACGAAGGAGGGCGCGCATGGCGTCACAGCAGAACGGCATATTCGGCATCATTGCGGAATTCAATCCCTTCCACCGCGGCCATGCAGCGCTCCTGCACGCCGCGCGGCAGGCGGGCGCCCAGCAGATCGCCGTGGTGATGAGCGGCGATTTCGTGCAGCGCGGCGGCCCTGCCCTCTTTTCCAAATGGGCGCGCGCGGAGATGGCGCTGCGCTGCGGCGCGGACGCCGTGTTCGAGCTGCCGCTGCCGTGGGCCATGGCCGGCGCGGAACGGTTCGCGGAGGGCGGCGCCTTCCTGCTCTCCCAGATCGGCTGCGGCACGATCTGCTTCGGCAGCGAGTGCGGGGACGCACAGGCACTCGGCGCGCTCGCGCAGCTCCTGCTCTCGGAGCCGTTCTCCCTCGCCGTGAAGCGCGAGCTGGCGAAGGGCCTCTCCTTTGCGGCCGCACGCGAGCGGGCAGTGCGCGCACTGGCGGGGAATGACGCGGCCGACCTGCTGCGCGAACCGAACAACACGCTGGCCGTGGAATACCTGAAGGCCTGCCGCAGGCTGGGGCTTGCGATGCAGCCGTTCACCGTGACACGCACCGGCCCCGGCCACCACGACGAAACATCAAGCGGCAGCCTGGCGAGCGCCACGGCAATCCGCGGCCGCATGCTCCGCGGCGAAAACTGGCACGGGCTGATGATGCCGCAGGCGGAGGAGATCGCGCAGCGTGAGCTGGCGCGCGGCGCCGCCCCGGCCGACCCGGCGCGCATGGAGCGGGCGCTGCTCGCCTGCCTGCGATCGCTGCCGCGCGACGCGTTCGCCCGCCTGCCGGATGTGAGCGAGGGGCTGGAAAACCGCCTGTTCGCGGCATCCCGGCAAGCCGGCACGGCCGAAGCATTCTTCCGGCTCGCAAAGACGAAGCGGTATCCGCTGGCAAGGCTGCGCCGCATCGCCTACAGCGCCCTGCTCGGCCTGCGCGCGGAACACGCCGCCGGCCTGCCGCCTTACCTTCGGCTTTTGGGCTTCCGCGCAGAGGCCGCGCCCCTGCTCCGGAAGGCAAAAAGAACAGGAAAACTGCCGCTTTGCACCCATTCCTCTGATCTTTTGCACCTTGGCAAAACAGGCCGAATTGTGGTTGAATTGGAGGGAAAAGGCTGCGATCTGCACGCGCTCTTCTGCCCTTTCCCCGCGCCGTGCGGGCAGGATCTTTCGCACGGCGTCATCCGCCTGTGAGCGCCTGCCTTTAATCCGTTTCATCTGGAGGGTTGGTTGGCTTGTCCATTGAAATCAAGGAAGTTTCTTACGAACCGTGGGGGCGCTGCCTGCGCCTGACGAACGGGATCCTGGAAGCGATTGTCACCGTGGAATACGGCCCGCGCATCGTGTCCTTCCGCCTGGAGGGCGGGAAAAACACCTTTTTTGAGGACAGTTCGGCGGAGCCCACCGTTTCCGGCCCGGAACTGGAGGAGCGCTACGGAAAGGGCACGGCATTCTACCGGCGCGGCGGCCATTTTGCTTCGCTGGCGCCCATCCGCATGCCGGAAAGTTTCTTTCCAGACAACGAACCCGTGGTCTACGCCATCAAGCCGGACGGCGTTTCGCTCATTATGCTGCGGGAAAAGGCGGACGGGCTCAAGTGCACGACGGAGCTTCTGCTGGGCGACGGCGCTTCCGATATGATGGTGGTGCACAGCGTAAAGAACGTCTCCCATGAGCGAAAGCGTCTCTCCGTGTGGTCTTCCACCGCCCTTCGGCCCGGCGGTATCGAGATCATCCCCCAGAACGGCGACAGCGGCGGCCTGGCCCCGAACCGCGTCCTGGCGTTCTGGCCCGGTTCCGCGCTCACGGATCACCGGCTCTGGGCGGGGGAATGCTACTTCACTCTCATGCAGGATGAGACGGCAAAAAAGCCCTTTGCCATGGGCACGAACAACGTGACCGGCTGGGCCGCCTATGTGCTGCCGGAGGTGACGTTCATCAAGCGCTATGTGCACGATGAAACCTGCTTTTACCCGCACCACGGCTGCTCCTTCCGCACGCGCGTCACATCCGCCTGCGCCGAGCTGGATTCCTTTAGCCCCATCTGCATCGTGAACCCCGGGGAGGGCGTGCGCCATGTGGAGAACCTCTCCCTCTTCCCCACGCGCAACGGGGTCAATCCCACGGATGAAGCTTCCGTCGATCATTTTATGCGCAGCCTCTACTGAGCGGCCGCATCCAAAATCGAAAAGGCGCCCCTGCGCGGGGCGCCTTGCAAAAAATCCCCCGGCACAGGCTGTGCCGGGGGATTCCGTTTGCCCGAAAAAGAGTCAGATCAAGCCGGCGCGCCCGGCGGGAATGCCGAGCAGCCGCGCCGCATTCCCGCCCAGAATGCCCTCGAGCTCCTGCTCCGTGAGGGGGAACGCGCGGATGCGCGCCAGACCGGCCTTCTGATCCTGCCACGGGCTGTCGCTGCCAAAGAGGATGCGATCGGCGCCGAACAGCCGCACGAAACGCACAAACTGCCCGCCCGGCATGGTGTCCACCGGGCCCTCCCATTGTTCCGGGTCGAGCGGCGCAATGGGGCCGGTGCAGTAGGAGGTGTCGAGGTAAAACGGCGTCTGCGGCAGCACCTCCTCTGCCTCGTCCCACTGCCGCCAGCCGCCCATATGCGCCAGGATGAGCGGAATGCGCCCCAGTTCCCGGGAGACATGCAAAATCATCTGCGGCGTGCAGAACACCTCCGCACCCTCCTCCACGTCAAGGCCGGCATGCACGAGCGTGACCAGGCCCAGCCCGGCGGCGCAGTCGAGGATCCGGAGATAGCGCGGATCGTCCAGCCGGACGCGCTGAAAGACGGGGTGCAGTTTGATGCCCTTCACCCCGGCATGTGCGATACGCGCCAGTTCGCTTTTCCAACCCTCAAAATCCGGGTGCATGCCGCCGAAGGAAAACAGGCCCGTCTCCTCCGTGAGCGTGTTGGTGAGGATGGCGCGGTCATTGATGCGCACCACCTGCTGCGGGCTGGTGGCCACGGGCAGCACGGCGCACAGGTCAATGCCCGCCTCCTGCCGGGAACGCACGAGCCCGGCGGAGGTGCCGTCCGTAAACGGGCGGGTGCGGGAGGCACGCTTGAGCTTGTCTACCGCCAGGGAGGCAATTTCGAACGGGAAAATATGCGTGTGAATATCCAGAATCATAAAGGCCGCCCCTTTCCGCGAAAATGGCGCTGTGACAACAAATCCGAACCTCGCGCCGGTTTAGCGCAAGGTTCGGATTTGTCTGCTGTGGTGGGCCATCAAGGACTCGAACCTTGGACCGACCGGTTATGAGCCGGCTGCTCTGACCAACTGAGCTAATGGCCCCCGAAACCGGATCAAACTGTCATCCGCCCATTCAGGGGAACATGAAATATTTTATCACATCCGGCGCAGGGGCGCAAGCCTAATTTTCCGCCCGCACCGCGGCGGGAACCGCCGGGCGCGCGGGGGCCTGCCGCAGAAAAGCGGAAAAAGCACGCGGCTCCATGGGGCTGGCATAATAGAAGCCCTGGATGCAGTCCGCGCCGAGTTCCTCCACGACCCGGCATTGCTCCGCCGTCTCCACGCCTTCGCAGATCACGGTGAACCCGCAGCTGTGGAAGAGCGAGATCAGGCTGCGCACCATGAGCCTGTTTTCCGGGCTGTCCGGAATCCCCGCGATGAGGCTGCGATCGATCTTCACGCTCTCAAACGGCAGCCGCAGAAGCATGGAAAAATTGGAGTATCCCACACCGAAATCGTCCAGGTAAAAGCCGATTCCCTTTTCGCTCAGGGCAGCCATCATGCGCCTCACCTTTTCCAGATCCTGCGAGATCACGCGCTCTGTGATCTCGAGCTTGAGGCGCGACGGCGGCAGATGATACCGCTCCAGACATTCGCACACACGGGTGGAAAAGCGGGCGTCCAGAAACTGCTGCACGGACCAGTTGATGTCCTCGATGAGGCCTGTCTGCTCCGCGAGCGGGATGAACTCACCGGCCGGGAGCTGCGTGCCCTCATAATCGCACAGCCGCGCCAGCACCTCGGCGCTCGCAAACGTGCCGTCTTTGCAGTGGTACATCGGCTGCATGGCCACCGTGAAGCGATCGTCATGCACGGACTGGCGAAGCACGGATTCCAGCCGCTGGCGGCGCTCCATGCGCGCGGCCGCCAGACTGTTGAACCGGATCCATTCGCTGCCGGACGCGGAGGAGGGGCGCGCCATGGCGTCCAGGTATTCCACGAGAGTGGAGGGCTCCAGTTCCCGCCCGTCCCAGATGATCTCGCACACGACGACGGAGAGCGTGAGTTCCGTGCCGCCGAACCGCCAGGGTTTCCCGAACCGCGTGCGGAACAGCTCAAAATTCTCGCTCGCCTCGCCGGCCCCTCGAAAGGGGAAAACGGCCGCGAATGTGATATTGGAAAAGCGGTAGGCCGTGCAGTGCGGCAGCGAGGCCACCCACTCCGCCACATGCACCAGAAGCTCGTCCCCGGCATTGTGGCCCATCTGGCAGTTGATCTCTCCCAGCGTCTTGAACGTGACCGCCACCACCTGAAAACGGAAGCCGCGCCGCACCTTCAGCGAAATATCCTCGAAAAGCGCCGGCCTGTTGCCCAGCTTGGTGAGAGAGTCCTGCTCCACACGGCAGGTCTGAAAATTGCTGTAAAGGACAAACACCGCCGATGTGAGAATGGTGCCGTTGAGCAGAACCTCCGGATAAAGAAATTGCAGACCGCCGAGCAGCAGCGCCACGGGCGGCAGCGTCCAGATCACATGGCTCACACGGCCCGGCAGCATGGCGCGGTTGCGCATGTAAAAAGCCAGGGCAATTGCCAGCTCGGCGACCATCACCGCATAACCGAGCTTATTGAGCGGGCCGCGGGTGTAGTGCCCGTCCTTTGAAAAGGAGAAGAGCGCACCGGTAAGGCTGTTTGTGAGCGCCACGGCGGCAAATCCCGCGTTGAATCCCACCAGGCTGCCCACAGCCAGCCGGTAATCCCGCTTTCTCCGGCCATGTTCGCAGAGCAGATCATATACATAGAGCGCAATGACGCTCTCGTTTATTACAATCAGGATAAAATACAGCTCATTTAACCCTTCGTTGACCCATTGGGGCACGACCGCGGGCCTGGCAAGCAGATTGGCGCACAGAAGATCGAGCGCCATGGAGAGGATGGAAAGGCGGAAAATCCAGTGAAACACGCGCCGCCGGAACGTGAGGACAGCGTTTTTTTCATGGTAATAGACATAGATGAGCACAAGAAAAAAACAGGGAGAGCAGTTCTGGCAGGCAGAACCATTTGATCATTTCGTCTCACTCCGTTCCGCGTTTGCGCGGCGTGTTTGCGAAAGCGTCATGGCAGGCCTAAGCCCGGCTGAGAATCCCCCGCTTTTCCTATTATAGACATCTTGTCCTTTCGAATCAAGGAAATGTTTTTCACCCCACACGCTGCGGCAAAAGGAAATTTTTTGCAGGCAGCGCTTGACGCAGGCACGGGAACCCCCTATGATGAAACCAGTGCGGGAGAAACATTCCGCCCAAACAACACAAGGTCACACCGGAAAGGAGCGGCACCATGCCAGATTTTCTGAAGGAGGCGGCCCACGTCCGCCCAACGCAGAACCAGCTTGACTGGTTCGACACGGAGACGTACGCATTCATCCATTTCAGTCCGAACACCTACACCGGCCTCGAATGGGGAACCGGCCAGGAACCGGAATCGGTGTTTGCCCCCACAAAGCTCGACTGTGACCAATGGGTGGAAGCGATCAAGGCCGCCGGGATGCGCGGCATGGTGCTCACCGCGAAGCACCACGACGGATTCTGCCTGTGGCCTTCGGCCTTCACGGAGCACAGCGTGAAAAACAGCCCGTTCCGCGGCGATGTGGTGCGCGAAGCCGCCGAGGCCTGCCGGCGGGGCAACCTCAAATTCGGTTTTTATCTTTCCCCGTGGGACAGGAACTCCCCTCTTTACGGCACGCCGGCCTACAACGACTATTTCTGCAGCCAGCTCACGGAGCTGCTCACGGAATACGGCGAAATCTTCTATGTCTGGTTTGACGGCGCATGCGGCGAAGGGCCGAACGGCAAGCGGCAGGAATACGACTGGGAGCGGTATTTTGAGCTGGTGCACCGCCTCCAGCCGCACGCTGTGATCTTCAACGGCCCCGATGTGCGCTGGTGCGGCAACGAGGCGGGAAAAGCCCGCTGCGCCGAGTGGGCCGTGGTGCCGGCGGAGGTCAGCCCGTTCGCGCGCGTGCAGACGGGCCCCGGCCCGCTCGCCGGGCAGGGGACATGCTTTGCGTACATTTCGGACGACGCCATCGGCAGCCGCGAGCGGATTGCCTACAGCCGCGGCCTCGCCTTTCTGCCGGCCGAGATCGACATGTCGATCCGCAAGGGCTGGTTCTGGCACGAGGAGGAGGAGCCGCATTCGCTGGAACGGCTGTTCCGCACCTATCTGACGTCGGTGGGCGCGAACGCCTGCTTCAACCTGAACGTACCGCCGACGCGCGAAGGGCTGCTCGACCGGCGAGATGTCGCCCGGCTGAAGGAATACGGCGATCTGCTCCGCCGCGAGTTCGGCACGCCGATCCCCTTTTCCTGCGAGCGCGTGGCCGGAAGCCCGGACATGCAGCCCGCCTTCCGCCTGCACTTTGCCAAACCGATCGCCGGCGTGAAATACGTTGTGCTCGCGGAGGACATTGCGCAGGGCCAGCGTGTGGAAGGCTTCCGCATCACGAAAAACGGGGAACCGTACGCCTCCTATGAGGGGACGACCATCGGCCACAAGCGGATCTGCGCGCTGCGCGATCCGTTTGCGGACCGCAATCCCCTGGAAGACGACACGGAAGAGCTCATCTCCTCGCTGACGGTGCAGATCACCGCCGCCCGGGACAGCGTCATACTCAAGAGCATCCAGGTGTTCTGAACACACCGCGCCGGAGACGGCGCACAGAAAAAGCGCAGGCAGCCCGCGCGGGCTGCCTGCGCTTTTTGAGAAAGGGAAAATCAGGCGTAGTATTTTTTCAGCGCTTCCTTCACGGCGTAGTAGGCCGGCTTCGGTTTGCAGTCGGTGGTGACGATGCCCCAGTAGCACTCGGCCGGGCAATCGGGCTCGCCGCAGTGGTAGCAGTGGTAGGCATCGCGCCAGCAGAACATGAACGAACCGATGCAATGCGGGTGCTCCGCAAAGAGCTTCAGGCCGCGGTCAAAGTAATCGGCCTGCACTTCCGGCGTATGGCCGCCCTCCACCTCGTGGAACCACTTTTTCACGACGCACACGTCGGGGAACCCGGCCGGCACATTCGTCATGTCCGGGTGCTCGGTCGTGTATTCACCGCCGGAGGAATAGCCCCACTCATTGGCCAGCACGGGCAGATGATAGCGCTCATAGAGCGCGTCGATCACGCCGTTCCAGTTCTCCACGTCGCCGGGCTGCCAGGAGCCGAAGTACTGATCCACGCCCACATAATAGAAGGAATGGCCTTCGCGGTAAATCAAATCCAGCATATGGACGGCATTCTCGTTGTAGCCTGCAATGTTGACGCCGCAGCGGGCGTCCGGCCTGGCGCGGCGGATCCCCTCGGCGCAGGCGCGGGCGGTGTTCGCCACGATATCGTCCGGGTAATCGTGGGAAAAGGTAGGGATATCGATCTCATTCATGCACTGCCAGTAGATGCCGGCATCGTCGCCGAGATCCTCACAGATGAAGCGCAGGGCCTCGCGGACGTTCTCATAATATTCCTCCGTGCCCTTTTCCCCTACAAAATCGGGAAAGCTGTCGTGCCAGCAGGCCTTGCCGAGCGCTTCGTCATAGGTGAAGCCGCCCATGGACGGCGTGGCAGGCATGATCTGGAAACCGGCATCGTGCGTGCGGCGGATCTCCTCGCGATCCTCCAGATACTGCTCGCTCAGCGTGCCGAACATTTTGTCCTTCCACGGGAAGGCGATGCCCAGGCGCATCCATTCCACGCCCAGCTCGCGCACCATGTCATATTCTCCGGTCGTATTGTACGCAAACACAATGCCTTTGATTTTTTCAGAAGCTTTCATGGATCAATTCCTCCTGTTCCGTTTCAATCAGGGAAAGCCACCTCAGTTCGGCTCCCCAGGCTGCGGCCTGTTCCTTTTCATGATGCGCTTCTTCCGGCCTGCCCAGGCCGGTGAGCGCATAGAATTTTGCGGGATGCGCGCGCCGGTGATTCGCAATGCGCACGCTGTGTTCGCCCGGCAGGTTGGAGACAAAGCCGCCGAAATACGGCAGGCTGTCCTCCTCGCGCAGGATCCGGTCCGCCTGCTCCAGCATGGAGCGGTAAAGCGCGGCGGCCTCCTGCTCGCGGCCCAGCCGGCGCATGGCGCATCCGGTGTAGAAGTCGCTCTCGTCCAGGTTTCCGGTGCGGTGGTTTGCGGCCTTTTCCAGCCAGGCGCGGGCGTCCTGCGCATGGCCCATGGTTTCCTGCGCCTTTGCCATGTAATAGTACACGGCGGCCTCGCGGGCGTTCACGCCGCGGCCTTCCTCGTAGTTTTCCGGGTATTCCAGCGCCTTTTCACAGCAGGAGACGGCCTGCTGCGGATTCCCCTCCGCCAGGGCTTTGCGCGCAAGCTGCAGCCAGGCCAGGATGTGGGCGTGCACTACGATGCCCTCGCCGCCCTCATACGGGTGATAGATGCGGCTGCGCAGGTATTCGACCGTCTTTTCCGGGCGGCCCGCTTCATTGCAGAGCACAAGACGCTGCAGCGCCAGATCCTCTCGGCTGTCCACCGTCTCGGGGAACCGATCGAGCAGCCCGAGCAGCTCCTCCACAGGCACGCCGCTCTTCCTGCGGATCTGCAGCAGCTCCAGGAGCAGGCGGCCGTTCGGCTGCGCGCCGCCCTGGCTGCGCTCCAGCGCGAAGGCTCGCTCGATCTCGCGGCGTGCGCCGGTCAGATCGCCGCACTCGTCCATGAGGCCGAGCGCCAGGCAGCGGTGCGCCTGCCACAGCTCGGGATCGCGCACGACGGCCTGCTGCCAGCGGCGGATGCCCTGCCTGCGATCGTCCCTTCCGTAGGAGAGGCAGCCGAGCAGATAGCACACGCGGCCGTGTGCCGGGCCTTCGCGGTCAAAGGGAAGCAGCACCGCGCGGTCCGTATCCGTGTAGGGGAAGGAGTAGGCAAGCGGGGCCTGCGCAGCCAGCGCCTCCTGCCCGGCGCACAGCTCCGTGTTGCCAAGCTTTTCGGCCGCATAAGCCGTGTAGAAGTGCAGCAGCAGATCCTGCGGGGCAAAGCGGGAAAGCGCAAGCACCTCCTGCCAGGCGCCGATCTCCAGATACTGCGCGAGCAGTGTGCGCCATGCAAGCGGGCGGCCGTTCAGCACGGCCAGAAGAGCCTCCGGCTCGCCCTCGCCGGAGAGGAACCAGGTTTCTGCCAGCGCGCCGTAATCGAGCGGATCGAAGCGCAGCGTTTCCCCGTTCTTCTCACCGGCTGCCTTTGCCTTGCCTGTCCTGCGGGCCAGATAGGCGGACAGGAAGCGGAGCTGCAAACTTTCGGCGCCAAAGGGCAGCGCCTCCTTCACGCAGGCGTCGGCCTCCGCCAGATCGCCGCGGCGCAGCGCCAGCTTTGCCGCCTGCTTGAGGGCGGCTGCCTTCACGTTGGCGTTCCACGCGGCTTTGCGGTACCACCGGGCCGCCTCGGCCTCGTCCCCCGTCAGCTCCAGCGCCCAGGCGTAATGGAAGAGCGGTTCGCCGTCGCGCGGGTTGCAGTTGCGCAGCATGCTGCGGCGCACAGCGCGCTCGAAATACGGCAGCGCGTCCTGCGGGCGGCCCTGCTTCATGAGAAGCTGGCCCATCGCGTCGTTGCAGCGGATGTCGTCCGGATCGCGGCGAAGCGCTTCATCGTAATAGTCCCGCGCGCGCAGCGTGACATGGCGGTACTGCTCCACCTGCAGGCCCTCGAGGTAAAGCTCCTCCTGGTTTTCGATCTCGCACGGACGGCGGGCCGGGCGGTGCGCCTTCGGCGTCTCGCGGCCCTCGAAGAAGGGCTTGCGGTACGCATAGCCGATCACGGTGCGGCCTTCCCTGTCTGCCAGCAGGATGGAGACGTCCTTCTCCTCCGTGCCCGCCGGGACGGCGGCCTCGCAGCGGTACGCCGTGCCGGGCGTGAGGGAAATCGTCTCCTCCCGCACCGGCTCGCCCTTCACGCACACGGTCAGGCGCGCGTCCGGCTGCTCAGCCGTGACATTCACGCCCACGGAGAGCGTTTCCCCGCTGAGCGTGAACCCGAGCGCGCCGTCCTTTTCGGCGTTTTTCAGATCCGGCAGCTCGGTGAGGCCGTACCACGTCTGTTCGAAGATCTTCGTCTCATCCGGCGCGAGGAACGCGAAATCCGGCTGGTTGTCGGTGTAGCAGCCCGTCATGATCTCCAGATAGGCGCCGTCCTCGTCGGTGAGGTTGCTGTGCCACACGTCGCCGAACTCCCGGCTGCCCCAAGTGAAGAATTTCTTGCCCACCGAAACGTTGTGATCCGCCACATGGACGGTGCCGCGATGGCGGCCATGGTCGTAGCCGCCCATAAAGTTGTAATCGGAGTTCAGGATGAAGAACGACGCCGGCGAGGGAATGTTCTTGAACCAGGTGATGTCGGTGCCGTCGCCGAACCAGGAGCGCGCAAACTCGCCTTTCACGATCGGGAAGGGCGACACGGCGTCCTTATAATGATAGGTGATGTAGTCGATATCCGGCGGGAACTTGAGCTGGTAGTTTTCGTTTGCGGAAACAGCCAGGTTCGCCCACCAGTGGAACGTCTGCATGGCGTTCGTGGGGTTGTAAAGACGCGTGCGCACGGTCACATAGGCTTTGTCCGGCCAGATGGTGACGCCCACCATGCCCTTCATACCGAACAGCGGTTCATATTCGCCCATCCAGGCCGTTTCGGAGCCGTCCTCCCCCTTTTCGATCCGGCAGTCCACCGGCATGTACGTTGTGGGGCGGTGATGCTGCGGCCAGTTGAACTCGATGCCGCCGGATACCCAGGCGCCGGCCAGGCCGATGAGCGCCGGCTTGATCACCTGGTTTTTGTAGACGAAATGGTAGTCCGCCTTCTTGTCGTAGCCCTCGTAGATGCGGCCGCCGAGCTCCGGCAGAACGACGACGCGGATGTAATCATTCTCGAGCCGGACGGAATCATATTCCCTGTCGCGCTTTTCGCTGCGGAACACGTCGCGCATGGGAATGGGGTACACATTGCCGCGCGTCCCCTGATGGTTGCGCACGTCGAAAAAGACAGGGGAGGGATCTGCCTCCTCCATCTCATACGTGGGGATCACCAGTTTCTCCCTCGTAATCATTTTGTCTCCTCCTCTCGCTTTGCCGCGTGCAGGCGCGGGTCCTTGCGGAAGCACGGTTCCTCCGCCACAGGCGCGCTGTAGGCATAGCGCGCGGCCACGCCGCCCACATGGTTATACCAGTTTCCCGTCACCTCGTTGACGATGTGCAGGCTGCTGAAGCCCTCCTCCATCTCAAACAGAAGGATGCGCTTCAAATCGTGGCGGTTCGGGCAGTGCAGCGACATCATGAGCTCGCCGCCGAAGGTGCGGAACAGCATGGAGTGCGCGCCGTCGAGCGCATAGAGCGGCTCGGCCTCGTGCACCCAGGGGCCCTGCACCTCGCCGCTGAGCGAACGGGCATAGGCCGTGGTGTAGCCGCCGGACGCGGAAAAGCTGGACCAGAGCATGAGCAGCACGCCGCTCTTGAGGCGGTAAAGGAAAGGCCCGTCCGTCACATAGCCGCCGGAGGGGGAACCCTTGTTGGCCTTGGCCGTCCACGGCCCGTCGGAGGCACGGAACAACACGATCGGATCGCCGATCGCCTCTCCGAGATCGTCGCTCAGCGGGATGGCGCAGATCTGTCCGTCATATACCTGCAGCCACTCGTGGCAGAACACCATCCACGGCTTCTCGTGACGGTCTACATAGAGCGTGCCGTCGAGACAGTGCCAGCCCTCCGGCGTGACGGGCTCCGGCCGCACGGGGCGGAACGGCCCCTTCGGCGAATCGGACACCAGACACTGGCAGCGGCGGTAGGTGCCAGGGGCGCGGAACGAGGAGATGAGGTAATACTTCCCCTTCCACACATGGCACTCCGGCGCCCAATAATCGGAATCCGCCCAGAAATCCCCCTTGCGGAAACAGATTTCCGGACAGGACCAATGGATGAGATCCTCGCTTTCCAGCACATAGAAGCAAGGCTCGTCACACACGGCTTCCGGGAAACGGTCGCGGTCCACGAACTGCACATAAGTGTAATATTTGCCGCTGGGCCGATCCGCTAAAATAAAGGGATCGGAAATGTGTACGTCTCTGATGTGATACGGATAGCGTTCGTCTGTTTGCGGAAACTGCATGCTGATCCCCCTTTGTAGATGAGTTACAGGCGGCAACCCGCCTGCGAACAGGAAAAATTTTATCAAATTCTTCCATTTCTTTGTGCCGTCTCCCAAAAAATTTTGGCGCTCTTGAAAACGACTTCATTATCTTCCTTTCCTTTTTTCCTTTCATCCTCTTTTACCACAAAAAGAGTGCAATTTCAATCATTATTTGTGAAATCTGTTTCCGGCAGCAAAAAGCGGCCTGCCCGGCAGGAAACCGGGACAGGCCGCCGCAAAAGGCGGACAAACCGCTCAGGAAACGAACTGCAGCGCCACGCTCCCGTTTGAGGTGGAGGCAGACAGAGCCTTCTGCGCGCCGGGGATCGCCCGCGTTTTCGGCGAGCAGGAGGCATTGCTCGTGGACGTGGTAATGGTATACTCCTCGGGATCTCCCACCACCGTGCCGCCGATCGAACCGTTGCTTGTGGCAAGCGTAATGCCGGAGGCGCGCACCTGCTCCACATGGATCCGCGCGTTGCTGCTCTGCAGGGAAAGGCTCCCGGCCTCCACCTGCGACGCGCTGATCGAGCCGTTGCTCGTGTGCACACCGCACGCCCCCTGCCACACGCACGAGGTCAGTTCCACCCGCGCGTTGGACGTCACAGCCTGCAGCGTATCGCCGTGCACATCCTCCACATGCAGGGCGCCGTTCGACGACCGGCAGCAGAGCTCCCCGCCGGAACAGTGCTGCAGGGAAACCGATGCATTCGTCGTCTTGAGCAGGAGGGACGAAAGCGCCTCGCACCCCTCCATGGCGACGCGCGCGTTCGTGGTGGAGAGCGAAAGCCGGCCGCGGAATGTGCGCGGCACGAAAATCTCCATTTTCCGCGTGCGGCTCCCGAACAGCGCGCCGAACATGCGCCAGCCGCGGCGCTTGCGGAAGCAGGTGAACACCCACACATCGCCGCGGCGCTCGCTGCGGATCTCGTCTTCCTCCTCGTTCACCTCAAACAGGATGTGCAGCTCCGGGCCGTCCCAGGGGGAAACGTGCAGGCTGAAATTGTGCACATCCAGTTTCAGAGCCGTGCACGGGTGATCGGGCCGGAACAGCGACTTCCCGCCTTCCTTCCGTTCCGGCCGGGATGCAAGCTCGCGGCCGGCGACGGCAAGGCCGTTCTGCCGCTCCTCCTCGCGCTGTGCCGCGCCCTCGCGGAACTCCCGCGCGGCCTGCTCAGGCGAGCCGAACTGCGCGGCGCATTCCTCTTCACTCAGGCCCTGCTCCATGGCATCACAGAACATTTCCTCCACATATTCGCGGATCTGTTCCCGTTCCTCGGCGGAAAGAGGCTCCAGTGCGGCGAACAGCTTCTGCAAAAACTCTGCCTGCTTCATCTTGACGTTCCCTCCCGTTTTTCTTTCACAAACTGATAGATGCGCTCCATCTCTTCCCATTCTGCCAGGAAACCGCAAATGCGCTCCTCCCCCTGCGCCGTAAGCCGGTAGTATTTGCGCAGGCGGCCGTTGTATGCCTCACGGTATGTGTCAAGGCAGCCCGCCGTTTCCAGGCGCTTGAGGATGGGATAGAGCGTGGATTCCGACACCGGCATGCACGCGCCGACCTCGCGCACCAGACGATAGCCGTAGGACGGCCCCTCGAGCAGGGCAGCCAGCACGCACACGTCGAGCATCCCCTTTTTTCTCTGGGTATCCAACGCATTCCCCCCTTTTTTATAATACTATGCAATACATAATATTTGCTGTTATTATAGCTTTCCCGAGCTTCCCTGTCAAGGGCAGAAACAAAAAAACAGTGGCAGCCGGTGCAGAGGAAACCGGAGGACAGCGCCGCGGATTTGGCTGTGACCGCCGGGGAGAACGGATCATATGATGGGCACAGGGGATCTTCCCCCGCTCTGAAAGGAGATGGACACGATGAAGACAAAACTGGAGGGCCAATCCTGCGACCTGCGCAGCCCCGCGCCGCTGCCGGCCGTGACCGTGCCCGCCATGGCATATGTGCCGTTTCAGCAATACGGCGCCGTTTACCAGCCGGAACAGGCGCTGATGGCGGGAACGCTTTTCCCGGATCTCGATAAGCCGTTTCTCCGCGGAAAGGGGGCGGCCAAGGCATGAGCGACCAGGAAAAATTGCTGCGGCGCATCCGCGCCAGCCAGTTCGCCGAATGGGAACTGCACATTTTCCTCGATACGCACCCGAACGACTGCGACGCCGCCAAGAAGCTGGCGGAATATCAGGAAAAGACGGCCGCGCTCGTGAAGGAATACGAGCAGCAGTACGGCCCCCTAAACGAGACGAGCGGAAACACGAGCCGCTGGGCCTGGATCACCGGGCCGTGGCCGTGGGAGCTTGGAGAGGAGGATGACGGCTGATGTGGGTCTATGAAAAGAAACTGCAGTACCCCATTCGCATCCAGACGCCGAACGCCGCGCTGGCGAAAATCATCTGCGCACAGTACGGCGGGCCGAACGGCGAACTCGGCGCCTCGCTGCGGTATCTTTCGCAGCGGTATACGATGCCGTACCCCGAACTCAAGGCAATCCTCACGGACATCGCCACCGAGGAGCTCGGCCACCTGGAAATGGTGGGCACGATTGTCTATCAGCTCACGCGCAACCTGACACCCCAGCAGATCCAGGAGGCGGGCTTCGACGCTTACTTCGTGGATCATACCTCCGGCATTTACCCGGCCGACGCCAACGGCATGCCGTTCAGCGCCGGGGCGATCGCCGTCGCCGGCGACGCCATCACCGATCTGCATGAGGATTTGGCGGCGGAGCAGAAGGCCAGGACGGTGTATGACAACATCCTGCGATACTGCGATGATCCCGACGTGCGCGACCCGATCCGTTTCCTGCGCGCGAGAGAGGTTGTGCACTACCAGCGGTTCGGTGAAGCGCTCCGCCTCACCACCGACAAGCTGGACTCGAAAAACTTTTACGCCTTCAATCCCGAGTTCGATAAGAAATAACAGCACGCAAAAAGAGCGGATGGCCGCGCGGGCCATCCGCTCTTTTGCTGCATGAAAACAAAGGTTACGCTTCGTCCTCCGCTTCAAGCGGGACAAAACGGAAGGATGTGCAGTCCACCAGGCCGCGGTCCGTGAGACGGAGCTGCGGCAGGCAGGCGAGCGAAAGGCCCGCCATCGTCATGAAAGGCGACACCATGGTGCAGCCAAGCTCGCGCCATGCGCCCTCGAGCTGCTCCACAAGCGCGCTCACTTCGCGCACCGGTTTATCGCTCATCAGCCCGGCAATGGGCAGCGGGACAAGGCCCAGCACACGCCCATCCCGCACGACAACCATACCGCCGCCCTCTCTGGCAAGCGTGTTTGCGGCAAGCGCCATATCGTCGTCGTTGACGCCGACGACGAGCAGGTTGTGCGCGTCGTGCGCCACGGTGGACGCCATTGCCCCGGAGCGGATGCCGAAGCCCTTCACAAAGCCGAAACCGGTGTGGCCTGTCTCGTGGTGGCGCTCAAACACAACGGCTTTCATCACATCCTGATCCGGGTCCGCGCAGATCGCCCCGTCCCGCACCGGCAGCACGGCACGGCCCTCGCGGTTGTCCACACGGCCGGAAGCCACCTCTATCACGCGCACGCGCGCCCGATCCCCCTTGCCGGGGATGCGGAAGGACGATGATAGGATGGGCCTGCCCACGTGCACCGAACCGGTGGCCCACTGCGGATACCGGTACTCCGGCAGCTCCGCCGTCATCTCTCCGTCCTTCGCCACGGTTGCGCCGTCGATGAAGGTGCGCACCACCTCCATGGAGGTGAGATCGCGCAGCAGGACGAGATCGGCGCACTTGCCGGGCGTCACGGAACCGAGCTCGTGGTCGAGCTGGAAGCACTGCGCGCAGTTGATCGTGACCATCTGGATGGCGGTGATGGGGTCAATCCCCTCCTCGATGGCGCGGCGGAGGATGTGATCCACATGGCCTTCCGCCGTGAGCGTGTGCGGGTGGTCGTCGTCCGAGACGAGTACGGCAAACCGCGTGTCGATCTCGTGCTGCGTCACGCTCTTGGCCACCTCGTGCAGATCGCGCCAGCCGGATCCCTCGCGCAGCATGGCATACATGCCGAGGCGCATCTTCTGCAGTGCATCCTCCGCGCGCGTCGATTCATGGCAGCAGCGGATGCCGGCGGCGATGTAGGCGTTCAGCCCGGCGCCGTTTTCCATCATGGCATAATGGCCTGTCACAATTTTGCCGGCCTTGAGCGTTTCGCCCACGATGGCGTGCGTGCGCGCGTCGGAAGCAAGAATACCGGGGAAGTTCATCATCTCCCCCAGGCCGACCACGCTGTCCCACTTCATCGTTTCGCGGATATCTTCCGGCCCGATGGAAGCGCCCGTGTCCTCAAAGCCCGGTACGGCAGGCACGCAGGAGGGCGTTGTGAGCATGGTCTTGAGCGGCGTGCGCGCGGCGTCCTCCATCATGCAGGAAACACCCGGCAGGCCGAGCACGTTGCAGATCTCGTGCGGGTCCATGAAGATGCCGGTGGTGCCGTGGGGCAGCACCGCCCTGGCATATTCGCCCACCGAAACCATGGAGGACTCCACATGGAGATGGCCGTCAAGGAACCCGGGGGCCAGGAAGAGGCCCGCGGCGTCGATGACTTCCGTTTCCGGGCCGATGCAGGGGGCGCCGTCGCCCACCAGCGCAATGCGCCCGCAGCTGAGGGCGACATCGATCGGCCCCTGTAATTCATGCGTGCAGACGTTGACGAGCGTGCAGCCGCGGATTACCGCGTCGGCCGGACGTTTTCCCTGGGCCACGGCCGCCAGCGTGGGGGCTGCTTCCCAAAGAGGCGTTTTGCAGAAATGGTTGATCATAATGGTCCTCCTTTTTGCCGGCATGGCGAATGATTCGGTATGGCTGGAACGACTGAAACGGCGCGCATGCGGGAGCTCCACCGGGCCGCCAAAGGAAGCCGGCAGCCGCACATAGCCGAAATAGATCTCGTTCTCGCAGGGCTCGGAACTCTTTGCGTTCCGCTTAGCCCGTGAGGGTATTATACCATGAAAGTTCCATGAAAAGCGCAAAAAAACAGTATTTTTTCTCTAAACATCCAGAAAAAATGGGGGAAGCGAAAAATAATTCTTTACAACAGCGCATTAGCATGATAAAATTCAGAAGTACGCAGCGGCCGGTGCAACCGGTCAGCACATTTCTGGAGGTACCGTGATCATGAAAAAATCACTGTCGTTTATTCTTGCCTGTCTGATGGCGCTGAGCGCAGCGTCCTGCACGTCTGCCCCGGCCGCCAGCACGGCCGACACCGCTTCCGGCGCCGATGAATCGTCTTCCGCAGCCGCAGAGGGCGGCGATGCGGAGAGCAGCACGGAAGGCGACACAGAGAGCGCAGAGGGCGGCGAGACGGAAAGCGACCTTGCCTATGTGCAGGACAAGGGTACGCTTGTGGTTGGCATTACATACTTTGACCCCATGGACTATAAAGAGGAAGGCAGCGACGAGTGGGTCGGCTTTGACGCCGATATGGCAAAGGCCTTTGCCGAAAGCCTCGGTGTGGACGTGGAGTTCAGCGAGATCACCTGGGATTACAAAGTGGAGGAACTTGACTCCAAGGCCATCGACGTGGTGTGGAACGGCATGACGCTCACCGACGACGTGACGTCCGCCATGAGCACCTCGGAACCCTACTGCCTGAACGCACAGGTGCTTGTGGCCCCGGCCGACAAGGCTGCCGGCTACGAGAGCCTGACTTCTCTGGAGGGGCTCACCGTTGCGGTGGAATCCGGCTCCGCCGGTGAGGAAGCCGCCACGGCGCTGGGCGCCACCACCGTCCCGGTGCAGTCGCAGGCCGCGGCGCTGATGGAGGTTGACTCCCAGACGTCCGATGTGGCCGTGATCGACCTGCTGATGGCGGGCGCGATGATCGGCGAGGGGACAAGCTACGCCGACCTGACGCAGGTGGCCAACCTGAACGAGATGCAGAACCTGCCCGATGAGGAATATGGCGTCGGCTTCCGCAAGGGTTCCGACCTGACGGACGCGTTCAACGAGTTCTGGGCAGAAAAAGTTGCAGACGGCACGGTGCTGGAGGTTGCCACAACCTACGGCCTGCAGGATTCCGTCATTTTGGATTGATTATAACTCTTTCAACAGTTTTTCAGAGTTTCCGCCGAAGGCAGAGGCCAGGTTTCCTGACCTCTGCCTTTAGGCGGCTTGCAGCGATTTTTGCATCCATCAATCCATCAAATATTTTCAATGAGAGAGGACGGATTTGCCTTGCCGTGGACCCCTTTTTATCAGATGGCGGAGTTTTTCGCCTCCGACCAGTTCCGCACGGTTCTCAACGCCCTGAACAGCGGTTTCCTCGTCACGCTGGAGCTGTTCTGCGTCACGCTGCTCGGCGCCCTGCCGCTGGGTCTCATCATCTCCTTCGGCTCCATGAGCCGTTTCCGTCCGTTCGGGTGGCTGGCCTCGCAGTTTGGGCTCACGCCGAAGGGACGTGTGGCCAAAGCCATCTGCGCATTCCGGCCGATCCGCCTCGTGACGCGGCTGTTGGTGTGGCTGGTGCGCGGCACGCCGCTGGTGCTGCAGATCATCATTCTGTTCTACGTGCCGGGCATGCTTGATCTGTTCACCTGGGGCGGCGGTGAAACGGCGCGGTTCACGGCTGTTTCCGTGGCCTTCGTGCTCAACTACGCGTGCTACTTTTCCGAGATTTACCGCGGCGGCATCCAGGGCGTGCCCGTTGGCCAGCAGGAGGCCGGCCAGGTGCTGGGCATGACGAAATCGCAGATCTTCTTCCGCGTGACGCTGCTGCAAATGGTGAAGCGCATCGTGCCGCCAATGTCAAATGAGATCATCACACTCGTGAAAGACACGTCCCTCGCGCGCGTCATCGCGCTGCAGGAAGTCATCTGGATGGGTGAATCCTTCATGAAGGGCAATTCGGGCTATTCCGGCCTTGTGTGGCCGCTGTTCTTCACCGCCGTGTATTATCTGGTGTTCAGCGGTGTGGTCACGATTCTGCTCGGCAAGCTCGAAAAGAAACTCGAATTTTTCCGATGAGAAAGGAGGAACCCCCATGGCGATTCTGCAGGTGCAGCATCTGGAAAAGCATTTCGGCAAGACGCAGGTGCTCAAGGACATCAGCTTTGAACTGGAAAAAGGGCGCGCGCTCGCGATCATCGGGTCCTCCGGCAGTGGAAAGACCACGCTGCTGCGGTGCCTGAATTTCCTGGAAACGCCCACGCATGGCAAAATCCTGGTGGAAGGCCAGACGCTCTTCGATGCCGAAGCCCCCGCCACCCAGAAGGAGAGCAAAGTGCGCAAGAAGCGCCTCCACTTCGGCATGGTGTTCCAGTCATTCAACCTGTTCCCGCAGTATACGGTGCTGAAAAACGTGACGCTCGCCAAGGAGCTTCTGGCAAAGGAACGCCCCGATTACAAGGCAAACAAAAAGCAGATTCTTGAGGAGATCGCGCAGGAGGGCCGCAGCCTGCTGCAGAAGATGGGGCTGGAGGACCGCGAGGGCCACTACCCGCACCAGCTCTCCGGCGGCCAGCAGCAGCGCGTAGCCATCGCGCGGGCGCTGGCCCTCTCTCCCGACATCCTCTGCTTTGACGAACCGACCTCCGCCCTCGACCCGGAGCTGACCGGCGAGGTGCTGAAGGTGATCCGCTCGCTGGCGGAACAGAACACCACCATGATCATTGTGACGCACGAGATGGCCTTCGCCCGCGACGTGGCGGACCAGGCGATTTTCATGGACAAGGGCGTGATTGTGGAACGGGGCAGCGCTCGTCAGGTAATCGACAGCCCGCGCGAGGAGCGCACACGGCAATTCCTCTCGCGCTATTCGAAGAGCTGAAAACAAAAGGGAATCACAGCGGGCTTCCCCCGGGGGGAGCCCTTTTTGTGTCCCCAAACAAAAAGGCGGCGGAATATCGATTCTTTTCCCTGGCATTGGCGGCAAAGGTGTGCTACAATAGCGGGGAAGGCCGGCGGCTGTCGCGCCCCGGCCGGAAAGGGGATTTCAAACAGATGAAAATTGCAGTACCGTATGAAAACGGAGCCATATTCCAGCATTTCGGCCATTCGCAGCAGTTCAAGCTGTATGACGCGGCGGACGGCAAGGTGACGGCCAGCCGCGTGATCGGCACGAACGGCCAGGGCCACGGCGCGCTGGCGGGCCTGCTCTCGCAGGAGAAGGCGGACGTCCTGATCTGCGGCGGCATCGGCGCGGGCGCGCAGAACGCGCTGGCGGCTGCCGGTGTGCGCGTGTTCGGCGGCGTCTCCGGCACGGCGGACGAGGCTGTGCAGTCCTTCCTGAACGGCACGCTCCTTTACAATCCGAACGTGCAGTGCAGCCACCACGCCCACGGCGAGGATCATTCCTGCGGCTCGCACGGCTGCGGGGAAGACAAGCACGGCTGCGCGGGGAACGGCTGCGGTCACTGAGCCGCCTGGCCACATCTCCACGACATAAAAAGGCCGAAGGCAATCCGCACAGTGCGGATTGCCTTCGGCCTTTTGCTGTGGTTGGCTGAATCGAAAATCAGAAGCGGAAGTCGCGCTCGCCCTGGGTGATCTTTTCCAGCCGCTGCACGAGCGTATCACGGGCGCGGGGATTCGTCACGTCCGGGATATTGGCAGCGATGACGCGCTCGCCCACGGCGCGCGTTTCCGGGCTCGCATAGTCCTCGAGGTATTCCTTGAGCGTCATCAGCGCGTTCGGCAGGCAGCAGTTCTGGATCTGCTGCGACTTGCACAGCGCCATGAAACGGTCGCCCGTGCGGCCCTCGCGGTAGCAGGCAGTGCAGAAGGAGGGCACGTAGTCCATCTCCATGAGCCAGCGGACAATCTCGTCGAGCGTGCGATGGTCGGACACGTCGAACTGGGCAGAGTTCTCCTCCGGCTTCTCCTCCTCGACATAGCCGCCCACACTCGTGCGGGAACCGCCGGAGATCTGGGAAATGCCCAGGTGCAGCACGCGCTCGCGCACCTTCTGGCTCTCGCGGGTGGAGATGATCATGCCGGTATACGGCACGGCAATGCGGATACATGCCACGATCTTGGCAAAGATGTCGTCGGAGATGCCGTTGTCGAAGGCGTTGGGATCGATGTCGTCAGCCGGGCAGACGCGCGGCACGGAGATCGTGTGCGGGCCGACGCCGAAAGCCGCCTCCAGATGCTCGGCGTGCATGAGCAGGCCGGCAAACTCATATCGGTAAAGCTCCAGTCCGAATAGAACGCCGAGGCCCACGTCGTCGATGCCGCCCTGCATGGCGCGGTCGTGCGCTTCCGTGTGATAGGCGTAATTGCTCTTCGGCCCCGTAGGGTGAAGACGCTGATAGGATTCCTTGTGATACGTCTCCTGAAACAGGATGTAGGTGCCGATGCCGGCTTCCTTGAGCTTGCGGTAATTTTCCACCGTGGTAGCGGCGATATTCACGTTCACGCGGCGGATGGCGCCGTTTTTATGTTTGATGGAATAAACCGTTTGAATGGATTCCAGAATGTATTCGAGCGGATTGTTCACCGGGTCCTCGCCGGCCTCCAGCGCGAGACGCTTGTGTCCCATGTCCTGCAGCGCAATGACCTCGGCGCGGATCTCATCCTGCGTGAGCTTCTTGCGGGCAATGTGGCGGTTCTTCGCATGATAGGGGCAATACAGGCAGCCGTTGACGCAGTAGTTGGAGAGATAGAGCGGCGCAAAGAGCACAATGCGGTTGCCGTAAAAATCCTTCTTGATCTGCTCGGCCAGGGCATAGATCTCCTGGTTCTTGTCCTCGAGTTCGCAGGCGAGCAGCACGGAGGCGTCGCGATGCGAAAGGCCCTTGCGCCGGCGTGCCTTCTCCAGGATGGCGTCGATCACCGCGGCGTCGGATTTGTGCGCGTCGGCATAGGCCAGGCTGCCCAAAATTTCCTGGTGGTCGATGAATTCCTCAGCTTTCATGGATTTCGGATCGTACATGTTTGTTCATCCTTTCCTTCCGGGGCAGCTTTGCGCTTTCCCGTCAGCGTGGTTTATGGTCCCCGCGGGCGACAACGACGCGGCAGCCGATCGAGGCCATCCGCTCGCGCAGGCTTTGCAGGTTCTGCGCCGCCTCCTCGCCCGTGCAGAGCTTGTGGTCGTAGAGGGCGTATTTGTCCCGCACGCCCGGCGGGGAGAGGTTCGGCATGCAGACGTTCGCGCCCGCCAGCATGCCCAGCTCGCGGCCGCGCGGGTGAACGGTGCCCAGGGCGGTGGTGGCGGGAAGCAGTACGTTCGGCAGCATGAGCCGCACGAGGCCGAGCAGGAAGAGCGTGAGATCCAGGCTTCCGGCAGGTTGATCCGCAAACGGCGTGTGCCGGGCCGGCACGAAGGGGCCGATGCCCACCATGTCCGGTTCAAGCTCCCGCATGAAGAGGAAATCCTCGGCCAGCTGCTCCGGCCCCTGGCCGGGCGAACCGGCCATGAGGCCGCAGCCCACCTGGTAGCCGATCTCTTTGAGATCCCACAGGCAGCGCTTCCTGTTTTCCGGCGAAAGCTCCGGCGGGTGCAGCAGGCGGTAATGCGCGTTGTCTGCCGTTTCCTGCCGCAGAAGATAGCGATCCGCCCCCGCCTCGAACCACCGGCGGTACGTCTCCCGGTCGTGTTCCCCCACGGAGAGCGTGACGGCGCACGCGGGAAAGGCCTGCTTGATCGACGCCACGAGGGCGGCGATGCGATCCGGCCCCCAGGCCGGGTCCTCTCCCCCCTGCAGCACAAAGGTGCGGTAGCCGATCGCCCAGCCCTCGCGGCAGCAGGCCAGGATCTCCTCCTCCGTGAGGCGGTAGCGGCTCGCGCGCGTGTTCGAGCGGCGGATGCCGCAGTAGTAGCAGTCGTTTCTGCAGCAGTTCGTGAACTCGATCAGGCCGCGGATATACACGTCGTCGCCGTAATATCGGCGGCGCGCCTCGCGCGCCTTCCCGAACAGATACCGCGCCGTCTCCGCGTCGCGGCTGCGCAGCAGCGCAATCCATTCCGCCCGGCTGAGCGCGTGTTCGCGCCCGAGCCGATCGATAAGCGTTTTCATGAAGAGCCCTCCGGCATCTTGGAATAGACGGCCCTTGCCGTGACACCGGGCAGCATCCCCACCTGACCGGCCAGACTGCTGATCTCGTCGCCGGGGGCGTCGAGCACAATGCTGATGATGCACACGCCGCGCTGCCGGTACGGCAACCCCATCCTCCCGATGATGGCATCCTGATGACGGTGCAGCAGCCGGTTGAGCGGTTCCACGGAATCGGGATTTTCCACCACAATGCCCAGAAGGGCCACACGGGTTCCCTCCATTCGTTTCCTCCCTGTTCCGCTGCGCAAAAAAACGCGCCCGGAAAAGGGCGCGCTGGGAAAAAGGGATTTCCGCCCCCACCCGGCCTGCTCCCTTCCCCGTCAGGGCACTGCCCTTTCGCGTCAGCGAGATGATACCATGTCATTTTACCCTAAAACAATACAAAAGTAAAGCACAAATTACGCTTCTTTTTGGTTAACAAAGCCGGCTGCACAATTTCCTTTTCTTTTTTTTTGCGCGGCGCGGAATATTCCGGCGATTTGAGTTCAGAATAAGGAACGTCCTCGTTTTCCAATGCAGACAAAAGAGAGGATGAAACGCATGATCATCGACAAGATTGCGCTTTTGCTTCTGATCATCGGCGGCATCAACTGGGGCGCTATCGGGATCTTCCAATTTGACATCGTAGCCTGGATTTTCGGCGGGCAGGCGGCCATTCTGAGCCGCGTGATCTACACGCTCGTCGCAATTTCCGCCCTTTGGTGCATTTCCCTGCTGTTCCGCGACACGAGCGAAACGGCACACACCGCCATGTGACGGCAGCACGAGGAAGAAGGCGGCCGCTCCCTTTTGGGGGCGGCCGCCTTCGCGTTTCAGGAGGCTTCCTCTTCCGGGAAGCTGCGCCGCGGCGCTTTGATCTGCAGCACCAGGACAGTGACGTCGTCGTCGTGGCCGTCGCTGCGGCGGGAGACGGCGCCGCACACGAGCGACTCGGCCAGCTCCTGCGGGTTCGAGCCGGAGAACGATTCCACTTCCTGCAGAATCCATTCTTCACCGGAGGAAAGCGCGCCGTCGCTCATGAGCACGACGAGATCGCCGTCTCCCAGCGAACCGGTGCGCCGCGCAAACGATGATTCGTTGAGGATGCCCACCGGCAGGGAGGGCGCGTCCACGGCGGCGGCACGGCCATTGTGCCGCACAATGGAGAGCGCGGCCCCCGCTTTGTAAAAGCAGGCTTCCCCGCTGAACAGATCGAGCTGCACGAGGTCGAGCGTAGCGAGCGATTCATCGCCCGATTTGGCAATCAGCGCCGAGTTCACGACCTGCAGCGCCGCTTCCGGCCCGACGCCCGCCTGCAGCAGGCGCGAGAACAGCCCGCTGGCCATTGCGCCGTCCACGGCGGCGCGCCCGCCCGCACCCATGCCGTCGCTCAGCACGGCGGCCTGGCGGCCGCAGCCGTCCTCAAAGCAGGAAAAGCTGTCCCCGCACAACCGGCCGTTGCCGAAGATGTGCTGGGAAAAACCGGTTTCCACACGGAAGACGGGTTTTTCGCTCATCTGGATGCGGCACTTGCCCTGCGCGGTGCTCACGCACGGCGGGGAAAAGGGCTTGCCGCAGGCGCGGGAAACCTCGCGCGTGAGCTCGCTGCGGCTCAGCCTCGTCTTTTCGCCGCGCGCCGCCTCCGCCTCCACCGTCATGCGGCCGAAGCGGTCCACACGGCAGCTCACATCGAGCGGCAGCAGGCCCATGGCGCGCAGGGCCTCCCCCACACGGCGCGCGGCGGCGAAATCAAACCGCTCATACAGCTCCAGCTCGCCGGCCATATCCTCGAGCATGCGGCTCACGGTGCCAAACTGGCCGGCCACGAGGCTGCGGATCTGCGCCAGCCGCTGCTCCGCGGCCTCGCGCGCGGCAAAGGCCGCATATTCGCGGTTAATGCCGTTGATCAGCTCGTTCACGCGGGCACAGTGGGCGGCAAAATGTTCCGGCAGATCGCCGCGCACGGCACGGCCGTTGGCGCGCAGAGCCGGCGTGAGGGCGTTGAGGGCGTCCATGGTGTCGCCATAGTGCTGGCTCCAGCAGTAGATCCGCAGGCCGCAGCCGGCGCAGGCATCCTCCGCCTGGCGGCGGTAGAGGGCGGAAATATCCGGTGCACCGGTGAAGGAGAGTTTGCGTGAAACCTCCTCCACCGTCTCCGAGACGCCGCCCAGAGCCTTCGCGGCGTAGTCAAGCTTCATCACCACGGTGCGGCGCAGGGCGTCGCTCTTCGCGGCGTCCTCCTTGTGCTGGAACAGGCCGGAGATCTGCCCGCCCAGCCGCGCCGGCAGTGCGAGGAAGATCGCTGCGGCGGCCGCGGACTCGAGCAGCCCCGCCAGCACGGCCTGCTGGTTCCCCACCTGCAGCGAGGCCACCGCGCCGGAGAGCGTGAACACGGCCGCGGAGCAGAGCCGCCCCAGCGGCGAGAAAAGGCCTGCCATGAGGCCGCCGAGCGCATAAGCGCCGGAGAGGTAGGTCAGCCCGGCGGTGGAAAGGCCGAACAGCACGCCGGCCGCCACGCCCGCCACCGCGCCGCCCGCCGCCCCGGCACTGCGCGAGGCCAGCAGCACGAGCAGGGATGCCAGCACGCGCCCGAACGAGACGGGCCCAAGCGTGAGATCCGCCAGCGGCAGCAGGAGCAGGCCGCCCGCCAGCGCGAGGGAAGCGGCCTCCGTGCCGCTCAGCGGTTTGCCGGAGGCCGCCCGCCCGGCCGCCTCAACCGAACGGGCGGCAAAGTATGCCGCTCCGGCCCCCAGCACCGATTCCGCAAAATAAACGGCTACGGTGGAGGTGGGCGATCCGTTCACAAAAGCCATGGCCAATCCGGTGGAGACAAGCGGAAGCAACGCCGTCACCGGCGCGAACGCCGGGTGGGAGCGCAGCCGCGCGACGTCGTTCACCGTCCAGCGGATGGCCGCAGCCGCCAGCACGGCGGCCAGATAGCGCGCCGGCGTCTGCGCCTGGCCCGGCAGCAGCGCCCCGGCCAGTGCGCCGAGCAGGGTGGACAGCAAATAGCGATAAGGGCAGGCAGCCACCGCTGCCGCCCCAAACGGCGCACAGCGCGAAAACACTACGCCGCGCGCATACAGCAGTCCGCACAAAAAGGAAACGGCATACCGGGCCGCCTCACGCACGCCCGGAAGCGACGCTTCCGCCAGCCTGCCCACGGCCTCAGCCGAGAGCTTCCTTCCCTTTGCCACATTCACATTTTCCACTCTCCTTACCGTTTCCCGGCTGTGGCCCGCGCCGCGCCGGCACAATTCCTTCCGCAAAAAGGGCTTTGGATTCAGTATAGAGCGGAGAGCTGGAAAAAAATGTCAGACCATGACAGCCTCCTTGCCCTTTTTGCCCATTCCGGGGAGAAGGGCAGGGCGGCCTGCGTTTTCGATCCTTGAAAAGCGCGCTGCACTATGGTAAGATGATAGTCGAAAAAATCAGAAGGAGGTCCTTTGGACTATGAAACGACGTTTTCCCGCACTGATCTGCGCCGCCTGCCTTGCCTTCTCGCTGGTGGGCTGCGGGCAGCAGGAAGCGGGCGGATCGTCCTCCGCCGCGCCGGGCGCCGCCTCCTCGCAGGCGGCCGCGGAGAGCGCAGTCTCCGGGAGCGGAGCCGAGGCTTCCTCCGCGGAGAGTGCCGTCCAGACGGGCGGCGCGGTTTCCGAACAGGCGATAGAGAGCCAAGCGGCCTCCGCCGTTTCCCAAAGCGCGGAATCCGCGCAGGAGGCGGAGCAGACGGCCACGCTGTATGTCGGCATGGACGGGAACTTTGCGGAATATCCTGTCACCTACACGGGGGAACTGACGCCCGTTTTCCTGATCTCGCAGCTCAGCGAGCTGACGGGGTGGAACCTGGACCTGGCGGACGAGGTGACGAGCGGCAAGGGCGGCATGACCGTCTCCTTCGCCGAGACATCCTCGATCGTCACAGGGCCGCCGGAACCGCAGAACCCGGATTTCTTTGTGTATGACAGCTCGCAGCTCATCACCACCATCCTCGATTCCGTGCAGCGCACGCTGCAGTATAATTTCATCGATCCGAACCTGGGAGATCCCTCCAATCTGGACGTGTACTTTAACCTCGACGGCGGCAACATTGTGTACCCGGACAGCGGCCGGGAGATCGACGCCTACACGCCCTACGAGGCGGAATGAGCCCGGTTTTATCTGACAGGAGGTCTTGCAAACATGGAATACAAATTCTCTGACCGCGTGCAGACGCTGAAGCCTTCGGCGATCCGCGAAATCTTCAAATACGCGGCCGATCCCTCGGTTGTCTCCCTTTCGGCCGGCAACCCCTCCCCGGAAGCCTTCCCCGTGAAGGAGATCGCCGAGATCTCGGCGCGCATCTTCGCCGAGCGGCCGATCGACGCGCTGCAGTACAGCGTGACGGAGGGCTACCCCGCCCTGCGCGAGACGATCGCGTCCTACATGAAGGAAAAGCACAACGTGGGCCGCAGCTTTGACGCGGTGCTCGTGACGTCCGGCGCGCAGCAGGTCATGGATCTGCTCACGAAGTCGGTGTGCAACGAGGGCGACGTCGTCATCTGCGAGGCGCCGAGCTTCATCGGCTCGCTCAACAGCTTCCGCTCCTACAACGCGCGCCTGCGCGGCGTGCCGATGGAGCCGGACGGCATGGACATGGATAAGCTGGAGACGGCTCTGCGCGAGGAGCCGCGCGCCCGCTTCATCTACACCATTCCGAATTTCCAGAACCCCTCCGGCATCACGATGAGCTGGGAAAAGCGCAAGCAGATGTATGCCTTGGCAAAGAAATACGGCGTGCTCATTCTGGAGGACAACCCCTACGGCGACCTGCGCTTCTCCGGCGAGCATGTGCCGCCCATCAAGAGCCTGGACGAGGACGGCATCGTGGTGTACTGCGGTTCCTTCTCGAAGGTGATCTCCCCCGGCATCCGCGTGGGCTATGCCATCGGGCCGCAGGAGCTGCTGCAGAAGATGATCGTCTGCAAGCAGGGCGAGGATGTGCACACCAACATCTGGAGCCAGATCGTGTGCAACGAGCTGATGACGCACTATGACTTTGACGCTCACCTGGAACGCCTGCGCGCCATCTACCGCGAAAAGTCCGCCTTCACGATGAAGCTCATGAACGAGCACCTGGTGCCCAACGGGATCACCTACCTGCCCATCGAGGGCGGCCTGTTCCTGTGGTGCACGCTGCCGGGCGGCGTGGACATGCCTGCCTTCTGCAAGGAGGCCGTGCTGCGCAAGGTGTGCGTGGTGCCGGGCAACGCCTTCCTCACGAACGAGAGCGATCCCTGCCAGAGCTTCCGCATCAACTACTCCACGCCTACGAACGAGCAGCTCGAGAAGGGCATCCGCATCCTGGGCCAGCTCGCATCGGAGGTCTGCCGCTGATCGGCCGCGCTTGACAACGGCGCACGACAGGTATACAATAGAGAAAACCAGAAAAACCGCAGATCGTGTGTGAGTACGCGCGCCACACCGCCGCACAGAGAGCCGGAGCAGCTGAGAGCCGGCCGGAGGCGGCGCGCCGAATGGGCACGGGAGGGCGGAGGCGAACGGGCACCTGCCCCAGTAGCCGCCGACGGCTTCCCCCCGTTACGGGGATGCCGCGCCCGGCAGGCGCGGCGCAGAGAGGGCGGGATTTTCCCGCCAATCCGGGTGGTACCGCAGAAAGCCGCAGGCGCTTCTGTCCCAGAAATGGGGCGGAAGCGCTTTTTGATTTTTCAAAGGAGGAAATCCCATGGAAACAGAACGCAAAAAAGTCATTTTCAGCGCCATTCAGCCCAGCGGCACCATCACGCTGGGAAATTACCTGGGGGCGTTAAAGAACTGGGTCGCCCTGCAGGATGAATACGACTGCATTTTCTCGCTGGCCGATCTGCACACCATCACCGTGCGGCAGGACCCGGCCACGTTCCGCAAGAACACAACGGAGGCCTACGCCCTGCTGCTGGCCTGCGGCATTGACCCGAAGAAGAGCATCTTCTTCATCCAGAGCCACGTTCCGGCGCACGCCCAGCTTGCCTGGGTACTCAACTGCTACACGCAGTTCGGCGAGCTCTCGCGCATGACGCAGTTCAAGGACAAGGCCGCCAAGCATGCGGACAACATCAATGCCGGCCTGTTTACCTACCCGAGCCTCATGGCCGCCGACATCCTTCTCTATCAGGCGGATCTCGTGCCGGTGGGCGCCGACCAGAAGCAGCACCTCGAGCTCACCCGCAACATTGCAGACCGCTTCAACGCCGCCTACTCCCCCACCTTCAACCTGCCGGACGGCTACATTCCGAAGCACGGCGCGCGCATCATGAGCCTGCAGGATCCAAGCTCGAAGATGAGCAAATCCGATTCGAATGTGAACGGCTTCGTCGCCCTGCTCGACCCGCCGGAGGTCGTCATGCGCAAATTCAAACGCGCCGTCACGGACAGCGAAGCCTGCGTGCGCTATGCCGAGGGCAAGGACGGCGTAAACAACCTCATGGGCATCTACTCCTGCGTGACGGGCAAGACGATGGAGGAGATCGAGCATGAATTCGAGGGCCGCGGCTACGGCGATTTCAAGACGGCCGTCGGCGAGGCCGTGGTGGAGCACCTGCGCCCGATCCAGGAGAAATACGCGCAGTACATTGCCGACAAAGCCTATCTCGAGGAATGCTACCGCGAGGGCGCCCAGCGCGCCGAACGCATCGCCAACCGCACGCTCGCCAAGGTGATGAAGAAGATCGGCTTCCTGCCCGCCTGATCTTTCCGCCGGACTTTTCCCGCATGACGCAAAGCGCCCCCGGCGCGTCCAGAGAAAAACTGGACGGCGCCGGGGGCGCTTTCTATCTGCCAGAGCGGGGATTCAGCTCTGGTGCATTCTGTTTTCGACCGAGATGGGGCGGCCGCGGCGCAGATAGACGCGCGGCACACGGCGGCTCACACCGCAGATCAGCTCATAGCCGATGGCGCCATACTGGGCGGCGAGATCGTCCGCCGTCGGCTCAGCGCCGAAGAGGACAGCCTCATCCCCCACCTGGGCCTCGGGAATGTCGGTGAGATCCACCATGAGCTGGTCCATGCACACGCGGCCCAGCACGGGAGCCTTCCTGCCGTGGATCATTGCCCAGCCCTTCGAGGAGAGGGCGCGGGGATAACCGTCGGCATAGCCGATCGGCAGCGTGCCGACACGCATGCGGCGGTCCGCTGTGAAGCAGCGGCCGTAGCTGACGCTGGTGCCCTCCTCCACCTGCTTCACGAGGCAGAGCATGCTCTTCACGCACATCGCGGGGCGCAGGGGGATATGGCGGCGCATCATCGGAGAGGGCTGCAGGCCGTAGAGGATGATGCCGGGCCGCACCATGTCGAGCTGATATTCGGGGTAATCGAGCACACCGGCCGAGTTTGCGCAGTGGTGCACACGGAAGGTGACACCGCGCTGCTCAAGCTGGGAAATGGCATTTGTGAAAAAGCGGAACTGGCGCGCAGTGTAATAGCTGCCCTCCTCGCCGTCATCCGCAACGGAAAAGTGGGTGAAGATACCCTCAGGAATCAGGGAGGCGAGGCGGCACGCCTGCACAATCTCGTCGATGCTGCTGCTGTCGCGGTCACGGTCCTGGTAGAGGAACCCGATGCGGCTCATGCCGGTGTCGACAGCAATGTGGCCCTTCACGGTGAAACCGCCGCGCTCCGCCACGGCGGAGAGGCGCCGCGCGTAATCGAGTGAGAGGATCGCCTGCGAAAAGTTCCCGGAGCAGAGCCGCTGTGCCAACTCCGGCGGCGTATAGCCGAGGATGAGCACCGGCAGGCGGACGCCGGCGGCACGCAGCTCTTCCGCCTCTTCCAGGTTCGAAACGGCTAACCAGTCCGCGCCCAGGCTCTCGTACTCCTTCGCGAGCACGACGGAGCCGTGGCCATAAGCGTCGGCCTTCACGACACAACACATTTTCACGCCCGGGTTCAGGCATTTTTTGATCTCGCGATAGTTGGCAGCCACGACGTCCAGGTCAATTTCCGCCCAGGTTCTCTTGATAAAATCCAGTTCCAATGGTATCGTCTCCTTCCGGCGTCAGGCCGACCGATTATTTGAAATAGCGCACGCCGGATTCGAACAGACGCTGATCCTTCGCACCGGGCACATTCGCATAGAGATGGTCGCCCTTGCGCTCGGAGTGGCCCATCTTGCCCAGGACGCGGCCGTCCGGGCTGGTGATGCCTTCCACTGCGCAGACGGAGCCGTTCGGGTTCCACTCGATGGAGCCGCTGGGCGCACCCTGCGGCGCGACATACTGCGTGGCGATCTGGCCGTTCGCAATGAGGCGGTCCAGATCCTCTTCATTCGCCACGAATCGGCCCTCGCCGTGCGAGACAGGCACGGAGAACACGTCTCCCGCCTGGACGCCGGCCAGCCACGGCGACTTCACGCTCGTCACGCGCGTGTAAGCCATGCGAGACACATGGCGGCCCAGCGTGTTGAAGGTGAGCGTGGGGGCCGTCTCACTCGGCTGCATGATGCGGCCGTAGGGCACGAGGCCGAGCTTGATGAGCGCCTGGAAGCCGTTGCAGATGCCAAGCATGAGGCCGTCGCGCTTTTCGAGCAGCTCGGCCACGGCGTCCGCCACACGGGGGCTGCGGAAGGTGGTGGCGATGAACTTGCCGGAGCCGTCCGGCTCGTCGCCGCCGGAGAAGCCGCCGGGCAGCATCACGATCTGGGCACGGCGCACGGCCTGCTCCAGTCTGGCAATCGTCTCCTCAATAGCGGCAGCGGAAAGGTTGCGCACCACGAGGATCTCCGTCTCCGCGCCGGCCTTTTCGAAGGCGCGGGCGGTGTCGTATTCGCAGTTCGTGCCGGGGAACACGGGAATGCACACGCGCGGCTTCGCGGCCTTGATGGCCGGAGCCTTCGCATTCCGCTCCGTCCAGAGCGGCACGTCGCGCTCCACGGGAACTTCGGGGGCGTTGTTCGGGAAGACCTTCTCGAGCGGGTTCATCCAGGCGCGGATCGCGTCGCCGAGCGCCAGCGTCTGGCCGCCGATGCGGATCGCCTGCTCCTCCTGCGTGCTGCCGAGCACGACGGCGTGCAGGTCGTCCGGCAGGGAGGCTCCGTTTTCCAGCTCGGCGACGAGAGAACCGGACTGCGGCGCATAGAGCGTTTCCGCGTCGAGATCCTCAAACGCAAAGCCGATGTGGTTGCCGAAGCACATGCGCGCCACAGCCGCAGCCGCGCCGCCCTCCTTCACCACGGACACGGCGCCGATCGCGCCGCTCTCCATGAGGGAACGGACCGTGCGGTAGAAAGCCTTGGCGGCCTCCCAGTCAGGCAGAAGCGTCTCGCTGTTCTGCGGCAGGGGGAGCAGGCACACCTTCGAACCGCCCTTCGTGAAGGCGGCGGAACGCGTCTTGCTGGCCTTCGTCATGGCAACGGCGAAGCTCACGAGCGTGGGCGGGACATCGAGCGTCTCAAAGGTGCCGCTCATGGAATCCTTGCCGCCGATGGCGGGCAGGCCCATGCCGAGCTGGGCCTCGAGGGCGCCCAGCAGCGCAGAAGCCGGCTGGCCCCAGCGTGTCGGGTCCCCCGTCATGCGCTCGAAATATTCCTGGAAGGTGAGGCGCGCCGTGAGCGGGTCGGCCCCGATGGCGCAGAGCTTCGAAAGGCTCTCCATCACGGCCCAGGCCGCGCCGTGGAACGGCGAGAAGCGGGACTCGCCGGGGATGTAGCCGAAGCTCATGGCGGTGGCGTCGTCCGTTTCGCCGGTGCGCACGGGCAGCTTCGCGGCCATGGCCTCCTCGGGCGTGAGCTGGTAGGCGCCGCCGAACGGCATGTTCACCGTGGCCGCGCCGATGGAGGCGTCAAAGCGCTCCGCCAATCCCTTCTGGCAGCAGACCTCCAGGCGGGAAAGGTTTTCGGAAAAGGCCTGCGCGCCGCTCTTCCCGGCCAGGCAGGCCGGCACAAGGGCGCGGTAATTTTTGGCCGGATCGGGAGCGGCAATGCGCACCTTCGCGTTCTGGGTGACGCCGTTCGTGTCCAGGAAGGAGCGCGCCAGGCTCACGATGCGGTCGCCGCGCCACGTCATGGTGAGGCGGGGCTCCGCCTTGACGACGGCCACCACGGTGGCCTCCAGGTTTTCACGGTCCGCCGCCGCGTGGAAGGCTGCCACGTCCTCGGGCGCAAGCACAACGGCCATGCGCTCCTGGCTTTCGGAGATGGCGAGTTCCGTGCCGTCGAGGCCCTCATACTTCTTCGGCACTTTGTCAAGATCGATGTCGAGGCCGGGCGCCAGCTCGCCGATGGCCACGCTCACGCCGCCCGCGCCGAAGTCGTTGCAGCGCTTGATCAGCGTGGAAACGGCCGGATCGCGGAACAGGCGCTGGATCTTGCGCTCGGTGGGCGGGTTGCCCTTCTGGACCTCCGCGCCGCAGACTTCCACGGACTTTTCCGTGTGCGCCTTGGAGGAACCGGTTGCGCCGCCGATGCCGTCGCGGCCGGTCGCACCGCCGAGCAGCACAATCACGTCGCCAGGAGCGGGCTCCTCGCGCACCACGTTTGCCTTCGGGGAAGCGCCGATCACGGCGCCGATCTCGAGGCGCTTTGCGACATAGCCGGGGTCATAGAGCTCGGTAACCTGGCCGGTGGCAAGGCCAATCTGGTTGCCGTAGGAGCTGTAGCCGTGCGCGGCGCCCGTGGTGATCTTGCGGGTGGGGAGCTTGCCGTGCAGCGTCTTTTCCACCGGTACGCGCGGATCACCGGAACCGGTCACGCGCATGGCCTGATAGACATAGGCGCGGCCGGAGAGCGGATCACGGATGGCGCCGCCCAGGCAGGTAGCCGCGCCGCCGAACGGCTCGATCTCCGTGGGGTGGTTATGCGTCTCATTCTTGAACTGGACAAGCCAATCCTCCGTTTTGCCGTCGATGGTGACGGGCACCTGGATGGAGCAGGCGTTGATCTCCTCGCTCTCATCGAGATCCGGCACAAGGCCGCGGCGCTTAAGCGCCTTCGTGCCAATCACAGCCATATCCATGAGGGAAACGGGGCGATCCGTCTCGCCGTACACCTCGCGGCGCACGTCGAAGTAATGGCGCACGGCCGCCTCGATGGCGGCGGAGAGCGGGCCGCGGTCCACATCGATCTCCGTCAGGCGCGTGGAGAACGTGGTGTGGCGGCAGTGGTCGCTCCAGTAGGTGTCGATCACGCGCAGCTCCGTGACGGTGGGGTCGCGGCGCTCTTCATCGCGGAAATAATCGCGGCAGAAGAAGAGATCCTCACGGCTCATGGCAAAACCCATTTTCCCGTAAAACGCGTCCATCTCCGCGTCGTCCCAGGAGATGAAGCCGGTCACGCGCGCCACGTCGGCGGGCACATCCGCCTTCATGTCGAGGGATTCCGGCTTTTCCAGCGAAGCCAGGCGGCTTTCCACAGGGTTGACCATGTAATGCTCGATGCGCTCGAGCTCCTCATCGCTCACGTTTCCGCCGATGGCGACAACGCGCGCCGTGACAACCTGCGGCCGCTCGCCCTGCGTGAGAAGCTGCACGCACTGGGCGGCGGAGTCCGCCCGCTGGTCATACTGCCCGGGCAGGTATTCCATGGCGAACACGCGGTAGCCCTCCGGGGCCTCGTACGTCTCCTCATACACGCGGTCCACATTCGGTTCCGAAAAGATGGTATCGCGCGCCTGCGCGAACTCTTCCGCGCTCATCCCGGAAATGTCATAGCGGTTGAGCAGTTTCACGTCCGTAACGGACGCCAGACCAAGGTTCTCTACAAGGTCGGCCCGGATATGCCTTGCTTCCACATCGAAGCCAGGCTTTTTCTCCACGAATACGCGAATCACATCAGACATTCTGTTCCCTCGTTTCCGGCCGTTTCGGCCAATTTGCGCGACGGCAAACAAAGGACGCCCGCGCTTTGACGTCCTTCAGGCGCGCCGCTTCCCCCTCATGCCCGGCCCGCCCGAAACAGGCGAACCGGCTCGAAAAAGAAAAGAGCGGTGCGGTATCGTGTTTATTTTATCATATTCCGGCGGGACAAGGCAAGAGCGCAGCTGCGCCCCGTGCGCCGCGCCGGAAAATTTTTCACGCGTTCAGCGCATGCGCTCGCCGCCCTCGCCGGCAAGGAGCGTGAAGATCCGCGCCAGCGTGGAGACAACCAGGATGCCGAGCGCCAGCGCGCCGGCCGTGCTCAGCGTGTGCATGCCCGTTTCCAGGAAGCGGTCCATGTCGCCCGCGATGCAATACTCCATCGTGTAATAGATACCGCCGCCCGGCACAAGCGGGAAGAGCGCCACGTGCAGGTAGCCCGTGGCGGGGGCCCGCCGCACGCGCGCCATGATCTCGGCATAGAGCGCGAGGGCGAGCGTGCCGATGAAAAATTGCAGGATATCGTTGCCAACGGGGGCGCTGAAGAGGTAAAAAAACCAGCCGATCGCCCCGCCGAGCGACATCCAGAAGATGGAAGACCCCCTCACGCGGAAAAACACGCAGAAGGGGATGCCGGCGAGGAAGGCATAAAGGCACTGCAAATACTCCATATCCTTTCCCCCTTACACGCCGAACAAAAGGCGCGGCACCATGAGGGCTGCGCCCACGCCGAGTGCGATGGCCGTGGCCACCAGCAGGCTTTCGCAGAAACGGATGAGGCCGGCCACCACGTCCCCCGCCATCATGTCCCGCATGAAGGTGGTGATGACAATGCCGGGCACGAGGTTCATCAGCACGCCGATGATGATGGTGTCCGCGTTCTGCGCGAGGCCGAGCGAGACGGCCGCCATAGCCACGCCGCCGGACAGCGCGCCGCCCAGCAGGTTGCAGAAAAAGCTGTTCACGCGCAGCCGCTCCAGCCCCCACAGCAGCAGCCGGAGCGCCACACTGCACAGGCCGGCCCACACGGCGTCCGAAAGGCCGCCGCCGTAAAACAGGCAGAAGAAAAAGCCCGTCATCGGACTGACGGCGAGCTTCACGGCGGCCGAATAATCGGGGCGGGCCTTCACCTCCTGCAGCAGCCGCTGCGCTTCGTCGAGCGGCGGCTTTTCCCGGCAGATGCGGCGGCACACGTCGTTCGTGCGGTCCACACAGTCAAGGTTCGTCTCGCGGTCCAGGATGCGCTTCACACGGGTGAGCGGCGCGCCCTGCGGCCGCGTGAGCGTCACATAAATGCAGCTCGGGATGGCAAACACGTCGCCGGGACCGGCGCCATACGCCTCGCAGATCCGCATGATCGATTCCTCCACGCGGTAGATCTCGGCCCCGCTGCGCAGCAGAAGCGCCCCCGCTTCCGTGACGACGTCCAACAGTTTCTCGTACTCCATATTTCCCCTCACGCCCGGGCAGCCTCGCCCGATTCCGCCGCGTCGAGCGCAAGGATCGCGCGGATCTCCGGCAGCTTGGCGGCGCAGTCCGCCCGGCCCATCTCATAGATGGCTTTCAGGCGCTCCGGGTCCTTCTCATAGCGGCTCACCACGAGCGGCTTGCTGGGCCGCACCAGCACGGCGTTGCCCAATCGCTCCTCTACGCGGCAGAGCTCCACCTCGCTGTTGTAATTGATGCCGCGGTCCGCCATGGCCTGCACAAAGTTGGGGTAATCACCGTATTTCACGCGCAGCACGGAGCGCGGGAAATCGGAGCGGGCACTCTTGCGGTAAGTGGGGTCGCGCGTGAGCACCACCACATTGCGGCGGTTGCCGTCCACCATGGACTGCTCGAGCGGGATCGACATGGAACAGCCTCCGTCGAGCAGCTCCCGGCCCTTGAAAGAGACAATTGGCGCCAGGAACGGCATGGAGCTGGAAGCGCGGATCGGCACGAGCATGTCGTCCATCTCCTCCTTGTCATAGAACACAGCCTGGCCGGTGGCCAGATCCGTAGCGCCCACGCGCAGACGCACAGGCGAGGAGAAAAATTTTTCGTAATCGAGCGGCACGAGCTTGTGGAACAGCTCCCCGAAGATAAAATCAAACCCGAAAATGGAGCCGGTTTGATAAAGGCTTGTCACACTCAGGTATCGTTCGTCTCGGATGTAATTGTAGAAGATCTCGTAATTGCGGCCAATCTGCCCGGTGAGATAGCTCACCGCGTTGCACGCGCCGGCCGAAACGCCGTACACGACGGGGAATTCCAGCTTTTCCTCCATGATGACGTCAAGCACGCCGCTCGTGTACGCGCCGCGCGTGCCGCCGCCCTCCAACACAAGACCGACTGACATACGAAAATCCCTCCCTGCGGAAATTTACTCTTCCCATTATAGGATGATTCCGGTTTCTTTTCAAGCGAGGATTTCCTTTTCCGCCCTCCCTCCTCCCCTCCGCGCTCCCCGTGCGGGAAGAGAAAAAGATTTTGCCGTTTTCCGAAAAAAAGACTTGCATTTTCCAAAAAGGTGCGGTATAATAATCAAGCACTCGAGAGAGCGCACAGAAAAACAAAAATGGACGATTAGCTCAGCTGGCTAGAGCATTCGCTTGACGTGCGAAGGGTCATAGGTTCGAGTCCTATATCGTCCACCAGGGAGACGCCGGAACCGTTTGGTTCCGGCGTTTTTTTCGTTCCGCGCAGAAAAAAAGGAGGCGCTCCGAAAGCCGCCCACCCATAAGGAAGTAATGGTATCTTGCAGGGCAGCATGGCAAATGGCTATGCTGTCCTGCTTTTTCTTTGCCGTTCAATGGTCTGCTTGTCCTCGTCCTGCTTCAGTTCCCCGACGAAGTTCCAGATAATCTGGATTTTCTGCCGCCGGTGGCCGCTGGACTTGTCCGGCGCGTGGACGATAATCTTCTTCACAAACTCATTGACAATCGTAGGCGTCAGTTCGGTAATCCCTACATACTTCCGAATGACCGCCGCGAAACTGTCAAAATCCGCTTTGTCCTGCTCGTAGGCATTTACCATTTCCCGGTCTGTCTTAACCTTTTCCGTCAGTTCTTTCTGCTCCGCTTCATACTCAGCGGATAACTTCAAAAACCGTTCATGGGAAATTGCGCCGGATATATCGTCCTCATAGATACGCTTGAAAATCCGGTCAAGTTCTGCTATCCGTTTTTCGGCTTGGGTGATTTCCCGCTTGCGCTTTTTTGCTGCCTTTTCCGCTTCCTCAAACCGCTGCTCATACACCGCCTTTTGGAAACTCATAATGTCCTCAAAGAACATGGCGGTTACATCAAATATCCGGCGCAGCACAAACCGTTTCAGCGTTTCCTCGCGGATAAAGTGCATGGTGCAATCCCCCGTATTGCTCTTGTACCTCGCGCAGCGGTAACAGTCCTGCTCCGGGGTCATGTTCTTGCCCGTAGCAAAATGCAGTTTGCTGCCGCAGTCAGCGCAGTACAACAAACCGGAAAACAGCCCTTGCCGTTCCGCTTGTTTGGCGGGGCGGCGTTTGTTTGCCCGTAGTTCCTGTACGCGCTCCCACACTTTTTCATTGATGATAGCGGGTTGTGTGTCGGGGAAAATGCGGTGATTTTCCGGGGCGTTTTGCAGACGCTTTTTCAGTTTGTGGGATTTGGAGTAGGTTTTGAAGTTTACCGTACAGCCGGTGTACTCTGGACGCTCCAATATCCCCGCAACAGATTTTGGATCCCATTGATAGAGGTTTTCCGGCATGGGCTTCCCGTCCCGTTTTGCATAGTACGCTTTGACGGTCAAAACCTTTCCGGCGGTCAATGCCTTTGCAATCTGCATCGGCCCTTTCCCGGCAACGCACAAGTCAAAAATCCGCTTGACTACTTCGGCGGCTTCCTCGTCTACAATCCACTTTTTCTTGTCGTTGGGGTCTTTCACATACCCATAGGGCGGGTTGCTGCAAAGATGTTCCCCGGCGTTGCCCTTTGCCCGCATAACCGCGCGGATTTTCTTGCTGGTATCGCGGGCATAGAAATCGTTGAACATAGGTTATTCGGGAAAGGTAAAGGCAAACAAGCAGAAATCCAGTATTCATGCGGGTTTGCGGCGAGATGGCTCTCGAAACAGCGGCCTCTCAAACGGCAGGAAAAGCGACAATCGCATATCGTTTCAAAGGGAGAATGTAGATTTACGTCACATTCTTCCTTTTTCCGTCTCCTGACAAAAATCAAAGGAGGCAAACGATCATGCCAAACGAAAAATCCCCCAAGAAGCGGGACAAGCCCGCAGCGCGGGCAGCCCCTCTCACCGAACAGGAGGAACGCATCGTCCGCATCCCCCTCTCGGAGCTTCACCCATTCAAAGGCTATCCGGGCCTGCGGGACATTATGCCGCGCCGTCAGCCCTATCAGGTGCGGGACGACGACCCTATCATGCAGCAGATCGCCGCTACCGTAAAGGTGCGTGGGGTGAGACAGCCGGGGCTTGTGCGGCCTGACCCGGAGGGCGGGTATGAAATTATCGCCGGACACCGGCGCTACCGGGCCAGCGAGCTGGCTGAATTGGCGGACATGCCCATGATTATCCGCAGCATGACCGACGAGGAAGCTGTCACCGAATTGGTGGACAGCAATATCCAGCGGGAAGATGTGCGCCCCAGTGAACGGGCATGGGCCTACCGCCTCCGGCTGGAGGTCGCCAAGCATCAGGGAGCACGGACGGATTTAACTTCGCCGCAAATTGCGGCGAGGTTGCGCAGCGACGATGAGATCGGGAAAAGCCTCGGCATCAGCGGAGACACCCTGCGCCGGTATGCCAGCCTGACAAACCTCGTCCCGCCCCTGATGAAGCTGGTGGACGAGGGCGAAATCGGCCTGAGTACGGCTTACCCTTTGGCTGCCCTTACCCATGACGAGCAGCGCATGGTGCTGGACGGCATGGACTACTCCCAGAATATGCCCTCGCTTTCACAGGCACAGCGTATAAAAAAACTCAGCCAACAAAAGGCGCTGACCGTGGAGCAGGCGCGGGAGATTCTATCGGAGGAAAAAAAGGATGCACAGGACAAGGTGACGTTTACCATCGACACCCTCCACAAATATTTCCCCCGCTCCTATACGCCCAAGCGGATGCAGGACACGATCATCCGCCTGCTGGAAGCGTGGCAGAAAAAGCGCCAGCGGACGCAGGGGCGCGACTGATACAATCAAATACCACTATCAACGTACCGGGCAAGGATTTTTTCTCTGCCCGGTTTTTTTATGCCTAAAATCAGGAGGTCACTTAATGTTTATCTGCACATTCAAATATAAGCCGGAGGACGTGGATTGCGCTCTCTGCGCGGAGTACGCCCACCACAGATGCACCGCCGAAAGCGGCTGTCCCTACATTGCCGAGCGCATTGAGGCCGGTGTGGTGGACTATGGGGAAATCGTTTGGGACACGTTTAAGCGCCCTGTCCCCACCATGCTCCGCTGGCGGCTGCGACACCTCATCGACCACTATACCGGCTCCATGTGGCGGGACGCCGCCCACGAGCGGCGCTTCCGGCAGATGCAGGC